>JAPYUT010000023.1:0-49332 GCA_029940475.1 Verrucomicrobiales bacterium | reverse complement strand
TCAAGATTCATCGCCGCAAAGCTGTCTTCAAAAAAACACCGCCCTGTATCAGTAACTCCTTTTGTCCTTGCCTGATGATCAATATCAAGCAATGCAGCCAACGCTCCTGCCTGGGCAATTGAGTTGGCATTGAAAGGTTGGCGGGTCTTTTGCAAGATCGATGCCAGTGACGCAGGCGCCAACCCATACCCAATACGTAGACCGGCCAGTCCCTGAATCTTTGAAAAAGTGCGCATCACCACCACATTGCGCCCCTCACGCACAAACTTGAGGGTGTCAGGTGGATTATCCAGGAACTCGTAGTAAGCCTCGTCAAAGATCACGATCACGTTCTCCGGAACCCGCTCCATGAAACGGTCTATCTCCTGCTGCCCGACCATGGTCCCGGTTGGATTGTTGGGATTGGCGATAAAGATCTCCCGCGTACGCTCCGTGATGGCATCAGCCATGCCGTCAAGATCGTGAACAAAACCCGGGTCATTCACCTCGATAGTGCTAGCCCCAAAAAGAGTTGCCATCAGCTTATAGACCACGAATGCATGCTCGGCGGTAATAATCTCATCCCCCGGTTTCAGGAAAGCGTGACCGATAAACTCGATGATTTCATTTGAACCATTACCAAGCACCACGTTCTCCATTGCCAGGTCCACTTTCCCGGCAATGGCATTGCGCAGCTTCCAGCCACCACCATCCGGATAAATGTTCACATCACCGACAGCTTCACGCATTGCCTTGAGTGCCTTCGGTGACGGACCCAGAGGATTCTCATTGGAAGCAAGTTTAATCACTGAATCCGCCTCAATTCCCAGTTCGCGGGCAACATCCTCTATCGGCTTACCTGGCTCGTAGGGCACAAGGTCACGCAACTGGGGATTGGAAAACTCACAGGGATCAGCCATGGCAGACAATCAATGCGGTAAGGCAAGCGCGTCAAGCAGATGCCCCGTTAACCGCGAAAACGCTGGGCAATGGGAATGCGCCGGCCTGCGCCAAAGGCCTTGGAAGTGACCCGTAGACCAGGTGCCGCCTGCCCGCGCTTCCACTCGTTAAGGTCCACGCGCCCTGCTACCCAGCGGACAACCTCCTCCTCATGCCCCTGGGAAACAATGTCTGCAACACTCAGTGCCTGCTCGACATACAGCTCAAGTATTTGGTCCAGTAAATCATATTCGGGCAAGGTGTCCTGATCCTTCTGCTCATTACGTAACTCCGCGCTCGGCGCCTTCTCAATCGTGTTCCACGGGATAATTTCACGCTCCCGATTCATCCAGCGCGACAACTCATAGACAATCGTCTTCGGTAAGTCACTGATCACAGCCAATCCGCCGCACATGTCGCCATAGATGGTGCAGTAGCCCACTGCCAACTCACTCTTGTTGCCGGTGGTCAGCAACATATGCCCCATCTTGTTTGATATCGACATCAGCATCAGCCCGCGTATGCGCGCCTGCATGTTCTCCTCTGTCACGTCTTCCCCGAGGCCGTCGAATACTCCCGCAAGCGAGCCCTTCAGTTCATTGAACACCTCGCCAATAGGGATCTTCTCACAGCGGATTCCCAGGTTTTCCGCCAATGCCTCGGAGTCATCTACACTTCCCTCCGAGCTGAACTCACTGGGCATGGTCACACCAAGCACATTCTCAGCTCCAAGTGCATCAAGGGCCAATGCAGCGGTAAGCGCCGAGTCAATTCCCCCGCTTAACCCGATCACCGCACTCTTGAACCCGCACTTGCGCAGGTAGTCACGCACACCAAGGACCAGGGCTGAATATATCTCCTGCATCGGATGCGCCGGCTTGAACTCGCCCGATACACCTTCAGTATCGACAACCAAAAGACTTTCCTCAAACCCGGGCCCCTGCAAGAGCACCTCGCCATCAACCCCGTGAGCCATGGAATTACCATCAAAGATCAACTGGTCATTGCCGGCAACGGCATTGCAATAAATTACCGGGCAAGCTATGCGCCGGGCAAGAAAAGCCAGCATCCTGTGGCGTTGCCCGGGCTTGCCTGCATGGAACGGTGAAGCACTCAGGTTGACCAGCAGGTCAATCCCCTGCTCGGCAAGAGCCCCGGCCGGATCCTTAACGTAAAGTTTCGACGGCAGGAACTCCTCACTCCAAACATCCTCGCAAAGGGTAACCCCAACCCTCACCCCGCCGACATCAAGGGGCTGCACCGATTCAGCCGGTTGGAAATAACGGGCTTCGTCAAAAACGTCATAGGTTGGCAACAGGCACTTGATCACCTTCTGCCTTTCGCCGCCCTTCTGCAGTAATACGGCCGCATTCTGGAAAGGCTTGCCTGTCGATCCGGTGTGGTAATCAACATATCCAACCAAAAGCGGCACTTCCCCAACCTGGGAATGCAGATCTTCAATGCAGTCAAGAGTGCGGGGAACAAATCCGGACTTGAAAATCAAGTCGCGCGGCGGGTATCCGGTCAGTGACAACTCGGGAGTGAGAACCAGTTCAGCCCCTCGATCAACCAGTTCCCTGTATGCTGCCAGGATGGACTTCGAGTTGCCATCCAGGTCACCAACCACATGATTGAGCTGAGCGATTCCTATCTTCATTTCTACCAGTAGCCAAGTTGCCCTGTCAGCATGACATAAATCCCCAGCACAAGGTTAGCAACAGCATGCATTAAAACACAGGCCGCGAGACTCTTGGTTCTCACTGCCACACCATACGTAAGACTGCCATAAACAAGGGCACCAAAGTAATCGGACGGCGCGTGAGCGAACATAAAGAGCAGGGTAACCACGACATAACTCAACCATGAGAACTTTCCAAACGGTTGCTCCCAGTAATCACCGTCCTTATCAAGAAGAAAGCGCATCAAAAAGCCACGCCAGAAAATCTCCTCAACAAACGCCACCACGAACACCATGCGCACAAAGCGCATCCCAACTGACAACCAGTAATAAACCGAGTCATTCTCGCCGGCATCAATCGGGTCAAACCCGCCTGTTCTCGAGGTAAATCCCAGTATTTTCCACCACCCTTCCTCCATTCCCGCCTCCCGGAAAATATGCCCCGGCACTATCCAGACCGTGATCCCTATCAGTCCACCCGCTATCGCCAGCCCCATGCCACGTACCGGGCCAAAGTCATAATGACGCCAATACACTAACAACAGAACAATCGCGATTACTGTCTGCAGAGGATAAAGCCACTGCTCCGGTGCATGCCGGTACCAGGGATACATATCCTCGTTGTCGACATAAAACCCGACAGCCTCGAGCAGCGGCAACATCAGCATCACTGCCAGAAAGACAAAAAGCGGAACCACATGGGCAACCGTTTTCGCAGTAGCCTGCTTGTCGGTCAAACTCTCCACCCTGCCACCACTCATCCCTTCAAGGATGCAAGGAATTGGCGGAACCCCTCAAGGGCACGCTTAATTAATTCAATATCAGTTGCGTAACAACAGCGAAGAAATCCCTCGCCGCTTGCCCCGAAGGCATCTCCCGGGACCGCTGCCACATTCTGACTCTCGAGCAACCCGGTTGCAAATTCGCTGCTACTCATGCCACTGCTCCTGATTTCAGGAAATGCGTAAAAAGCCCCACCCGGAACATGGCACGGCAGGCCCATGTTATTGAATTCCCTAACAATGAAGTCCCTGCGTCTTTTATAGTCTCTGCGCATTGAAGCGACAGCGGAAGCGCCATTCTCAAGTGCCTCAAGTGCCGCCACCTGACTGGTAATCGGGGCACAAAGCATCGAATACTGATGGATCTTCATCATTGCCTCGGTAATCTCCGGCGGCGCACAGGAATAGCCAAGGCGAAACCCGGTCATGGCAAAGGCTTTCGAGAAACCATGCAGCAGGATCGTCCGCTCACGCATCCCCGGCAAGGATGCAATGGAGACATGCCGGTAGTCCTCATCATAAACCAATTCACTGTAGATCTCATCGGTAATGACAATGATGTCGTTGGCAATACACAGCTCGGCAATCCTCTGTAGTTCCTCGCGCCCCATTACCCCCCCGGTCGGGTTGGTGGGGAAATTCAACATCAATACCCGTGTCCTTGGCGAGATCCTCTTCTCTATCTCCTCGGCCTTTACCACGAATCCATCTTCAACCCTTGCCGGCACCGGCACCGGCACACCATAGGCAAGGGTCACGCTCGGAGCATAGGAAACATAACACGGCTCGTGATAGATGAATTCATCGCCCGGGTTGAGCAATGCGCGACAAGCAAGGTCAAGCCCCTCGGAAACACCCACGGTGACAAGAATTTCACAGGCCGGATCATAACTGACTTCAAAATGGCCGGCAACGTATCCCGCAATCGACCTGCGCAACTTCTCAAGCCCGAGATTTGAAGTGTAGCTGGTCTCGCCGCGCTCCAATGAATAGATGGCGGCCTCGCGAATATGCCAGGGCGTGCTGAAATCCGGTTCCCCAACTCCAAGGGAAATAACATCATTACGCCCGACCACAAGCTCGAAGAAATCCCTTATTCCCGACCTGGGAATACTTCGTACCTGTTTTGAAATCTTGTCCTCCAGAGACATGTGCTTGCAAAATGTTGAGCAGTTAATGCCTGCCTCACTCAGGGAGCGACAGGCAGACGCTCACCTGCGCCCTCAACCTTGGCCAGAAATCCGTCCCGCTTGTATGTCTTAAGGTGAAAATGAGTAGCCGTCGAGATCACGCCCTGCAAGGTACTTAGCTTCTCCGCGACAAAGCGCGCCACATCGTGCAGGGAATCCCCACTGACAACAACCGAAAGATCGTAGCCGCCACTCATCAATACGCAGCTCTCCACCTGATCAAATTTTGCAATCCGCGTGGCCAGAAGATCAAACCCGCCACCACGTTCAGGAGTAATCTTTACCTCAATCACTGCGGAGACACGCTCTCCACCCTCGATATGCTCCGGATCAACAACCGCCGTATAACCAAGGATCACACCGCTCTCCTCCAATGCCCTTACACCAGCCTTGATGTCATCTTCAGTGGCACCCAGCAATTCAGCGAGTTCTTTATCCCCACAACGGGCATTCTTCTGCAAAAGTTCTATCAGCGAGTCCATTGGATCTGCTCTGGGTTGTTTAAGGCCTTAAAAAGGCAAATGGAGCAGATGATGGGCCTTCCTGCACGCTAATCTTTTGAACCCGAGAGCAGTTCTGCCGGATTTAAAATCAGGCGACCCCCGGAATTCCATGCATCAAATTTCTCCCATCCGCCCAACAACAGGGTTCTTGCCGCAGAGAAACGATCAGAAGCCCCGAGAACCACGACAATCAAACGGCGCGGGGTCACCCTGGTTCTGCCGTCAGGCAACTCCGTCACGATGGCCGCCCTGTCTGCACTGATCGCCAGGCATGGCCCCGCCTGCCTTGTCATGCCGGTCTTGATGCCATCAATAGAGTCTTTTCCCAGCAGTTTATTGGTATTCTGGATAATGAACTGCCTTACCCCGGCATCACCCTGAACGGAAACTCTCCTTTCCTTTTGCGAGCAAAAGAAGGTAAACGAAGGTTTACCCAGCGCATAAATTGCCAAACGCGCAATATCCGCGGCGGTTGAATACGGTAAGCTTCCCTGGTGATCCATGCCGTGGGAGTTGGTGAACAACGAACCTGTCGCCCCCTGCCTTTCTGCAAGGGCATTCATCTGCTTAATAAATTCCGCAACCGGGGAGCTTGCTTGCTTCCCGTCTCCGCGTACAAGCAAATCCCTGCCGACATGGTCGGCAACTGTCTCTGCCGCCCAGTTATCCGACCCGATCAACGCGCAATAAAGCCCGTCACGCAGGCTGATCCTTTCACCAGGACGCAAATTCATCCTGTTTGGACCGCCAATCCTCGCCGCGCTCGCCGGCACCGTTGCCAACTCACTCAGGTCAGCGCGGGTAAGTTGGGCCCAGTCCAGGACGACCATCGCGCTCACTATCTTTGTCAAGCTGGCAACCTGTCGCTGCTTTTCCGCAGCATGAGCCGTGAGGATCTTTCTTGAATGAAAATCGACCACAATGTAGGCATCCACCGTTGATTGCTGCCCTGCCGAGTCCCTAAAGCCTGCCATACAACACACTGTAAACAGAAAGGATGAAGGTAAAAATCCCGAAAAAAACGGGCGCGCAGCAAATCTATGCATCATTTAAATAAAATGAATCTTAGCTGCCATGACATTCAAGGCAACCGGAGGATATCTTACAAAGAAGAAAATAAGTTAAGAAATGAACATGGGGAATTTTTACCGATGATACCACAACCCCCAATTTTCCTTGTCCTGTCGCCTTTTCAGACATCCCGAAAACAACAAAGCCCTAAGCTGGGAGTTGAAAGACCTTGCCCGAATCCATCTCAGGACTATGTTCGCGAGCGAAAGTCACAAATGAGAATTGCCCGTGGGACTCAGGTCTATAACCTAAACGCATAACCTATTATATAACAATGCCTTACATGGTTTATTCTGCATATTACAGATACCTTGGACAAGTGTTGTTAACGCCCGGACACAATAAACGGCAAAGTAACCTCCCGAGCAAAACAATCAATCTCGACGGTTCCTCCATTGTCTTTCACCACCAACAACTCAACCGACGGAGCGCATCTGGCACAAATAGGCAGGCAGGACTCTCTGAGAACCTAGCCGACAACAACAAACCCAATGATCTCCCCACAGCAACGCGAAGCATCGGGGCTTGGTATGGATCCTGGACGAAATCGCGCAGATCCCGCTCCGCCATGCACACCGAACAAAAAAAAGCCCACAAGACACCATGGCAAACTCATCCAATCCCCAGCAAAGTAGAAATCGTAACCGCAACGGTAACGACAACCGCAACCGCAACCGCAACCGCAACCACCGAAGAACAAACAGTGGCGGTGGGCAGCGTCGCTTCATAAAGCAAAAAGTTCCCCGCCGAACCGGCAAGCCTTCCCTTTGGGAAAAATTCTGCGCCTTCTTCGGGTTTGGCAGTAAACGCCCGAGGCCGCCAAAACGACAATCGCCGGACAGCACCCGCACCCGATCAAAAAATACAACTGCGGATCACTCCAAGGGCAGAGATCGTAAAAAATCCGCTCCACGAACATCCGGACCTCCTGAAAAGGTACCGGTAACGACATCACGGCTCTATGTGGGCAACCTTTCCTATTCCACGACAGAAAATGACCTCGAAACCCTCTTTGAAAAAATCGGGGGTGTTGTAAAGGCTGAAATCGTTTGCCATCGCAGCAGCAGCCGCTCAAAGGGATATGCCTTTGTTGAAATGGATGACACCGACGATGCCCGCAAAGCTGCAGACACACTCCATGATCACGATTTCATGGGGCGCAAGATCATCGTTAACGGTGCCAAGAGCACCGGTCCTCAGAGTAACCAGACCCCTTAATCCTCAGCGAGGCGATGCGCCCGCTCTACATCGCAGGACCCACCGGTTCAGGAAAAAGTGCCATAGCGGCAACTCTCGCCGCTCGCATTGGCGGCGAGGTTGTCAACGCTGACGCCTGCCAACTCTACCGGAAACTTGAAATCGTAACCGCAGCGCCCACTGAAGAGGATCGTCGTCTTGCTCCACACCACCTGTACGGTGAACTTGACGCCGCCGAAGAGTGCAACGCTGCCAGCTACGCCGCACTGGCAGAACCGGTCATCAGCTCAATCATGAAGCGTGGCCATTGTCCTGTTGTGGTCGGCGGCAGCGGCCTCTACATGAAAAGCCTGACCCATGGACTTTGCGACCTGCCAGCTGCTGATGCCGCGTTAAGGAAACAGCTTGATACCCTTAGCCTCAGCCAATTGGTAAACCGCCTCCGTCAGCTGGACCAGGATGCTGCAGAGCAGGTCAATCTGCTCAACCGGCGCTACGTCACCCGCGCAGTGGAAATCATCACCCTGTCCGGTCGCCCAATGTCTGAGGTTAAGGTCGGGTGGAACAACGCTTCTCCCGATTTTGACGGCATCATGATCACCCGGGACAGAGAGGAACTCTACGCCCGCATTAACAAGCGTACAGCAGAAATGATAGGCAAAGGATTAACCGAGGAAATCAGACAACTGCCACAAAAACTATCCACAACTGCAGCGCGGGCTATTGGCATTAGCGAAATCAAGAAGCATCTTGCCGGCGAGATGACCCTTGAACAATGTATTGACTCAATCAGACAGGCCAGCCGTCGCTACGCGAAGCGGCAACTCACCTGGTTCAAGAAGGAGAGCGGCTTTCAAAAGGTTTGCCTCAAGCAGACTGAGGATACAGATTCAGTGATCATGCGAATTCTCTCACTCCACCCCCGACTGGGAAATGCCTGAACCAACACGGACCATCCGGGTTGCATTGCCCGCGCGCCAATACGATACGGTCATCGGCAATGGAATATTATCCACCTGCGGAGAGCGTATCGCATCCCTTAATATTGGTGAACGATGTGCTGTCATATCCGACAGCAACGTGGCCCCCCTCTACAGTGATTCCCTGTGCGACTCCCTGCGATCTTGCGGCATCTCACCGAATCCCGTCAACGTGGATGCCGGTGAGGCCAGTAAATCCATGGCATGTGCGGAGAAAATCTGCCGCCGGATGATTGCTGACGGGCATGACCGCCACAGCTTTATTATTGCCCTTGGCGGTGGCGTAGTAGGCGACCTTGCCGGTTTTGTTGCGGCAATCTTTTATCGTGGTATTCCCTTTGTTCAGGTACCGACCACCATCGTTGCCCAGGTTGACAGCTCGGTAGGCGGAAAAACCGGGGTCAATACCCCTGAAGGCAAGAATCTTATCGGTTGCTTTCATCAACCGCGCCTGGTGCTCGCCGACACAGCCACGCTGCAATCACTTCCCGAGCGCGAGTTCAACGAGGGATTTGCCGAGGTCATTAAGCACGCTGCCATTCGTGATGCGGAAATGCTGGATGACATCATGGCAATTGATGGCAGGAAAGCCCTAACTTCAATGATTGCCCGTAATGTCGCAATCAAGGCCCGCATTGTCGAAGAGGATGAAAAGGAAATTACCGGCACTCGTGCTCACCTCAACTACGGCCATACAATAGGCCATGCCATTGAAGCCGCCAGTGGCTATGGCAAGTTGCTCCATGGCGAGGCCATCAGCCTAGGACTGATTGCCGCGGGACATCTCTCCTGTTCTGCTGCCGGGTTGCCTTCCGCCCAGGCCGAACGAATCAGGTTCGCCCTGGAGAAGTTTGGGTTGCCGACCTCACTCAGCCCGCAAATGGATACAGGAATGCTGATGAAATTGATGAAAACTGATAAAAAATTCAATAATGGCCGAATCCGGTTCGTCGTAGTTCCGGAGCTTGGACGCGCGGAACTGCGCAATGACATCACCGAGTCCGACATCAGCAAAGCAATCCGCAGTTTACATTAACGCTTAAAATGGACTCCAAGCAGGCTTACATCGCTCTAAACCTGCTTCCAAACACAGGACCAGCGCGGGTTCGCAGGCTTCTGCAACATTTCGGCCGTGCCGAAACCATTCTTTCAGCCGGCGCCAAAGATCTTAGGGAGGTCAGGGGCATCGGTAAAGAAACAGCGGGGACAATTGTAAACTGGCGTAACCTGATCGATCTACAGGCGGAACTTGACAAAATCCAATCCAGAGCAATCAACGTCATCACTCCTGAGGACGATAACTATCCTTCCCTGCTAAGGGAAATCTATGATCCACCGATTGCTCTTTATGTATGGGGTCACTTGGAAAAATCAGACTCCGAGGCAATCAGCATCGTTGGCTCACGACAGGCCACCCACTACGGCAAACAAACCGCCCGGAAATTCGGTTTCCAGCTCGCTCATGCCGGCCTGTGTGTGATAAGCGGCCTGGCAAGGGGCATCGACTCCGCAGCTCATGAAGGGGCACTCGCCTCGGGTGGGCGAACAATAGCAGTGATTGGCAGCGGTCTCGGTAAGCTATACCCTCCCGAAAATCAGGCGCTCGCGGAAAAAATCTCAGAAAACGGGGCGGTAATTTCCGAATTCCCCGTTGATTTTCCACCACAGAAACACTCATTCCCGCAACGCAATCGTATCGTTGCGGGTTGGGCAAGGGGAACAGTGGTCATTGAAGCTGGTGCAAGAAGCGGTGCGCTTATCACCGCCGGACAGGCTTCCGACAGCAACCGCGATGTCTACGCCGTCCCGGGACAAATTGACCGTCCGACATCACAGGGGACAAACCGTCTCATCCAACAGGGGGCAAAGCTCGTGATGGATGCCCGGGATGTGATTGAGGAAATGCCCAATAAATTTGCCGATCCCGGGAAAAATCCGGAAATCTGCACCTCAAGGGCCGAGTTACTGACAAATTCGGAAAAAATAATTTACGCCGCCCTGGGTGGTGATCAGGCCCATATCGATGAGGTCGCGAACCAAGTAAACATGAGGGTTCCAGAGGTTTCTGCCACCCTCCTCAAGCTGGAAATAAAACAGCTCGTCAAGCAGTTGCCGGGCAATTACTTCGTGAAACTCGTTTGAAAAATGCCGCAAGTCCGTCCTAGGTTCGCCGCCGCAGGATGTCCAAAAAACTTATCATTGCCGAAAAACCAAGCGTTGCTACCGATCTTGCCCAGGCCCTGCGCAATGAACTTGGTGCCTTTGAAAAAAAGGGACGCGACCGGAATACCTACTTTGAAAGCGATGCGGCAGTGGTAGCCTCGGCAGTCGGGCATCTTGTTGAGTTGCAAATGCCGGCCGGCCCGAATGGCAAGAAACTTCCCTGGGGAATGAATCACCTCCCGGTCATTCCCGAGAATTTCACACTGCAGCCAATTGAAAGGAACGAGAGCCGACTCAAGCTCCTGCAGAAACTGATAAAGCGTAAGGATATCGAAGTTGTCATTAATGCCTGTGACGCAGGTCGTGAGGGGGAGCTCATTTTTCGCTACCTCATGCAAATAGCGAACTCTGAGAAGCCGACCAAGCGGATGTGGATGCAGTCGATGACCAACAACTCCATCATCGAGGCCTTCGGTAAGTTGCGCGATGATGAGCAGATGCTTCCTCTTGCAGATGCCGCCCTTTGCCGCTCGGAAAGTGACTGGCTAATCGGCCTTAACGGTACCCGGGCGCTCACCGCATTTAACTCCCGCCACGGTGGGTTTAACGTTACCACCGCAGGACGTGTTCAAACACCAACCCTGGCAATCCTGGCCGAGCGCGAGAACAAAATCCGGGCATTTGAAAAAACGTCATACTTTGAGATCCACGCCAATTTCAAGGTTCAAGCCGGTGAATATACAGGTCGGTGGTTCAGGGAGGGTTTCAAGAAAGATCAGGACAATGAGCAGGCCCGGGCGGAACGCATCTGGGAGCGTGGCGAGGCCGACACAATCAGGGAACGATGTGATGGTAAAACCGGCATTGTTGAGGAAACCAAAAAACCGGTAAAACAGGCACCACCACAACTCTATGACCTCACCACCCTGCAGCGCGAGACCGGCTACTCGGCGCGGCGCACACTGCAGATCGCACAAGCCCTCTACGATCGTCACAAGTTACTCACCTACCCTCGAACCGACTCGCGCTGCCTTCCTGAGGATTATATGTCCACGGTCAGGGAACACTTTAAAACTTTCAGCAAGGCAAGTAGTGGACCCGCTTTGGCCAAAGAGATCATTGCCGGCGCCGGCAAAGTTCTCGCCAAAGACTGGCTAAAGCCAAATAAGCGAATTTTCAATAACGCCAAGATCAGCGACCACTTTGCCATTGTTCCGACCGGGAAATTGCCCACAGCTGCACTAAGGGACGATGAGCGCAGGGTTTATGACATGGTTACCCGCCGCCTGATTGCCATTTTCTATCCTTCCGCAGAATTTGAAAACACACGCCGCATCACGCGTGTGGACAACAACACATTCCTTACCACCGGAAAAATCCTGCTAAAGCCCGGATGGCTGGAAGTCTACGGTCGCAAGCCCGGCCTTGCCGCCGATAAAGACGACCTGGTGGCAACAGAGACCGGCGAAGGAGCGGATGTAATCTCCATTGAAATCAAGGAGGAGGAAACCAAGCCCCCGGCACGTTACACGGAAGCAACCCTGCTTTCGGCAATGGAAACAGCAGGCAAACGCGTCGATGACGAGGCCCTGCGTGAAGCCATGAGTGAGCGCGGGCTTGGAACACCTGCCACCCGCGCAGCCATCATTGAGGGACTCATTGCCCACAAGTATCTCTTCCGGCACGAGCAACAAAAACGTGACCTCGTGGTCTCCAACAAGGGGCTTGCTCTCATTAATTTACTCGATGAAATCGGCATTGATGCATTGCGCTCTCCCGAGATGACAGGGGAGTGGGAATTCAAGTTGAAGGAAATGGAACAGGGGCGACTCAACCGTGATTGCTTCATGAGCGAGATCAGGGAACTCACCGAGAAAATTGTCACCTTAACCGGCGACAGGATCAGGCAACTTGAGGACCGTGTATTTCCTGACATTGAAGCCACCTGCCCTGACTGTATTGAAAAAGGCCTTAAACAAACCGATGGCAATTTCTCGTGCCGGAACCCGGAATGTAAATTCAAGCTCCACAAGCACATTGCCAGTCACGAACTGATTGCCGAGCAGGCAGTGGAACTCCTCGAAAAAGGACGTATCGGCCCCTTTGAGGACTTCAAGAACCGTTTCGGTCAGGCCTTCAGTGCAGAAATTACTCTTGAACAGGGCAAGCGCGGAAGTTGGAAACCGGGATTTGTCTTTGAGGGCGATGAGGAACGCGAGGCGGAAAGCAATAACCTCAGCAATGAACAACTGCTCACCGAAATCGAGTTGCCGGATAACACGACAGCCAAAGTTTACCAAACCGAAAGCGCCTACATCTGCCCGGAAATGGCCCCGGACAAACACAAAGGCGGCACCCGTATCGCAAAATCAATCCTGCAAAAAGAAATTCCACAAGAACAGGCGATCAAGCTCTTTAGTGCAGGCAAGACCGAGGTGATTGAGGGTTTTATCTCAAAAAAGGGCAGGCCCTTCAACGCGCACCTGTTGCTTGACAAGACAAGCGGTAAACTGGGTTGGGAATTCCCTCCCCGGGCCAAGAAGAAAACCGCCAAAAAGAAAACCGCCAAAAAGAAAATTGGCGGGAAAATAACTGCGGCCAAAGTTAGCAAGGAAGACGAAACACACCCCGTTGCACAAAGCGATACCAACGCGCAACCCTCATGAAAGCAAATATCCGCCTCGGTATCGTCGGGCTTGGCAACATGGGCCGGGCTCACCGCCAGAACATCCTTGATTCCAAGGTCACCGGTATCGACCTCAGTGCTGTATGTGACCTTGCCCAGGGTCTTCCTGAAAAACGTGACGGGGAAGCCCAGTTTACAGACGTTGGTGACATGATCTCCTCCGCAAAGATCGATGCCATTCACATCTGCACTCCCCACCCCTCACACCGGGAAATCGGCGTGCAGGCACTGCAGGCAGGCCTTCATGTCCTCATGGAAAAGCCACTCGCCGTCCACAAGGCCGACTGCCAGGCATTAATTGACGCCTATGATGCCAGCGGCCGCGAAAAGGTATTTGCTGCAATGTTCAACCAGCGAACAGACCCGCACTACAAGACCCTCAAGAAGATGATTGATGCCGGGGAAACCGGAAAAGTGCGACGCATCCACTGGTCGGTAACCGACTGGTTCCGCACCGAATATTACTATGCCATGGGTGGCTGGCGGGCCACATGGAAAGGGGAAGGCGGCGGTGTATTGCTAAACCAGTGCCCGCACAATCTCGACCTGTTGCAGTGGCTCTTCGGGATGCCCGAGCAGGTCACCGGGTTTCTCAATTTCGGGCGTTATCACCAGGTCGAGGTGGAGGATGACGCCACACTCTACTTGCGTTACGCCGATGGCAAAAACGCCACCTTCATCACCTCCACCGGAGAAGCCCCCGGAATCAATCGCCTCGAGGTGATCGCCGAGCGCGGCATTCTCACCGTCGAGGAGGGAATGATCCGCTGGGTCCGCAACGAAACTGATGCCTCAATCTTCAGCGACAACGCGGAATCGGGTTTTGCAAAGCCTGAAACCAGCGAAATCGAAATCCCCATTGAAGGACACGGCGGGCAGCATATTGAAATCCTGCAGAATTTTGCCGACGCAATCCGCAATGGAACTGAACTCATTTCCCCTGCCATTGAGGGCATTCACAGTGTTGAACTGGCAAACGCCGCACTGCTCTCGGCCTGGAAGACAGCGACAATCAATCTGCCCATGGATGCTGAAGAATACGCCGCGATCCTTAATGACAAAGCAGAGAGCTCCACGTTCAGGAAAAAGGACATTCAAGCTGCCGCGACCGCCACCGCGGATGATTTCGCAAAATCCAACAAAACCTAGCCTGTTCCCATCTCAACGCAGGTTGCCTTCTGTGCAGGAGAGTTCCTCTTGTGCCGCTTAAATCTCACTCAAGTGACCGGGGCCCTGCATGTGCCTCTTCAACTGAACACTTGCACGCAGAGAACCCGCAAGCATGGTAGCATGCAATGATCCTCACCGGAATAGCCGACGAAGCCGGCGATCACGTCGATACCCAAATAGCTGCCACCAAAGAACTTGGCTGGCAGCACATTGAGGCACGCTTTGTCCAGGTCGACGGGTTTGATAAAGGCAGCATCCACGAGATTCCTGAACAGGCCTTTGACCAAGCTGCTTCGGCATTTGCTGATGCCGGCATCCAAGTCTGCTCCATTGGTTCAACCATAGGCAACTGGGCTCATTCAATAGCTGATCCTTTTGAGATTACTGAGGCTGAAATCCAGCGCTGCATCGAGCGCATGCACAGGCTGGGTGCCAAAATCGTGCGGTATATGAGCTATGCAATCCTTGAAGAGGGCAAGGAGAATGATCTCGAAGAGCAGCTCTTTGAGGAGCGAATACGGCGCGCCAAAGAGATTATCACGCGCTTTGAGGCTGCAGGTATCATTCCGGTACACGAAAACTGCATGAATTACGGGGGCATGAGCATAACACATGCCCTGCAGATGCAGGAAGCCATCCCCGATATGAAGTGGGCATTCGACTCGGGCAACCCGGTATTTAATCCGGATCGCTCAAAACCCCGCCCCTATCCAAGGCAGGATGCCTGGGAATTCTATCAGGCGCTTAAGCCACACATAGCCCACGTCCACATCAAGGACGGCCATTGGGATACACAGACAGCGCAATGCACCTTCACCATGCCGGGCGAAGGCCAGGGACAGGTGGAGCGAATTCTCGCTGATCTCTCAGACAGCGACTATTGCGGATTTATATCCATTGAACCTCATGTCGCCACGGTCTTTCACGACACAACGGAAAAGGATAATCACCCTCAGGCCAAAGCCAGGGAACAGTTCACGAGCTATGTCGAATACGGGCGCAGGTTGGCTTCACTGATCGGGAAATCCTCCTGATCCGCCTCTTCAGGGCTCCTGCAGGGCAATAATGGCTGCAGTAAGGTGTTCGCGTATTCCAGTAACATGCTCCTGCTCCAAACGCTCTTGAAGGAAGGCGCTATCTGCTGGGATTGCACAGCCTGAGGCCAAGGCCTCAGCGCAATACAACCTGACCTGATCACTCGTGTCAATTAGCCCCTTAAGGGCAGCCATGCGCAGGTCAGTACCTTGCAACCATCGCCAGAATGAAAACCCGATCACTCTCACTTCGATATGCGGATGCCCTGCCATGGCCTTAATCAATTGCCCGGAAGCGGAATGACTGCCGCCAATGAAATCAAGTAGCACACCCAGATCACCAACATTGCCGGCAACCGACCCCGGTGCCGGGGACTGCCACCGCAAACTCCCAAGCATGTCCTTGGCTTTTTGCACAAAAAGGTTCCTGCCGCCGGCGGGGTCCCATTTCCACAACAACACAATTGCAGGACGAATCGGGATCGCATCTTCAAGAAACCTGACGCGAAGGCTCTGGAGGATCTCCTCGTCCTGCAACCCAAGGTCAGCAAGGTTGGCAAGCACCCGGCAGAGCCCGGTCCACTGCTCACCGCCCGCAGAGCGGATTCGCTGCCTTACCTGCTCGAAGATAAACACAACATCTTTGTCACTGAGCGCGCCTATGTCATAGCCGATCCCTCCCGCCTTGCCCGCCCTGATCTCGGTCTTCTCAAGCAACCATTCAATGGTTCCCCGGATTGGCGGATCTTTGCGAATCTCGATCCAATCATTTTTCAGCCCACGAAATGTTCCATCTTTTCCGAATGCCACCCTGTAATATTGATCACCATTGCGTTGCGGTGAATGATAGAGCCAAAGATCACCGGCAATCCCAATCGGTTTCCCAAGCACATTCTGTACTTCTTCACGTCGCATACCACGCTCAAGCAAACCCATCCTCAGCCTGTTCGTTAGCGTCAACGAACGAACAATGCCCTGAAGTTTTGACTCCGGTCTTCGCAACATGTCTCCAAGTTCAATGGAGGCGGCTAAAGCAAGATAAGCATTCCGGTGCATACTGCCATGCTGCCATGCCAGCAGGGAGACCCGCTTACCCTCACCCAGCCACTCTGCACGGCAAACATGCCCTCCCGCATCCAGTGAGAACCTAGCGATTCCGCCTCCCCACACCATGGTCCTGTGAAAGGTTTCCGCCACCGGGTAGCGCTCCCTGTCATCAAATAAACTCCCGCCATCAACAGCTAGAGCGCCCCACGTAATATTATCAGCACCCACTATCCGATACCACCTGTCGGGAGAAGTTTCGTTCCGGTAAAAGAGCTCTCCTGTCATCGGCATTCTGCCACCACCGTCCACCACTTCCACCCGCATGCCTTTGCCATTGGGGATATAAAATGACAATTCACCGGATTCAAATAACCTCCATGAAGGAAACCCGGAACAAGTCGCAAGACCGGTTACAATATCAGCCATGTCCCCGATCGGCCAGATCGGGGACATGCCACAACCATCCACAGTAATCGGGAGCAACTGGACCTGCTCACGCAGTTTCGCTGCAACAATTTCCATTTGCGCACCACTGACCCGTTGCGCCCTGTCCATTAATTGCCCGCCTTTAGCCGCAGCAGGGGAAGTTGCCAACTCCTGTGGATCTGTATGCCTGTAAACCTGAGGCTCCGGGCTGCCGGCACCGCCATCTCTCAACTTCCACACGACGTAGCAGATGAAAAACACCCAAACCGGCAACAACAAAAGCCACTTCATTGATCACAATGCGCTAGAACCCACCCAAAGCCTCATTATCACTTTGCCCGCCACCTGCGAGTCTGCTCCCTTCGCCAAAGCCTTACCAGTCATTCAATTCCCAAGTGTCAGCTTTATCGCCGATGAGTTTTCCCGCCACCACTCAGCCAGACCTGCCGTGTCTAGCAACTCATCACTGCGATAACCGGTCATCTCACTGAAAGTCAGTGTTGCCTCGCGAACAACATCCAGGCTGGAATCCTTGGCAATGGCCGCCACCAATGCCTCAACTGCCTGCACATTGCGATGATCTGCCAGCAAATACGCTGCCCTGGTGCGGTGCTCCGCTTCGATTCCCGTATCCTGAAGAATCTTGGTTAGCTGAGTCGTTCCCAATCCCATCTCATCCTTACCACGGAGACTTGGAAACAGGTCCCCCACGGGCAGGGCATAGCCTGAAACACGCAAGCCGTTAAGGTAAGCAAACCTTACTCTGTGAATTTCTGACATCGCTCCATTACGCAGTTTTTCCTCCCCTGCCTCATCCGCAACCTTCAGCAACTGATCAAAAGCGACGCGATCCGCTTTCTGGATTGCCGCATCCGCCAACCTCAGAAGCCGGTTCCTTACACCAAGAAATTCGAGTTCTGCGCGAACATCCTCCGGACTCAACTCAAGCTTCCTGTTCATCGTCACTACTTCTGACAACAATGCATCGATTCGTTTCTCGCCAACCTCAAGACGCTTCTGCAACAACTCTGTTTCATCTTTCTCGCTGATCAAAGAAGCTGCCGCCTGCTGGAGAATATTTGCTTTCATGTCAGGCCACGCCATAAACCCGACCACGACAATGGCTGCCAATTGCGTCAAACCGACAATTATGACGGGAAGCCACAAACTACGCCTGCTCCGCCTGTTGCGCTTACGTGCAACCATGGGAACCTCGAGCTCGTCATCCAAATAAGGAGAGAACTGATCCTCATCGAGCATTGAACCGGCATATGAAAAAGTGTTATTTACTGATGATTGCGCGACCGGATTAATGCTTCCCACTGAAGGAGGCAAATTAGCCGGATCCGCCATGAGATCCGGATCCGTAAAGGCACCACTTCCCGGAAAATCCCCCTTCAATCCCCCGCCGGTCATCGACTGACCGAGGCTCTCAAGCGCCTCGGTGATGGAATCATCCGGATCCTGCTCTGCAGATCTTGAAGATAGGCTCATAAAGAATATTCAATCGCTTACAACCGGCCTCTGCCTGTTGCCTCCGATGCGCGTTGAAAATAGACCAACCCGCCCGGTGATTCAATGACTTACCTTCACTCACTGCAAGTAATACCAAATCTTCATGCAAAATGCGTTCAATGCTCGACTCACTGCCATTCTGCGCTTTGTTCCCTTTGAGCACGCCCATCTCAACGAAATAATGACCATCGACATCCGAACCATCCCTGAGGACCAATGTCTGGCCATCGAGGGAGAATTTGAGGGTGATATCTGCAGCCTGTCTGCAAATGACGCGGCAAGGACGACAGGACCCCTTACCTACAAGGCTGAAGCCTCACTGGTTTCCGAGCACCTGCTGGTCAGGGGTAATTTCCTGCTGCCATTTATACTCACCTGCAGCCGCTGTAACAACGATTTCAGGCACACTGTCCGACTCTCAGAACACTCTTTACTGGTCTCTCTCGAGAAGTTAACACTGATCGACTTGACGGATGCCCTTCGGGAAGATATCATTCTTGCCCTCCCGGATTTCCCGCACTGTGATAAGGGTGACAACACACAAGATTGCCCCGCCCGCGGAAAATTCCAGACTGAAGAAACTTTTGATCCCCTCGACCCGAAAGAAGTCGAGCCCAAAGATTTCAGCAGTTGGGGACCACTCGACAAACTAAAACTCGATTAATTTTACCAGTTTTCCAGCATGGCAGTCCCAAAAAGTCGCACTTCCCTTATGAAGTCACGCATGCGCCGCGGAGCAAACCGCTGGCGGGCTCCTAAGCTCAACAAATGCCCTGAATGCGGTAGCACAACTCCATCCCATATTGCCTGCCCCTCCTGCGGATATTACCGTAACAGGCAGGTGCTCAATATAGACTCTTTCTAGAGACTGTGGAGTAAACGCGATCAACATCTCCCGCAGAAACCGGGTAACTGCCATTGCTATTGACGGGTCTTTTCTTCAGCAGTTTGTGGAACTGGTGCAATTTGGGCTTTGACGCCTCTTGCCCGTCGCGCTAAACCTAGACATGCTTCTGCGGAATGACTCCTGTAATCCCGCCCAAATAAGCACACGATGAGAATCGCACTGGATGTCATGGGAGGCGACCACGCCCCGGTTGCCAACATCAATGGCGCCAAGCTTGCGATTGAATCGCTGCCTGAAATTCAACGCCTCTTTCTCGTCGGCGATGCAGCTACCCTGAAAGCCCATCTTGATGATCACCTGACCGACTCAGGAAAAATCGAAATTGTTCATGCCAGTGAAGTTGTCAGCATGCACGAATCCCCAGCCAAGGCCATACGACGTAAAAAAAACTCCTCAATCAGCATTGCCACTGACCTGGTCAAGGACGGCACCTGTGAGGCGGTGGTCAGCGCAGGCAACACAGGAGCAGCTGTCGCCGCTGCCACGATAAAATTGCGCAATCTTCCCGGGGTGGAGCGTGCAGGCATTGCCTCGCCCATCCCAAATGAACACGGCCAATGTAACATCGTCGATGCCGGCGCCAATCCTGAGGCTAAAGCCACACACCTGCTGCAATACGCAATCATGGGTTCCGTCTATTCCCGTCATGTCCTGGGAAAAAAATCTCCAAAAGTTGGCCTCATGTCAGTCGGCACTGAAGACGAGAAAGGCACTGACTTCACCCGCGAGGTCTTTGCCATGCTGAAGGAAAGCAGTCTTAACTTTATCGGCAACATCGAGGGTCACGATCTTTTTGAAAGTGAAATCGACGTTGTTGTATGTGATGGCTTTACCGGCAATGTCATACTCAAGAGTTGCGAGGCGACAGCCAACGCAATGAACAAATGGGTTAAGCAGGAAATGCTGAAGACCCCGCTGCGAAAATTGGGCGCAATACTAGTCAAACCCGCCTTCAAGGCAGCCATGGCACGCTGCAGTTATGAAGAATATGGCGGAAGCCCGCTGCTGGGGACCAATGGCATATGCATTATTGCCCATGGAGGAAGCTCTGCCCTGGCAATAAAAAACGCCTTGCGGGTGGCCGCTGAATCAGTATCCCACCGCGTCAACCCGCACATCGAAGAGGAAATCGCAAAAATCTCCTCCTCGCCATCTATTCATGCCTGATTTTTCAAAGCACACCAACTGCTCAGTCACCATCGCCGGAACCGGAAGCTATGTCCCTGAAAAGGTGCTTTCCAACGCCGATCTTGAGAAAATGGTTGATACCTCCGATGAGTGGATCACCAGTCGCACCGGGATCCGGGAACGTCGTATCGCCGCAGACGGCCAGACAACCAGCGACCTCGCTACCGAAGCCGCAAAACAAGCCATGGCTGATGCCGGCATTACCGCCGATCAGATCGATCTGATCATCGTGGCAACCATATCCCCCGATACATTCTTTCCTGCCACTGCCTGCTATGTACAAAAAAATATCGAGGCAATCAACGCCATGTGCTTCGATGTTTCAGCAGCGTGTTCAGGATTCCTCTACGGAATTCAAATCAGTCAACATTTCATCAACACCGGGCATCGCAAGACAGCCTTGGTGATAGGAGCCGAGAAACTCAGCAGTATGGTCGACTGGGAAGATCGTAATACATGCGTGCTTTTCGGTGATGGTGCCGGAGCAGTGGTCCTGACCCGGGATGTAAATGGCAATGCCGGCAGGAAGGTGCTTTCCTCCTCACTTGGCAGCGATGGCAGGCAGACTGACATACTGCACGTTCCCGGCGGCGGATCAGCATGCCCGATCACCCCCGAGAACGCCGATCAAAAACTCAACACCATCCGCATGCAGGGTCGCGAAGTCTATAAGTCCGCAGTCAATGCCATGCGACATGCGGCTGAGGATGCCCTTAAAGGCTTAAGCCTTGCCCCTGAGGATGTTGACATGCTAATTCCCCATCAGGCCAACCTGCGGATCATTGAGGCAATTACCGACCGAATGGGAATACCAAAGGAAAAGACATTTATAAACCTCGATAAATACGGTAATACCTCTGCCGCCGCCGTCGCTATTGCCCTTGATGAGGCAAATAAAACAAAAGCCATCAAACCGGGAGATATCGTGGTTCTTGTTGCCTTCGGTGCCGGACTTACATGGGCAAGCAGCGTGCTCAGATGGTAGGCTTCACGTAACTGCCACCAGCCCTGTCAATGCTCACCGACTCCCACTGTCACTTGGCATCCCGACAGTTTAAGGAAGATATCGATGCCGTGATTCAGCGCGCCGTCGAGACCGGAATCACCCGCATGGTCACTATCGGCACCGATCCGGAGGACAGTTCACGCTGCATCGACTTGGCAAATCAACACGCAGCTGTTTACGCTGCGGCAGGCATTCACCCCTGCTCAGTTACCGACGTTACCTGTGATAACTGGCTCAAAGAAATCCGGGTATTAGCCGGAGAGAAAAAAGTAGCGGCAATCGGAGAAATCGGGCTGGATTACTTTCACCCTCCTCCAGATGGCTGGAGCAAAGAAAATTATCGCGGGAGGCAGGGTGACTTTTTCCGGGCGCAACTGGAACTTGCTGCCGAGCTCGAGCTGAACGTCGTAATTCACCAGCGGGACAAAGGCAACGAGTGCTGGCAGGACATTCAACGTATCATGGAGCCATTTCACGGCAGGTTGCGTGCCGTGTTTCATTGTTTCACGCACTCCTGGGAGTCCGCCAAGCCGCTCATCAACGAAGGACATCTCATCTCGTTTACCGGCATTTCGACTTTCAAAAGCGCAGAACTAATCCAGCAGTGCGCACTTCAGGCAACTCCGGATTCATTCATGCTCGAGACCGATGCCCCCTACCTTGCTCCTGTGCCGCACCGCGGTAAACGCTGCGAACCGGCTGACACCCTGCACACGGCGCAATTCATCGCGCAACTGCGAGGCATCCCGCTCAAGCAACTCGCGGGGGAAACCGAGCGTAACGCAGAATCATTCTTCCGCTTCAATTCCTGAAGCGGTGCCTGAGTCTGCGTCAGTCAGCACCCCCTGCTCCCCTTCGCTCTTGGCAATAATTACCGCACCGCAGGAGTCACTGAAGATATTCACGCTGGTGCGGCACATATCCAGGATTCGATCGACAGCGTAAATGGCACCCACTGCAGCCATCGCCCCGCCCCCCCAGGGCTGATCCTCAGCCACATTCTGGATGATAATGACGATTGCCACCAGGCTTGCAGAGGGTACGCCTGCAACCCCGACACTGGTTAACAGTGCCAGCACCACAACCGACAATTGCCCTGCAAAGTCAAGCGAAGCCCCCATAACCTGCGCCACAAACAGCACCGCGATGCACTCGTAGAGCGCAGTGCCGTCCATGTTTACCGTTGCTCCCAGGGGCAACACGAAGCTTGACGTGCGCTTTGACACACCTGCATTGTCCTGCAGGCAGCGCATGGTAACCGGCAGGGTGGCTGAGGAGGAGGCAGTGGAAAATGATGTCAGCAGGGCATCACGCATCGCACGGTAATGCCGCCACGGATTCACCCTTCCAAGGAGCACAAGCAGCAACGGCAGGGCAACGAAGAAATGCAGTCCGAGAGCAATGAGCACCGTCACCATGTAAGTAGCCATTGCCAGCAGGAAAGACGGGCCGGTCTGCGCAATTGTGGCAGTCATCAGGCCAAATACCCCGATGGGAGCCAGGCACATAATCCAGCCAGTAACCTTGATCATCAGTTTATTAACTCCACCGATCACGCTTACCACCGCCTCCTTGCCGGGTCCCTCAATTGCCATCAGGCCGAAGGCCGTCAACAGGCTGATAAAAATCAATGAGAGCATCGCGCCATTGTCCGATGCTGCCTTAAACACATTCGTCGGGATCATTCTCTCTGCCAGGTCACCGACAACTCCCAACGCATGCTTCTCCTCGCGCAGTCCGGTCGCGTCCTTGCTAACTGACTCCCCCTTCTTATCAAAATTCTTATTGTTATTTATGAATTCCTTGACTTCGGGATTGGGCTTGCCATCCACCAAACCCGGCTTCATGACATTGACCACTGTCAGTCCAATGGTGATTGCAAGCACAC
The DNA here is from genome assembly GCA_029940475.1 of Verrucomicrobiales bacterium. Lineage (GTDB taxonomy): Bacteria > Verrucomicrobiota > Verrucomicrobiia > Verrucomicrobiales > DEV007 > CACIUL01. The sequence goes on along the minus strand of JAPYUT010000023.1, from coordinate 25,983 downwards.
TGCTCAACACGTAGTAGCCAAGGGTCTTGATGCCAAGTCTTCCGAACCCTTTGACCCCGGACAACCCGGCAATCCCTGTCACGATCGAGGAAAAAATCAGCGGCACGATGATCATCTTGAGCAGGCCAATGAACACTGTCTTGCCGAAGAATTCGCAAATCTCAACCCACGACGATTCAGACGCACCCTCTCCAAGCATGGACTGCAGGGCAGAACCCGCCGCTACACCCAACACCAACGCAATAATAATCTGCCAATGCACTTTCAACTTAAACATGATTAATATACTAAGTTGTTCTGTGGCTGACTGGAAACGGAAAACTCACCACTTCTTCTGTGGTTCCCTTTGACCCGCACGCCGGCAGAACGCATCGTTGAGCCCTAGAATATGCAATTAAACAAGGTCAGGACACGCTTTGCTCCATCGCCCACCGGTTACCTGCATGTCGGCGGTGCGCGTACTGCCCTTTTTAACTGGCTCTTTGCCCGTCGTCACGGCGGAAGCTTTATCCTGAGAATCGAGGATACCGATGAAGCGCGCAATACCCTGGACGCTCACGATGCCATTCTTGAGGGCATGCGATGGCTGGGAATCGATTGGGACGAGGGCCCCGGGGTTGACGGTGGGCACGGCTCCTATCTCCAGAGCCAGCGGACTGAAATCTACACTGACTTCCTCTCCAGGCTTGAAGCGGCCGGGAAAATCTACCAGGACGATGGCGCCATCCGTTTTCGGGTGCCTGACACCGAGCTCTGTTTCAAAGACCAAATCTGCGGCGAGCAAAGAATTAACCTGGCTCAGCTGGGTTCACGCACCTGGGACACGGAAACAGAAACGGAAATCGAGACCAATCCCGACCTCATCATACGCCGCCCTGACGGCTCATTTTTGTTTCACTTTGTCAACGTCGTCGACGACATCGAGATGAATATTACCCATGTCCTGCGCGGTGAAGACCACCTTTCCAACACGGTCAAGCACATCGCCCTCTTCGAGGCACTCGGTGCCGAACCTCCGGTCTTTGCCCACATCCCGCTGATCCTGAATCCTGACGGGTCAAAAATGAGCAAGCGTGACGCGGGAGCCGGGCTGCAATGGTATCAGGATGAAGGTTTTCTTCCCGAGGCTGTTGACAATTACCTCGCGCTACTGGGCTGGTCACCAAAAGATGATCGCGAGAAACTCAACATTGAGGAGATTACCCGGTTGTTTGACTTCGATCACCTGAACCGTAGCAACGCCCGTTTTGACCTGGAGAAATGCAGCTGGCTCAACGGCCAACACATTGCCGCACTGCAACCAGAAGAATTCCTGTCTCGCGCACAAGCCTTCACCGGAGACGCGCCACCCTCAGCCGTGGCCCTGACACAACCGAGGATACAGCGCTTCAGCGAAATCACGGAATGGCTCGCGCCCATCCTCAATGACGAACATCCCCTTGAACCTGAAGCCGCTGCCAAGCTGGCATCCAAACCTCAAACCGCAGGCCTGTTGCGCTCACTCACTGCGCGCTTGGCACAAAGCGCTGAGTGGAAAGCGAAAGACATTCAGCTTGCAATCACTGAAACTGCTGATGAGCAGGAAGTAAAAGCCGGGGCCCTCATGTTCCCCCTGCGGGTAACGGCGACCGGCACCTCCCAGGGAACCGACCTGATGCCCACACTCGAAATAATCGGCAAACAGGCTACCATTGCAAGAATCGAGCGCCGCCTCGCGATAATTTTCGCCAATTTACCCTGATGACAGAGGAGAAGCAAATATACACCATTGAGGATCTTACCCTGCAGGCAACTCAGGGCCATGGCATCTCCCCGCCCGCCCGCCTGTCGGTTTTCGGCGACCCTGTCGGGCATTCGCTCTCGCCTCAACTACACAACCCGGCATTAAAGGCCTGCGGTATCGACGCCCAGTACATCCGGGTCCATGTTGCCGAGCATAATTTTTTAGAGGCCCTTGGCGCAATCAAGGATCACGGATTTCTCGGCACAAACTGCACAATCCCGCTGAAATTCGCAGCACTCGATGCCTGTGACCACGTCGACGAGCTTGCCGGGAAACTTGGCGCTGTAAACACCATTTGTTTTGAAGACGGCAAGATATTCGGGTCAAACAGTGACGGGCCCGGTTTCCTGCGCGCAATCCGTGAGGCTTTCGCCATTGATGCCCATGACCTGCGGATAATGATTCTCGGTGCCGGTGGCGGTGCCGGACGTGCAGTTACAATGCAATGCGCCCTCGAAACTCCTGAACGGCTGGTGCTGGCCAACCGCACACGGGAAAAAGCGGAATTGTTACGCGCCGAAGTGGCCCCGCTACTTGAAGACGAACTGATCCACGCGGCATCATCCCGACTGCAGGTTGCAGATTGGTCCAATGAAGGACTGGAAGCGGAGTTAGGAAATGTTGATCTTATCGTCAACGCCACATCGCTGGGAATGAAGCGTTCAGACCCCGACCTCATCCCCGCCCACCTTTTGCAGCCCCATCACCTGGTTTACGACATGGTCTACAGCCCACAACGCACGAAACTGCTCAGTGACGCCCAAAATGCTGGCGCACGCACTGCAAACGGACTCTCGATGCTGCTCCATCAGGGAGCCATCTCTTTTGAGACATGGTTTAACCGTGAAGCCCCCCTGGAAATCATGCGTCGCTCCCTGGAGGATGCCAGCACATCCTGAAACACGCAAAAATCCATGGAACTCATCACCGCAAAGAACGCGCCCGAAGCCATCGGCCCCTACTGCCACGCAGTGCGCAGTGGCAACCTGTGTATCACCTCCGGTCAAATCCCCATCAACCCGGAAACCGGGTCTCTGGTTGAGGACGATATCCACGCCCAGGCCCACCAGGTCCTCATTAACCTGAAAAACGTCCTTGAAGCTGCCGGCTTGGGACTGGAAAACGTGGTAAAGACTACGGTTTTTCTCAAGGACATGGCGGAATTTCCCATTCTCAACACAATCTATGCAAAGCATTTTGGCAACCACACGCCCGCACGTTCAACGATTCAGGTCGCAGCACTTCCACTCGACTGCCGTGTGGAAATCGAGGCCATTGCGGAAAGCTGAACGTCACTTTATTCCCGTTCCCGGGACCGGAACCTTTGGCATGCCGGAGATCACTGGTGGTGAATATCGGTAAACACGGCACCTCCGAGGAGAACCTCGCCATCATAAAAGGCACAGATCTGGCCGGGCGTCAAAGCCCTCTGCGGCTTGTCAAAAAGCACCTGTCCGCCGCCGCCACCATCAACAGTAAGCTCAGCTGCCACCGCTGGGGTACGATAACGTGGCTGGGCAAGGATCATTCCGGCACCCGGTTGGGCGTTCACGAAGGAAATATCACCCACCGTTGCGCTTGAAGCATAGAGCAGCGGGGTATCCTCACTCTCAAAGCCCACCACCAGCTCATTCTCCTCGCCGCGCTTGGCAATCACCACATAGGCCTCCCTGTAGGCATTGGACGGAACACCAATTCCCCTGCGCTGACCCAGGGTATAGAGATGCAAACCGCGATGTTCACCGAGCACATTACCCTTGAGGTCAATGATCCTCCCCGGATTGTCCGGCACAAATGCGCGGAGAAAGTCAGACATCTTCACCTGGCCGATAAAACAGATTCCCTGGCTGTCCTTCTTTTCTGAATTCGGTAACCCGAACCCCCTGGCAAGTTCCCGCAATTCCGGCTTCAATAAGTCACCGACAGGAAACAACGCGCCCATAAGCTGATTCTGCCGGAGAAGCGCCAGGAAATAAGTCTGGTTCTTGCCGGTATCAACTCCGCACAGGATATCAGCACTGCCGTTGCCATTATCACGCCGACGCGCGTAATGCCCGGTAGCCACCGCCTCGAAGCCCTCCGCCCTCGCATAATCGAGGAACACCCCGAATTTCATCTCGCGATTGCACATTACGTCCGGATTCGGGGTGATTCCGGCCTGATAGCCCTCGAGCAGGTAATTTACCACCCTCTCCCGGTATTCATCCATCAGGTTCACCACCCGGAACTCAATGCCCAAATGCTCAGCAACCGCTCTTGCATCCTCGACATCCTCCTGCCATGGACAGTCACCGATGATTTTCTCCTCATTGATCCAGTTCTTCATGTAGGCGCCGACCACATCGTGGCCTTCGCGGAGCAGCAGGGCCGCGGCCACGCTGCTATCCACCCCGCCGGACATCGCAGCTAGAATTCGCATCCGGTTCCAGTGTCCTCGCAACCGGGCAAAGGTTCAAGTGGACGATTTACCGGTATCGCTGATAATTCCCCTACCCAGAATGAGCAGCGAGGAAATCATTGTCCAGGATCACGAACGTCCCCCAGTAAAAGATCCTGTCACGGAGGGGACTGTTCCAAAATTCGGCTGCATTGCCGTTATTCTCCTCGCCGCCTTCTTTGTCGGCATCCTCATCGCGGGAATCATGATCGGCAGCAAAATGGCCCAGGACATAGAGTCTTTCACTGATGAGTCCCCGGGAAAGATTCCCGTTGAGCGCGGCACCCCCGGGCAACTTGCGCTCATTCGCGGCAGGATTGTGGACTTTCTTGATAAAATCAGCAGCACCCCCCCCAAGCCTGCCGAGTTGCGACTCTCTGCCCGCGACCTCAATATCCTGATCGCCAATGATACCTATCTCGCTGATCTTCGTGGCACCATCCACTTCACTGAGTTCACCGCCCCGGACATGCTAAGGACACGAAGGACACGACCAATGAGCCACATTAAATTCTGGAAACCGCGACGCTACCTCAATGCTTTCATGGACTACAAGCTCGTACCCCAGGTGGGCAACATCTCCCTCTTTGTGCAAGACATCCAAGTCGATGGCAAGCAAGTGCCCGATTATTTTCTCAAGAAATTCCAATCCCAGGATATGCTGGAGCCCTACAAGAACGACGATCGTTTCCTCGAAGCGCTCAAAAAGCTGGAGAGCGCCTGGATTGAAGGTGATAAACTCATCCTCAAAACCTTCTCAACTCCCGCTGCCAAGAATGCTGCCGCGGGGCAAACACCCTGATGCAGGCAAAGCTCTGCCCTTGAGGAACATCCCTTACCATCTGCCCGCCTGCCCGTTTACAGAAAAACGGCATGCTAACATCGCCCTTCCAAGGCATCCTCCGGATTGTGCCATAGCTTTTCATTATACAGCGCAACTGACCGGCAACAGCATCATGCGTTGCATCGTGCCCGGGTCGATGGAACCCTTACTGCAATGGCATATGCTGGTAGAAATGTGACACTGCTCGTCCTGGTGACAATAATGCTGCTCGCTCCCGCACCCGATATTCCCGCCCAGTTACCTTCCCCTTTGAGCCGCTTCGGCAACCTTCCCTGCCTCGCTCCCATCATCCGCAACATTGACCGTGCTGCCCCGAAAAATATCGGGGAAGCACTGCTGCTGCCCCCCTACGATGCACCTGAAGACACTCTTGAAATTGGCAGCACATCCTTCCCCATCACGACCCGCCTCCCCGAGGCTCAAAAGGCATTCAATCGCGGAATCGCGCTGCTGCATCTCTTCTGGACAGTGGAAGCTGAACGTTCATTCAGGCAGGCGGCCGCTCTTGATCCTGGCCATCCCATGCCCTACTGGGGACTGGCGATGGCAAATGAACGTTTCCCCGGCAGGGCCGCCGTATACATAAACTACGCCAGCCACCTCGCGGGAAAAAACCACGACATCACGCCCATTGAGCACGCCTGGATCAAGACCTACCACCATTACTTCAGCCCGGGACCCGGGGATCCTGAAAGTGGTAGTGCCGCCAGCCGTAGGCAACGCAACCGGCAACTTGAGGACATGGCCTATGCCTACCCGGACTCATTCGAAACCCGGGCTTTTCTCCTGCGTGAAATCATTCTCGATGATTATCGCGCTGGAATCCCGATATCCAGCAAGTTCACAACCGATGCACTGGCAAGGCAACTCGCCAAACAAAAGGCCGATCACCCAAGCAGGCACTATCGTTTCTGGTTGTGGAGCCGGGAACGACCACAACGGGTGACAGAAGACGCCCTGTTCTCCCCCTTAGTCAGTCCATTTGCCCCTGGCTCCTGGCGCTTTTCCGCCAATGCCCTTGCCGCGGCAAACCGATACCACGATTCGCTCCGTTCACGGCAGAATGCACTACGACTCGCTCACCGGCGAACGCTCGTGCGTTTGTCGATGCCTGATGACAACCAGGATTACGTGGCAGATGCCGCTGCGCATATTGATACCATGATTGCCTGTGGCCAGGTTAAAGACGCCGCAAACGCTGCACGGGAACTCATCCGCCTGCCCCGCTCAGCCTACCTCAACAAATCCATGGTTCGCTCTGCAGCGGCAGGAAATGGTGCTTACCGCGTCGGCAGGCGCCTGCTGGCTCAAACACTTATCCGCAGCGAACAGTGGCAGGTCCTGCTCAGGGAATGCACAATTGAAAAGGGATACCTGCGCGCCACCGCACAGTGGGTTGAGCGTGCCCACAGCCTCTACTGGCACGCGATTGCCGACTTCAACCTCGGAAAGCCCGCACAAGCCGGGGCAATCACACAACAACTGGAATCCCTGTTCCGGGAATTCCTGCGCAACGGCACAGGAATCAACGCAGAAAAGGAAATAACCCATACACTGAAAAGCCTGCGATCCTACTCAGCCTTTTTCGCAGGAACACGCTCAAAGGCCCCCAAAGATCAGCTGCTCTATATTGGCAACTTCCACCTTGCCCGCCTCGCCCGGGAAAAAGGCAACCTCAAGCTCGCCCTTGATCTTGCGCGCCAGGACCTCAAAGCCCGGCCTGGCCAGCCTGACGCGACAGCCAACTTCTGCTCCATCGCGTTCGCAGCCAATGTCAACAATACCCGCAACGAGGCTCTGCTTGCATTTAACACCCTGTTCCGCCGTAATGCCTCACTGGCAGATCGCGACTGCAACCTCTTTCATAAGGATCTCCAACCCGTCATCAAGCACCTCAAACTACGCGGCAACTGGACCCTGCCTCCCCCGCTCACCGAAAAAATCCCCGGTTTTCCCCTTCCTGAAAATCTCGGTTCCTCATCGTGGGCACCGGCAACCGCCCCTGCATGGTCACTTGCCACATCGAACGCAACGACAATGTCCCTGGAGAAATTCCGAGGCAAACCGGTATTGCTCATTTTCTTTGTCGGTATCGGTTGCCCCTATTGCGTTGAGCAATTGAAGGTCTTTGCCCCACATGAAAAATCCTATGCCGACGCCGGAATCGAAATCCTCACCATTTCCTCAGATCACGAGGAATTACTGAAGAAAAGACTCGCCGCCAGCTCTGCAAAAATTGATAAAATTCCCGAATTTCCGTTCCTGTTATTGTCCGACCCCTCACTGCAGACCTTCAAGAATTACCGCTGCTTTAACGAGTTCGACAACAAGGCTATGCATGGTGTTTTTCTCATTTCACCAAAAGGAGAATTACTGTGGAGCAACGTCAGCCACGAGCCCTTCCTGTATCCAAAATTCCTGCTGGAGGAGTCATCCCGTCTGCTTGGTATCTGGAATTCTCCTGCCGATTAAGAATTATTGGCCAGTTTGATCCATAAACGCCAAATTTATTTTCCTTACAGACAATAATGCACTAGAATAATAAAAATCCCTTAAGGCACATGAATCCCCCAAAAACCCGCAAGTGCCAGTGTGGATGCAGCCGGTCAAAGTTCTCCCTGCATTTAGCACTGCTTTATTTCCTCCTCCTGACTACCTTGATGACTGCCCCCTTGTCGGCAATTATCGATGAAAACGGCGACGGACTTGATGACATCTGGCAGGAGGCATACGGGTCTCAGAATCTTGATAAGGACGATGATGATGACGGTGATGATGCCAGCAATCTGGCTGAATCAGTAGCCGGCACCGACCCCTTTGATCCTCAGTCATGCTTCAGGATTAAGGGCATCACCTATGACAGCTCATTCTCCGGGGTGGACATCTCCTTCGACACAGAGAGGGGAAAGATTTACCAGCTTGATCTTGGTGATTCACTGCGCCCAGGCCGGTTTACCCGCTTGCCGACAACTTACCACGGTACCGGCACGGAAATCACCGTCAAGCTTTCCTCTGCCAGCCCCCCGCAATCAAGCAGCGGCATCCTGCATGAAATATGGACTGACATTCAAACCAGCAACATCGCTGGCCTTGGGGTGCTGACCCGGAACTTTACCGCCCTGCCCCACGGTGTAGAAGCACTCCCTGAACTTCGGACGCCAAGAAATATCGCCAATAATTACGGCGGCCGGTTCAGGGGTTGGTTGACTCCGGTAAAGAGCGGCTCACATAATTTCTATCTCTCCAGCCGTAATCACAGCGAGCTTTACCTCAGCAGTGATGCTACCCCGGCCAACGCACCAACTCGTGTCGCATGGGTCACCAGTGACATCCTGCAGCCAGAGGAGTGGCAAAGATTTCCCAGCCAGCAATACACTGCAGACCTTGTCGCCGGTAACCGTTATTATATCGAGGTTCGACACCATCACGGCAACAACGACGACCATTGCGCCCTGGCATGGAAACAACCCGACAATGATGACGAAAATACAATCGAGGTTATCCGGGGAAGTTATCTATCCCCATGGTCGCAGGACGAGCCGGTCACCGATCAACTCAGGAAGGCATCCCGGCAGTTCATCAAGGTTGCCGTTAGTGACCTTGATCAGGATGGGGACAGCATTACCGACTGGGCGGAGAAAATGATGGAAGGTGAACATAACTTTTCCTTCGCAAACAGCTCCTCCACTGCCAGCCAACTCGATGACCTGAGCACCGCCTTGAACGCGCTCTCCGGAGGGATGCAAACGGTTTCCCTCCTGACAAGCGATGTCGTCGCCTACGAGGATCCCCGTGACTCCGCTGCCATCAACGCCGGGATTGCAATAGAATCAAGCGAACCCGACGTCATCCGGCTGGTAATCAGCAGGACAGGCTCACTACAACCCCTGACCGTGCAATATACGCTCGGCTCAACCGGCCAGCAGTCAGCAACCCCAATCAGCGGCAGCGACTTCAGCGAGCAGGATATCAATGGTAACCCGATTTCCGGGATACTCACTCTTCCCTTCGGGGCGATCGCGACAGAAATTGTCCTCGTTCCGGCAGCAGACGGAATCCATGAATACCCGGAAAAACTACGCTGCCGTATTGTCGATGTCGGCGGACCGGGAGCCGGAGACTATGATACCGGTATCCCGTTTGCAGCGGACACCACCTTCTATGATGCGCGCAGCATTCCCGAGCAGGAAATCCTGTTTGTCGGCCGCTCAGCCGAGGATCCTGCGCATTCCTCGGCGACCAGGGGCACTGCGGTGGTATCCGGGTTCCTCAACGGGGAAAGGAATTATATGCGCCTGAATACCCTCATCATGGCATCATTCAGCTCACCGCAGAATGATTCCCACATTCACAAGGCCAACCCCGGCCCGACCAGCGGATCGATTATTTACGAGATCACTGAAATTCCCGGAGACCCGCAATCCAATCCGAAAATCGGTGAACTGCTCGATTACCCGTGGCCCATTCATGATATCCAGGGCGCCGTCACCGGTAGCCAGGCGATCGACGGCTTGTTCGGACAGAACGGCGAAACTCCACTATACCTGAACTGGCACACCAACGACAACCAGGCCGGGGAACTGTGGGCAATACTCGTCGAGGAATCCGGTTCGATTTCCGAGCCTGATCCGCCCTCTGCCCCCTCGGCCATCACCCCGCTGAGCGGCCCGGAACTGGAACGCGATGTAAGGCGCTTCCTCAACCAGGCAACCTTCGGCGCAACTGATGCGGAGGTCGCCCGCCTGATTACTGAAATCAACGACACCCACGCCAACGCGCCGGTGCCGCGCATTGCCGCTTTTGAGGCATGGATAGAGGAGCAAATTGCCGCCCCGCAGACCTACCTTGTCGATTATGTCCTCGCCGCCGACAACCAGGAATGGAAACTGCGTGGCTATTTCGACCCTGACCGGTGGTTCACCCATCATTTTAACGACCCCAGCAACAACCTTATCAATGTCCCCGACCTGCCGGGAGAATGGCCGGCAATTGACCGGTCAAGGGCCAATCCCGAGCAGTGGTTCCCGACACAGAATTACCCCTTGACCCAATCAGAGATCAACTGGGGAAAGAACGAGGACAGGTACACCTTCTTTGACCTGGCCGAGGTCAACCACCAAAACCGCCGCCGTGCCCACTGGCTTTTCATGGCCAACGCCAAGGACCAGTTGCGCCAGAAAATGGGCTACTCGCTGCAGCAAATCCTTGTCGTTTCCGACCAGCTCAACCGGGTCAGGCAGGATCATCTTGCCGCATCCAACTACCAGGACATGCTCAACTATCATGCCTTCACCCACTTCCATGACCTCTTCGGTTTCATCAACCGTAGCCCCATAATGAGCAAATGGCTCTCCAGCCTGAAAAACCAGAAAGCCTACGATATCAGCGGTGACGGCATCCCCGATGTCTTCCCTGATGAAAACCTTGCGCGTGAAGACATGCAGCTCTTCTCCATCGGACTGTTCAACCTGTGGACCGACGGCACGCTGAAACTCTCCGAGGAGACCGGGCTGCCGGAACCCACCTACACCAACACCGACATCACCGAGTTTGCACGCGTACTGACCGGGCAGAGTTTCTCGCGCTATGCCACAAGCCCCCAGACCTGGGGCATTGTTGACGGTGATGACAGCGGCAGCCCGTTTGACCGCAACAACGGCAATGGTGGAATTCCTTTTAACCAAAACAATCCAACAGGCAGCAACCAAAGCGGCAGGCTCAGCACGGTCACTTCCAACTTCAACCGAAACGAGGGCAACAAGTATTACAACCACCAGTTCTCCTACCCGGTACAGATGTTTGCCGACTTCCACGACCTGGGGGCAAAAACAATCGCTGGCGGCAGGCTGATTGATAACCGCTCCATGAGTGACGGCAACCTCTCACAAAGCGGGGGGCGCTCTGATGAAATCGCCCATTCCGAGAAGGACCTTGATGATGCCATTGCATGGCTCGCCGGCAAACCCGGTGACGGCCTGCCGGATTATGACATGATCAACAGCCACCGCTCCACCCCGGCCTTCATCTCCCTGCGCCTCATCCAGCGCTTCACCACCAGTAACCCGAGCACGGCATACCTCTACCGCGTGGCCAGCGCCTTCAGGGAAAGTGAAGGCGGCATGACTGAGGCCCTCAAGGCCATCCTGCTCGACTATGAAGTGCGTGAGCTTTCGCGGGTAACCGACGACACCACCTTCGGGCTGAAGAAAGCCCCGCTGGATCTCTACCTGCAACTGCTACGCAACTTCTCGCAGCGATATCACGCCTCTGGAATTGGCCCCGTTGAGGACACGACCCTGGTCGACGAGTCAGCCAGAGTGCGTGCCTTGGTCCCTGATTCTGACATTGGTTCCCAATGGCGCACGGATCCTGGTTTCAACGACGGCAGCTGGTTATCAGGACGCAACGGCATAGGCTACGAAAGGCAGGAAGAAGGTCCTTATGAGCCCTACATCAATATCGACCTCGACGCACAAATGGCAGGACGCACTTCCTGTTATGTCCGTATCAAGTTCAATGTCAACGCTACCGATCTCGACAGCTGGAACTTCATGAAGCTGCAGGCAAGATGTGATGATGGCTTCGTTGCCTACCTTAACGGCACACAAATCGCCGCAGACCGTGCTCCCGCCGATTTAAACTGGAACTCTTCAGCCACCCAGACAACCAATGACACCCTCGCGACCACCTTGCAGGATTTTGGGGGCAATAACTTCTTTAACCTCCTGCAGCCCGGGGAAAACCTCCTCGCTATCCATGCTCTCAACGCGAGTACTACAAGCAGCGATTTCCTCAACCAGGTTAAGCTGATTGCCGGCTTCGACGAGGGCAGCTCCTCCTACAGGCCGGGAATGTATTCGGATCTACCCCTCAATGCCGACGGGACACTGCCAAATGCCAATGCCATCGCCCCGCCGGCAGACGGTTATCTTGCCAACTTCGGTTACCCCGCAGGCCAGTTGTCAAACTTCACCATTAACAGCCGCTTTCGTTACCCGGCCACCGACAACACCCTGTCGATGACCCCTTTCTCCCAGGAGACCGTTTTCAACTACTACCTGCCCTTTTACAGCCCCGGTGGCCCGGTGGCCAATGCCGGCATGGTGGCACCGGAACTGCAGATCGCCACGGAGAGCTCGGTGATCCGCAACCTCAACACCTTCTGGACTATCACCTGGAACTTGAATGGCAATAGTCTCAATGCCATCGGCGGCTCACCCAATAGAAACGCAGCCGGCACCGAGAGAAAGCCCAACACCTACAACCAGCGCCTTCTCTACGGCGACCCCACTCCGGACGACAGCCACGAGTCCGATGACTATGACAACGTGCGCATCACCTTTGCCGACTGGGCGCTCAACATCATTCTCTGGGGCACCAGTCTTGCCAACGAGATCACCGATATCACCGCCCTCATCGACGCCATTGATCTGCGCCTGACCGGTGGCAGCTTTGCCGCAGTCTACCCCTACGACACATCCGATAACGAGGATCCATCAACTGACGGCATTAACCCGGGCAAGCTCACCTTTGGCGACGGCAACTTCACCAATGACGCTGAACTCAAGAACCCGAGGGAAATCATTATCGATGCCCTGGTAAGCATGTCCTATAACCCCTACAACTCCAACGTAACCACCGCCAACAACGCCAAGCGTGACCTGTTTCGCACCGCGCTCTATTTAATGAGCACCACGCCGGAGTTTGTTGTCCAGAAATAACCCCACTCCCAACCACGATGGCAATTCACAGCAACTTCAATATCAAGATGAATCGGCGCCGCTTCCTCGGGCGCTCTGCCTTTGGCTCACTTGCCCTCGGGGGCTTGGCACAGACCATGAACCACCTCGGCTTGATGAATGCCGCCGCGGATGAGGTCTCCCTGAGTGACTACAAGGCACTGGTCTGCGTCTTTTTGCGGGGCGGCTGCGACATGAACAACTTCCTGATTCCCCGGGGATCAAACCCGCAGGCCAACCGATACACAAACAACAGGGGAATCGTCGCCATTCCCAACGGCAGCTCGGCAGCAAACGGCGATGACACGATCCCGCTGAGTGCCCACGCCGGTGACGCATTCGGCTTCCACCCGAGCCTCACCAAAATGGCGGCAATGTTCAACAGCGGGGAACTCAGCATGCTGGCAAACTGCGGTAATCTCTCCGAGGTCGTAACGCGCAGCAACTACGACACTGCCGTCCTTCCGGTACAGCTCTTCAGCCACTCCGACCAGGTCACACAGTGGATGGCTGGCTCCCAGCCCGACAGGCCCTTCGCAAGCGGCTGGGGCGGCAGGATCGCCAAGAACTTTGGGGAAGAAGCTAACAACCTGAACCCGCAGGGCAAGTCATCCATGCTCATCACCGTCTCAGGAAACTCTGATTTTCTCTCCTCCCCCGGTGGCTCGGTACCGCAATACGCCGTTAGCGACAACGGCGCCATCAGCCTGAGTGGCTACGGATCAAATTACCGCAATGCCATCAATGAAGAAACCAGCAAATACAAGAACACCAATGTTGGCAGGCGCTTCCAGGCATTTGAGGACGTGATGTTTCACCGGCACAAGCATATCCTTGAGGAGGGCTACAACACGGTAGTTCGTCGTGCCAGGGCCAACGAGGGCATTGTCGGCGAGGCAATCACAACGGCAACGACTTCCGGGGTTGACTTCGACACCCTGTTCCCTGCCACCGACCTCGGTCGCGAGTTGAAGATGGTAGCCCAGCTCATTGCAGGACGAAAGTGCCTGGGTAACAACCGCCAGATCTTCTTTGTCGACCAGGGAGGCTACGACACGCATCAGGACATCAATGCTGACCTCCCCACAAAACTTGATGAACTTGATGATGCGATCGACGCCTTCAACCAGGCCATGAAGCAACTCGATGCCAATGACAGTGATTTTGACTATAACAACGTGGTAGGATTCCAGGCCTCGGATTTCAACCGCACTTGGACACCGAATGGCAGTAATTTCGCCAGCTCCGGCACCGACCACGCCTGGGGAACCAACGCCTTCCTGTTCGGGGGCCCGGTTAACGGCAGCCAAATTTTCGGGCAAATTCCTCAACTTCGGATAGGAGGTGCCGATGATGTACCTGCAGGCTCAAGAGGACGCTGGATTCCCACTACCGCCGTGGAACAGTATTCCGCGGTACTTGCGAAATGGCTGGGCGTTCCACCAGTTGACATTGAGAGTATTTTCCCCAATCTCTCCAGGTTCCCTGATCCTTTCGATGTCAGCGCATCGGGACCGAACCTGGACCTGATCGATTTCCTCGCCTAGGTTAATACCCAGGAAGAAAGACAAACCCTGATCAAGCTGCCCCAATGCCTCGCCAACTTACGGGGAAACAAATCCTGAATAGGCTCGCTTTGTCCGTGCTGTTGATCCTGACCACATTCGGTTTGTACCTCATCAGCAGACCAAGCCCCCAGCAACCCACAAAATCAGGCAGTCAAGCTGACACCCACATGTCTTCCGCAAAGGCTGCCGAGACCCCAGGGAAAACCAAATCCCACGAGATGAAACCTGGCCAGGTCCGTCCGGGAACCCGTCCGGGAACGGTTATCGTACAACCCTTCCAGCCCGGCCCTGCAAAGGAGATCTCCATCAATTACCGTGTCCCGCCGCACCGCGATGATGCACGGGTCACGCGCACAGATGACGGTCGGATAATCTTTGAGCAGGCAATCGACCTGGCCCGGGAATTGCACCACAAAGACAACTCCGCAGAAGAGGACGTGCAGATCCTGGATGCAATCCTCGGCTATTACCGCCTTGTCAACAGGAGCAATCCAGTGGCCGGCGAAAACTTCGAGGTAATCAACAGCCTCGCCGGGAAAAACAGGCACCGAATTGTGGTTTTTCCCCTCGATCACCCCGACCTCGACAATGACGGCAATCTGCTGGATCGATGGGGAAGCCCGTATTTCTTTCACGCCATTTCCGCTACCCAACTCGATATCCAGTCCGCAGGCCCTGATCGCAAACGGGGTTCCGCTGACGATCTCAAGCTCGGCTATGAGCTGCCGGAACCGGATTAATCAATAGTTCCAAGCTAAGCTTTTCTCGTTTCCTTGGGTCGCCTGCGCCCGGGATACAGCGCCCTGCAAATGTCACAATCCCTCCCGTCACACCCGCGTGCCGTACAGTATTCCCTGCCGTAAAAGATAATCTGCAAATGCAGTTTGTTCCAATGTTCCTGGGCAAAGAGCCTCTTCAGGTCCTTCTCTGTCTGCCTAACATTTTTGCCACTGCTTAGTCCCCAGCGCTGCGCCAGGCGATGTATGTGTGTATCGACAGGAAACGCCGGAAAGCCAAAAGCCTGGGCCATTACCACTGATGCCGTCTTGTGACCGACTCCCGGTAAGGTCTCAAGATCATTGAAGGTTCGTGGAACCTCCCCGCCATATTCCTTGAGAATGATCCCGGACAGGCCATTAATGGCCTTTGCCTTCTGCGGCGAAAGCCCGCACGGGCGAATGATCTCCCGTATTTCCTCTACCGGAACTTTTACCATCAGCTGTGGAGTGTCAGCCCGGCAAAACAGGCCGGGCGTAACCAGGTTTACCCTCTTGTCCGTGCACTGAGCAGAGAGCAATACCGCGATAAGCAAAGTAAAAGGATCACGATGATCCAGCGGAATCGGGGTTTCCGGGTAAAGCCCAGCCAACTCTCCAAGCACATAATCTGCACGCTCTGCCTTGGTCATTAAACTATCCCAACATTCAAATCTAAGCAGGAGGGCTTGCCTCTCCTCTTCCAGAGAACCTTACAGTTGATATATCCTGCTCCCCAATCAATGCAATATACATCCACTTTACCGACATCGCCAGACTCAAGGTTTTTTTGCAAGACCTAGGCGTGATATCATCCCGCTTCCTGCATTATCCCCGCCCAACTCATCCCACACCAACGCGCCATGGTCGCTGGCGCAAAAGAGTTAACACACCCCACTGCCGTCAACCAGATATCGCTGAGACGCCGTCAAAAAGGCATCATCAGCCCAGTCCAGGTGCGTGGTGGTGATCAACTTCTGTGAGGATTTCGGCAGGTATGTCAGCAAGGCGTTGCGCCTGGCTTGATCAAGTTCACCAAATATATCATCAATTAACAACACCGGATCTGCGCCCTTTGCCTCACGCAATACCTCTGCCTGCGCTAACTTCAAAGCAAGCGCAATGGTACGTTGCTGTCCCTCGGAGGCAAACTGCCCAGCTGCCAATCCTTTAATTTCTAAAATTAAATCATCACGATGGGGACCAATATGAGTCTGTCTTCTCCGGCTGTCTTGATCTGCATTCTGCTCATAGGCAGTGGCAAGATCTTCTCCTCCTGATCTCAGGTAATTCAATCCAAGCGATTCATCTCGACCACTAATCCCGCTCTGCGCATGACTGGCCGACGGACAAAGTGCGGCAATAAGATCCGCACGTGCTTCAGCAATTACAGTGCCGTGCTTAACCAGGAGCTTGGTGTATGCGGCAATCTGCTCCCACCTCGGGCGATTATCCCGTTTGAACAGGAAATTCCTGGCACGCAAGGCCCGGTTATAAGCGCGCAGGGCATTGCGGTAGCCGGGATAAATCTGCGATGCCGCAAAATCCATATAGCGTCGCCGAACATCACCGCCACCACGCACCAGCGCCAAGTCATCGTTTCCCATCCACACCACCAACCCTGTCTCGGCGAGATAACTTGCACGGTTTTTACTGATATCACCATCAACCTTCATCTGTCGCCGTTGCCCGGAAAGGGAAAACATCAGCTGTCTTCCGGAAAAATCCCCCTCAATGACGAAGCCATCCTCACCCAGCCTAACCACCTCCGATAAGGTGCCTGCCCGTGGAGACTGTAAGCGCAACAGCATGCAGATCGACTCCAGGATAGTGGTCTTGCCATGGGCGTTATTACCCGCAAAAAGGGTCACTTCCCCCTGCAATGGACAGTCAAGTGCCTCAAAACAGCGAAAATTGCGCAACCGGAGCCGATGAAGCATCTCAAGAACCTCTGCACCATATCTGCGGACGACTCAATGCCCAAAACGGTTGAATTTCAGCCTGAACCCGCCATCTTGCGCACCCTGTATCGAACCAATGGGCGGAAAAATACAAAGTCTCCCCGGATTCCGGGACTTCTACCCGGAAGACTGCGCAGTGCGAAACTACGTTTTCGACCACTGGCGCTCGGTTGCGCACCGCTATAACTTCCATGAATATGAGGGTCCTATCCTGGAGCCCTCTGAACTTTACCGGAAAAAAAGCGGCGACGAGATCCTCAAGCAATTGTTTCACTTTGAAGACCGGGGTGAGCGCAGTGTCGCAATGCGTCCGGAGCTCACTCCCAGCCTTGCGCGGATGGCTGCTGCGCGTCAACGGGATTATCGCAAGCCCATGCGCTGGTTCGGAATCGGGCAGTTCTTCCGTTATGAGAAACCGCAAAAGGGACGTGCCCGGGAATTCTACCAGTTTAATGTCGACATTCTCGGTGAGCCATCACAGGCAGCTGATGCCGAACTGATTGCCCTCGCAATCGACCTGATGCTCGATTTCGGGTTTTGCGTCGACGACTTCGTGATCCGGATCAGTAACCGTGACGCCTGGATCGAATTTATGCAGGCCGAAACCATGGCCCCTGAAAACCTCTCATCCTTCCTGCAGGTCATCGACAAGATGGAACGTGACAACCCGGAAACAACAGAAGCGAAACTCATCGACCTGGGAACCTCGCGCCAGGCTGTCGACAATTTCATTTCCTCGGCAGCAGCCGACAAGCACTTCAGTGCCATCCTGCAGAACCTCTCGGCCCGCAACCTGTTAGATTACGTGAAGATCGACCTCGGGGTTGTCCGTGGACTTGCCTATTACACGGGCACTGTTTTCGAGGTCTTCGATCGCGGCAAGGCGATGCGTTCAGTGGCAGGGGGCGGACGTTACGACAACCTCTGCGGACTGGTGAGCAACGAATCCACCACAATGCCTGCCTGCGGATTCGCAATGGGCGACGTGGTGATCACCGACCTGATCAGGGAAACAAAAAACGCTCACTCCAGGCTGCTCAGCCATCTTGGCAGCACTAACTCAGCTGACATACACGTGGTTATCGCCGATGAATCAAGGCGCCCGGAAGCCCTCGCTGTCATACAGCAGCTTCGCCAGGCCGGTTATCGCGTGGATTATTCCATGGCCGAAACAAAGGTGGGCAAGCAGTTCAGCCAGGCTGAGCACGCCAAAGCCAGGGTCGCCGTGATCATTGGCTCGGAATATCCCAGTGTTGGCATCAAGGATCTTTTGCAACGCAGTGAGGTTAAAGCCGATGTTGGTGCAATGCCTAGCCTCGTTAAAACGATCCTGGACTCACCACCTGAAGGTCCTCTCTACGCCCAGTCACCCTGACAAAAAATCCCGTCATCTGAAAATGCGCACGCACCATTGCAATAGCCTCCGCAAGGAACACATCGGCCAGTCAGCAACACTTATTGGCTGGGTAAACACTAAACGCGACCACCATGGCGTGATCTTTATTGATATCCGTGATCGCGAAGGCGTTACCCAGGCGGTGTTTCGCAGCGAGGAAAACACCGAAGCTGCACAACTCTCTCATACCTTGCGCCACGAAGATGTTGTGCAGGTCACGGGAACAGTTGGCGAACGTCCGGAAATTGAAGGGCAGTCAACCGTCAACCGCAATATCGAAACCGGGGAAATTGAACTGATCGCCCAGGAACTCAAGGTGATAAACCGCTCTGAGGTATTGCCCTTTCAACTCGACAAGGAACTTCCCAACGAGGACATAAGGCTCCGCCATCGCTACCTTGACCTGCGCCGCCCGCGGATGGCACGTAACTTGAAAATACGGCACCGGGTAGCTAAAGCCTGCCGGGATTACCTTGATGAATCCGGATACCTTGAGATAGAAACACCAATCCTAAGCAAAAGCACACCGGAAGGGGCACGGGATTTCCTGGTTCCCTCGCGTCTCAATCCGGGCAATTTCTACGCCCTGCCCCAGGCTCCGCAGCAGTATAAGCAACTCCTGCAGGTTGCCGGCATCGAGAAATACTTCCAGATTGCCCGTTGTTTCCGTGACGAGGACCTGCGTGCGGATCGGCAACCGGAGTTTACCCAGATCGATATCGAGGCATCTTTCGTGTCCGCCGACGATATTATCACGCTCGTTGAAAACCTCCTTGCCCGCGCTTTCAAGGCAGCCCTTGGCCCCGACATTGAAAGCGGGTTCCTGCGGCTCACCTATAAGGAGGCGATGAATCGCTTTGGTAGCGACAAGCCGGACATGCGCTTTGCGATGGAACTTACCGACCTGGGAACCGTCTTTGGAGACAGCCAGTTCAAGGTGTTCAGCGGAGCCCTGGACTCCGGGGGAGTCGTCAAGGCCATCAACGCAAAAGGCTTTGCCTGTATCACGACCGGCCAAATCAACCACCTTACCGAAACTGCCAAGTTACACGGAGCCAAGGGACTCGCCTTCATCAAGGTGGAAAATGGTGAGTGGAAATCCCCAATCGTAAAGTTCTTCAGCGAGGAAGAGAAAACACATCTCAGTGAAGCCATGGCCATTGAGGAAGGCGACCTCATCCTGTTTGGAGCAGGTGACTGGTCAACGGTTTGCGAGGTATTGGGGCGCATCCGGCTTGAGTGTGCCGGATACCTGAAAACCAACGAGGGCAATACCGACTGGAAATTTCTCTGGGTAACCGACTTCCCCCTGCTAAGCCTCGACAAGGAAACCGGCAAATGGAACGCCGTTCACCACCCCTTCACCCGTCCAAAGAAGGACGATATCCCTCTCCTGGAAAATGGCGAGAATCTCGGCGAGATCCGCGCCGAGGCCTATGATGTCGTACTCAATGGACACGAGATCGGCGGCGGTTCCATCCGGATTCATGAAAGTGAATTGCAAACCAAAATGTTCGCTGCACTCGGGATTGACGAAACCCAGGCCGCACAGGAATTCGGTCACCTGCTTGATGCCTTCAGCTTTGGCGCACCCCCGCACGGCGGTGTGGCGCTCGGGTTTGACCGGCTGGTAATGCTCATCGCCGGCGAGGAAAGCATCCGTGAGGTCATCGCTTTCCCGAAGAACAACCGAGGAATTGACCTGATGTCCTCAAGCCCTGCTGAAGTAGACTTCAAGCAACTCCGGGAACTTTACATCAAGTCCACCCGCGAGGAAAAGAAGCCGGGATAATCGCCACAACCGGCGTTGCGCTATTACTTTTTGCCTTTCTTCACGCTGCCGTCCGCCATCACCACGGTAAACTCACCACCTGTCTTCTTGGCCAGTTCTCCAAGCAAATTGGCGGCCCTGGGAACCATCATTGCAATAGTGTTAATCTTGGCCTTCTTGCCGCGGTTGTTGATTTTCAGGATCTGGTCAACCGCCTGCTGGCCATTGCTTACAGCCCCGTCGGTCAAAAAATACACCACGTCAGGCTTTGGATTCATCTGCAGGGCCATGCGCAGCGGATGGCGCCAATCGGTGCCATAAGACTTTTCCACCGCATCAACGTGATAGCGCGTCTTGGCAAGATTGGCGCTGGTGGCGGGCAGCCATTTTGCGGTGTAGAGTTCCTTGTCTCCGACAATATAGAATGCACTCGCCCCGCCCTTGGTTCGCCACTGATATGATTTCCCCGCGTGCTTGACGGCATGGTTGTTCTTCTTCCCGGTATGCTCATCCTCGGCAAACCAGGCCGGGCCCGAGAAAAAGATCACCTGGTAATTGATTGATGAAGCCAGCTTTTTCAGTGACTTGTTGAGCTCCCTCTTGATCATCTGAAACTGCTGGCTCGAGAGCGACGCGGAGGCATCTACACAAAACACAACGCGCTGCGCCATTGAGCGTGAACCGAAAAAACCGACACTTCCGCCACCTGAGCCACCACTGCCAAACCCCGCACCCTTCCCCCAGCCATCACCTATCCCGAATGCATCAGTCTCCACCTTGGTCTCAACCACAAATACTGCCGTGGGATCAACCACCGCAGAGGTAATCAATGGCGGTGCCTGGGAGCCGGAAGCAGGAGTTGGCTTTGTCTGCTGCTTCTTCTGGAACTGCTTCTTGTCAATTTGAGTCAATGATTCCACAGGGCCGGACTCAACAATCAGCTCAACCTCCTCATCGGTGAAGCTCATGATGGTCCACCAGGCAAGGAGCAACAAAATCAGGGCATTCAACCCGATGGCGACAGCCAGGGAAAGGCTCTTTGCCCCGGTGTTATTTCGTTCAGTTCCCTGGTTAAGGATTCCCGGATCAACCGCTACGCCAGACACAGTGGAAATGCCCTCATAGGATGGAGGTTGCTGGGATACTTGAGCGTCCATTGTCTTAACTGATAATTACTAATATTACCCAAAACTTAAAAATTGAAATCCAAAACATCCTTCTCCGGCAGCTGCTTACCCCCTGTGCTCCGCAGAATGCACAAAATCCATGCGGTTTATTACCAGTTTTTCTTTCCGCCAACTGCTCCAGACACTAACATCAGTGTTCCATGAAAATTACGCTTACCTCTATCTGCCTCGTCGCAACGCTCAATTTTCTATCCGCCCAGGAGGCGGCAACCCCCGCTATCAGCAGCATTGATACAACCAATTTCCCCACCCTGGGAAAGGTCATCCGGATCGATCCCGGCATTGATGACCTTATCGACACGACGGCCAGGATTGAGATGATTGGTGATGGATTTGTGTGGGCTGAAGGCCCCCTATGGGTGCCCGGAAAAGACGGAGGTTATCTGTTGTTCTCGGATATCCCGCGCAACTCTATCATGAAGTGGCAAGAGGGTGTTGGCGTGAGCCTGTTCATGAAACCCTCCGGCTATACCGGTGTTGAAAACTACGGTAATGAACCGGGCAGCAATGGCTTGTTGCTTGACCAGAAAGGCCGTCTTGTAGCCTGCGAGCATGGCGACCGTCGCATATCCCTGCTTACCGGAGGCGGTGGAAAACGCACCCTCGTGGACAACTTCGCCGGTAAACGACTCAACAGTCCCAATGACGCCTGCATGAAGTCGAACGGTGACATTTACTTTACTGACCCCCCATACGGGTTACCAAACCGTTATGAGGATAAGCGTCGCGAACTCGACTTCTGTGGAGTTTACCGACTGGCAAAAGACGGGACACTCTCCCTCTTGACCAAAGAAATGACCCGCCCTAACGGCATCGCCTTCTCTCCTGACGAAAAGACACTGTATGTCGCGCAATCAGACCCGAAAGCAGCCGTCTGGAAAAAATTCCCGGTCAACGCCGACGGCTCGATAGGCAGAGGCAAACTCTTTGCTGATGCCACGGAAAGCGTCGGTAAACTCCCCGGCCTTCCCGACGGGCTGAAAGTTGACGCAAGGGGAAACGTGTGGGCTACCGGCCCCGGCGGGGTATCCATCTTCACTCCCGGAGGAAAGCTGCTGGGACGAATCAGCACCGGAGAGAAAACCGCTAATTGCGGCTGGGGAGGCGATGGCAGCATCCTCTACCTCACTGCGGACATGTATATTTGCCGGATCCAGACGAAGACAAAAGGTGCCGGATGGTAAATTCCGCTCATACTTGAACACGACCAGTTACAGTCGTATGGTGGTTATAGTTTCAATTCTCCCCTAACCCCCCATCTCAGTCATGCCCCCCATGCAACTGACCCTCCCTGCAACACTCCTCCTTCTCGCCACCGGCTTCTCCAGGGACTACCTGCCTCCGGGAGGTGGCTGGGATTACCACTTTGAGGGCAATGCCGCAGCAGGGAGCGCCACAGCTTCCCTTGACGGCACCTGGGACCACAACAACAACTCCGACCATTGGGATGGCACCGCTCCGGGTACCGGCAATCCCGGTGGTATCACCGTAGTCCCGGTCACCGGCGAGCCCGGCAACAATGCACTGCTGATGGTGGACGCGGTCACCAACTCGGGCACCAACAACAACCGGCGCTTCGCCCTCACCCACAACCTTGCTGCCGGCGAGGGTGTCCCCGCCGACTTCCTGGATAACGGCGCAACCATCGCCTTCCGCCTGCGCCTGCCAACAACCGCCCGCGACCTGCCCAGTGCCCCTGATGGGCTCAACCCGCACAGCGGTTCCAAGGGCATGGTCAACCTGCGTGGTGCCGGCGGGCGCATCAGCTTCGCCATCGGCATTGCCGGCACAGACAGCAGCTACCAGCAGGACGGCATGCTCATCAGTGATGCCAACCTCAGCTTCTTCCGCGCCCTTGACCCCACCGCGTGGAATGAGTTCTGGGTTACCACCGAGCAAAATGCCGCGGATGCCTCGCTCTATGACCTCAGGGTCTACCGCAACGGCTCGATTGTCCCCATCATTGCGCGCACCATCAAGCTCTCGAACACCGCCGATGAATCCTACCCCTACGTTTCCCTGCAACTCTCGGCGACCAACCAGAAGGCCGCTGTGGAGATTGACTACGTTGCCTTCAAGGACGGCTTGCACCTACCCAATGACTCCGATGCCGACGCGCTTCCCGATACCTGGGAGCTGGCCCATTTCTCCGACCTGAGCCAGTCCGGGAAGGATGACGTCGAGCCCGACGGGCTCACCAACAGCCAGGAATTCAACCTCGGCACCGACCCGAACAACGCCGACAGTGACGGTGACGGGCTCTCGGACTCCGAAGAGTTCAACCAGTATGGCACCGACCCGGCGCTAGCCGACAGTGACGGTGACGGGCTTAATGACGGGCAGGAGATTAACGGGGAACCAGCGACCGACCCGCTTACCGCCGACAGCGATGGCGATGAACTCAGCGATGGCGAAGAGGTGCTCACCCACGGCACCGACCCCACCAATGCCGACAGTGACGGTGACGGTTACAATGACGGCATCGAGGTGGCCTTGGGTTATGACCCTAATAATGCCGACAACACTCCCACCGTGCCGACGCTCGATGACCTGTTGATCAACGAGTTCATGGCGGACAACGACGGTGTACGCCTTGACTCCGATGGCGATAACTCCGACTGGATCGAGCTGTGGAATCCAACCTCTTCCCCGGTAAACCTTGCCGGTCACTACCTCACCGACAACCGGCAGGTTCCAAATAAGTGGGCACTGCCGTCAATTATCATGCAACCGCGCAGCTACCTGATCGTGTTTGCCTCGGGCAAGGAGCGCAGCACAGCGGGCAGTGAGTTGCATACCAACTTCAAGCTCACCTCCGAGGGTGAATACCTGGCTCTCACACGTGATGACGGGGAGGAGGGATTCACCGTGTTAAGTGAATACACGCCCACCTACCCGCGCCAGGAGGAAGGCATATCCTACGGGCTCAATCCCGATAGCCTTGAGCACGGCTACCTGAGAGTTCCCACCCCGGGACTGGTCAATACCGATACCTTCAAGGGTTTTGTCGGTGACACGGCCTTCAGCATTGATCGCGGTTTCTTCGAGGAACCCTTTGACCTTGAGGTCACCACCTCCACCGAGGGGGCAACCATCCGCTACACCACCGACGGATCAAGCCCGAGCAAAACCCGTGGCACCATCTACAGTAGGCCGATAAGGATCACCACCACCACCGTGATTCGTGCCATGGCGTACCATACCGGCTATGAGCCGACCAACGTCGACACACAAACCTACCTCTTCCCCGAGGACGTGGTGGACCAGTCGCGCATGCGCACATCAGTCACCCAGTCGGCAACCTTCGGGCCGCAAATGGTCGATTCCCTGAAATCTGTGCCCACGGTCTCAATCGTCACCGATAATCCCGGTCCTTTCCAGAATGAAGGCGGAAGCAACATCCGCAGTGAGTCACCCGCATCCGTGGAGATGATCTTTCCCGACGGCACGCCAGGCTTCCAGGAAAACGGCGGGTTAAAGCACTTCGGCGGATACTATACAAACTTTCCAAAGAAGAGCCTACGTATCGGCTTTCGCTCACAATACGGCGCCACCAAGATCAACTATCCGCTCTTTGACGGCTTCGATTACAAGCACTACCCGCCAACCGACCGCTTTGACATCATGGACCTGCGCAGCGGTTCCCACGACATGCGCTCACGCGGTGCCTACATGTCCAACCGCTTCACTGATGACTCGATGCTCGACATGGGAAACCTTGCCCCGCACGGGCGCTTCGTGCACGTCTACCTCAACGGCAGCTACTGGGGACAGTATCACCTGCGCGAGCGCTGGAACGCCGACATGGCCTCAAGCTACTTCGGAGGCCCCAAGGCTGACTATGACGCGGTCAACCTCAACGACGGTTTCCGCAACGATGAAAAGGTTTACGATGGCACCGGCGTTTTCTGGAACGAGGCCAAGGCACTGGCATCAGGCCCCAATCCCTGGGCAAACAACGACAACAACATTGATGTCGCCAACCTCATCGACTTCATGCTGCTGTGGGTCAGCGGCAACTCGGAAAGCGAAGTCAGGTTGCTCGGGTCCAAGGCCCAGGGACAACCCTTCCGCTTCCAGATGAAGGACGCTGACGGTTTCCTGCGCAGCCCGGGGCACTCTGCAAGCAGTTCCGGACCATTGAACCTGATGTCACGCCTGCGCAGCGGCAACACGGACTTTGCAATGCTTGTTGCTGACCGAATCCACAAACACTTCTTCAATGATGGGGCGCTGACCCCGTCGAAGAATATCGAGCGGTTGCAGAAGCGGGTCGACGAGGCCCGGCTGGGGTTCATTGCCGAGTCAGCACGCTGGGGAAACCGCTTCCGTGAATACCAGGACTGGCTTAACTACCAGCAAAACCTGGTCAATAACCACTTCCCCGGTCTGACCCAGACCATGCTGTCGCGCTTCAGGTCCGCCGGCATGTATCCGAACATTATTGCACCGGTCTTCAGCCAGCATGGCGGATCAATAGCCCCCGGAGGCGGAATCACCATGGCCACTGACGTCACTGCCATCTACTATACACTCAACGGA
>JAPYUT010000022.1:51082-53320 GCA_029940475.1 Verrucomicrobiales bacterium | reverse complement strand
AAGGGAACGGCGAGGATGCGCTGGCGCGGGCTGAGGATGCCGTCATCCACAGTCAGCTCGATCCAGTGCTCACTGTTGTCCTGCAAGGCGGCGGTAAGCTCGGCAACCTTCGCTCCAAACTGGAAGCTGTAGATGCCGTTGTCATCAAGGGTGATCTGGCCAATATCCTCCTGATAGAGGGAAGTGCCGCCGGTCGCGGAGTCCCAGATGTTCAAGGTAAAAGCCTTGTCGCCACTTTGTGGTGTGCCGTCGGTAGCGGTAAGGCGACCCTGGTAGTTGATCAGTGCCGGGGTGTCGGCAAGGGTTGCAGGGAGCCAGAAGGCAGACAGCAACGCGGTGAGGATGAAGTATTGTGTTTTCATGGTTTATTCAGAGATTTGGATTTCAATTCGGAAAAGGTAAAGTGAGGAGTCCGGCTCAAGGTTTGCCGGAGGAGGGTTCGGGATTTGATCCGGGTTGAAGGTGAACTGCTGGATTGCGTCGTTACCCTCAAATTTCTCCCAGAAGGTCCAGTTGCGCAGGTCGGTGGTAATAAAGACCCGGTAGCTGCGCCCGGAAATCGTCGGGATCGGCATGCGGTAAAGCGGATCCTCGAAAGTTCCCGCCGGCCGGAAGGCGGAGAGGAAATCCTGCGGGTCGGTATCCGCGAGGTATTCCAGCAGGTTGCTGGTGCCGTCGTCATCGGCATCGGCAAGGGCATCGTTTTCTCCCACATTCAGGCCGTTGGCGATCTCCCATTGGTCAGGCAGCCCGTCTGCATCCGAGTCCGGGTCACCATCCGGTGTGGAGGGATAAAAAACCGAGATGATCCCCGGCTGGTTGATGATGGTCAAGGTATTGGTCTTTGCCGTGGCAAAGGGGGAACCGACTGCGGTGAGCCCGGCATAGGTGTTGTTGGCAATTGCCCCGCCGCCGGAGGTGATCGCCCCATGGTTGGTGAGCCTTAAGAGCAGCACCAGGTGCAGGGTTGCTTCCTTCTGGATGTTGTAGTCGGAAAGGGTGCGCCCGTCCTCAAGTTGTTTCCCTGCAAAGATCAGGCGTTGTTGGTCGGGCGGGATGCCTTCCTTGTCCTGGATTTTTGCCTTTACGTTCTCGATGGTATCGCTTGGCTCCACATCCAGGATAATGGTCTTGCCGGTGAGCGTCTTGACAAAGATCTGCATCGCCTCGGCACTGCCTGCGGAAAGGCAGAGGAAAAGGCCCATGAGAATGAGGAGAGGAAATGACTTTGATGGTGCCATGGCGGGAAAAGAGGGAAAAGAGGAGAACCAAAAAATTTGAGGGAAGCTTTTTTAGCATGAGGTTTTTTTATTGGCAATACCTTTCTTGTGAACACAAAGTAAGTGACTGATGGTTCAGGGTTGATTACCGGATTGTCTTTCTTGCACGTTTTTTTAGTCCTCTACTCATTAACTCTTTCATGATCACTGCTTATTTCAGATTACTTATGATCACGGCTGTGCTGGAAGGAAGTGCCATTGCAGGTCCTCAAAAGATTCTCTTTGTCGGCAACAGCTATACCGGCCAGGTTCGCTCGGCGGTAACGAAGTTCTTTGCGGCATCAGAGCATAAGGAAATCCGGCTTGAGTTTATCACTCCCGGTGGCAGGACACTGAAGCAGCATTCAGAGACGGCCAAGACACTGGAGAGGATTTCCGGAGGCGGCTGGGACATTGTGGTGTTGCAGGACCAGAGCCAGACCCCGGCAGTTTCCCCGGAAAAATTTCTTTCCGCTTCAAAGGGCCTGAACAAGGTGATTACCGGTAGCGGGGCACGAACCGCCTACTACCAGACCTGGGGAAGGCGCGATGGTGACAAGCAAAATCCGGGACTCTTTGGCACCTACACAAAGATGCAGGACGCCCTCAGCCAATCCTACGCGCAGGCAGCTAAAAGGGATAAAGCGATCCTCATCCCGGTGGGTGAGGCCTGGCGGGCAGTGAGGAAAAACAACGACAAGCTTGGCCGTGAACTCTACAAGGGCGATGGCAGTCATCCCTCAGCGAAGGGTGCCTACCTGGTGGCATGCTGTTTTTATGCCACCCTGACCGGTGGCGACCCCGCCTCCGTCAAGTTTGACGGCGGGCTGCCTGCCGCGCAGGCAGGTGCCATCCGCGAGATCGTCCGGCAGGTATTGACCGGCAGGGTTCCTGCCGATAACTAAAGGGCGGCGGCGGCGAGTTGCTGCAGGTATTTCTCCTGTGGGGAGGTGCGCGTTTTCTGCAGGTGGCGGTAAAT
>JAPYUT010000022.1:0-50982 GCA_029940475.1 Verrucomicrobiales bacterium | reverse complement strand
AAGCCCTTGACCCGGTCAGGGAGCTTGCCGGAGAGGGACTTTGCCAGGGCAAGGGAGAATTCCGCACGCTGGTTACCCTTTACTTTCCTGCCATAATCCGCGATGCGCACCGCCATGGTGTGCAGCAGGTGACGGGCCTGGATGTCATTGCCCTCAGCACCGGGGTCGAGCAGGTGCTTGACGAGTTCCCCGGCAACCGCTGCGGGGTTTTTCATTGCCTCGGCGAGAGCCTTCTCGGTGGTTTCCTTGTTGATGTCACTCAAGATGCCGCGCTTGGCCGGCAGCGGGAAGGGGTCCAGGTAAGGTTGGATGTCCATGGTATTGTAAGAAAAAAAGTTAAGGGTAAGAAATTGAGACTAGAGGTGCCAGGGGGAGCGCATCGGGACGTTGACGAAGCGGTTGGCCTCCTCATCGCCGACGAACTGCTCCTTCACAGGATCGTATTGCAGCTTGCGTCCAAGGCGGATGCCCAGGTTGGCAAGGTGCAGGATGCAGGCCGCGCGGTGGGCTGCCTCGGGATGTCCGCCGGCCGGTTTACGCTGCTTGACTGCCTCGGCAAAGCTGAGCAGGGGCTGCGGGTCGGGCATGGCCTTGATCTTCGCCTGGTTTGCCTCGGAGAGCTGGGAGAGGGAGACCTGTTTTGAGGCTTTCCGGCTGTATTGCGGTCCCCACTCCGTGCTGTCCATGACAAAGGTGAAGCCGTCGGCGTAGGTCAACTCGACCCATGCCCACATGCCGGTGACATCCGGGTGTGATGGCGGGGCAAAGGCCTCAATGGTGACCGGGCTGGTGTCATCCTTGCCGTAGATCCACTGTTGGGGATCAAAATGGTGCTGTCCCATGTCACACAGGCCACCACCCTCGTAGTCCCAGTAATTGCGGTGGGTGCCGCCAACCCGCGGCGACACGTAGGGTTTGAAGGGACTCGGGCCACAATAGAGATCCCAGTCGAGGTCCGCGGATGGGGTTTGCGGCTTGAGCCCGGGCTTGCCACTCCAGTTGTGCAGCTTGAGTCCGCCTTTCTTGATGTGCACTCCCGGGTTGGGCTTGAGCAGGCCGCTGCGCATGATTTTGTGGATGGTCCTGCTGGTGCTGCTTTTGCTGGCACCAAAGCGGCCAAAGGTGCCGATCTGGAACACCCTCTTGTAGCGCTCAAAGGCCTCGACCACAGCCCGTCCCTCGGCAATGAAGCGTGTCATTGGCTTCTCGCAGAGGACATCCTTTCCTGCCTCCGCCGCGGCGATGGAAATCAGCGCGTGCCAGTGCGGCGGGGTGGCAATAGCGACCAAATCGACGTCGGGATTCTCCAGCAGCCGGCGAAAATCATTGTAGGTCTTGGCCTTGGGATTTTTTCTCTTGGCAAATCCCTCGACACGGGCTTTCTGCACATCGCAGGCCGCCACCAGCTGGGTGGGCAGGCCGCGAACCATGCCCTCGTAGGTCCCGGGACCACGTCCTCCACAACCGATGAGTGCGGCACCGTAGGTCTCGCTGGGCGGGGTATGGCCCTGACCGCCGATGACGTGGCGCGGGACAATCTGGAAGGAGGCCGCAGTGGCGGCGGAGGTCTTGAGGAATTTTCTACGGTTGGTTTTCATGCCGTTCTTGATTGTTGGATTAAATCGCTAAGATGAATGTTAATCAGGTTCCGAGGTAAAGGTCACGTCCTTTTGCAAGCGCTGCGATCTTGCGGTCGGCAATGCTGCGCTTGAGCATCCAGAAGCCGCAGTCCGGGTTGATGTAGCGGACACGTTCCCCGCCCAGGGCTGTCTCGGCTTTCTCAATTGCCCTTGCGATTCCATCCGCGCTCTCGACGTGGTTCACCTTGATGTCGACCACGCCAAGGCCGATGCCGAGCCGGGGGTCGAGCTCCTTGAGTGCCTCAAGGTCATCATCGGGCCGGTGGGCAAGCTCGAGCACGAGGTGATCACAGTGCAGGCTGTTGAGAAACTCGATGAGCGGCTTCCACTTGCCGGCCTGGATGGTCTGCCCGCCGTAATTGCCAAAGCAAAAATGCACTGCGCTTGGTCCTTCAAAGGCATCGAGCACGCGGTTGATGGCCTCGGCGGCCAGTGGGCCGTGCTCGGGGCTGCCGGGAATATTCGCCTCATCCACCTGCAGGCAGGAACAGGGGCAACCCTTGACCTGATCAGCAAGGACATCGGCTACCGCCAGGGTGAGTTGCTCAAAGTCATTGTAGTGGAGGTCGAGCAGGGTGCGTGAGAGCATATAGGGGCTGGTCACGGTGAACTTGAAATCCCCGCCGGCCACCGCCGCGGCGCGGGTGCAGTCCTCGATGAGGTTGAGAGATCCGCCATTTAATTTCGAGCGGACCACCGCTGCGGGCTTGGCACGGAAACCCATTTCCTGCTTGGCACGGAAGGCCTCCGTGTCACTACGGCCGATGGCGCTGTCGCAACCTCCCATCGGGGCCACGAAATACTCGATCATGCCGTTGGTGTCGGGATGGTTGACGTCAAAGCGGTAAAGCTCCCCGTCAGTGGGCAGGTCAATGCCGGCGGCACGCTGCGTGTCAAAGATGACACGGGTGGCGTCAATCACGGCCTGCTCGGAGGGCAGGGCGGACAACCAGTCAGGAACAGGATAGGATCCAACAGTGGTGGTGAGGATGCGCGGTTTGCTCATGGGAAAAAATTAAAAGGCTTATCAGGAAAGGTCACGCTTGAATCCTGCAACATGCTCAGGATCGGGCTTACGGGTGTAGAGGCTGACCGCAAAAAAGACCAGCACATTGAAAGTCACGGCCAGGCAACCGAGGTCAATAATGCGCTTAATCATCTGGACGTCAGGATCCTTGTTAAATAACAGCATTGCCAATACCACAACTGCCCCGGTGATCATGCCGGCCATTGCCCCGGCACGGGTTCCCCGGCGGATGTAGAGGATATCCACGGCGGCGGGAACCAGCTGGCAGGAAAAGGCCATGGCCAGGAAAAAGAACTCAGCGATGGTTTCCAGCAAGCCCTTGCCAAACTCGGTGTGTTTGCCGAGGGAAACAATGAGCAGGGCGAGCAGCGTCGTGACAATGATCACGATTCTCCCGACCCAGGCGCGTTCTCTCTCGCTGGCATCCGGTTTATATTGATCATAGACATCGCGGGTGAGGACTCCGCCGAGGGCGTGCAGGTTGCTGTCGGCCGTGCTCATGGATGCGGCCATGATGGCGACCATGATGATTGATACCAGCACGATTCCAAGTCCACCGAGCATTAGCGGCAACTCCTCGCGCAGCATCAGCACGGCGATCTGGTCGGGGTCGGCAATCTCGGGGTGAACCACCCTGCCTACCAGTCCCACCAGCATTACCCCGAAGAGAAAGCAGGCCGGAAGAACCACGGCAAAGATCACCGCACTGCGCCGCAGGACTTTTGCAGAGCGCGCAGCGTAGAAGCGCATCCACTGCGCGGGCTGCACGATACTGGCCAGTGAGGCAAACATACAGAAAGTCAAAATCCACCAGGGGTTCCACTTGGAACTGGCTGGATCCTGCATGGTGAGTTGCTTTGGATCAAGTTCCGCGACTTTTTTAAAGAAGGCCTCCGGTCCACCCATGCTGATCATCACTGCCAGTCCCGCCAGCATGGCGCCGGAGAGCAGGAGGCATCCCTGCAACACGTCGGTCCAGGCCACTGAGCGCATACCGCCGACAAGAACGTAGATGAGGGTGACGATGGACAGTGCGGTGGCACCGATATCAAACATGTCGATTTCAATGCCCAGAATGTTCAGGGAAGCGGATTCCGGGAACAGTGCGCCGACGAGCAGTCCCCCGGCCTTGATCTGGATAATAATGTAGGGGAGGACGTAGAGGATACCCAGTATGGCGACAACGATCCTGATTGCGGACCCACCGTAATATCCTGCGATCATGTCGCCCGGGGTCACGTAACCGCGGGCCTTGCCCAGTTTGCGGATGCCATTTCCCAGGAGATAGACTGCCGCGCCGGCCACCGGCAAATTGAGCGCCAGGAACATCGGGGGGATACCGTTCTTGTATACCATTCCCGGGAAGCCGAGCAGTGCGACTCCTGAGAAGAAAGTCGCCATGATGGTCAGTGAGGTGACAAGAAGCCCCTGCCCGCGACCCGCCAGATAGTAGTCCTCTTCTGTGGCCTTGCCTCGCAGGTATCCAAAGATGCCAAGTCCCAGCAATATCAGCAGGTAGGCGACCATCACCACGATTGGCGTGTGACCAAGGTCGGTGGCAGCCAATAGAGGATGTTCTCCCATTATTACTCGCCCTCCTTTCGCCACAGGGTGCGGGCTGCGATGATGATCACCGCTGCCTCGACGAAAAACCACAACACCGCCCACAGGTAGAGTGCCGGTATCCCGAACCAGAATCGCGGATCAGAGCCGGGAGGGGCAATCAGGAGTGAACCGGGCCCGGGTCCCATGACCAACGCGACCATGAAGATCACGGTAAGGATGATGGCAAGGGGGGTTCTGGATCTTTTGCCGGACATTTGTTCCTTTTCTATGGGTATTCGAGCTTAACAGCGGGCACTTGTCGATTCCGTATTTGAGTTGAATGGTAATGGTGTTGCCATGGCAGTCACCATAGAGAGCTTCGAATTCCGCACGCGACCGATGTCGACGCGTTTCCCGTTCCGCTACGGGATCGCGGCCATGACGGAGTTGCCGCACGTGTTTCTCCACCTCAGGGCGGTCATTGACGGCAACCACTGCCAGGGACTGGCCTCTGAGGGCTTGCCGCCAAAGTGGTTTACCAAGGATCCGGTAACCCGCTTCGAGGAGGATCTGCCGCAAATGACCGGGGTGCTTGAAAAGGCGGCCGGATTTGCCTACGGAATCGAGGAGCAATCCCTGTTTGCCTTCTGGCAGGAGCTTTATCGGCAGCAGGATGAATGGGCCCGCGGGGAAAAAATCCCACCCTTGCTGGCACATCTCGGTACCGCACTCGTTGAGCGGGCCTTGATTGACGCCTTCTGCAGGTGCAGCGGCACGAACTTCGCGACTGCCCTCAAATCCAATGCCTTGGGGATTGATCTCGGTGAACTGCACCCGGAGCTTGCCACCTTTCAGCCTGCTGACCTGTTGCCTGAAAAGGCCGATACGACAATCATTGCCCGGCACACTGTCGGGCTGGGCGATCCGCTCAAGGATACGGATATACCGGCGCAGGAACGTTGTGATGACGGGCTGCCGCAGGCACTTGATGCGGTCATCGACCGCTATGGATTAACGCATTTCAAAGTGAAGCTCAGCGGTGACCTTGATACAGACCTCCCCAGGCTCAAGTCGGTCGCGGCCCTCTTGGCGGAAAAAGTTCCGGACTACCGGTTCACCCTGGATGGCAACGAGCAGTATCCCACTGTCAGTGCCTTTCGTGAGCACTGGCAACACTTCATGACTGATCCGGAACTTGCCGTTTTCCTTGGGGGAGCGCACCTGATGTTTGTTGAGCAGCCCATTCACCGTGACCATGCGCTCGGTGAAGCGGTGGCGGAGGACATCAAGTCCTGGAGTCAATGCCCGCCGATGATTATTGATGAATCCGATGGCGAGATTGATTCACTGCGTTCTGCGCTCAAGCTCGGCTACCGGGGCACCAGCCACAAGAACTGCAAGGGGGTCTTCAAGGGCATTGCCAATGCCTGCCTGCTTGAACACCTGCGGCGGGATGATGACGGCCCCTGGATACTCAGTGGTGAGGACCTGGCCAATGTCGGACCAGTGGCTCTCCTCAACGACCTCGCCGTCATGGCATCGCTGGGTGTCGGGCATGTTGAGCGCAACGGGCATCATTATTTTTCCGGCCTGTCCATGTATCCGCAGAAACTGCAGCATGCGGTATGTGCCGCTCATCCGGACCTCTACGCGCCAAGTGAACAAGGTTTCGCGACACTGGGGATTACCGGCGGGGCGCTTTCCACCTCCTCGATTGCTGCGGCACCTTTTGGCTGTGGGCTGGAGCTTTCCACAGAGATCCTTGATTTACTCGGTGAGTGCGGGTTGCCCTGATACCATCTTCTGCCACCCGGATAAAGGCCTGCAACTGTGCACTTGGCTGGTGTGTAAAGCGATCCCGGGCTCTAAATGTGAGTTTTTCCAGTATTACGGACATTATATTGGCCTATAGCTTGTGGATTGTGCTGGCATGCGGCTGGATTGTTTAGTAATCCAGTGCTGACAACCGGTCAAAATCCAGATAAAACTTCTATAATACCATCATGAAAACAAAAAACTCTATTGCGTTGATCATCTGCATCCTGACGTTTGTATCCGTCGGCATCGTTGCTGTTTCCCAGGCAAAAAAATCAGCGGCTCCAATTAAGGCGCTGCTGGTGACCGGACAGGGCTACCATGACTACGAGGCCCAGAAGAAGATCATCAGTGAGGGGGTCAGCGAGCGCATCGATATTGACTGGACAATCCTCCACCATAAGAATCCCAATGAGTGCAAGGCAGACCTGAGCAAGAAAGGCTGGGCGGATGATTATGACATCGTGGTCTACAATATCTGCCACGCAAAGGAGGCTGACGCCAAGTTCATTGATGCCGTTGCCGCTGTCCATGAGGCAGGTAAGCCGGCTGTTGCCCTGCACTGCACCATGCATTCTTTCCACTGGAACGTGAAGAGTGCCAGCGGCAACCAGAGCGACAAATCATGGGTCAAGCTCCTGGGTGTCCGCTCACGCAACCACGGCCCGAAGGCGGCCATCACTGTCAATAAGGTCAAGGCAGACCACCCGGTGCTCAAGGATCTCCCGGAAGGATGGAAAACCCCCGAGGGTGAACTCTATAACGTCCTTGAGGTGCTGCCTACAGCCACCGCCCTGGCGACCGGTGACAATGGCAAGGTTAAGGAGCCGCAGGTCTGTGTCTGGGTAAACCAGTATGGCAAGGGCAAGGTCTTCAGTACTACCCTCGGTCACCACAACTCGACCATGAAGACCAAGGAATACCTTGACCTTCTTAGTAACGGCATCCTGTGGGCAACCGGCCGCTCGAAGTAATACCGGCAGGAAAAGAATAGCGGCGTCATTGCCGCAGGTGTTGTGCCCGGGTCTACTCGGTAGTCGTTGTGGCATCACCATGCAGCGCTGATTCCAGTGCGTGCCAGGCGAGAGTTGCGCATTTTACCCGTGCCGGAAACTTGCGCACGCCCACCAGGGAGGCAAGGTCGCCCTGCTTCGCCAGGTCAACTTCAGGCTCCTCCTCACCACTGAGCAACTCCTTGATCCCGGTGATAATTTCCTCAACCTCTTTTTCGGTTTTACCCTTGACCATCGTTGTCATGATGGATCCTGAGGCGCGCGAGATCGCGCAACCCTCGGTCTGGCAGGTAACTTCCTCAATACTCTCGCCGGGCTTGCGCAGGAAGACGGTGAGCTTATCGCCGCACAGCGGGTTGAAGCCATCCGCCTTGTGGCTGCAGGGATCAAGGTGACCGCTGTTACGCGGCCGCTTGTTATGGCTGAGGATGATGTCCTGGTAAAGGTCGTCGAGTTCGTCCATTAAAACAAAGGGCGCTGTGGTTGTCAGGCATCGAACATGCGGTTCACCTCCAGCAGTGTGTCAGCCAACCTGTCGATCTCTTTGGTGGTGTTGTAAAACGCGAAGGAGGCGCGGGCGGTTGCCGGAACACCCAGGCGTTGCATCAGGGGTTGCGCACAGTGGTGCCCGGCACGGATCGCAATACCTGCAGAATCCAAAATTGTTCCAATGTCATGGGGGTGAGCGGATTCAAGGGTGAAGGAGATCACAGCCACTTTCTCCGGCGCTGTCCCCCTGATGGTCAAACCGGGGATTTCACCCAGTTTACCGGTGGCATGGGCAAGGAGTTGTGCCTCGCGGGCGTGCATCGCCTCGCGGCCGATTTTATCCATGTAGTCAATTGCCGCGCCAAGACCGATTGCCCCGCTGATGTTCGGGGTGCCGGCCTCGAAGCGTTCCGGTGGTGCGCGGAAAGTGGTATTTTCAAAGCTGACCTGCTCGATCATGTCACCGCCGCCCTGATAGGGGGGCATCGCGGCAAGCAGTTCTTCACGCCCGTAGAGTATGCCAACACCGTCGGGCCCGAACAGCTTGTGGGAAGAGAAGGTATAGAAATCACAATTAAGCTCGCGGACATCGACCCGGATGTGAGGCACGGCCTGTGCGCCATCGAGGAGGACAGGGATGCCGTGTTCCTTTGCCATGGCAACCATCTGCTGCGCCGGGTTGATTGTCCCGAGCACGTTGGAGACATGTGAGAGGGCAACTATTTTTGTGCGTGTTCCCAGAAGTTTGCCATAGGCCTCCAGGTCGATCTCCCCGGCATCAGTCACCGGTGCGACGACAAGTTGTGCCCCGCATTCTTTTGCTATCATTTGCCAGGGGACAATGTTGGCGTGGTGTTCCATTGCAGAAATAAGGATCTCGTCACCGCTGGAAATCCTTGGGGCACCGAAACTGCGGGCAACGAGGTTAATGGCCTCGGTGGTGCCGCGGGTAAAGACAATCTCCCTGTCGGTCGCGGCATTGAGAAATCCCGCTGCCTTTGCCCGGGCCCGGTCATAGGCATCCGTTGCCTCCATGCTCAGGTAGTGAACTCCCCGGTGTATGTTGGCGTTCTCGTTGGCGAGAAAATCCGATACCCTGTCAATGACCACCTGCGGTTTCTGGGTGGTTGCCGCATTATCCAGGTAGACAAGCGGCTTGCCTTTCACCTCACGCCGGAGGATGGGGAAGTCGCTGCGCGGATCCGGTTTCTGCTCTTGGGATTCCATGTAATGGCTTGGCTTGCGTAGCATGACCCGCTACAGCGCGGTTTCAACCGGATTGCGAGGCAGTATGTAATATTAAAGGAAACACAGCTGCGGGTATTTCCCGTTGTGAAGCCATTCCGGATATGTGAGCCTATGTGCAGGGCGGGATGCCATTGCACGCGTTCATGCCCGGAACCAATTTCGATGAAACGGCGCAGAATGATCACCTCCCTCAGTGCGGGTGTGCTGGGTAAAACGCTTGCGACGCCGGCACAGGCTGCAGATCAGGCCTTCAAGCTTCGCTATATCCTTTCCTCGGCGATGTATGGCGAGATGCCGTTGGCCAGCATACTGCCTGAGGTTGCCAAGGCCGGTTGCGAGGCTATTGACATCTGGTGCAGGGTGCATGGCAACCAGCGTGAGCAAATTGAATTCATGGGGCATCCTGCGGCCCGCGAAATATTTGAAAAGCACAGTGTCAAACCGGCGGTATTTACCCGTTACCCGCTGGGTCCTTTCGGGCTGCGTGAGGAGATGAAGAAGGTGCAGGAGTCCTTTGGGGCTGAGATAGTCGTTTGCGGCAGCACCGGTCCCCCGGAACCCAGTGGCAAGGAGGCAAAGAAAGCGGTGAGTGCATTCCTGGAGAAGATGAAGCCGCATGTCGCCCATGCCGAGGAGGCAGGAATGACCATCGCTGTTGAGAATCACGGTCGGCAACTGCTCTATCACCCCGATTCGCTGCGCTATTTCGCCGAGTTGAATACTTCAAGGAACCTGGGTATCGCCTTTGCTCCACATCATCTCTACAAGTTCGCCAACCAGGTTCCTTCCTTGATTCGCGCGCTTGGGGACAGGAATATTCCCTTCATGTATTTCCAGGAGCACTCGGAGGGGATGTATAAAAAAGCCGCCAAGAAAATAGAGATGCAGCAACTTCCCGGCTTCGGCGGGGGGCTGGACTACAAGCCTGTCGTGAAGGCGCTCAAGGACATTGGCTACTCCGGCTATTGCGAGATTTTCATGCACCCGGTGCCGCGGGGAATCCCGATCCTTCCCACGGTGGCCGAGATCACTGCGGCGATCAACAGGAGTCGTTCCTACGTTGAGGAGTGCCTGGGCCAGGTTTAAGGTTCTTGCCTTATATTGCCCGCAGGGCGGGATGATCAGTGCCGGCGTCCAAGTCC
This sequence comes from Verrucomicrobiales bacterium, assembly GCA_029940475.1. Classification (GTDB taxonomy): domain Bacteria; phylum Verrucomicrobiota; class Verrucomicrobiia; order Verrucomicrobiales; family DEV007; genus CACIUL01. Next base: position 41,063 of record JAPYUT010000022.1, on the reverse strand, counting down.
AAATTCGTTTCCGATACGCTCAACTTTGCTGCCGCGCATCTGCACCTCAATGAACTTGGAACTGGCGAAGGGTTTGCCGTCAGCGCGTTTCAGGGAGGCAACTTTCTTTCTCGTGGCAACTTCAAAGATATCCGGCGTGTGGCAATAGGCATATTTACCGTCAAGGCTGAAGGTGATCCAGCCATGTCCCCCCATGCTGAGCTCAACATGACCTTTTGGCTCGGGAGGGCTGATGGTGAGATCAAAGATAAAGAGTTTTCTACCCGCCTGGTCGCTGATCCACAATTCCTTCTCGTCGGGAGTCATGCCGGCGCCGTGGGTGCGGTGCTTGATTTTTTCCCCGGTCTTAGGGTCAGTGGCAAAAACCCGGTGCGTGACGTTTCCTTGCAGCAGGTCAACCACGTCCACGCCAACGTGCCTGCCAAGGCATACGTAGGCGCGCTGGTTCCTGCTGTCGATGCAGTAGGGGAAAACCCCGGATTCTCCCACCGGCGAGATGGTCTGCACCGGGTGACCGTCTGCAGCGCGAAATTTGGTAAGCGTGGTCTGGGTCCCGAGGAAAACAAACTCACCGTCAAGGCCGGCAATGCTGTTATGGGCGTTTGGCCCCACCTTGATGTGGTCAATTTTTTCCCCACTGGCAGCATCGACAACAATGAATCCACTTTCCGGTGTTCGCCACCACCACCCGGTCGGCACGTAGATGCGCTTGCCGTCAGGGGTGATGCAGGACCGGTCGCAGCCCATATCGAATTTTGATTCCCAGACGATTTTCTCGGTTTCCGGGTCAAAACAGCCGAGGCGGCCTTTGCTGGTGGAGTAGTAGAGTTTGCCGGTTACCGTACAGCCGGTGAAGCCGCGCAGACCATCGGCAAAGACCGGGACATCAATGCGCCTGACGAACTTGTGCCCGTCATCAATATCAAATACCATGATGCCGGGTTGCGCGGATCCTTCCTTCTGCGCCCCGTCCGGGGTGCTCATGTAGAGGTAACGCTTTAATGGCGGCAGCCCGGCATTGGATTTATCCCCGCGCGGGGTTATCACCAGCTCAGCTCCGCTTTCGGGTTGCCATATTTTCATGCCTTCAGGCAGGGAAAAAGGCTTGGATTCATTGATGGATCCTGCAGATTCCACGCTGTCTGCAAGGATGGAGCGCGCAAAGATTTTCTCGGGAGTCACGCAAATCCAGTTGACCTGGTTGAAGCTTCCCGAGGCACGCGTCCAGTTTTTGTCGTCGTTGTTCCGGCGCAGTGGGGCTCCCCAGCAACCTTCGCCTATGAAGATGGTCCCCTCGGCATCGTCACGGATAAATCCCTGCTGGCTGCCGGGTTCATTTGAGGGGCGCAGCGGCCATGTGCGCTTAACCACGTGGCTGTCGCATTCAATTGCGAGGTTCATCCCATGTTCGAAGAACAATTGAGCCCAGGCCTTGTATTGGGCATCCTGCTCGGATTTCCCGGAATGATGGGGCCTGAATGGATGATGATAATGGGCAATTTTCCACCTGGTTGTGTCATTGTTTGCGAGATCATTGGCCAGCCAGCTTCCCTGGTCGCCACCGCGCACAATATTGGTGTTCAAAGTGTAAATACGCAGGAAGTCATCCCCGAAGCCAACGGCGTAATAGTCATCGGCATTGGGAGTGTCAAAAAAGGAGTGGATATCGCTTTTACCCTCATGGTTTCCGCGTGCGGCAATGATCGGCACCATGCGTCCGTCTTTTCCCGTCGTGAGTTGCCAGTCATCAAGCCAGGCTGCCCAGTGATCATGTGTCGACTTGCTGATCATGTCACCGCCGAAGCAGACGAACAGCGGTCGGATCTTGGCCACAATGCGGTTTGCACGTTGCCGTGCATCGCGATGGTTGCGGCTGTCACCTCCTGCTGCAAATGAGAAACTGGCAGCTCCTGCAGGAGCTGTCCTGAAGGAGAACCTGCGACTTTCCGAGTTGCTGTCGCGGATCACGAAGTGATAGAGTGTATCTGCCTTCAGGCCGGTGATCCGGGCGAAGCGGTTCTCGATTTTGAGGTACGAAGTTTCATGATCAATACCGTGGCTTTGCGGCAGTTCTTTGTTTTCTTCATTTGCAGCGCCATAGTGGACGCGGGCATTATCCCCGTCCTTCTGGCACCAGGCGACAGTCATTGAGGATTCCGGCGCGCTATTCCAGATAAGACGGTACTTGTCCGTTGTTGCCAGGACGCTTGTGGCACAGAGAGCCAGTGTTAAAGCTGCCGTGTAGGGAACCTGCATTTGTTTAGCGTTTGTTATGTTGATAGGAAATCCGGGGCAAGGTTAATTCTTCATGCGTCTTCGGGGTAACGCAAGCAGGAGGCAAAGGGGCAGCGCGAAGTGCGGCACACGGTACAGTGCCTCAGGCAGCCACCGGCTCATTGCCTCGGTGGCAGATGCCGGGTCAAAATAGGACCAGGGCCGTGCCAGTGTCGTCAATAGTCCCCATATAACCATGTAGCTGAGTGCTGCTGCCCGTAATCTTCCCGCTACTAACAGCATGATGGCGGCGGCAAGGTCAAGGATGCCGGCAACAAGCAGGATCCGCCCGGCAACAACCTCACTTTCAAGCCCGAGGCAGAGCATTGTCATCTCGGTAAAGTTTCCCGGGCGCGGATGATTCAACCAGGGGATCTCGGAGGGCAGGTCGATGGCAAACAGGCCGTGCCCGGTAAAGGTCAGTATCATTGCGATCCCGGCTGTGATGATTACCGGGAAACGCCAGCCTTTGCCGAAGACGACGAGGTAGAGAACCAGTGGCAGGCAGAACTGACTGGAGTGCTCGAAGAAGTGTCCCAGGCCGACCCCTGCGTCAAAATACTTCAGCCAGGCGAGAAACACCAGATTGATGGCTCCGAGCAGGTAAGCAAACCTGAAGATCCAATTGCGAACCGGCACCAGCGCAACCGTTGCGAAGAAGAAAAACAGCCATGCTTGAACGCGTATCGCAGTGTCGATATGATCACTGACCTGCAGTGAAACCCAATCTTTCCAGTCCATGCTGAAGAGTTTTTCCACGATGCCGGTCATCAGTGGTTCATTCTGGAGCAGGGCGTGAAGTTCCATCTGCCCGTTCCAGCACATCCATCCGTGACCTGCGAACATCACGGCACAGGTAACGCGCAACAGCCACCCGAGTAATGGCCTGGATTTGCTGGTTTTTAATTCAGTGGCGTGCACAGGGGAACTTCTCGGCGTTTTGCCGGAGGTTTCAAGGGCGGGTAGTAATTGCAAACCACGCTCGATTAGGGTTAGTTTTTAACAATGATCAGGAATTTTGTATTCTTCATTTTTCTTTTCCTTGCAGTGAAGGCTCCCGGGAATGTTGTCATCAGTGAAGTTGACCTTGCCAACAGCCGGGTTGAACTGGTGAATACCGGCTCCCTGGCGATTAACCTCACTAACCACTGGTGGTGCAACAAGGTGAACGGTGAACCGGATGATTACCCCGGAGTTTCATCTGCCACCATCAACGAGGAATTCAGCACGACCCCCGACCTGGTGCTGTTGCCGGGCGAGGTTCTTGTGTTTGACCTTTCTTCCTCTTTTCTGCCGCCCTCTGGCGGCGAGTTGGGGCTGTACCGCCGAAGAAGTTGGTCGAACCGCGTGGCGATGATTGATTATATCAACTGGGGCAATAGCCGGGGAGTTCGCGATACCGTTGCCGATGACCCGCCCGCGATCTGGGAGAAAAATGCTGCCATTGATATTTCTTCCACCGGACCAGGTGATACCATACAGCTTAAGCCCGGTGCTGCCGGGGACTCGGTGAATGATTACCAGGTAGCCTCTGCAAATATTGGTCTGGCCCAGTCTGTGGTGCCGGTTGAACTGAGGATCACGGGGCTTGGGATTCTGGATACCGGCAGTTTCTTTATTGAGTTTTCCTATAATGGCAATGGCACCGTGAAAGCAACCGAATCGGCTGACCTGAGTATTGCGTATACTGATATTTCCGCCCGGACTTCTGTCTTCAGGCCTTCGGATAATCGCGTCGAATTCCAGCCCAAGGCGGGAAGAACATTCTTCTTCCGGCTCGAGGAGGAGTGAGGCAAGACACATTTGTTTGTGATAACTGCGCGTCCTGAGCTTTGACCGTGACCTGATATGGACTTAAGCTAATCTTGTGGCCCGTTCCAGACATTGCGTAATTTATGACAGTGATTGCCCGCTCTGTACTTTCCAGATGCGCCTGCTGACATGGATGGATTGGTTTAACAAGGCAGAGTTATTGCCGATTAATGATCCCCGGGCAGCTGATATGGCCCCGGGTATCTCGCGTGAGGATCTGCATGAGGCGATCCATGCCGTGACGCCCGGGGGAAGGATCTATCGCGGCGCGCGGGCCTTCCGCTTTCTCGGGCTGCGGATGCCGGTGTTACTTCCGCTGGGAATTTTTCTATGGCTGCCGGGAGTGATCTGGATTGCCGAGAAGTTCTATATGTGGGTTAGCCGCAATCGCTACCTGCTGAGCAGGGTTTTTGGCTGTAAAGGGGCGTGTGCGGTGCTTCCCGAGCGGAAACGCCACGGTAAGGAGCATGGCTAGGGGAAAATGGGCGCAGCGGTATTGACTCGTTAGACCTGTCTTGCCACGGTAGTTACACTTATGCGCCTTTTCTTCCTGGTACTTTCATTATTTGCTTTGCCAGTTATCACTGCCTGCGGGCTGGAGATATCCGGCAAGAAGATACCCGGGGTGTATGCTGCAGATCTTGAGTCCGCCCTGAGACGGGCAGGGGATAATGCCCCTGAGTTGCGTGCAGCTTTTGCCAGGATCAATGTTAAGGAAGTCGCCGGCTTGGCATTCCTGGTTGCCCATATGCCTGAACGCGACCTGATTGCGCTGGATGCGGTTTACCTTGCCGAGAATGTCAAGTGGGCTTACAGGGCCCGTGCCGAGTTCCCCTGGGCGAAAGCGATCAAGGAAGAACTCTTTTTTAATGATGTCCTGCCCTATGCGAGTATCAATGAGCGTCGTGATGCCTGGCGCAAGGATTTCTTCGGTCGTTTTTCGCCATTGGTAAAGAATTGCAAGACACCGGGTGAAGCGGCACAGGTACTTAACAAGGAGATATGGGGAATTCTCGGCGTGCGTTATCACGCGAGTAAACGCCCGAAACCCGACCAAAGCCCGTATGAGTCAATTGAAGCAAAATTTGCCTCCTGTTCCGGCCTGTCTGTGATGTTGATTGATGCCTGTCGATCAGTCGGTGTCCCGGCACGTTTTGTGGGCACACCGATGTGGTCGAATAAGCGCGGTAATCACAGCTGGGTGGAGGTATGGGACGGCAGTGAGTGGCAGTATACCGGGGCCTGTGAATACAATCCTGCAGGACTCGGGAAGGCATGGTTTGCAGGCAGTGCCGCGAAGGCGCTCAAGGATGACCCGCGGCATGCGATTTATGCCACGTCATGGAGGAAGGCCGAAACCCTTTTCCCCTTGGTGTGGGACCTTGGCATTGATTACGTGCAGGCAGAGAATGTCACTGAGCGTTATGCGGGAAGCAAAGCCAACCGGGTTTTCATTGACCTGATGGACCGCCCCGGCGGTAAGCGGGTGGCTGCAGATATTGAGGTTTTCTCCAAGGGCAAGAGGATTGCCGGGGGGCAAACGCGTGACGCAACAAATGACACCAACGACATGTTTGGCATTGCCCTCAAGGGCGGGGAGGATCACGAGCTGAGAATTGTGCGCAAGGACAATGGGCCGTTGATCCGGAAATTCCGCACCAGCGGCAGGGAGGATGAGCGCATCGAGGTATTCATTGAAGCATCACGCTAGGGACGAGCAGCGTATTCTCGAGGTTTGCTGTGCCTCGGCGGAGTGTGCCATTGCTGCAGATGCCGGTGGCGGTGATCGAATTGAACTCTGTGAAAATCTGGAGGTCGGCGGAGTCACCCCTTCCGGAGATCTCCTGAAGGAGGTCAAGGCCGGGACTTCTTTACAGGTCTTCGTCCTGATTCGCTGCCGTGCCGGTAATTTTCAGTTCACGGAAAATGAGATTTCCCGGATGGTTGAGCAGATTGAGAAGATGCGGCAACTCGGCGCGGACGGCATTGTTTGCGGTGCCTTGGCCGGAGAAGGGGAAATTGACGGGGAAGCGACTTCCCGTTTTATCACGGCAGCAGGGGCGTTGCCGTTTACCTTTCACCGGGCCTTTGATGATCTTCATGATCAATTAGCCGGCCTTGCCCGGCTGCGGGCACTGGGTGTAGAGCGGATATTGAGTTCAACAGGATTGCGCAAGGCCTGTGAGGATCCGCAACGTTTAAAGCAGCTGGCTGTCCATGCCGGGCAGCGGCCGGTTATCCTTGCCTGCGGCGGCATACGTTCCACGAATATCGGGGCATTGGCCGCGATACGGGAAATCCGGGAATTTCACTCGGCGGCAAGAAGCGGCGGAGACGGCGTAGACGTGGCTGAGGTCCGGGCAATGAAGGACGCGATTATCAGCGGATCCTAGAGGCCGGCGATGGTGTCGGCTTATGCGGCGTCTTTGCTGCTGCTCTTGCGTATGGCAGGGGCTTTTTTACCCTCAACAACGGCACGGTTGATGGTGATTTTGCCGGCATCCTTGCTGTCTGGCAGATCATACATCAGGTCGAGCATCAGTTTTTCCAGGATTGAGCGCAGCGCCCGTGCGCCGGTGCCCCGCTTGACAGCCTGCTTGGCAATCGCGAACAGGGCGTCCTTGGAGATGCTCAGTTCGGAACCCTCGAGTGCCACCAGTTTTTGATACTGCTTTACCATGGCATTTTTAGGCTTGGTAAGGATATGCACAAGTTGCTCCTCGGTGAGTTCCTCAAGCGTTGAGATGATGGGCAAGCGCCCGATGAACTCCGGGATAAGCCCGAAGCCGAGCAGGTCTTCGGGTTCAACCGCCTTGAGTACATCACTGCGAGGTTTTTCCGGGTTGTAGGTGTTTTCTTTTTTGCTGGCAAAACCCATTACCCCTTTGCCAAGGCGCCGCTGGATTATGTCCTCAAGGCCGACAAAGGCTCCTCCGCAGACAAAGAGAATTTTCTCGGTGTTTACCTGAATGTATTCCTGTTGCGGGTGCTTGCGTCCTCCCTGTGGCGGGACATTGCAGATCGTGCCCTCCAGGATTTTCAGGAGTGCCTGCTGGACGCCTTCACCGGAAACATCGCGGGTGATACTGACATTCTCGGTCTTGCGGCCGATCTTATCGATCTCATCAATGTATATAATTCCCAGTTCGGCACGTTCGACATCGTAATCCGCGGTTTGCAGAAGACGCAGGACAATGTTCTCGACATCGTCACCAACGTAGCCCGCTTCGGTCAGGGTTGTGGCATCAGCAATGCAGAAGGGGACGTTAAGCACTTTTGCAAGTGTTCGCGCGAGGAGTGTTTTTCCCGAGCCGGTAGGACCGAGGAGCAACACGTTGCTTTTCTCGAGCGTGACATCGGCAAACTTGGCAAAGCGACTGTTTTTTATCGCCCGGGCACGGGTGCTGTCGAGCTCGTTGCGATCGTGGAGGATGCGCTTGTAATGATTGTGGACGGCCACCGAGAGCACTTTCTTGGCATGTTCCTGACCAATCACATAATCATCGAGCTGTTGACAGATTGTTGCCGGGTTTGGAATCTTCAGTCCGCTCTCAGCATGTGTGACATCTGTAAAATCAGCCTCATCCTCGTCACTGAGTTCCTTATCGAGGATATTCTTGCAGACGAGGATGCAGCTGTCACAGATGTATACGCCGGGTCCGGCAATCAGCTTGCGGACTTCCGAGTGGCTCTTTCCGCAGAAAGAGCACATGGTGAGGTTTGAGGCTCGGGCCATATTGCGGGAGGAATCTGTTTAGTTAATGCAGATGGTGCGCCTGGTGGCGTGGGTGAATTAGCCGCGCAGTCTTATTTGGATTTTCCGGAGCTTGCCGGAATCGCTTTTTTATTCTCGAGCACCTTGTCAACAAGGCCGTATTTGGCTGCTTCGGCAGCACTCATCCAGTGGTCCCTGTCAGCATCTTTCTCGACTTGCTTTTCAGTTTTTCCCGTGTGCTGGGCGAGGATTTTATTCAAGCGTTTTTTCAGGGAATACATATGCTCGACGGTTCGCTCGACATCTGATGCGGTGCCACTGGCTCCACCGGAAACCTGATGGATCATGATATCGGAGTTGGGCAGGGCGAAACGCTTGCCCGGTGTTCCGGCGCTGAGCAGGACAGCGCCCATGCTGGCGCACATGCCGATACAGTAGGTGTTGATGTCACAGGTCACAAACTGCATCGTGTCGTAGATCGCCAGTCCCGAGGAGACTGATCCTCCGGGGGAATTGATATACATGTTGATGTCCTTCTGCGGATCCTGCATCTGCAGGAACAACAATTGTGCTATTACCGAGTTTGAGATCTGGTTATAGGGATCGATCTCGCTGCCGATAAAAACAATACGGTCCTTAAGCAGGCGCGAATAGATGTCGTAAGCGCGTTCAACGCGACCTTCGGATTCAATTACAGTCGGGATCACCATGTTGCGGGTAGCGGCTGACGGGGAGTGCGTGACCGTTGAGGTTGGGAAATCGGACATTGAGGCTGTTTGGTATTTGATTGGTTTTGGGAATTGATGCTTATGGCGCAAACGCGCGCGGGGTCAGTAATCAAGCGCAGGGCGGCGGCAGACGCAAGTAGCGGACACGGATGAGGGTGCAGATATGCTTGTTGCGGCGATTAACCTTTTATCATCTGCGACGCAGCGCCTTTAATCGGTCACCGGGGCGGATTTATTCCGTGACATCGTCCGGGTCGATTTCAGTGATCGATGCCGAGTCGCGGAGGAAATCAAGGGTTTTCTGGATACGAAGCCCATTGTAGATGCGTCCAAATCCATTCTGCTTATCGAGTTGTTTGGTAAGTTTTTTAACCGGGGTTTTGTTGCGTTGCGCGATTTCAGCCACACGACCGAGAAGTTCCTCCCGGGACACCTTGATGTCTTCGGCATCAGCAATCTGCTCGAGGATAAAACTGGTCTTGACACTAAGGGCGGCCTGTTGGCCCGCGGTCTGGATAATTTGCTGCTGATTTTCCATGATTTCCTCCTGGGCAATGCCGCGCTCACTGTTGGAGTTGACGATGTCGTTTACACGACTCTGTGTTTCGCGCATGACAATCTCCTGTGGCAGCTCGAAATCGAGGTTGGTATTAATCTTGTCGAGCACCTGGTTGGTGATGATCTCCTTGCGGTATCCTTCACGTTGCTGTTCCATTTGAACGCGCAGTGCATCCTTCACTTCCTCAAGTGACTTCCCTGCCTCGACCTTATTGGCGAATTCATCATCGAGCTCCGGGAGCACCTGTTCTTTCAGGCCTTTGACTTCCACCGTGTAGTCAATTGTGTGACCGCGCAGTTCCTCTGTAGGGTAGTCATCGGGGATTGTGACCGACAGGTCCCTGGAGTCTTCAGTTTTTGCACCAACCAGCGCGGTGCAGAATCCGGGGAGGAAGCTGTCCTCGGCCATGCGCAACCAGAACCCGCTGTTCTGGGCAAGCGTGGCAGGTGCGGAAGGCAGGACTTCTCCCACGGATTTACCGTTGATGCTGCCCTTGTAGTCGATGACTGCGAAATCGTTCATCGCGGCCTCGCGATCAGCAATGTCACTGTATTCGGCGAAACGTTCACGGATTTGGTCGAGAGCCTCCGAGAGCTGTGCCTCAGTAACGTCGGTGCTTGGAACCTTTACCTCGATGTCCTTATAGTCGGGGAGGGAGAACTTGGGGGAGGTGACCAGCTCAATAGTTGCGGTGTAGGTGCCATCCGGGTTGTGGCTTTGGTCACGGACCTCGGTAACACGAATGACATCGAGTTCCTCGGTTTCAGAGGCTTCCTGCAAGGCTTTCTTTATTGTACGTTCCTCGAATTCACTTTCGATGTCGGGTTTAAAACGCTTCTCAATGACAGCTGAGGGGGTTTTACCCGGGCGAAATCCGGGAATCTTGGCCTGGGCGGCGTAGAGTTTTACTATTTTCTTGCGTTCGGTCTTGGCATCATCGCCCGGGACTTCGATACGCAGCAGTGCTTTGCATTCAGGGAGCCTCTCAACGTTGATGATCATGGGGCGTGAATTTTAGGGGGGATTGGCCGCTTGGCAACAGGCAAAGGAGCCGGTAACCCACAGTTCACCAGACTGTATTCCCTTTATTGTCCAAAAGGCAACCCGGGGTCGCCTTCAGGAGGTTAATAAACACCACAACCGGGCCGGTGTCTCAGGACTTGTATTTAATTCCCTTTTTAGCGCCCTGTTCTTTCACGGTGCGGCGGATCTGGGCATCGAAGCCGTTGTCGTTCTTCTCGGCCTTGCGCTTTTCCATTGCCTTTTTCACCCAGGCGTTGCGCTCGGTGACCAGCTTGCTTATCTCGGCCTGCAGTTTATTGCGTTTTCCCTGCTGCTCCTTGACCGTTTCGGCGAGCTCGGACCTGCTCAGTTTGCGGTATTTCTCAGGGAGGTCTTCGATTTGCACCTTATCGAGGTCGACATTGCCGTCCGCCACTTCAGAGATCAGGTCTTCGCGCCCGCTGATGGCCTTGCCTTCAAGGTTCTTGCTGAAATAAGCCTGACGCGCCGCGGTGGCGGCGGGCGAGGCGCTGATGGCGAGAGAAATCTTTGACTTGGCCAAAGCTTGTTCCTTCTCGTTGCCGAAGGCAATCACGGTGTCGTTGATCTCACGGGTGAGCTCAGCGATGCGGCCATCGACCGGTGTCGCGATGGCGGCCATCCCTCCCTCCTGCGCAATGGCGGCAAAGGAGCCCTCGGAAAGGTGTGCGATTTGTTTCCAGATTGTGCGGGTTTTCGTGTTGTTTCCGCACTGGATGCTATTGATGATAATGCCATTCTTAACAGCCGACTTGCAGGTTTCCGGATATTTGACATCATCCTGGTAATCCATGTGGGGCGGGCAGTCGCCAACAAGAAAAATAATCTTCAGAGCGTCCTTTTTCCCGGACCACTTGATATCATTGACTGCCTCACTGAGACCCTGGTTGACCGATTCCGGGCTATCGCCTCCCCCCTGGGCCTGGAACTTCATGAGGTTTTCGTAGACGGCATCCAGGTCGTCGGTAAGGGGAAACTTCCTGGTGACATAATTGTCTCCCCGGTCACGGTAGCCGACCAGCCCGATCTTCAGCCTGGGCGATGGATCGGCATTGGTGAGGTCATTGGCGATGCTCCAGATCTTGGCCTTGGCGCCGGCAATGAGCCCGCTCATGGAACCGGTGGTGTCGAGGACAAAGCAGACTTCAACCGACGGACGGGTGTCAATGGGATTGACTTCAGGATTTTGTTTTATCTTGGCGGAAGCCGTGGTAGCAGCGGTGACCGCGAAGGCGAGGATGATGCTGATAGATGCGTGGGTTTTCATGATTTAATAGAGTTTACTGGTACGGGCCCGGGGATATCTGCACTCAAATGGTATTATCACCCGGGTCTTGTTTATTTGGCTTTGTTGCTGGTGATCTCGTAGATTGCGCCGTCAATGAGCACTTGCAGGTTGCCGGCGACTGAAAGCCACTTGGCCGTTGTTGCACTGCGGGCGAGGAGCTTGAAATATTCATCGCTTCCGAAGGCAATCCTGTGCACCTCTACCTCGGGTTTTTCGGCGACTTCCGCGTCCACCCAGGCCTTGTCGTTCTGGTAGAAGGTCTTGCCGGCCACCACCCGTGTTACCTGTTGTTCAAAGCGAATCTGGTTGCCATACAGAGATTCATCATAGGCCTCCTTGGCGGCGTTGGTCTTGGTCGCGGCTTTCAGCTTGGCGCTTGAGCGTGCCGCGGCGACGGCGTCGCCGCCGGTGTCGCGGGTGGCAAAACCGTCGAATGCCTTCTTCTCGTAGTCCCTGCGGTAGCGGGCCGCACTTTGCTCGGAAGCCTTGCCGCCGGAGCCGAATTCAGCATTGAAGGCGCCGCGGGCTTCAATGGCGAGTGAGGGTGAGGAACTTGGCCTGGAGGGTCTTTGGCCCATTGACTGGCGGGCCAGTGGAACGCCGCGGGTTTCCTCGTCCTCAATGATCAGGTAGCTGGTGTAGGGTGTTACAATTCCCCAGCGGCGGGCCAATGCGACGACCTCCTCCTTGAGCTCGCCTTTTTCACCGTGCAGGCGTATTTCATCCAGCAGGTAACCAACGCGCCTGGTGGCCCACAGGCGGGGGATGAATTCATGTTTCGCATTGTTGTTAAATTTGGCCTTGTAGGTGAAGGTTGCTGCTTCTCCTGCCAATGTTCCCTCCAGGGTGACTTGCGGTTTCCCGTCATCGCTTTTCTTTGTCGCGTAGCGCCCGAAGACGACGAGCTGGTCGTCCTTGAAGAGGTCCGGTAATGCGTTCGGATGGCGCTTGCTGAGGCGGATTCCGCCTTTTGTCCTGAGCTTTATGTTGGCCATCACGGGCTGTGAAATCTTTGCATAGAAGCGCGATACCTTGTGCTCAATATCCTCCTCAGGGAGCACGTATTCGGTAACCGCACGGGTGTCCTCGGCGATACGGTCGAGGAGCTTGGTGTTGATGTCGGTGCCGATGCCGAAGGAGAAAACGCGCACAGGATCATCGATCTCGCCGGTCACCTTTGCCAGCCTCTCAAGAATTTTATCGGGGCGGGTCTCGCCGATGGTCGGGCGTCCGTCGGTCAGGAAGATGACCTGGAAAGGTCGCGGCGGCGCATCTTTATTTTTGCGGGTTTTGGCATGGGTGACGGCCATTAACAGCGCCTCCTCGATGGCGGTACCGCCACCGGCCTTGAGGCCGGAAATAAACTTACTGGCCTCGCCGATGTTCTTTTTGCTGGCGGGCGACAACTCCTCGAACAGGGCTTCCGCCTCGGTGGAGTAGCGGATAATCTCGAAGCGGTCACCTTTGTTGAGGTTGCCGAGGCAGAACTGCAGCGCGGCCTTTGCCTGCTCGAGTTTCTTCACCCGCATGGAGCCTGAGGTATCGACCGCGAACACGACGTCTTTCGGTACCACCGCGTCGTCTTGCCATGCCCCCGGAGACAACAGCATCATGTAGTAGCCTTCCCTGCCGTCTTTTTTGTCTTTGCCACGGTAGGTAAAAAGCTCCAGGCCGATCGGCTTGCCGTCTTCGGTGTTTGAGGCGAAGAACAGCTTAAAGTCCGAGTCGGGAAGCGTGCCATTCTCCTCGAAACCGACAACGGCTTTGTGTTTGCCCTTGCGCGAGATATCGATCTCGTGGCTGGGGGAGTAGATTGACTTGAGCTCGTGCTCGGACTCGATGTCGACCTTGACAGAGACGCTCTTGATTGGTCGCGAGGAGAATTTCTCGGTGTTCAGGGGATAGGTGTATTCGGTGATCCTGCCGTCGCGCTTGAGCAGTTGCGTGTATTTGATCTTTATACGTTTTTCCTTGTGCGGCTCAATCGGGAAAATACGCACCTTGAACATTCCCTGGCTGCTGTATTCCATGAGTGCCGGGTCCTTTGCCCTGCGCACAATTTCCTCGTAGATGGAGCGTGCCTTCTTCGCGTCCAGCAGTTCTGCTGTGGTCATCTTGCCGTTGACGTCCATCAAGAACTTGTCGATCTGGGCACCCTCGGGGATGGGAAAGATGTAAGTGCCCTCAAGGCGTTGGCCGGAGGGATTGTAAAAAGTCTGGTCGATGGCGGTAGTGGCGACCTGGCCGCTGATTGACACGCTGACATGGTGCTCGCGAACCTCCAGTGGCAGAAAACGGTTAATCGGGCGCGGGGGACGCGGACGCGGCCAGGGGTGCGGCGGATGCGGTGGATGCGGCCGGATGTCCGGGATGTGCACCGGGTGGTCGATAATGATGAACCCGTCGGCTTTAGCGCTCTGCGGGGCGATACCCCCGAAAAAAAGAGGCATAAGGAAGGCGACGATGAGGAAGTTGGGTGTGCGCATAGTCTTGAGTTACCGGGTTATGTAGGAGGAAACGCGCGCGTGGCGTGGTTTCTTAGAATATTTTTACGGATGAATGTTCAATATATACCGGGTTACCTCTCGCCGGCTGCCATGGAAAGGAGAACCGGGCGGTCGGTATGCACCGAAACTGCCCCGGTTCCGGGACCCGGTTGTCAGGGCCCGGTAAGAAGTTTGTAAGATTCCTGTAAGAATAGCCTGTCCAAGGGGCAGAAGCCGTGCCCTGCGGGAAGCTTCCCCCAATACCGGAAGTTGGCTGTTTGTGCCGCTACCGGGTTGGTGGCGGGAGTTTCAGGTCCGCAGGGAAGGTGACCTTGGGATTTAAGGTGCTGTTCTGGACCAGGCGGACAGGTTTGCCGAGCTGTTGCACGGCGGAGACCTCGTCGCTCACCTGCAGGTTTTCAGCAAGCACTTTGGCAAAGGCTTCCTTGAGGAGTCCCGTGCGGAATATCTGCGGGGTTTCCATTGCCCACATTCCTTCACGTTCGACGCTGTCCTCGACCTGCCCGTCCCGGTCAGCGCGCTTGAGGGTATCGGTGATTGGATGGGCACTGGCGGCAGCACCGTGTTTGGCAGCGCAGTTGAGCACGCGTTCAATTTGCGCGGGCGTGATCCACGGTCGGGCCCCGTCGTGGACGGAGACAAAATCACAATTGTCGTCCACATGGTGCAGAGCATTGGCTACTGAATCACGCCGCGTGTCGCCACCCTTTACCACATTTTTTACCTTAACGAACCCAGCCTGCTCTATCATAGAGGTGACATCCGTGACACGTTCCGGGTTGGCGACGACAATAATGTCATCCACCCCCTGAAAATCCTCGAACGCGGCAATGGCGTGGAGGATAACGGGGTGGCCGCCAAGGTCGGCAAACATCTTGTCAAAACCCATCCGGTTGCTGGATCCGGCTGCGGCAATGATGGCCGTGAGGTGTTCGGTTGCCAATGTTCTGGGGTTACCGTGAGGGAGCGTGTCCCTGAAGTTTTTCTTAGTCGAGGCGCTGCATGACTCCCGCCGAGAGGGTTTTGTTGTCAACACGACCGGCGGCCTTTTCCTGGAGGATTTTCATGACCTGCCCCATTTCCTTTTTTGAAGTGGCTCCTGATTCCGTGATCGCGTTCTCGATAAGTTGCGCCACTTCGTCTTCGCTGAGTGCTGCAGGGAGGTATTTATTGAGTATGGCGATTTCCGCTTTCTCATTGTCGGCAAGTTCCTGCCGACCCGCTTTCTCAAATTGCTCGACCGAATCATTGCGTTGCTTGATTGCGGTGCGGACGGCACCGATTTCAGTGGTGCTGTCCAGTTCTCCGCCGGCACCGTGTTTTTCGATTGTCAGGTTGGTGAGCACGGTCTTGAGGGAGCGCAATACAGTAAGCGTCGTGCTGTCCTTGGCACGCATTGCATCCTTAAGGTCGGACATGATCTGGTCTGCAAGTGACATGTCGAAACCCTCCGATGCCAAGGGCTGAATGTCTAACCCGGAATCATGTGATATCATGCATTGTTTAGCGGCCAAGTGAGTGATTTTCCGGGACATTACCTGCAGGGAGGCTTAAATGAGGTCAAGTTGTCGATGAGCGAAAGGGAACCAGTAAATGTCATTTCCATGATGGGCGGGATTTTTTTGGGGTCCCTGATTGCCGCAATGGGGGGATACTTTGTCTTTGCGTTGTATGCGGGGGCTCAACGGGCAAAACAAACACGGGCCTGGGTGGAGACCCCCTGCATGATCGTCAAGTCACAGGTAGATGAGCAACGCCCCACACCAAACAGCCCGCTGCAGTATCTGGCTGTCGTTGAATACGAGTATCATTTTGGTGGAACAGCCCGCCTGGGAAATCGCATTAAGCGGATTGAAGGTCCGACTTCACATCGCGGGAGGGCAGAGGGGAAGGTGGCAGATTATCCGGTGGGAAGCGCCGCGCTCTGCTGGGTGGATCCGCATGCTCCGGGCGAGGTTATCCTGCGGCATGGTTCGATGGCGCCATTGTATGCAATCTGGTTTCCAGGGTTGTTCGTTGTCGGCGGATTGGGTATTGCAGTGGGTTCATTGCGGCATGGCAGGAAATCAATTGGCGTTAAAGGTCACTCCACCTCTCGGGCCCGGTAAAAAACGGAGGAACCGTCGAGGATTGGCGCGTCATCAGTGAAGTCGGTCGACTCTTCAACGCCCATGATGTTGCCTTATATTTACTCCCAGGTAATGATGTCCCTTGAGCGATCAAGAGCGTAAACACTGTTGCCGGTCGAGAAGAAGGTGACGGTGAATGATGTTAACGTGTTGAGTGTGCCGTCACCATCAGCCAGCGTGACCCACTCTCCATTGTTGTTCATCCCGGTAATATTATCATTAGGGAAATGGCATAAGGCTTGTTTTTTCAGTGTTGGTTATAATTATACTGCCTTGCTCAGGGCGCATGATAAGAGCAATCTCCACTGAATCCTTTAAGCTAAGCAGTGTAAGAAAGGTGTGACTTACTTGTTTTTTCCTGATAGCGGCATCAGGATAAAGCGAATGGAAACTGCAAGGTGTTGCCCGTCGGCGTTACAGAGTATTTTTGTGCTTTGCGGGTTTGCTTGGGGATTGCCGGGATGCTCTTCCCGGGAGGATGGCGCCATTAATGGTGAATCTTCTCCTAATGCTCCTGAAATGGAGATGATTTCCGCTCCCGGCCTGGAAAATGCCCCCGTGATCGGCCCACTTGCCGATGCCTGGTCGCGGATCGATCCCAAGAAGGACGGCTGGGAATCCGAGGCATTCAGTGCGGCTGCGGGTGGGAAACTAAAGAAACTCTCCTCGGCAATGAACAACTCCGCGGGGCTGGTCAATTTTGACATCAAGGAGCTAGTTTCCTTGGACTTCAAGGCAGGTTCACTGCGTGCCGTGCTGCTTGAAGAGGTTCACAGGGATCGAGAATTTGCGGTTTACCGGGGTCGTCCGGAGGATTCCTTGGAGGATGGGATGGCTGCGCAAATCAGGCATTTACTAGCGGGCTTCGATCGTCGGCAACCGGTGCATGCGGAGCTTAAGCTTTATCGTATTGAATTTGGTACCGGTAAGGTGCACGCCAGTGTGCTGGTTCATCTTGCGGGGAGGGCTGGCAGTGATCGTCTGCAGATAAATTCCGAGTGGGATACCTCATGGACAGTGAATTCCGAAGACCCGAAACTGCTCGGCATCAAGGTGAAAAGTTACGTGGAAGTGCGGCGCTTAAGTGACAAGGGCGACACATTGTTTGCCGATGCCACTGCATCAGTCCTTGGCAACACTGAGGCCTATGAGCGGCAATTATTGCGCTCGACAGACCACTGGAGAGGCCGGGTGGCACGTGATTTCGGGCTGGATGTGGTTGCCAACCACGGCTTGGCAATTGGTGATGTGAATGGGGATAACCTTGAAGACCTTTACCTTTGTCAGCAGGGAGGGCTACCCAACCGACTCTTTGTACGCAATCCGGACGGAACTCTGCGCGACATTACTGCCGAGAGCGCTACAGGGTGGCTGGACTATTGCGCCAGTGCACTGATTCTGGATTTTGACAACGACGGGGATCGCGACCTTGCAGTTTCCCAGGACTTCAAGATCCTGTTCATGGACAACCTTGGGGGAGCAAAGTTTGAACTTGCCCTGGGGCTTGGCACGCATGCCCAGACTTTCTCGATTTCTGCTGCCGATTTTGATCTTGATGGTGATCTCGACCTTTTCCTGTGCGGTTATAACCCGGCAACTGACCGGGGAGAGAGTGGTATGCTCGGCGAGCCATTGCCCTACCACGATGCACAGAACGGAGGGCGTAACATGCTGCTGCGCAACGAAGGCAACTGGGAGTTTGTTGAAGTGACTGCTGATGTTGGCCTTGATCAGAACAACAACCGCTTCAGTTTTGCCGCCAGCTGGGAGGATTACGATAACGATGGTGATCCCGACCTTTACGTGGCCAACGATTATGGACGCAATAACCTCTACAGGAATGACGGTGGCAAGTTCAGGGATGTCGCCGCGCAGCTCGGGGTCGAGGACATGTCTGCAGGCATGTCTGCCAGCTGGGCAGACTTCAATCGTGACGGGGCACTTGACCTCTATATCAGCAATATGTTCTCGACCGCGGGCAACCGCATCACCTTCCAGCGTCAGTTCAAGCCAGGCGCCGGGGACGAGCTCATTGCCGGTTACCGGCGCCACGCCCGTGGAAACTCTCTGTTTGAGGGAATGCCAGGCGGCGGGAAGTTTCGTGACATTAGCATCTCTGCCGGAGTGACGATGGGTCGTTGGGCCTGGGGCTCACGTTTTGCTGACCTTAACAATGATGGTTGGCAGGACCTGGTGGTTGCCAACGGTTTTATCAGCGCGCCTGATACCGGTGACCTGTGAAGTGCTTATTGGCGGCAGGTCGTGTCGCAATCACCCCTCAGTGCCAGCGCTACACCGGCTGAGTTGATGCGTTACCAGCAGGGATGGAAGGCACTTAACCGATTACTTCATGAGGACAGATCCTTTAGCGGTGGGGAACGTAATTGTGCATTCCTTAACTGCGCCGGTGGCGGATTTGCAGACATTTCCGCGGTGAGCGGCTTTGATTTTCCTGACGACGCACGTGCAGTCGTCTCTACCGACTGGGATTTTGATGGAGACCTCGACCTGTGGCTCACCTGCCGCACGGCGCCACGTGTGAGGTTCCTGGAAAACCGTTCCCGCAATACTGGCGGGAACTGGGTGGCGTTCAGGCTTGAGGGGGATGGGGAAAAGGTCAACCGAGATGCCCTTGGAGCCCGCGCAGAGGTATGGCTCGAGGGAGAAAAGGTGCCATTGCTGCGCACGGTACATGGTGGAGATAGCTTCCTGTCGCAGGGTAGTTCATGGCTTCACTTTGGCCTGGGTGCGAAGGCGAAGATTTCCCGGGTTGTTGTGCGTTGGCCGGGAGGTGCGCTCAGCCAGTTCGCAGGTATTGAACCCGGGGAGTTCTACATTGTTGGCTTCGGAGACCCTGTGCCGAAGCGTTGGAATTATCCTAATGGGCAGAAACCCCTTGTTGCTGCCGACCAGGTTCCATTACCCGACGAGCAAGCAGCACGAGTGGTGTTGCCTGCCCGCCTTGCGTTGCCTGTATTAGAGGGCATTGGTGAACTTGAAGGACCACTTCTCATTAACCTGTGGTCAAAGACATGCCTGCCCTGCGTGGAGGAATTGACAGAGTGGTCGGCGAGGCAAGGCAGTTTGAGGGCATCAGGGTTGCGGGTGCTTATCCTTAATGCTGATGGTGATCCCGAGGCGGGCAGGGGCTACCCTTTTGAAAGCGCTGCCGTGACCGCTGCCACCGTGCGTGGTCTCGACCTCTTCCAGCGTGCCATCCTCGACCGCTGGATTGCATTGCCGGTGCCAAGCAGTTTTTTAATTGATCGCGAAGGAAGAGTCGCGGTGATCTATAAGGGAAGGGTCACGGTCGGCCAACTTGTGAAGGACTGCGAGTTGTTGGACGCGGCTCCGGAGGCATGGAGAAGAGCCGCACTTCCATTTCCCGGCCGGTTTATTGGATCGCCGCCAAAGCCGCAACCGCTCAACGTGAGCTCACAACTGGTTGATGCCGCCCAACCGCGGGCTGCATTGCGTTATCTTGAAGGCTTTGCCGCAATGAACCCGGTCGGCAGTGACGTGAAGGAAGTGATTGCCGTGTTGCGCAGCGAGTTGGACCGCCTTGCAGACCCGGGAAAGGCATTGCTCATGAAGGCGGATGCCATGCGGGATGCCGGTAATCCTCAAGGCGCGATTGCTGCCTACAAGGACACACTTCGTCGGTCACCGAAAACAATCAGTGCTGCCGAGCATCTTGCCTGGATTTTGGCGGCTCATCCCGATGAGGCAGTTCGCCGCCCTGCTGAGGCGCTCGCTTTGGCCGCACGGCTTACCGGTATGAGCAAGAATATGAACCCGGCATACCTTGATCTGTTAGGTGTTGCACAGGCCGCGGCGGGTGACTTTTTCTCGGCCCAGAAGAGTGCGCAGGCAGCTATTAATCTGTCTGCCGACCAGCCTGAAGTTGCCGAAATTCAGGCACGCCTTGCTTCCTATAAGGAGGGCAAATCCTATACCGTGGAATCGTGGCGGAAATAACTCTTCCTGATTGTTGGATGTGTTGCAGCCAGCAACCCCGCAAAGCTATTGAGTATAGACTTCGAGTTGGTGGATTGACCAGTGCTTGCCGCGTGAATGCCCGTGTTGGCTGATACGCACATGGCGGGTCTTTGTCGGTGGCAGGACAATTTCAAGGACCGGGAGCTCTCCTGTGCCCTTGGCAACCGGCTTGCTCCACTGCTTGCCGTCGCTGGAGATTTCGACACTGTATTGCCGCGGGTAGTCATCGGCTGAATGACTGGAATCAAGCACCAGTGAGGTGAGTTTTCGTTCACTTCCCATGTCGAAGGCGAACCACATGCCGGGCCGCTGGGCCGTGCCACTTGACCAGCGTGATTTAATGTCATTGTCGATCACGGCACTGCATCCCTCGCTGTGGTGGCTGGCGGTGAATTTCCATTTCTTCATTTCCTCGTTGGCAACGGGTGCCATGGCCAGGATTTCCGAGGATTTCCACATTTCCTTGCGCCCCTTGATGGAGGCCCGCACTGCGGCTACTTCCGCAGGTGTTACCAGTGCACCGTTGTTGCCCCAGGATTTACGCACATAGGTGAGCACCGATGCAATCCATTCATCATCGTAAGACTCCAGCGGCAGCATGGGGCCGGGAAACTTCCTGCCGTCGAGTTCTCCGATCATGCCTTTGAGCATGACTCTGATCGGAATGTTCTTCTTCCCGACAACTCGGGGAGATCCAACCAGCGGTGCACCGAGAGTCATGTCAGTGCCGGCTACCGCTGTCCCCTTGCCGTTTTCCGCATGACAGGCGATACAAATCGTCTTGTAGTTGGTTTGCCCCATGGTCAGGAACTTGTTTTTCTGCCTGTGTTTCTTGGCTTCTTCAACCTGTGCACGATAGTTGCGGGTGATTGCGGATAATGCCTCGTTCCCCGGGTGTTTTTCCAGCACCCGGCCAATGATCTCGGTTCCGTTTTCCGCACCGCTTCGACCAAGGGATAATACCAGTTGGATGGCAACCTCGATATCAGGGTCATCACTCCGATTGGAGAGTTCACTCATTAGGTCATTATTTCCGGCCATGAGTGTTGCTTCACAGAGCCGTATGGCGGCGGCCCTGACACGCGGGTCTTCATCGACCATTGCCGCGGCGATAACTTTAGAGTCAAATTCGCCGAGTCCATCAAGGGTCCAGAGCGCATGCAGTCTGCCGAGTGGTGCCTTGCCCGTGAGCGCGAGTGATTTCAACTGAGTAACGACTGTCTTGTCACCACGCACCACGATGAGTTTCTGGGCGGTATCGCGCCACCAGCCATTGGGGTGAGAGAGGTGTTTTACCAGGCCGGCAGTCGGCGCCTTGAGCATTTGCGGCTTCTTGTCCCGCTTGGTTGTGGTGTGGACAACGCGGTAGATGCGTCCACGCTTGATATTCTTGTCGAGGCCGTGGTTTTCCACGACGCCACGCAGGTAGGATCCGGGTCGAACCCAATTTCCCTCCTGGATGATGCCGCGATACATGTCGACGATGTAGAGGCAGCCATCGGGGCCGGTCCCGGCGTTGATTGGGCGGAAGTTTGCATCACGTGAGCGCATGAATTCGGTCCCTGGGGTTGCGTTCTTGACGATAATTTTACCGTTCTCGTTGACCACCTTGGCACGGCGCACCAGGCGCCCAACCGGCTCGGGAATGAAGTAGTCGCCATACACGTCTGCGGGAAGGCGATTGCCGCGGTAGATGTGCTGCCCGGCACAACCGGTGAAGTTATTCAGGGTGAGGCTGTCCCTGCGAAAGCGGCCGCCGCCGCCCTGGACATCGGGAATCTGAACCAGCGGGAACACTTCACGGAAACCGGGAGCCTGTTCGCCATTGAGAGATATCTTGCCGTAGATAATCGGCCTCTGGAAATTCATCGCCGGGTTCTCACCGCCACCGGTGCAGAAGAAATTGCGGCCGATGTCATCATGGGTTACTCCCCACTGACCTGAACCCGCCGGCAGTTGCTCGGCTTCAATATGATCACCAACCCAGCGATAACGCTTGTTGGTGTAGGTGACATACATCCAGTTGTCGATGTTCCACTCCAGGCCACTTGGCTGGTGCTCAAGGTTACCGCCGCGCCCGCCGCCCTTGTAGACGAGCTTTTTCTCATCGGCCACACCATCACCGTCGGTGTCACGGTAGGAGTGCAGGTCAAAGGTGTTTGTTTCACGGATAATAACCCTGTCATCGATTGGCTGGATCATGCGCGGCAGGATTAACCCGTCGACAAAGATCGTGCGTTTATCCATTTTACCGTCGTCATCGGTGTCCTCCAGCAAGATCACGCGGCTTACCGGGGCATGCTGGTTTTTTCCGTCAATGTCCTGCATGTAGGTATTGAGCTCGGCTACGTAGAGCTTGCCGTCACCGTCCCAGGCAATGGCTGCCGGTTCTTCAATCATCGGCTCGGCGGCAACCAGCTCAAGGCGGTAACCCTCGGCCATTTCAATCATCGCCATGCTCTCCTCCGGCGGGTAGGTGCGCGCCTTCAGCTCGTATAGCTTTTGGTCAAATGGTGCAGCGAGAAGGGCACCTGCAAAGGTCCAGCTCAGTAAAGTAAGGAGGAAAGCGGGTTTTTGGCGTATCGTATTATCGGGCATATGGTATGTAAGGTTAGAACCTTTCATTAATGTGTCGGGATAAAGTTTTTTTTACTGACCGGAGGTCATGATAATTTTACCAGCATTTCACTTAAGGGCTCTTATTTGCGCTTTTTTATTGATCAGCTGTGCCGCTTATCCGCTTCATGCCGAGCCATTGCTCTCTCCCGGTGATGTCATTATTGCCATTGATGAGGACTACTCCTCACGCAGCAGTTCCCCGGGAAACGAGGAGGCATCCAATGTCATTGACGGCAACACGAGTACCAAATACCTGAATTTCGGCCGCGAGAATTCCGGGTTCATTGTCACTCCCGCATCAGGGGCGGCGGCGATCCAGAGTTTCCGGATCACCACTGCCAATGATGAGTCTCCCCGTGACCCGGCAGGCTATGTGATTTATGGTACCAATGATGAGGTTTCCAGCACCAGTCACAGCGCCGGCAATGCCGAGCAATGGACACTGGTGGCAAGCGGTGAGCGATCACTTCCCGATGCCCGCTTTACTGCAGCACCCGTGGTGAGCTTTGGCAACAATGTAAGCTATTCCTCTTATTGCTTTATCGTGACGGAACTCAAGGATGCCCCCCGCGCGAATTCCATGCAGTTCTCGGAGATTGAGTTTTTTACGCAACCCGATGGCCAGGGGCAATCGGTCCTTGCCCCTGGTGACCCGATCATTGCCATCCACCGGGGATCCCCCGAGAGCGATTCGCCGGTGAATGAGGAGGCTTTCCGTGGCATTGACGGCAATACCAGCACCAAATACCTGAACCGTGGCCGCGAGAATTCCGGCTTCATCGTTACACCCGGCATCGGCCGCTCAGCGGTGAGTGGCTTCACCATGAGTTCAGCCAACGATTTCGCTGAGCGTGACCCGGTTCGCTGGGAATTGTTTGCCACCAATGACCGCATCCGCAGTGTTGAACATTCCGATGGCAAAGCAGAACAGTGGATCCCGGTGGCCTCAGGAAGCATTGCCCTTCCGTCCGAGCGGTTTGCCGAGGCATCCCCGGTAACTTTCAACAACTCGACAAGCTATACATCGTACAAGTTCCTTGTCCGCACGGTGAAGTCGGTTGCCGGCGCGAACTCCATGCAGTTCTCGGAGATCCAGTTTGACGGTTTGCCCGGATCCGGCAAGGCACTGGAGATCCAGTCCGTCCTTTATGACAGGGATGCTGATACGCTTACCCTTTGGTGGGTATCCGAGCCGGGTCAGACATACACACTTTTCTATTCTTCCGACCTTACAGGCTGGGAGGTTGATGTGGATGACAGTATTCTCTCCGGAGGGGATATAACCTCCTTTGGTCCCTTTGAAGTCATAAATCCGGCATCTGCCATGGGTTTTTACCGCGTGCAGCGCAATTAGTGGCCTGTTTTAATCCGCGACGGGTGATGATTTCCCCCTTGTTCAGCCGGGTAAGCGATGTTTTGTATGCTGCGAATGCCTGATGAATCTGATACAGTTCCCAAGAGCCCCGAAGCTGAGCTTATTGCTGTCCGGCGGGAGAAGCTGGCGCGCCTGCGTGAGCTTGGAGTCGATCCCTTCGGCGGACGCTTTGAGACTGATCACGAGATTAATGATCTGCGGGTCAATTTTGAAGAGGGGAAAAAGGTAAGGATCGCCGGGCGCATTACAGCGCACCGGGACATGGGCAAGAGCCATTTCTTTGATGTTTCTGATTTTCGCGGGCGCATCCAGTGCTACCTGAATGCCAAGGCGCTCGGTGAGGAGCAGATTGAGATTTTCAGCCAGCTTGACCTTGGTGACTGGATCGGTATTGAGGGGGAGACCTTCAACACCAAGGTGGGAGAGCCAACAGTAAAGACGGAGGCATTCAAGGTGCTGTCGAAATCGTTGCGGCCGATGCCCGACAAATACCACGGGCTCGCTGACAAGGAGACCCGCTACCGGCAACGATATCTTGACCTGATGTCCAATGAGGGCAGTCGTGATATTTTCCTGAAGCGTTCATTGATGGTCAATGAAATCAGGAGTTTTCTTCAGCAGCGCGGATTTATTGAAGTCGAGACGCCGATGTTGCAGGATGTTCCGGGAGGAGCCGCGGCACAGCCCTTTGAGACGTTCCACAATGCGCTGGATATGCCGCTTTATATGCGCATAGCTCCCGAGTTATTCCTCAAGCGTCTGCTGGTGGGGGGGATGACCAGGGTCTTTGAACTCAACCGTAATTTCCGCAATGAGGGAATCAGTCGCCGGCACAATCCCGAGTTCACCATGCTTGAAGCTTACTGGGCGTATGCCGACTTTGAAGCCATGGCCGACCTTGTCGAGGAGATGGTCTGCGGCATGGCTGAGAAATTCTGCGGCGGACTGGAGATTGAACATCGCAATGGCGCGGGCGAGGTAACGAGGACAATTAACCTTAAGCGCCCGTGGAAGCGCGCTCCATACCGTGACCTCATCAAGGGTGTCGCCGGCGAGGACTGGTTTGAGATTTCCCCGGAAGAGCGTTGCGGGAAATGTAGCGGGCTGGGTGTCGAGATATCCGCGGATATGGAGGATTATGAAATTACCCAGCAGGTTTTCGAGAAACTCGTCGAGGAGCACACCTTTGATCCACTTTACGTGACCCATGTGCCGAAGGAACTGGTGCCGCTTGCCAAGCAGAACACTGCTGATGATTCGCTCGTCGACGTTTATGAACTGATCATCAATGGCCAGGAGATTTCTCCCGGGTATTCCGAGCTCAATGACCCGGACGTGCAGCGCCAGCGCCTGGAGCAGCAGGCGGGGGGGGAGACACAGAAGGTTGACGAGGAGTTTCTGCTTGCCCTTGAGCACGGCATGCCTCCGGCCGGCGGTATCGGGGTTGGTATCGATCGCCTGGTAATGATGTTGACCGGTGCTGAATCGATCCGCGATGTGGTGCTTTTTCCCCAGTTGAAGCGATCAGCAGGGGAAGACTGACTTGAATTAATTCATTGCCGATCGTTTTTCACTTTGTGGTAGTCCAAGATTTTCCCGCACCCAAGTGCTCAAGAATTTCAGCCTGTTTATAGCTTTACGGTATCTCAAGCCGAAGCGGACCTATGTCTCGATCATTACCCTGATCTCGATTGTTGGCGTGACACTCGGTGTCACAGTCCTCATCGTGGTGATTGCGGTGATGACCGGCTTTGAGAAAAGGCTCGAGGAACTTATCCTGGGTTTTGAACCTCACTTGCGGGTGGAGCAACATCGCGGAGTGGAGCCCTGGGATCCTGATCAGGAGCAAGGCAGATGGGACATTGTAATGCAGGATCTCAAGAAGATCCCGGAAGTTGTGTCCGCAGATCCTTACGTGATGGGGCAGGTTTTGCTGCAGTTCGGTCCACAAGGTGCCCGGCGGCAGGCGGCACTGATGATGATGGGCGTTGAGCAGGACGGGGGTTCACTGAACAAGCGCATCGGGGAGATCATTGAGGCAGGTGAGTTTGATCTTGGATACAAGGCGCAAGAGGGAAAATTCGGATGCCTGGTTTCCCTGCAGTTCGTGCGCAACAATCCCGGCATCGGCCTGGGGGCACATATTGAAGCCTTCTCGACCGTTGACATTGCACCGATTGTTGGTGAGCTCCTCGAGGCCACAGATGATGATAAACTCAGTGATGAGCAACTCCGGGCAAGGGTCAAGGAGCTCACCGCAAGCATCCAGACGCCCAAGGACCTGGTAGTTACCGGGATTTTTGACTCGGTGCGCTATGGCGACATGATCCTGGTACCGCTGGAAATCGGGCAGGATCTTTATGAGCTCGATGCAGATGTCCACGGCATTTCCCTTGAATTAAAGGATCCTTTCAGGGCGGACCTGGTCAACCGGGACTCGATTCGTTTGGAACTCCCCGCCAACTGGGTTTCGGAGAGCTGGATTCAACGTAACAAACAGCTCTTTGACACGGTGCGCAATGAGCGGGGCATGATGTATTTCGTATTGTTCTTTATTATTCTCGTGGCGGCTTTCAGCACAATGAACACGATGATCACCGTGACTGTTCAGAAGCGACAGGAGATCGGTGTCATGAAGGCCCTGGGAGCCCGGGTTTGGCAGATTGTCGGGGTTTTTATCGGGCAGGGGATGATTGTCGGGCTTGTCGGTTCCCTGTCGGGGATGGGGATCGGTGCATTGGTGCTGCATTATCGCAACACATTGCGCGATTTCCTGGCAGAGAGCATGGGACTGATGATCTTTCCTGAGGAGATGTATGGAGTGTCGGAGATTCCGGCACAGATTGTGAGCGGTGACATTGCCATCATCTGTGTTGGTGCGTTTGTGCTTTGCACCTTGGCTGCATTGCCGCCTGCTTACATGGTCGCCCGCCTGGATCCCGCCAAGGCACTGAGGAATTGAGGCACTGCTGTGCCATATCCTGTGCTCTTCAGCGTTTTGTTACCCTCAGGCGCAGGTATTGTCTGGGTGAGTCGGAGACGGGAACAAGTGATCGGGTAATCATTACAGTGGTGCCGTCCGGTTGCGGCAGGCGTTCATCAATTGTCCTGGTGAAAGTGTCACCGCTTTTCCATGTGGTCAGGTCTGTGGAGATCTCGATGGTGTAGATGATGTCGTCTGCAGAGAGCTTGCGTGAGTAATCGAGACTGAGATGACCGTCCTCAATGCCGGTATGTAATGAAGCAGACGGCCCCAGCGCGTATGCGAGGATGTCCCCGCCGGTGAAGGATGTGGCATCCGAGGCACCGGGGTTACCTCCGGAACTGCTGCTTGAGCGCCAGCTTGACGGCAGGCTCGGGTCGAGTTGTAAACCGGGGGCGATCCTGACAAGGCTCGGGCCGTTACCGTCCGGAGCCTCGGGCCAGGGAGAGCGGTCATTGTAGGTGAAGCTTTCAATGATTGCCCCTGCGGTATCAAGCAGGGTGAGTTGCTCGCCGCCATTGTCGAGGTTGCCGGTGTAGTCGGCGGGTGTTAGGAAGATGCGGGCACCACCGGCAAGCTCACTGGTGATCGGGAAGGTGTAGGTCAAGCCGGCGGAAAAACTTACGCCTGCCAGCTGCACCGGTTCGCCGGAAATATTCATAAGCTCAATGAATTCATCGGCTTCTTCCGCGCCGGCCGGGTTGTAGTGGATTTCAGAAACGACCAGGTTGCTTGTATTTGCCGGCGAGCCGACGATAAACCCGGCACTGTTGAGTGCCGACCAGGTGCCGTTTTCCAGGATGCGGGCGTTCACCGGCCCGCTGGAGGTTAGTTCTACCGGGTTGTTGTAGACTTGCGCTGATTGTGAAACGCCGTTGGCGACACCCGTTGTATAGGTGATCTGCGGCACAATGAGGAAATCGCTGCTGCCCGGCGAGACGTTCAATCCCTGTATTGCCAGCATGTTGCTACCGATTTGCAGGTTGGGAATTGCGGCGGAGATATCAAGCTGGTCATAGAGCAGGGCCTGTGAATCGGGGTGACTTGTCGTTGCGCGTGAGTTCCAGGCGAGGGTTGCCGGATTGTTCCTGCCGCCGACAAACTTACCGTTGATGAAGGCACTGTAGCCGTCATCGTATTTCATGTTCAGCGTAAGTCCTGCGATGCTCCCGAGGGTGGCCTGATCGGCCACGGAAAAGGCCACCCTGACCAGGCAGGAGGAGTTCACCCCGTTCATTTGCGGGACATAAAGGTTGGTCAGCGGATCATAATGAGCCGCAGTACTCTCAAAGCCGATGCCGGTTGCGCCACTCTGCCAGCTGGAGTCGTCAAAGTTGTTGTTCGTCCAGCTTGTTGCGAGTCCGCCGTCAGTGTTCTGCACGAGGGCGGTGGCCGGTGTATTTTCTTGCAGCAGCACAATGTCCTCGGCAGGACCGGCAGTTGTGCGCGGATCGGTCCCATCAAGAGTGAAATAGATAACGCCACCGGCATTGGAATTGGTCATCGAAAGGAGGAACCCGGTCGGCACCAGCCCGCCGTGTTGATTGTAATCGGGAGCGGCGGTTTGCGGATAAAGGTCGCGGTTGCGCAGTTGATTGACGACGATGTCGCGTCGCTGCTGCAGGTAAGTCGTGATGATCCACTGCTGGTCGGGGAAATAGTGATCGTTTCTGGTATAGAGGTCGTATTGCGAGGAGTTCCACTGTGAACCGGCCTGGACATCACGGCGGAAGTCTCCCCAGCGTGCTGACTCGGCGACGATCGGTAAATTCATTTTATCCGAGCGGTGCCGCCAGATGGCGGTCGCACCCTCGGGGCTGAGCGGCCCACCGTTAAACATGTGGTGCCGGATGTGATCGGCGAACTGCAGGCGGTATTCCTCATTGTTCGTGAGATCCTGATGGATGCCACTGGGGCGGTTGTTGCCGTTCTTTGAGGTGACATTGGCGGTTAGTGCGGCTGATAACGGGGCGGGATTCTGGATTGCTCCCGCACCATTCGGTGAGATGGCGAACTCGCTATCCCAGGGAAAGAAACGGAATGGCTCACCGCCTGGACCCTGTCCGGCAGCCCGCCAGTTGTGACCGTCCCAATCCCTGTTGCCGGTATAGAAATTCATCAGCATGTAATCAATGAAGGCATTGATATCCAGGTGTTTGCCGAGTTCCTTGTAATTGTCGGGATCGGAGATGTTGCCGGCGGCCAGCGAGGTCATCCTGTTGTAGGCCGTCATGCTGCCGTTGGCGGCTCTACCGGAGTTGATTGCATCGTATCCGTCCTCGGAATTCCCGAAATACGAGGTCATATAGTCCGCGTCAGGACGCTCGTGCAGGTGATAAATTCCCCAGTAGAGGCCGTTGATGTAGAGATGTGCCCAGCGTCCGTGTGAACCCGGGTTTCCCATTGCCAGGTAGAGGTCGTTGGCGAACTGGTCACGGTTATATTGTGCATGGCGAGACTGGAAGTAATGGCGATGCACCCAGCCGAAGTTGTATCCGGAGCGCAGTTGCAGGAAGTCGAACTCATCGGTCGCGGTGTCACTGCCGGGCGCGTCCCTGAACACGTCATAGCGCAGCTTTCCGGGTCCGTATTGTTTGCGGAAACGCAGGCTCATGCTGTGCTTGGGAGTGTCCGGGTTGCGGCTGCTGCCGCCCTGGATGCGCAGTCCCGCTTCAATCTGGAAGCCTTTCTCACTGTCATCGTGCACCATCAGTTCCGCCGAGACAGCGCGTTCCCAGGCATCTCCCTGGCTTTGCGGGTTCTGGTAGAGTCCCTGTGCCCCGTAGAAATCACCTGGATCAATGGCAACGGAGAGGGTGGGGAAGGCCTGCAGTGCGGGGATCAGTTCGGTTGCGTAGTCGGGGTCAGTGACGATGTCGGGATCCATCTCGTAGTCGGCGGGCCTGCCGGCCCAGGTGCGGGGCAGACCCGGCGGGTTGTTTGGCTGGGCCAGGACATCGGAGAGGAAGAGATAGGTGTGGGTATCGATGTTTGTCGGCGCGAAGTCATCCTTGTAAGCTGCGGCGCGCACAACGGTGGTGGAAGTGACCTTTAGCGGGGCTGTGTAGAGCGTGCCACTGGATGGAGAGGGGGCACTGCCGTCGGTGGTGTAGTAGATTTCGGCTTCATCGGTTGCGGTGCTGATGACAAGGTCAAAGGGCGCGGAGAAGAACCCGCGGTCGATATTAAACGAGGTGTCCTCCACAAATCCCGTCACGCCGGCAGGACTGTTTACAGCGCGTGGTGTCGGCTCGGTAAAGAAACCCTCGGTCCCGTAGGACACGTCCTCGGGGATTGGCGGAAACTGGGGAAAAAAATCCTGGATGACGGTCATGCCGTCGGTGGCAACGAGGGCGAGGTATTCACCGTCACTGTTCAGGGAAAAACTGGTGTGCAGGTTGCCTTCGGGATCAATATAGTCCGCTACCTGCCGGTCGGAGGCAAAGACGACAAGGTATTCTCCACCTGCCAGCACCGTGTCCGGGGGGAATGGCCACTTGTCGGGTTCAAGCGGATCGTCTGTCAGGTGGTAACCGGAGATATCCAGGTTTGAAAGGTTGGGATTATGGATTTCAATCCAGTCGCTGGCATTGCCGTCGCCGTCGAGCAGGCTGCCGGAATTGCTTGCCACAAACTCGGAGATGCGAGCAGGGAGGGACTGATCATTCACGGTGACCTGCGCGGTGGCCGTGACTGTGCCCTCGGCATTGGTTGCACTGAGGGTGTAAATTTTTGTGGCGGTGACGGTAACCTGTGTTTCACCGCTGATGGCCACAGGTCCGACATCGGGTACGATT
Source organism: Verrucomicrobiales bacterium (assembly GCA_029940475.1). Lineage (GTDB taxonomy): Bacteria > Verrucomicrobiota > Verrucomicrobiia > Verrucomicrobiales > DEV007 > CACIUL01. The sequence goes on along the minus strand of JAPYUT010000022.1, from coordinate 10,237 downwards.
TCCACGGAACTGGCGTTGGAGACATTCCAGCTCAGGGTGACAACGTCACCGCTTGCCGCATTTGCCGGGCTTACGGTGAAACTCTGCACCTCGGGCACAGGCACTGGTGGGTCAAAGGCAAGCGCGCCAATGTTGTGTATCCTGGCAACTTGCTCATCGCTGAGGACACCGAAGGTGTCGCCGGTCTGGAAGATTGAAAAGTCATCAAGTGAACCGCCGAAGTCATTGGCCCCGGAGGCACCGGCATCATCAGCGGCAATGAAAGCCCCGCTGCCGTGGATGGTGATAGGGCCTGTGCCAAGTGAGTTTGCCGAGCGGGTGGCGGCCGTGACGGTGTTGGCAGGAATATTATCGATGCCGGCGGGGAGGACGGTTATTTTCAGGGCCGTCCCGTTGCCGAGGCTTGAGTCATATCGCACGGTGCAAAAATACCAGTTATCAGCCGTGAGGTTGAGAGGATGGGTGAGTGAGGTGCTGGTTGAGCCGTTGCCGTCGCGCAACAGGACACGCAGGCTGTCTCCCGGCGACCCGCCAAGGTCGATACGGATGCCGTTACCATCGTTGCCGGTGCCGGCCAGGCTCTCGTAGATGCGGTCAAACGGGTCAAGTGTGTCCGGCCGCATCCACCAGGTCATGGTCCACTGGTCACTTGGTCGGGCTGCCTGGCTGGTGCCGATGTTTAATCCGCCACGTATCTCGAAATGATATGCGGTATTGAGATGAGGCATTGCCGAAGCCACCCCCTTGGAGAGATTGGCTTCCCCGCCAATGATGTTTCCGGGATTGTTGCCCAGCGAGTCAACGGCGGGGGAGGCGCTATCATCTGTCTCGTCGAGGGCGTAGTGGGCGACCAGGTCGGCGCGGCAAAGAGGAGCCGATGCAAGCACAGAGGCGAGCAGAAGATTAACAACTTTAAACGTGGACATTTCGTGGGGAACGGGGGGGAACAGGGGATGGTTCGGAGGTGATCCTGCCGTTAACCTATGGTGACATGGTTTCCTTCCCTGGTCAGGTGGTTTTACGGGGAACCATGACAGCCTGCACCGCTGGGAATTGTATTTTTCTGTGCGTTAGCTTATTTCCCGGCAAGCTCTTCGAGGGGAGGGACTGCAGGGGGGTAAATCTCTTCAGGGCAGTTTCCAGTCCACCTTGGCTTCCTGAACATTGCCGAACTTGTCTTGATAGCGCACGAAGCCGTTGGCGGCACCGAATTCGTGAACCAGCCGGGTGACCTTGACGTCATAACAGCAGTATTCAGCGACTTCCCGGTATTTTCCCTCACGCCACCACTTGATTGCATCGAGTCCCTGGGCGGTCTTGCCGCTACCAAGTGATGCGGAGGCAATTGAGTCCAGTTTTAGCCGGTGTCCCACTACTTTCTCGATACTGACCATCAGGTCGAGGCTGTCGCACTGGTCGGCAAGGGCGAATGGATAAGAGCCTTCGAGGACAGCGTAGTCGAAGCTGATGTGGTTGAAGCCGATCACCAGATCCGCCTTGATGAGTTGATCGATTAGTTCAGAAACCCTGTGCTCCGGGTAGGCAATATATTTTCCCGTAACCGTGCTGTAGGTGACGCCCACCGACATCCCCATGTCGCCCTTGTTGTTCCAGCCGCCCACATCATTGGCGGAGCGGATTGTCTCGAGATCGAAATAGACGTATTCCTTCGCCATTTTAAGCGTCGAGTGTTTGGTTTCTATGGTGCATATGAGAGCATTTCGGGTTTTCCTAAGAAGTGGTAGAGAGCCATCGAACTGCCGGTAAAGATGAATATTGCGATGATTATTCCCAGGGGATTCACAGGATGATGTGTGACTGTCAGGTTTTGCTTTTTGTCCCAGTATGTCTTTCCCTGTTTGGTTAGCGTCAAGTAGGCAAGAACATTACAGATAATTTGAGTGGGTATATAGTTTAGCCCCATGCCAAAAACAAAGACACCGAATGATCGCCGCAGGGCTGAAGAAAAATCAAGGCGTTCACCGCTCTCTTTTTGAATCTTGATATTGAGGCTCCATTTTCCCGGGGTGGTATTCAGGCAGCTCAGTAACAGTGTTTCAGTGATGACCCATGAAACGGCGATGGCCACAAGGAATACAGCCGAGTCGGTGAAGCTGGGAATGGTACCCGTCCTGAAGAGCATGGCATTTAATGTCTCGCTCCCCAGATATTGATGCGACAACAGTATACCCGGAGCCAGCAGGATTGGCGTATCAATCAACCTTGCCGAGAAGCGAAGCCAGGGTCGCGGTTTCTCTGTGTTGAGGACTCCGACCCGTTGAGAAAGGATTTCACGCTCCTCCTCACTGATGGCGATTTCATCGGCTCCCGCGTCGGCAATGTGGACTTCAACGCTTTCTTTCAGGGGATCCAGGTCGCGTAGTGGTTGCCATTGTTCCATGCCCTTTATCCATGCCCTGGTTTCTGGCGTAATGTCTCCGCGGCGCAACTGATCGCGCACATCGTAAATGGTGAGCGGACCGGTTTTTTGACCGTCTATATACAGAAATATTTCCATTTAGTCAGTGGCGTAACATCCGTCAATTACCAATGACTTGGCAACTCAAATGACAAGTCATTGCCGCTCTCCGGGGATAAGTCGTGACATTTTTGGATTTTCTCCTGGCAGGCAGTGGTGGCTGATTATCTCTTTTTCGCGAAGAGCCGCGGACGCTCTCGCATGGGTTTGGATATGGATTGGCATGCCCTTGGCAGGCTGTTGCTCAGCCAATAACCGCTTGCGTTGAAGGGTTTGACATGGTAAATGATAATGAGTCTCAATACCAAACTTACTTTTTAATTGCGATTTATCCAATGAATCAGCCGTTTCGTGTGCCATTTTCTCTGGCTTTCCTTGCGATTGCTGCCGGCTTTTTGCTGACAAACGTCGCTATTGCATCAGAGGTGAACGTCTACACCCATCGCCATTATGAGGCTGATGATGCGTTGTATGCCAAATTCACCGAGCAGACCGGTATTAAAGTCAATGTGGTCAAGGCTTCTGCTGATGCCCTGCTGGAACGGATCAAGGCGGAAGGGAAGAACTCGCCGGCGGATGTATTGATCACCGCCGATGCCGGTCGTCTGGTGCGCGCGAGGGCTGCCGGTGTGTTGCAACCGGCCACCAGCGCCAAGCTGGCGGCACAGGTTCCGCAGAACATGCGCGATGCCGATAACTACTGGTGTGCTTTTACGGTGCGGGCCCGGGTCCTTATTTATTCCAAGCAACGGGTGAAACCTTCCGAGCTGGATTGCTATGAGGACCTCGCTCAATCAAAGTGGAAAGGACGCATCGTGGCGCGGTCCTCTTCCAACATCTATAACCAGTCGTTGCTGGCTTCGATCGTTGCTGCTGCGGGTATGGAGAAAGCTGCCGGATGGGCAAGGGCAGTGCGCGACAACATGGCCCGCCCGCCTGAAGGCAGCGATCGGGATCAGATACGCGCTGTTGCTGCAGGCATTGCCGACGTGGCTATTGCCAACACCTACTATGTTGGATTGCTGGCGAATTCTCCCAATCCGGAAGATCGCGCGGTGGTCGGGAAAATCGGCGTGTTTTTCCCCAATCAGAACGGTCGCGGCGCGCATATTAATGTCAGTGGCGGCGGTGTGGTCAAGAGTGCTCCGAACAGGAACAACGCGATCAAGCTGCTTGAATTCCTTACCGGGCCGGAAGCCCAGGCGAGTTTTCCCGTAACCACTTACGAGTATCCGCTTGATATTTCAGGCACTCAATCAAAGCTGCTGAGGTCCTGGGGCGAATTCAAGGCGGATACCTTGCCACTACAGACGCTTGGGGAGAAGAACGCTGACGCGGTGAGAATCTTTGCGCGGGCTGGCTGGAAGTAGCAGGTAGACAGCAGGATCCTTGAGCCGCCCGGTCACAATTGTTCGCCACCTGCATCCACTTGCCGGATCGGTGTGGTGGATTGGTGCAACATTTATCGCGCTGCTGATTGCGGTGCCGCTGGCGGTGGTGGTGGTGACCCTGTTCGAGGCTCCAAGCGATGTCTGGAGGGAGGTGGTTGGCTATGGCGTGCTGGGCACTTATGTGAAGGGAACGCTTATCATGTTGCTGGGAACCGGGTTATTGGCATCGGTTTTCGGCATTGGGGCAGCCTGGGCTGTAACTGTCTGGGAGTTTCCGGGGAGAAGGTTCTTTTCACTGGCACTGATGTTTCCGATGGCCATTCCGACTTATGTGGAGGCTTACGCTTATGACTTCGCCAAGTACGAGTTGCGTGATCCGCTGATGCTGTGGATACGCGAGCGTTTCGGGGCGGAAGCGATGTCGGATGCCAACGGAATTTTCAATTATGTCCTGGCCATTTTTGTAATGGCACTGGTTCTCTACCCCTATATTTATATTGCCGCGCGCATCGGTTTTGCCGAGATATCCGGTGCCTACATTGAGAACTCGCGATTACTTGGCCGCAGTTTGTGGCGCAGCCTGTTCTCGGTGGGATTGCCCCTGGCTCGTCCGGCGATCATCGGCGGGTTGCTGCTTGTTCTGCTGGAGGTGATGAATGAATACGGTGCCATGCTTCACTACGGTATCGAGACGCTGACGATAGGAATTTTCAACCAGTGGTATGACTGGAAAGACACGGATTCCGCCATCCGCCTGGCCGGTGTGGCAATGTTGGTGGTATTTGCAATCATTGTTGCGGAAATGGTTCTGCGCGGTCGTTCCCGCTTTCATGCGCATCATGGAGCGCGGCGCAACCTGGCGGAAAAACCAAAGACTGCATTTGGAACTTCAATGGCCTTTGGCTTTTGTGCGTCACTTTTGTTTTTCGCTTTTTTACTTCCCCTGTGGCAGCTTTTGAAACTTGCCCGGTACGGCATTGAGAAGGTGCAGGTTGGCGAACTTTTGCAGCCGGTTTTCGGTAGCCTTTCGATGGCAGTGCTCGCGGGCCTTGTGATTCTCATTGCGGCGTTGTTTCTGGCCTATGCGGCCCGTATTTTTCCCGGATTGGCCATGCAGCTGCTTTCCAAGATGTGTATGCTCGGTTATGCGCTGCCCGGGGCAGTGGTGGTGATTGCCATGTTGAGCTCGGTAGCCGCCATTTCCGGGCTGATGGCTGACGATGCGCTTACCACGATCCTGTTTACTGCCACACCAATCGGCCTGGTGATGGCCTATGCGGTAAGATTCATGACCCCGGCCCTGGCTCCGCTCGAGGCAGGCATGGCAGGTATTCACCGCAGTATGGATGAGGCTTCACGTATTCTCGGGCGTTCCTCCTGGGGCAGTTTCTTTCGTATTCACCTGCCGCTGTTGAGATTACCATTGCTGGGAGCGCTGATTGTGCTGTTTGTGGATATTCTCAAGGAATTGCCCCTGACACTGGTGCTCAGCCCGCCGAATGTGGAGACGCTGGCGACCCAGACTTTCGGCCTGATGCATAAGGAGGAACGGCTGGCTGAGGGGTCGCTTCCGGCCTTGATTTTGGTGCTTTCAGGATGTGCGGGAGTGATTATCTTACATCGCCTGATCCGCCGGCCACTGAGGGCGTAAGTAATCATATGTCCGAGTCACTTGAAATAGAGGGAATTTCCAAATGTTTTCCGCGAACCGACCGGCCGGCACTCGATGGCGTGTCGATCGTGCTTGGGGATGCTGATATCATGGCGCTGGTCGGGGAGAGTGGCAGCGGCAAGACGACATTACTGCGCATTATTGCCGGGCTTGAGCAACCTGACACGGGAACCGTTGCCATTGGCGGAGAGCTTGTTTGTGCCGATGGTTACTCGGTGCCGCCGGAACAGCGGCATATTGGGTTTGTTTTCCAGGATTATGCCCTTTTTCCCCATCTCAATGTGCGCAAGAACCTTCTCTATGGTCTGCACCGGATTTCTCAAAGGACCAAGCGCGAGGAGCGCGTGGCGGAGATTGTCACACTCGCCGGCCTGGATGGGCTGGAGAAACGCTTTCCGCATGAGCTTTCAGGCGGCCAGCAACAACGTGTTGCTCTCGCGCGTGCGCTGGCACCGCGACCTTCCTTCATTTTGCTTGATGAGCCCTTCAGCAATCTTGACCCGATGCGCAAGGATGCCCTGCGTGATGAATTGCGGCGTATTGTAAAGAGCAGCGCAACCTCGGCGTTGATAGTGACCCATGATACCCGTGATGCGCTTGCGGTTGCCGACACCCTGGCGGTTTTAAAGGAGGGTAAATTGCAGCAGGTAGGGAGCCCGGAACGCGTGTATTTTCATTCCACCAGCGAGTATACCGCGAGCCTGTTTGGCAAGGTTAATCGTATACCCTGCCAGCTGCTTGAGGGAAAGGACGCGCCACATGGTGCGCCGGACATACTGGTGAGGCCTGCCGATCTGGAGATTACCCAGGAGGGTTCCGGCGGCGGGCATATTGTCGGCAAAGTGATTGCTTCCAATTTTCGTGGTGATTTTCATGAGGTAACCCTTGAATGCGCGGATATTGCCGCGGGCAGTGGTGATACCACTTGTGTCACGATCTATGTCGGGGCGGACCGTAAACCTGCCCTTGGAGATACCGTTACAGTCAGGCGTTCGCGGCGGGAGGGAGATTAACGTTTTTAGGGCCGGTTCGCCAGCCGGGCTGGCAGGCGGTGCGCACTGATCTCTTTTATTGAAGGGTTCGACAGTCGCCGGGATTTGAGTGAATGTGGTATCCTGAAGAAGCCACACGAGCAAAAATTGAATGAAGCATTGGCTCGCTTCGGCTTAGAATCTTTTCGCGCCGGCCAGCAGGAGGTAATCGATATTCTACTCAGCGGTCGCAGTGCCCTGGCCGTGTTCCCGACAGGTGGCGGGAAATCCCTGTGTTACCAGTTGCCGGCACTGCTGCTGGATGGCGTGACACTGGTCATTTCACCGCTTATCGCCCTGATGAAGGATCAGGTTGATGTCCTCAGGGGCAGGGGTATTGAGGCAGCTCGCCTTGATTCCAGCCTTTCAGGGCAGGAAGTGGCGGATGTCTGGCATGGTCTTCAATCAGGCGGGATTAAGTTGCTTTATGTGGCTCCCGAGAGATTGGCCAACGTCAATTTCAGGGAAAGGTTGAAAGCAGTGCAGATTGCGATGCTGGCGGTGGATGAGGCACATTGTATTTCGGAGTGGGGACATAATTTCCGGCCTGATTACCTTAAGCTGGCTGATTTTGCGAAAGAATTGCGTGCTGTCAGGGTGCTGGCACTGACTGCAACGGCGACGCCGAAGGTCAGTGGCGACATCTGCAGGTGCTTCGGGATCAGTCAGGACGAGCATGTGCAACTTAGTTTCCGTCGTGACAACCTTGCCATCAAGGTGACGCCCTGTGCGGCCTGTGACCGGGACAGGCTTCTGTTGGATCGTATCAAGTCGGGGGAGGGAGTCACAGTGGTTTACGTGACCCTGCAGTTAACTGCCGAGAGGGTGGCGACATTCCTTGCCGCAAACGGCGTCAATGCAAAGGCCTATCATGCCGGTTTGCGTGATGCCTATCGTGCTGAAGTGCAGGATGAATTTATGAGTGGAGAGCTTGCAGTGGTGGTGGCCACCATTGCCTTCGGCATGGGTATCGACAAGGCTGACATCCGTAGTGTTTATCACTATAACCTTCCCAAGAGCATTGAGAATTATGTCCAGGAGACAGGTCGTGCCGGCAGGGATGGCGGGCAGTCCTCTTGTGAACTTCTTGCCTGCCTGGACGACCGCATTGTGCTGGAGAATTTTATTTACGGGGACACCCCGACAGCGACGGCTGTAAGTGGGATTCTGGACAGCTTATTGCGCCAGGGGGAGGAGTTTGACGTATCACACTATGAGCTTTCCACCATCTATGACATACGCCCGCTGGTTGTCGCAACCATCATGACGTATCTTGAGTTGAGGGGAATAATTACGGCAACTGCGCCGTTTTACAATGTCTACAGGATTGAGTTCCTGCGTGATGAGGATGCCCTCCTTGCCGGATATGATGCGCCACGAAGATCCTTGTTGAAGAGGATTTTTGCAGCAGGAAAACGCGGGCGCAGGTGGTTAATCCTGCCGATAGCAGAGGTTGCCGGGCGGATTGGAGAAGAAGCGGACGAGGTGCGCAGGGTGATACGTCACCTGGAGGAAGCCGGTGACATCCTTGCCAGGTTATCGGGGTTGAGGCAGGGGTATCGCTTGCTGGATACTGCCGGTGATGTTGGTGAACTGGCCCAGGAATTCCAGGAGTTCTTTGCGCGGCGTGAGCAGCAGGATATTGCCAGGTTGAATAAGGTCGTGGAATTTGCCGCAGAGGCGAATTGCCGGGCGCGGGTCATCCTCGAGTATTTTGGCGAGTTACCGGGGGGGGATTGCGGCCAATGCGACGTGTGTGGTGGAGATGAAGTTGCCGGCGAGCTGCCCGGTTCCGTGCCGGGAGAGATAACGGCAGATGAAATAAAGGCTGTGCATGACCTCGCAGCGGAGCGTCATACTGCCCTTACTTCACCCCGTCAGATTGCACGGTTCCTGTGTGGATTGCGCAGCCCGGCAACAAGTCGCGCCAGGTTAACCCGTCATGACTGCTTCGGGCTATTGGAACATTTGCCCTTCCGTGAGGTTCTTGCCTGTGCGCAATCCATGAACCTGGGGTAATAACAGGAACTTGCCGGATATCACGGTTTCCAGGTTGTCGCTTTGACTAAAGCCGGTTGTAAAGTTCGCGCAGGCGCTCGAGGTGGATGCCTTCAGGTTGTTTCTCAAACAGCCATTCCAGGTCAGCCTTGGCTTTGTTGCCCTGTCCATTCTGTACATGAAGCAGTGCACGGCTGAGCCGCTCCTGGGCATCATCCGGGTCGAGGGCAATCAGGAGATCCACATAGCGCAGGGCGGCAGGGTAGTCCTTGGCCTCAATACTGATCCCCTTGAGGTTGTAGATCATGCGCTGAATGATCGAGCGCTTGTCTGAAGGCGGGTAGTCGGAGACGGCACCACCGCCACCGAAGTCACGGATGATCCTGTTGGCTTCCTCCGTTGTCAGGATCTTGCCGCCCTCGAAGGCATCGATGATGGTCCTTTTCCCCTCCTCCTCGTAGCACACGACGAAGTGCCCGGGGAGGCCGAGCCCCTTAAGGTCGGCGTCCAGATGCCCTGCGAGCTCAATGAAGAGGATTGAGAGGGTGATGGGTATGCCCTCACGATCATCGATGACTTCATTCAGGTAGCTGTTGGAGGCGTTGTAGTAATCTGCCCGGCTGCCGTGGTAGCCATTGTCTTCAAAAAGATACCCGGCAATGGCTGTCACCTTGTCCCTGACGGGTGCGTCCCTGGCGACTTTCCGGGAAAGCTCGCCGGCCATGCGCTCAATTTCCTCGTGGTAAGCGGAGATATCCAGATCCGGGTTGTCATGTTTTGCCAGCAGCAGCGCACAGGTGATCAGGTCGGTTTCCTGCTTCTTGTCCAACTCATCGATGAGTTGCTCCTGGATAGTGCGGCGGTGGACATCATCAGCTGTTTGCTCAAGTGCCTTGATGGTGGTGGAGAGTTCCTTGATTTTTCTTTGCAGCATAAGGCGGCCGAGATCAGCGTTGTCCGCCAGGCCGGCGATTGCATCAATGTTTCCGGGATCCCCGGTGAGCTTCTCAATGTGGGCGTTGAGTTTGGCAAGAGTCTCCTTGGGCGCGGCGTCCCGGGCGAGGTCCCTGCCGGCCGCAAAGCGCTTGAACTCCGCCTCCGTGGAGCGAAACTTCGCCAGTCCCGCCTTGCCGCCGCGCAGCACACCATCCTCGAGCTCGAGGATTTTCTCCCCGTTTACAAAGCCGGTGATCTTTTTTTCCTCCACGCGCACGCGGATGCGGTTCCACTCGCCGGGGCGATAGGACTTGGTAGCGACCTGCCCGAGGATCGTCCATGACAGCACGTCAGGACCCTCGAAACGTGTCAGGCGAATGTTGCCGGCACTGGGGTAAAACCCGTAATGCTTGTCACCGCCGTTTGACTCAAAGATCAGCCCGGCCGCTCCCGATTCATCATCGAGCTTAACCTCGACGGCCACCTCATAAGGAACTGCGGGAAGTTGACGCTGGTTAATGCAGAGTGAGCGCCCGCCGAAGCCGTTCCCTGGCCGCACGACGGTAATTCTTCCCGCACGTTGCCGCCAGCGCGCGCCCATGAGCGTCTGCCAGCGCGCGGGATTGAGTTGGCCTATGGTCAGCCACTTGTCCATTGGGATGGTATTGGGCTTGTCGAGCAGGCGGCGCAGGCTGGCGATGGGAACCGCGAACCCCAGGTTGTCGGTGAT
>JAPYUT010000085.1 GCA_029940475.1 Verrucomicrobiales bacterium | reverse complement strand
CAGAGTTCCTCCTCAGTGTAGGGCATTGTCAAATCCTCCCCCTCTGCTGCCCGGAGAGTTGACGCCTGTAGTCAGCCTCAGCCGCAAGGTCTTCCATCGCCTCCACTGAATAGAAAATACAGCCGAGGGCCCTGCGGTTACGCCTTGCAGAGCAATTGCCATCAGCCCGGTGGATGGTCAGCGCGTGGTGGGCGAGCAGGTCACCTGGCCTCGCAGTCATCGCCACCTCATTCTCTTGATCTTCACTCGTGCCGAAGTCGCTGATCCCCTGAGAAAATCCCAGTGTGCCGGTAAGTGCATGGGCACGCATTCCCTTCCGGTGTGAAGCTTTCACATAGCGCACACAGCCATTGTCTTCATCGGCTGCATCAAGCGCCAGCCACATGGTCACCGCACTGGGCGGATCAATCTTAAAATAATGCCCGTCCTGATGGGCCGGCGTTGGTAATCCTGAGCCCGGGGGCTTATTGAAAAACTGCATGTTCCTGCCAACCACTCCTGTGCCAAAAAGCTCCTCCGCCAATTGCCTGACCCTGGCCCCGAAGAAACCGGCAAACCACGTGTCATGGACATGCATCGACTGCAACTGCTTGAGGGTTTCCGGTTTTTCACGATCCTCATAGAAAACCTCTTCCGGGGAAAGTCCGGGAACAACCTCAGCGATATATCGCTCCAACTGCAGCAGGCACTCCGCCACTTCATCCGCAGAAAGAAACGCAGGCCTCAACAGGAAGCCGTCACGTTCAAAGGCCACCCTGCCAAGCGCATTGACTGGAGCTGAACCGGTAAATAAATCACTACTCATGAAAATATAGACACTCCTTTTGCTTCTTTCTTATACCCGGGCGTTTTTAACGTAAATGGCAAGCGAGTTTTCCGGGGGAATCCCTCTCCCCTGTATTTTCCCCGCTGTTAAGCGTCCCTTGAAATACCAAACCGTCAAATGTCTTGATTAATCCCCCGTAAAAACAACAAGCAACTGTTCGTATCAGGAAAATCCCGCTTGCCATCCCCGCTTGGAGCAGTATTTTCGCGCGCCTCTGAGAAAAAAGCGCGGGTAGCTCAGCTGGTAGAGCAGTTGGCTTTTAACCAATTGGTCCTGGGTTCGAGTCCCAGTCCGCGTACTTTCTTTATAACCAGTGTGTTATAATTTTAATAGGCAGGCTACCACCCAAACCGCAACAACTTTTCCGAGAGTTCAGTTAAGTCAGTCAAAGCAGTCATCACCTTCCCATTCCCTGTCTTGCCACCGGACGCGTTAGCCGCAGGTCATAAATCATTTTTCCGGCCTCATGCGTTTCCCGCGCCCGCTGGATGGTTACCGCTTTCCCGCTAATCGGCGGCAAACTGTAACTCAGAGAGCATTCGGTAAACACCGCCCTCCATCCCGGAGAGCTCATCGTGGGTTCCCGACTCGACAATTTCTCCATCTCGCAAAACCAGGATGCGGTCAGCCTCACGAATGGTCGACAGGCGATGAGCAATAATGATCGAGGTGCGCCCCTTCATCAACACGTCGAGCGCTCCCTGGACTGACTGCTCACTCTGCGAATCAAGGGAACTTGTCGCCTCATCCAGTAACAGGATCGCCGGGTCGGCAAGGATGGCGCGGGCAATGGCAATGCGTTGTCGCTGTCCTCCGGAAAGCTTGACCCCCCGGTCACCGACCAGCGTCTCGTAGCCCTCCGGGAATTCCTCGATAAACCCGTGGGCATTTGCCTTGCTGGCTGCGTCCACAATGTCCGCCTCATCAGCCCCGGGCCGACCGTAGGCAATGTTCTCCCTGATGCTGCCGCCAAAGAGCAATACCTCCTGGGGCACGATTGCCATCTGCGAGCGCAGTGCTTCAAGTGGATAGTCGAGTGCGTTCTTCCCGTCAAAGTTCACCTCGCCGCTAACAGGGTCATAAAAGCGCAACAGTAACTGCACCAGTGTGGATTTTCCCGCCCCGCTGGGACCAACGACAGCAACACGTTCTCCCGCAGCCACCCTGAAATTCACTGCCCGTAGCACTTCGACATCCGGTCGTGAAGGATAACTGAAATGGACACCTTTCATCTCAACCTCGCCACTAAAGCGCGTTACCTGAAGCGCCCTGTCTTCACCCACATCCTCAGTTTCATCACCCAGTATCTCACGCACGCGGGAAGTTGCACCGACAGCCTTGTGTATTTGGCTGAGGATATCGGGAAAGGCCCCGAGAGCCGCCCCGATAAAGATGCTGAACAGCACAAAACGATTGAATTCATGCATCAATATCTCCCCCCGCCCAAGCATGCCTGAGCCATACCAGACCACGAAGGTAATGGCTCCAAACAGCGCAAAAATAATGAATGACACAAAAAGGGCACGTGCCCGAGCTGCGCCAAGGGAAACTTCGACAAACCGTCCCAATGAGCCCGAGTATCGCCTGGTCTCGAAAGGTTCATTGCTGAACGCCTTCACGCTGGCAATACCCTGCAGAGTTTCCTCGACTATCACGCTGCTATTGGCAAGTTCATCCTGCGCGCTTTTTGAGAGTCTGCGGATACCACGACCAAGCACACCCATGAGTATCACTACAACCGGTATGCAGGCGAGCATCACCAATGTCAGCTTCCATGAGGATATGAAGATAAAGATGAGCCCTCCCACCAGCATCACGCTTTGCCGGATGATCTGCGGCACAGTGAGGATCAGGGTATCACGGATCAGGGTCAGGTCTGCGGCAATACGGCTGCTCAACTCACCCACGCGATGCTCGGCAAAATAATTCATCGGCATCCTCACAAGCTTCGAGTAGGCGTCCCTCCGGATATCTGCCAGACCGGACTCTCCGGCAAAGGCGAACCAGCGGATGCGCCAGTAGGCAATAAAGGCCTGCAGGGCGAGAACAATGACAAGGCTGATGGCAACCCGGTCAATCTGGGAAGTAACGGACTCAGCCCCTGCTCCCACTGCCCCGCCAATCAACTCCCCCATCAGGTAGGGAAAAGCAAGCGACAGCGTAGCGGTGATGAAAAGACAGGCCAGCGCGGGATAAAAATGGCGCCGATAAGGTTTCAGGTAGGCAAAAAGGCGCAGCGCCTCGCGCATGCTCTCGCGCGGTTCCTGCCCATCCTTGTTGTTTTTCCGCCACATGATTCCGGAGGGCAACTGAAGAAGAGATGAGCAAGGAACGCAAGCACCCTTATTGGCTGTTGCCCCTTTGCAACTATGCGCTCCCGATATACCTTCGATTGCAATCCCGATGCCTCCAGCTTTAAAGAATACCCTGTTTGCCCTCGTCCTCGTGTTTTCCCTCATCCTGGGAGCCTCCCTTCGGCTTGAGGATCTCAGCCTGCGCCCGATGCACACCGATGAGGCGGTCCAGGCCTACCGCATGGGAGATCTATTGGCCGGTGAGGGATTTGATTACAACCCGAGCGACGGCCACGGCCCGGGACTTTTATTCTTCTCCCTGCCCGTTGCCCTGACAAGGGGAGCAACCTCATACCAGCAACTTGATGAGACAACGCTGCGACTGACGACGGCCATCTTCGGCATAGGCCTGATCGCCGCAGCTTTCCTGTTTCGGAGATTAATCGGCAATACCGGAGCCGCTGTCGCCGCCCTGCTCACCGCACTTTCTCCGATGAACGTGTTCTTCAGTCGCTACTACATCATGGAACTTCCCATGGTGCTCTTGCTCTCAGCTTTTCTGTTCTTCATCTGGAAGTATTTCTGCCATCAAAAACTGCGATGGATGGCATGCGCCGGAACAATGGCGGCATTGATGCATGCCACCAAGGAAACCTTCGTCATTTCTATAGGCGCGCTGGTGGTGGCGTCTGTCATTATTTGGCTCATTGAGGAGATCACCAAACGTCGTGCCGCCCGGCTCGCGCCAACTCTGCTCGTTAAGCATGTCGCAATCGGGTTGACACTAAGCCTGATGATATCAGCTGCGCTGTATTCGATGTGCTTCACCAATCTCCAGGCAATCCCACAAAGTTTCTCAACCTACCTTCACTACCTCGACCGGGTTGGGGGAAGTGGACACGAGAAACCCTTCATGTATTACACGGAACTGCTCGCCTGGAAAAAAATGGAGCTCTACACATGGAGCGAACTGTTAATCCTCCTGCTCGCCGCACTTGGTGCCGCGGCAACCTTCCTGCGCCGCGACCTGCCTGAAAAAAAGCAGGTGTTCCTGCGGCTTCTGACAGTCTACGCCCTGCTCACCCTGCTGCTCTACTCGGCAATCGCCTACAAGACCCCGTGGTCAATCCTGGCCTTCCTGCACGCCGCCATCCTGCTGGCCGGATTCGGTTTCAGCTCACTCCTGAAGTTCATCAAGAAAGTGCCCAACAAGGCAGTCTCCACAGGATTACGCCTGCTGTTAACCACTGTGCTTCTTCTGGGTTGCTGCAACCTGATGAGACAAAACCAGATTGCCAACTTCAAATCCTCCCCGGACAATTCCGCAAAAAAAACACATTCCCCTCCCGGCATCCTTGCAGGGGCGTGGAGAAAGTATTTCAACCCATCGCCAAAGTCACGATCAAGGGCTCCCTTCAATGCCGATCGCAACCCTTACATCTACTCCCATACCTCCCCAAGCCTGGTATCAAGGCTCGTTGCACAGGTCGAGGAACTGCGGGATATCAAAGCACAACTCTCCATCAAGGTCTGCCATCCGGAAAACGGTTGGCCACTGCCATACTACTTCCGCAGCATTAAAAAAGCGGGATATCCCCGCCATCCCCGGGAACTGCCCGGGAAAGTGGTAAGCGATGTCATCATCTGCGACGCCGAATACGATGAGACACTTGCCCCGAAACTCGGGAACCGCTACATCGGCCCCGACCTGATGAACCTGCGCGACAACGTCATGCTGCACGTCTACATTGAGCGTGAACTGTTCTTTGAAATGGTGAAACGCCGTTCCACTCCACAGCAATGAGCGGAAAAACCCACAGGCTCGGCGCCCATGCCATGGCCACCGAGTTCCAGATCTTCATTGCCGGAACAAGCGAGACAAAAGCTCATCTTTGCGCCGCCGAGGCACTGCGTGACCTTGAGAACCTGGAGGCAGAATTGAGCCGTTTCCGCAACGGCAGCGATATCTCGCGATTAAACCACCTTGGTCCGGGCAAAAGCACTCCCATCGGTGAAGCCGCCTTTGACTGCCTCACCCTTGCCAAGGAAACCCACTCCGCCACCGACGGCGCCTTCGACATCACCATCGGTCCATTATTGGCGGTGTGGACAAATCCAGACCACTCTCCGCGCCAGCCCAGTAAATCAGAACTCGCCCGCGCTCGCGCTGCCATCGGAATCGACAAGGTATTGCTTTATCCGGAATGCCGTGAAGCCAGTGTAAGCTGCGAAGACGTGTGGCTCGACCTTGGCGGTCTCGGCAAGGGTTATGCCCTTGACCAAATGGCCGCCATCCTGAAAAAAAGCGGCATAGAAAATGCCCTGCTGGACTCCGGCGGAAGCACCCTTTTGGCCTTCGGGGAAGGCCCCTCCGGTAACGGCTGGCCCGTCGGCACGGGAGAACCAGATATTCCTGGCATAAGCCTGAAAGATCGCTCTCTGAGCGGATCCGCCTTCACTGAAAGAGGAGAACACATCATCGATCCACGCAATGGATGCCGGGTCAGTGCCGACAGGAAAAACGCATGGGCACTGGCTCCCTTTGCAGCATTGGCCGATGCCCTATCCACCGCATTTCTCGTCATGGACCCGGAGGAAATCATCGCTTTTTGTGAACAACACACTGGTATTGAGGCAATCCTGCCCGCCTGAAGATAGCTTCAGCACTCAAAAACACCAGGCGCCCTATCTTGACCACCACAGTCATCTCGCCGACAATCCAAAAGCCGGTTCAATATGTCGCGATCCACTGACACCCTGCGCAAGTTACTTGCCCGCCTAAACCCGGTGGGTTCGTGGCTGCTCACCCATCCCCGCTCTCTGCCAATCTGCGCACTCCTGGCTGTCGCACTGGCAAGTGTCCACCTGTTGTTGCGCTCTCTGCACGCCTACCACGAAAACTCCATAGAAATCATTGAGGAAGGCACCGAGGCGCTTGTCATCTTCGAATATGTCAGGAAATCTTACTTCCTTTGCCTGTGGTTACTGATGCCTGTCCTGATACTGATGCTTATCCGGACTCGTCACGAAGCCCCCCCCATTAAAGGAACATTTATCGCCAGCCTGGCCGTCTTTGTCGTCTGGGTTGCCTCGGAAATTGCCACTGCCGGCGCCTCTCAACTGCAACTTGCCGGGGTCGAGGCCTCTCACTTTAGCTCCGTGTTTCGTCTCACCCTCATCGGTAGCCTCATCCTGAGCCCTCCGATCATGGCATGGCTCTACTGCCGTGCTTCATTACTCTCAAAATACACACTCAGACAATTCTTCACCCCATTCGCATATTGTGTTTCCGGTTTTATTACCATCTGGATAATCATCGACTTAAGCGACAACGGACCCTATTTCTTTGAAGCCAACGCGCCTATTATCGCGATTCTGCGCTACTACACTGTCCAGATGCCGCAAGTCATCGTGATGATTCTGCCGATCACTCTGCTGCTCGCCCTTTTGTATGCGCTCAGCAAGATGTCAAAATCCAACGAGATCATCTCCATGATATCGACCGGGAAAAGCCTGCGAATGATACTCATGCCCCTGTTTTTTGTCGGCTTCTACCTTTCCCTGATATCACTCGCTCTTAATTACGAATGGGCACCCGAGGCCGAAGGACGCAAGAAAGCCGTCATGTCTTCAATGAAAAAAGACCCCAAGGCCCAGGAAAACCGATATGCGGTGCGTGCCCGCCTCTACAGGAACCGCGAAGATCGCCGCACCTGGTTTGTCGGGCGCATTCCCTTTGACCTCGCAGGGGACAAACTGAGCAACATTGAAATCTACCAGGCCGATGAAGCCGGTAACACGAAACTCGCTTATTTCGCCGAAAAAGCTGCCTGGAACTACTTTACCCGGCAATGGCGACTGATTCGCGGCACCGCAGTTTATTTTGATACTGACGGCAATGTTGTCAGCCAGGTCAGTTTCGATGTCAGGATGCTCAGTAATTGGCGTGAAACACCCTGGAAAATCTACAGCGGCAGCTTGATTCCTGAACAACTCGGGATTCCCGGCCTGGCCTTTCACATAAAGACAAACTCCGATCAACCTGCCAGGTTGCTCGCGCCATTTAAGACACACTGGCATTATCGTTGGGCTCTGCCCTGGAGCTGCCTTGGCATCACCCTTATCGCCGCGCCACTTGGAATCGTTTTTTCGCGACATGGAGTAATGGGCAGCGTCGCCGCCGCATTACTGATCTTCTTCGGCATGCTGGTTTGTGAAAACATTTTTCTGGCACTCGGCCAAGGCATGCGAATACCTGCCTTCTTTGGAGCATGGACCACAAACATCCTTCTGGTCTGCGGCGGAATTCTCACGCTTCACTTCAAAACAAGGCACAAGGAGTTACCAAAACCGGGACTTGCAGACAGCTTGAAATGGGTTAACGGGAAAGTCCTCCGGAGGCAGAATCCCTCTGAGAATTGACGCTTAACGACTGTTGCGCGAGTCGCGCATTCACTAGGAAAATATTACTTCATGCCACTCAACGACTCATGGCACATACGGTTGCGCTCAAACGCATGCCATGAGAGCCAGCAACCCTTTACCGACGGCGAGTCGTTCTATGCGGCCATTTTCAGAAATGAGGGAAAGGGAGAATTTGAGCGCCGGGATTTCTGTATCTCCTCCTGGGAAGGGCGAGTCAATAACGCAGACAACCCAGCACCCTATTCATTCTGGCGCACCACATTTGAATCTACCCCTGATAATCCCAGAAAAAGGGAAGTCGTCGGCAAGGAGAGCGCCGAAGCGATGCTTCGGCGATTAATTGAGGAAGATGACGCGAAAAGCGAAAATGCCCGCTATATCCTTGCTATCATGCTCGAGCGGAAAAAGATATTCAGGCAAACCGACCTGAAAGAAAATAGCGAGGCCCGCATGCTCTTCTACGAACACACCAGAAGCGGGGAAGCCTTCATCGTAAGGGACCCAAACCTCAAACTTGGAGAAATCGATGTCGTGCAGGAAGAAGTCGCACAATGGCTTGGCGGAGATGACAAGGAAAACGAGGCAGTTGAACCTGTATCGCCTGATTCAGGCTCTGGGAGCGAAGATAACCAATAAAGCCAAAAGTCTTCAGCCTCCCAGGAGAATCGCAAGCATTCGCAGTTTACCGGGACGATAACGTTTCTCGAAAACCCTGAATCCGTCCTTGCTCATATTGTTGAGAATTGCGCGGTAAATTTTTGACATCCGCCGCGCTGCCCTCAATGCCTTCCTGTCAGCCTGAGGAAGACCGAGCTCCGCCTCATCAAAGTAAACTACAGCCCGCGCTGCCTCAAACCGCATCAATTCCAGGAAGCACTCACCGCTCCTGGCTGCCAGAATATCATCCCTATTAACTCCAAAGCGCTCGAGATCCTCCGTCGGGAGGTAAATGCGTCCGTTCGCAGCATCCTCGCCGACATCCCTCAGGATATTGGTTAGCTGCAACGCATATCCCAGGTTAATCGCGTAATCACGGCTCGCCGGGTGCTTGGCCCCGAATATCTCTATACTTACCAGCCCGACTGCACAGGCAGCCCGGTAACAGTAGGCTTTGAGCTCTTCAAAAGTCCGGTAACATACTGCGCCGACATCCATCTCCATCCCACTCACAATCTCAATGAAAAGTCCGGCATCAATGTCGTATTTGCTGCGGATACGCTCTGTTTCACTCTGCACCATGCCGGGATTCTCAAAACCTTCCCGCAATCCGCATTTCCATGCATTCAGATGTTCCAGGCGCAGGGCATCAGGGATGCCGGGATCGTCGGCAATATCATCCACTACGCGGCAAAACGCATAGAAGGAAACCATGTCTCTACGGCGCTGCCTTGGCAAACAAGCGAGGGCAAAAGCCAGGTTGGACTTTGCCCTCGCGGTGATTTGAGCGGGAACAACGATGCTGGAGTTGTTACTCACGGACGGATTCTACGTCGGCTTGGATTTTTTGTTCTAGCGCAAAAAAGAAGCACCCACGCGGCAAGAAGCCACACCAGCACCCCGGCCCGAATAAAACTGAACAGGATTTGCCACAGATAGCCTATCGTCGATTCCTCCGCAAGGTATCCCCGCACAGTCAAGTCGGCACTGTGAATTATAACCAGATTCACAGCAACGATAATCATGAACCATAATGCTTCATAAGGAAGGCGCCTCCAGCAGGAAAAATTTAATGTCATCGCTGCCGCGAAATCATGTTCCCCGGAGAGCAAGTTCACCTGATTGAAAGCAAACACACATGCCACCAAAGCGACAATCAACCAGAACGCAACATTGCCTGTAGCGGGCATCGCAATCCACAACGGCAACACAACAACCACAGTCAAAAGGCATACTCCCGGCCAGAACCGACGGGTCCTGCGCAACGCAAAATCAAGAAACCCACGACCTCCGGGATCCCTATCAGGCATCACGACCCCCAAATAAAGGGACACCAACACGAAAAACTGCAGGCTAACGATCAGGATTACCCAGAAAATTGCGATAAAGCTGAAAATTACACGATCCTTTACCGGCAACATGCGGGCTTCATCTGGCAATCGAAGTGTTACCACTGAACTGAATATTGCGGCACCGTCGGCCAATGAAGCTGCCGCCACCTCAATCAACTCACTCCTGTCCTGCCGGGAGGTTTCCCCGGAATTGAGCGCAAACTCCCCCATAAAACCCACGGTTAATGAAAGAATTGCCACCGGAACCCACAACCGAACCCTGCCGCGCTCGCGCAACAGGTTAAAAGCATCAGCAAGGATCCTTCTCAGAGGATTGCACGTGAGCATCAATAAATAACCTGACGCCGCCCCGCCCAGCCAGAGCCACCCGGGAGCAATTTCTGCAAACATTAAGGATTGCCGCAAGAAGCGCGGTTAGCGAATTTTTCCCCAGTGCTCAAACGGCCAGTAAACCATCAATGCCGGGCCCACCAGATTGGGTTCCGGCACCGAGCCCCACATCCGGCTGTCCGAACTGTTATCACTGTTATCACCGAGCGCCATGTAGCGCCCCTCCTCCAGCACGTAAAGGCGTTTGCCATTGCCTATACCCGCAGTCCACTCATCAGTCTTGGTTGGAGGCACGAAACTGTATCCACGGTATCCCTCATCAACCCCTTCCCAGACACGCCTCACAAACTTCTCAACTGCAGGTTCCCCGTCCACGTAGAGTTTGGGATCACCATTTCGGATTGCCAATTCATCTCCGGGGACTCCACAAAGCCGTTTGATGTAATGCTGCGAGCCCTGGGCAGGATTTTCCAGCGGGATGCCACTGATCCCTCCCGTGTTGAACACGAAAACCTCACCGCGCTGCGGCCTGCGGAAATGGTAGGAGAACTTATTTACCAGAACCTGATCTCCGGTATCCACATAACCCTGAACCCTGAGATCCTCTGCAATCCGGTTATGTCCACCCACGCGTGGGCTCATTCCTCCCTGACCGTTGGGATAAAACTGCAAAGACAAGCGCCTGAGCAAGCCGAGGTCAGAGCCACTGCCATCGCCCAGCAATGATTTCCGGGAAACGCCGACCTTGATGGCATCCACCGAGGGATCGGTAAACTCAATCAGTGTTGAAGTGAAAAACTTGAATCTTGTCCGCTCGGAGATGCTCTTGATCGTCGAACCCGCAGGAATAGTGAAATCAACATAAGTGCGTCCCTCCCATCCCTTGTAAAATGCCTTTCCAAGGAACCCGGGGGATTTCAAGTCGCCACCAACGGGATCCTGCGGATAACCAATAATACCGTTAAGCGTCGGCTGCATGGATCCTGTCGGGATCCGGAATGGTTGCGCAAAATAGGCGCGGATCCCG
>JAPYUT010000003.1:143720-145612 GCA_029940475.1 Verrucomicrobiales bacterium | reverse complement strand
CTCCTCCGGAGGGAGGATCAAGGCGGTAGAGGGCTTCCTCAATTCCATTCGCAATGCAAAATCCGCGTTTCATGTGGCAAGTTTAAGCCCGGGATACCGGCAGGACAAGCCCCCTGATAGATTGCCAAGGCAAAGTATGCCGGAAAAAGCGGCACCTGCCAAAGGGGATCAGGACAGTATCCTGCTCACTCATTGCCCGGAAACGCTGATGGCAATGCGCCGGGTGTGCGGAGCACGGCGATGCTCAAAGAGGAACAGTCCCTGCCAGGTGCCGAGCACCATGCGCCCATCGATAACCGGGATGTTCTTGTCGACGTCAGTAAGGCACATGCGGATGTGAGAGGGCATATCATCGCCGCCCTCATGGGTATGCACGAAATACGGTGTGTCCTCGGGAACGAGCTGGTCAAAAAAAGCGTGCAGGTCGGTGCGTGCGGAGGGATCGGCGTTTTCCATGACCACCAGTGAGCAGCTGGTATGCTGCACAAAGACGGTGGCAAGCCCGCGGGAAATCCCGCTCTGGGCAACAGCGGAAACCACCTCCTCGGTAATCTCATAGGTTCCCTTGCCGCTGGTGGAAACAGAAAACTCTTCAGTGTAAACGGACATTTGGCAGGAGAAACTACACCGGGCACTATCGTGGAGCCAGCACCTCTGTGGAGTTATCCCCCGAAAAGGCAACTATTCTGGTTGCCTTGCCCTGCCGATCCGTATCTAGATAGCAAATACCATGAATCGAGCACTTATCCTCCTGTTATCCCTGCCGGCGCTTTTCCCCTTGAACCTGCAAGCCGAGGGCAGACAGGTCAGTAAAGACGGTATCCGTCATTCCTTCCTCGTCGCCGGCAAGTTCACCGCCCTGATCAGTGAGGAGAGCAAGGTCATCTGGCAGGCTCCCGGCTACGCCCGCGACGGCATGGTGCTGGAAAACGGCAACGTGCTGTTATCGATTTCCAACGAGGCACGCGAATACAGGAAGGGCACCACGGAGTTGGTGTGGTCCTACAAGCTCGACCCGCGCAACAAGGAACTGGGAACCGTTAACCGGCTGAAGAACGGCAATACCCTGGTGGTTGAACGCGGTCCCCTCCCCCGGTTGCTGGAAGTCAACGATGCCGGCAAGATCACCGTTGAGGTTCCCCTCAAGCCGGAAACCGATAACGGCCACATGCAGACGCGCATGGCGCGCAAATTACCGGGCGGCAATTACCTCGTGCCGCACCTGCTCGGCTTCAAGGTCAAGGAATACACGCCGGCGGGCGAGGTGGTGCGCGAGATCAAGACCGACCTTGAGGAACTCGGCGGACGCAAGGCACGCAACTGGCCCTTCACCGCGATCCTGCTGCCGAACAAGAACATCCTGGTCAACCTCACCAACGGCGACAAGACCGTGGAGTTCGATCCTGCAGGCAAAGTCGCCTGGAGATGTGACAACAGTCACGCCACGGGACTCTTTCATGATCCCTGCGGCGGGCAACGCCTGCCCAACGGCAACACCATAATCTGCAGCTATGGACAACGTGCAGCGGACAAGGTGAAAATATTCGAGGTTACTGCCGGTAAAAAAGTTGTCTGGGAATATATCGACCCGAAGGTGTCAGCCCATGAGGTGCACATCCTGACCACCAACGGCAAGCCGGTGACGCCGATAATGCGCTAGCCACGCCACCCGGCACACTGCCGGGAAGGTTGTTAATGGAGGGAAAGATTATTGGTCTTCCTCAAGCTGCGGACGACGGCGGCGCGTGGGATTTTCTCCCGGAGCCGGACGTTGACCGCCCTGTTCACGGGCATCCGGCCGTCCCGGACGTTGACCACCCTGTTCACGGGCATCCGCCCGTCCCGGACGTTGACCACCCTGTTCACGGGCATCCGCCCGTCCCGGACGTTGA
>JAPYUT010000003.1:143169-143620 GCA_029940475.1 Verrucomicrobiales bacterium | reverse complement strand
CCGGACGTTGACCGCCCTGTTCACGGGCATCCGGCCGTCCCGGACGTTGACCACCCTGTTCACGGGCATCCGCCCGTCCCGGACGTTGACCGCCCTGTTCACGGGCATCCGGCCGTCCCGGACGTTGACCACCCTGTTCACGGGCATCCGGCCGTCCCGAAGGCTCCCGGCCGGGACCAAATCTGCCGCCCTGGCCTCTCGAGCCCTCCGGGCGCAATTCATCAACAGTAATTTTCCCGTCGCCATTCTTATCAAGCTTTTTCAGGGATGCACTGGCAACGGCGATCTCCTCTGCGGAAATCAACCCGTCCTTGTCGCTATCAAGGGCGGCAATAATCGGCGGCACGAAACGGGGACGCTCACCACCCTGCTGCGGGGGTCCGCCGCGCTCACGCTCTCCACCCTGCTGCGGGGGTCCGCCTCGCTCACGCTCTGCTCCACGCTGCGGGGG
>JAPYUT010000003.1:137982-143069 GCA_029940475.1 Verrucomicrobiales bacterium | reverse complement strand
TCCGCCGCGCTCACGCTCTGCTCCACGCTGCGGGGGTCCGCCGCGCTCACGCTCTGCTCCACGCTGCGGGGGTCCGCCGCGCTCACGCTCTCCGCCACGCTGCGGTGCTCCTGCACGATCAGGCGGAGCCTGGCGATCCGGCCGCCGCGGAGGATCATCTTGTGCATACATCAGTGTGCTTGAGCCGGCAAACACGGCTGCTAGAATAAAGGTCAGGAATGTTGCTTTCATGGTTTTTATTGTTGGATGTTTGATTTAAGCACGGCTATTTGCCGATGCAGTAAAGAAATTTGTCCGAGCGCAGGAACAGTTGCCCATTGCTGATTGCCGGGGTGCCGTGGAACTGACTGTCGTCATCGTCAATCATATTGCGGGCAAGCAGCTTGAACCTGGGGCTGGCAGCAAACACAAATGTCCCACCCCAGCGGCTTACCGCGTATATATTGCCGGCAACCGCCACGGCAGCGGCATAGAACGGCTTGCCGCGCGATCCCTTGCCGCGGGCATCAAGGCGTTCCTTGAAAAGCAACTCTCCCGACTTGGCATCGGCACAGCAGGCGTAACCCTGGTCACTTGCCCAATAGAGCCTGCCCTCTACCAGCACCGGGGTCGGCACATACGAGCTCTGGTTGTCATCCCAGAGCACGCGCTCGTCCTTGATCTCGCCCTTGGCGCCATCAATGCGCACCGCGGTGCGACCGAGCCGGGGATACCCGCCAAAGACATAGACAGTGCCTTCGCCAATGACCGGGCTCGGGGAAATATTGCCAGTGATTCCAGTTGGCGCATACCAGCGCAACTTGCCGGTCTCCGGGTTGATCCCCCAAATCTCGCCGGGCACCGGCAAAACCAGGTCAATGCGCCCCTCCTTTGACTTCATGACTACCGGCGTGGCGTAGGCCATCTCGAGGCTTTCGCCCTCAGCCTTCCACTTCTCCTCCCCGGTGGCAGGGTCGAGGCCAAAGACAGCGAGGGCCTCCTCGGCGGCACTGACCACCAAAGTATCACCAACCATCACCGGACTCGCTGCCGATCCCCACTTTCGACGGGTCGATCCGGTGCCAAGGCTCTTGCTCCAGAGCTTCTTGCCCTTGAGATCAAAAGCATGAATGCCACTCTTTGCCAGATAGACAAAAAGGCGCCCGCCAGAGACCAGCGGCGTATTCGAGGCATAGCCATGCTCAGTGATAAATCCCCGGTAGGGATCCTCGGGCTGTACGGCCGCGATGGTCTTCTGCCAAAGCACCTCACCACCGGATTGATCCACACACACGACGTGGCGCTTGAGCCTGGTGACATCAGTCTGGCCCTCCCCAACACCGCTAAAGCAGGTGACAAATACCTTGCCGTTTGCAACCACCGCGCTCGAGCTGCCCATGCCGGGAAGTTCACGCTTCCACCTGATATTCTTCTTGCCCGACCATTCGAGGGGAACCGCAGCGTCATCACTTATCCCCTGGCCGTTGTCTCCCCGGAAACGCGACCAGTCTCCGCCAAAGGAAAAACCCGCGCCAAATACACAGGAAAGGGCAAAAACAATGAAGGTCCGGAAATTCATCATGCCATTAAAGCACCGGAAAGGTTATGCGAACATGATGGCACCAGCCGGCTTGACGGAAAAAATATCCGGCAGGAAAACTTGTGTTTTAACCCGGCAAAGTCACCCCAAAGACCCCCGCTAAGGCTTAACCCCGTGAACTCAGGCGCCTTGACCCGCCATTTCAACGGGGACCAGCAGCCAAAAAACAACTCAACCCGGAGCCGTTTCAGGGTATTTGAAACTGATTGGTGGCGGTGAAGATACGGTTGTTTCCACCACCTCCCCTGAACGTCACCACCATGGGATAACTTTGTCCGGAAAGCAGGCCCGATGCGGAAATGTTGAATTGAGCGACAACGGAAGTCCTGTCAGGAGCCCCGTTTTCATCCACCCGGGCTGCCGAGCTGGTGACGCCTCCAACGGTAATGTTGCCATTGGCCCAGGTGGCGGCCTCACCCCCGATCGTGATTCCGAGGGGACTCACAATGTTGCCGTTCGAATTGTTAACGAGGGCAGGCAGATTGGTGACATTCCCATTAGTCCTCACTCCGGTGGGTGGTAGGTCAATATGAACGGTGAGGGTGGCGAAGACGGGAGGGTTGAGGCTTTGATCCTTGGCCACGAGGGCATTGTAGGCTGCCTGGTGCGGGTCGCCGGCGTCGGGAGGAGTTGTCAGCGTGGAGGCTTCGACACCATTGCTGCCGATCACGTACATCTGGTAGCTGGGGGTATCATCCGGATCGGTCACATCCTGGATAGAGACCAGCTTGTATTGCGGCCATTGGTCCATGATGAGCGAACGGCCGTCTGCGGCATTGATGCCCCACTTCTCGGCAATGATACAGCGCTGCGCAGTGTCGTTGCCATTGAAGACGGGCACCAGAGAGGTTGAATGAAGATCGAGCCCCTCAGTGGCAGCCGCCGTATCAATGCCCGTGAAGTCAATAATGGTAGTGAAAAGATCAGCGACCTGAACCAGTGTGTCCGAGGTGCCTGTCAGATGGATATCAGGCCCGGTGGCAAAGAAGGGGACGTGAATGCCCCCTTCATTCAGCGACCCCTTGGCTGCGGCAATTCCGCCAGAGGGCGGCTGGTCGACCTGGTTGGGAGTCCCGTTGTCGCCGATGACGATGATATTGGTCTTATCGGGATCCACAGAGGCGAGAAGACGTCCGATCTCGGTGTCGAGGGCCTCAAGCATGCGGATATAGGAGTCCTTGTTGGTGGTTCCGGCAGTGGAATAGCCTGCCTCTGGTGCGAGATCCTCCGGAGGATCATGAAAAGGATCGTGCGGGGCATTGAAGCCCATCCAGATCACCCAGGGATCATCACCCTGCGAGTTGATGAAGGAAACCGCTTCATCGACCTGCACTGTGGTGGCATAGGGGCTGGCATAGGTTGCGTTGGCCACCAGATCGGCAATTGCAGTCCCGCCATCGGTAAGGGTTCCGTTCTCGATCTTGATGCGGTCCCACGCGCTGTAGTCGGCATTGCGCCCCCGCAGGGTGCCGCTGAAGTTGGGCCAGCCGCCGGTGGCCATCGGCCCGGTATTACCCGAGCCAAGATGCCACTTGCCAAAGGAGGCCAAACCATATTGCGGTGCCTGTGCGGAAATGATTTCCGGGAAAGTGGTTTCGCTTGCCGGCAGGATGCTGTTCTGGCCGGGGTTACCCACCCCGTGCTGGTAGGTCTGCCGCCCGGTAAGCATCGTCGCCCGGGTGGGAGAACAAATCGGCTGGGAATAACCGCGCGTGAAAAGAAGTCCCTTGTCCGGGGTGCCGGCGATCTCGCCGGAGGAATACAGGAGATTGCGCAGGTTTGTCATGTTGGCGAGTTGAACGCCGGGCCCAGGGGTGTTGTAGAGCTCGGAGGCGTCTATTCCCCAGTCATCGAGGATGAGCAAGAGGACATTGTTGCCCCCGGCACCGCCCCCAAGGTCAACATCAAAACCGCCATCATCGAAATCAGCCACACTAAGCAGGCTTGCCCTGTAGAAGCGGCTGGCACTCTCCGAGGTGGCAGCGGCATCTACAGCCTTCAGTTCATCGCCTTCTGCAACAACTCCCGAAAGGACCTCCCAACCCTCCAGGTCATCAGAACGCTCCACCAGGTAGGTGCCACCCTCAACAGTGCTCCAGGAGAGAGTCACCTCACCATCCCCTCCCGCGACTTCAAGCACCTTGTTCTCAAGTGGCTTTTCCGGTCCGCCCTCAAAAACCACCTGCGCAGCAGCAGGCAGGGCATTCACGGTATTGGCCTGTGGTGTGCCATAATATGTCCGGCCGATATTATAGGGGAACTTTGGAGCACCATTGTCCTCAATACTGACAAAGTAGGCATAGGTGCCTTGCGGAAACTCCGGGGTGATACAGAAACGGCCGTTGTGGAGATCAAGGTCAAACCCGCTTCCCTGCGTGAATCCAAGGTCCCCAAGGTATTCGTAGTCCTCCAGGTAGTGGCCGATCTCATACTGGCTGCCAGCGCCCACAGTGACATCCGGTCCGTAACGATTGGTCGCCAGCGTGTATTCCGAGGTGTTCTCCGCCCCGGTGTAACCCTGGTCCCGGGCGGCAAAAGCAGGCAGGACACGGCGCTGGTTGATATTGCGCTGCCGGAATCCCGAACGCATCCGGGTCACCTCGCTCTCCGGGTTCATGGCATCACTGTAGCCATACGGCCCATACAGGGGATAGGCGTCGCGCACCCAGCCGAGAATCGGTGAATGAGCGCCATTGGAATTCTCCGTGTAGCTGTTTGTCGCCGCATTGTAGCTGACACTGTCACCCAAGAGATGACGCAAGCCGGGGGGATTGGCGTGGTAATGATAATGGGATCCTGCCTGGTGGGCATTGCCGGCATCAAAGGTGACGCCCTCATTGACATAGGCATCCCGATTCCACGCGCCGTCACCATTGACCCCGCCGCCGGCTCTCGGGTCGTCATCCTGCCCGGCAGAGGTATCATATGAAAAGGCATCACGACTGTCGAACATCGACACGCCGTCAACAAACAGCCCGATACGACCCAGCCCGGTGAGTGCCTTGACAGCAGGCACCTGCCCGGGATTGCGGGGAATCCGGTATATGAGCTCGCGGTTTGCCGGGTAATTCGGGAATAAATTGGTCCTCGCCGCGTTCACATACCATGGCCCCATGATATGTGAGCCGAGCCCGGTAGAGCGCACGTAGACATTGGTGGCAGTATAACTCACCTCGTGCACTCCTGCGTAAGTGGGCATCTGCTGGCTGCCCTGCCCCCGATTCCAGGTGGTGACTGCCCCGGTCGGTCCCGCCGCCTCGGTGGCTGCGGTCTCAAAAAGCCGTGCATACCGGCCGCTACTCTCGGTATACCAGGAGTTGATCAGCGGATCAGCGCAAAGCGTGGCAGCAAGGAAAAAGAAGGCCGCAAGCCCAACCGTCAGTATGTGTTTCATGGGGTAACTGGTGTAGGGTATTTGCAATGTCCGGCCCGGGGAAGGCCGCTCATCGGTTTGATCTAAACAAATATGCCACAGCAACATGATTTCAACATTATGCTTGAGGGGAAA
>JAPYUT010000003.1:0-137882 GCA_029940475.1 Verrucomicrobiales bacterium | reverse complement strand
ACATTGCGCAGCGAGGGCGTGGAAAACCGGCCAGCGCCGATGCCGTCATCTCCAGCCAGTAGTTTCAATCCGTTATTGTGAAAATCATGGTCGGAGAAAAGCGCACCCCCATGACAGTGGAAACAGTCGGCACCGAACTGCCTGGAACGCGGCTCATATTCGGTCATGAAAAGCTCAAGCCCGCGCTTTTCCTCCATTGTCAATTCCGCCTTGCCGGCCATTGCCCGGTCAAACTTTGAATCATACGAGGTGAGCGTCAGCAGAAAACTCTCAAGGGCGAGGGCAATCTTCTCCGAACTTACCTCGGGTGAAGCAAATGCCGTATTGAAGGCCACGCCATACCCCGGCTCGGAACTCAACTTCACGACCACGTTATCAAGGGATTCATCAAGCTCTGAGTGACTCTCTATCGGCATCAGCACCTGTGCACGAAGTGAAGCAGCGCGCCCGTCCCAGAAGAACTTCTCCTTCCACGCGAGGTTGAAGAGCGGCATGGAATTGCGGCTGCCGGGGCGATCATCAATACCGACACTTTTTGCACGCCCGTCAGTAAAAGCCTTGTCCTGATGGTGGCATGATGCACAGGATAGGGAGCCATTGCGGGAGAGCCTTGTATCGCTGAAGATCCTGCGCCCAAGCTCAACCCGGCTTCTTAAGAGGGGATTATCCAGGGGCAGCCCGGGAAGGGGAAAAGTGGCGGCCATCTTAAAGGGGAAAGGTTGAGGATCAGCCGGAAGGTACAGCGGGCGTTTCTTTGGCACCGCGACTGGCAGGCCTGCCGAAGTGTCGATATTCCGCACGCGAAAGGCACCGGGAAGGTTTGCCGCCAGCGAAACCGCCAACACATCATCCTTGCGGGAATGGGTTGATTCACCATCCCTGCCGAACACGACCGACCGGGGTACTGCCAGCAACGACGTGATATCAAAGTCAATATTGATCCCGGTTGCAGAGTTGAGCTGCAATCCCAACGGCAGGTTGATCACCGTCCGGTTGGCAGTTCGTGCAAAGTGCAGAGCAAACCCACGGCGATCACCGGCGCCCCGATAATGCCCCTCAAGGGCAAGGAAAATATAGCCGTCCTGCCAGTTCCAGTGCAGCTTGTTGACTGCCGGGTTCAAGGGATGCCCGGCCGGGAATGATGCGGGATCGGCGGTATTGATCTGCTCCGGCAGGCCAATTGCAAAACGCAATGCAATATACCGGCCGGGCGGCACGTTCGCCACCCGGAAAGAATTCCTGCGCTTCACGGCATCAAGCCACGCCACTTCAAACTCCGGTTCCACCCAGGATCCATCCGGGCGCTGCAAAGCCAGCCCGCTTACCAGGTAACTGAGCCGCGACACCGAGAAGATCTCTTCACCGGATTTTTCATGGCGTAGTGAATCCAGCAGCAACGGCCGGCCAACAGCCACAGGACGGATCCTGATGTCAACCGGGACCGCCGCCGCGCGTCCCGGCAGGCACAGTGCCAGCAAAATGATTCCTCGAATAAAACTCATCTTTAATGAGATAAGCATTGCTTAGGTTAAGCTGAGATTATGAAGGGTATGAAAAACAGCGCTACACAAAACCGGCTTTGCCGCCGGACCTGCAAAAGAACATTCCTGCGAGAATCCCCGAAGAACAGGTAAGTCCTCAAGGCAGCTAACGCGGCGCATACCAGTAGTCGTCACTTCCCACATTCATGCCATCGGCAAACTTCTCGTCAGGTCCCGCAGACTGCACCGCACACGCGTCATTTGAGAAAAAATAGCGGTAGGGTTTCTCCCATGGATCAATGAAGCGTCCCTCCGGATCGAGACGTTCATGACTGTAAAATGCCTTTGCCTCACCCTCACCGGCCAAGGCCTCTGCCACCGAGCGCCCGCCGGAAGATGGCCACTTGTTGTTTTCCTGGTAATATTTCCCCAGGGCAATGCCGATCTGCTGCAATTCACTTTTTACCGCCTTGGTATTTTCACCGTCGTGAAACAAAGGAAAAATAAAGATCCCGCAAAAGATGAGAATCACAATCGCCAGGGCAAGGCGATTGACAATCGAGTTAAGTCCCTTGATGAATTTCTGCAACACTACGGCAACCTTATATACGCTACAGTAAGCCGCAAGGCAGTGCTTCACCCCATCCTCAAGGATGAAAGAACATACTGTGCGGGTTTTCCCTGGTCACTCAGGACGAATCGCCTCGATCTCCGCCTGCTCAGTGCCGGGATCATCCGCCCCCGGTAAAAACTCCGGAATCCTGACCCTGGAAGAATCTGTCCGGCCAGGATCCAATGGACGCGGCACTTCAGGTTTGCCGAGCGCATCAAGGGCGGAATCAACAATCTTGAGGTGACCGCCGGGCTGCCTGTAATACCAGACTTTCCGGTATACCCTGCCATCAGATCCGGAAAGCATCACCTTGCCCACCACATTGCCTCTCACATCCTTGGCCGTCAGGCTCCACACCGGTTCATCGCTGAACTCCATGCTGCGCAACTTGTAGTCAACGGAATCAAAACCCACCCTGGCCGCTGTCGCCTCCCTGATCAGGACGTTGAATGCAGCGGGTGAGTCCACCTTGAGCTTCTTGTCGGAAATAAAGCCGAGCGGGATCAGGTTGGGATAAAATTCCTTGTTCTCGCCTTCATCAGTAGCGCGCGCGTCACTCACCCACATCGTGCGCAACCGTGAACTGCTGCGTTCATCACGAACCACAATCCACCACTCCCGCGGCTGACTCTGTCCGCGGCGACCCCTCATCTCCACAATTTTCTCAATGTTAGCTGCCCCGTGGCTGGACGCTATCCGTTCAAGGGCAACGCGTGCGGATATCCCACGCCGGTCATCCTGGGACAAAGCGTATGGAACTGGGCAAGTAACTGCCAGCATCAACAACAGGGTGATTGTTCTCATTAATATTAAATATTAAATCATTAACGGCAGGTGACACGAAAATTTTAGTTTAAAATACACACAAAAAAAATCGTTGTGTCGCCGGGATTGCCGGAAAGCCTGTATATCAGCGGCATTGAGGATATATGACCCCTCTTAAATGGCATGCACCGGGAGAAAAAACTACCCCTTGCCACGGCACTCGATCACAATGCTGACAAGTGCCGGAACAAACTCTCATTGGCGCAATTGAACGCGTCACCTTCCACAACGAGGAAAACGGGTATTGCGTATTACGCGTAAAGCCGAAGGGCAAATCCGCATTGGTCACGGTGGTGGGGAACTGCCCCGCCCCCATCTCCGGGGAACAGCTGGTCGCCTCGGGAGTTTGGCATGAAGACGAAAACTACGGCGCGCAGTTCCGTGCGGAGGAAATAACCACCTCGGAACCAGGTAATCTTGCCGGAATTGAGCGTTTCCTCGGTAGCGGCCTGATAGAGGGCATCGGCCCGGTCTACGCAAAGAAAATGGTCACTAAATTTGGTGCGCAGATATTTGATGTCATCGACAACCGCTCGAAGCAGCTTGAGGAGATCGACGGTATCGGCTCCAAGCGCCGTAAGGAAATCAAGACATCCTGGCAAAAGCAAAAAAACGTCCGCCAAATCATGGTGTTCCTTCACCAGTATGGCATCAGCACGGCCCGGGCCGTGCGCATCTACAAGACCTACGGTGAGCAGAGTATCCGCCAGTTGCGCAGCAACCCCTATCAACTGGCACACGATCTGCACGGGATAGGCTTCAAGACTGCCGACACCATTGCCGCTAAACTGGGTGTCAAACCCGATACGCGGGCACGTATTGCCGCAGGACTTGATTACGTCATGACCAGTGCCGTCGGCAGTGGCCATTGCGCACTTCCCGAAGAGGAACTCATTGCTTCTTCAGTCGAGTTGCTGGGGATTTCCGCCGACAAAGTATCAGATACCCTGGAAACCGAGATCACCGCAAAGCGCATGGAACGCGACACAGGCAATGGTAATCCCCTGATATTCCTTCCGTATTTGCTGCAGGCCGAGCGCCGGGTCGCTGAGAGAATCAAAAATCTCTCTGAAAAGCCGCCGGGATACCCTCTAATTGATGTCGCAAAGGCGATGGCATGGTGCGAGAAGAAGATCGGCTACGCACTGGCACCCGGCCAGCGCAATGCAGTGGAAGCTGCCTTGATGCAGCGAATACTGATCATCACCGGAGGCCCCGGGGTCGGTAAAACAACGATCATTAACAGCGTGCTGATGATCCTGCGCGCCAAAGGTGTGCAACCGATACTCTGTGCTCCAACCGGCAGGGCGGCGAAACGAATGGCCGAGAGCACCGGGCTTGAGGCCAAGACCATACATCGACTGCTCGAATATCAATCACCGGAAGCCGGCTTTACCCGTAACCCTGAAAATCCACTGGCAGGTGACCTGTTCATCATTGATGAGGCATCAATGATCGACCTGCCGCTAATGGCCGCATTATTGAGTGCATTGCCGGAAAATGCGCATCTTGTCATGATCGGCGACGTCGACCAGTTGCCTTCAGTAGGCCCGGGAAGCATCCTGTCGGACCTGATTGAGAGTGGTGGTGTTCCGGTTGCGCGGTTAAACGAGATTTTCCGGCAGGCCGCCGAAAGCCGCATTATTGGTGCCGCCCACGATATCAACAGCGGCAAGCTTCCTGTGGAGTTCGCGACCGCGGCTGAACCTTCACCCAACTCCGATTTTTTCTTCATTGAGCGCGGTGACCCGGAAAGTGCAGCAAGCACGATCGTCAGGCTGCTGCGCGAGCATATCCCAGGGAAATTCGGCCTTGACCCGGTGCATGACGTGCAGGTGCTGACCCCGATGCATCGCGGAAGTCTCGGCACCCAGTCGCTGAACCGAAGGCTTCAGGATGCTCTCAACCCGGCAAACGAGGCAACCTTTGAAATCGAGCGCTTCGGTTCATGTTACCGCACCGGCGACAGGGTCATCCAGCTGCGCAACAACTACGACAAGGAAGTCTTCAACGGCGACATCGGCAGCATCGCCGAGATTGCAACCGATCCCGGATCCATCACAGTGCGCTTCGACGACGGGCGAATCGCAGACTACGAGCCGGGGGAACTTGATGAACTAGCACCGGCATTCGCCATTACTGTGCACAAGTCACAGGGCAGCGAGTTTCCCTGCGTTGTGTTGCCTGTCGCGATGCAACAGTTTGTCCTGCTGCAACGTAACCTGCTCTACACCGCCATCACACGTGGCCGACGCCTGGTGATACTGGTGGGAGAGAAGAAAGCCGCCACGCTGGCAATGAAGAATATAGACACCAAGGGCCGCTATCGCGGACTGCTGAATCGACTGCGCAACCTGGAATAAAAAAATAAACCGCTACCGGATCGTGGAATAGGCCGTAGCCACCAGAAACCTCGATGTGATCTTCGATACTGTATCCTTGTAGATCTCCTCGCCTTTCAGAGCCTGCCATGCAGGAGCCTTCAAGAAGGTGGCCCAGGCTTTCTTTTTCTCCGCCTCGTTATCATAAACCAGCATGTAGGTGAGGTTCGGCAGGTTATCGCCACTTAAAGCACTGCCGAAGAAAACTCCGCGCAGGCCGACATCGGCAAAGATGTCCAGCTCAGCCTCATCGAACATCCTGACCTTCATGAACGCCGTGTATTCACTGTGGCTCTCGTAGATGCGCAGCTCAAAAAAACGCTCACCCCCGGCATCAGCTGCGGGCTTGATAAGCTTGGTAAACCCCTTAAAGGCAGCGAAAGTCGCCACTGAGATCCGTGCAAAGGCGGGATCGGATTTCTCGTAGCTGAGGTAAGCACGCGACTGCTCCAAAAATGCCTCATCTGAGGCGAATGTGCCGCGCTCCCGGGCAAGGGTATCCAGTGAGCCGGCGGCGGAGAGCACATAGCGCCAGTTCGGGTCACTCGCCTTGGCATCCCTGCCCCTGAACACGCCGACGTGAGTGACCCCGGATTTTGTCAGGACCGGAATCGCTGCTGCCATCATCTTGTCAAACGCAGCTGCCTTTTCCGGTGAGTTCAGCTGGTAGCTGCGCAGTTCGTAGAACTCACCGCCCATGGCGGCAACGGAGAGGGTAATGATTGCCGCGAAAATGGTGAGTGTATTGATCATGCCCCGGGATACTAGAACCATTGCGATATCATGTGAAGCACCAATTGTATACCTCATGACCCTGCTCGCCATACATGGCAAAAGATCTCTCCCCAGAGACAGCAGTGGATGCAGAAAAAATGCAGCGGATTGGAGTTATGGGGAATCCACCCGCAGTCGCATGAAGCGCGATTTAATGCTGCCGGGGAGTTCGTTCAATGTTGCCCGGTAAATACTTATGATGCCGTCATCGGCAAGCATTTCAACGGTGACCCGCTGCCCCGCATCAGACCAAAGAGCAAGGTCATTGGCAAGTTCCGGGGTAACAGTCACCCCGTCCGGGAGGTGAACGGTGGTGTAGGTGAGTGCAATATTCCCGTGCCCGAGCGAGGCTTGCGGCAAGGCGGATTGAGCGTCGGGATGCTTGGGATCAAGCCGGAAAACAAACTCCAGTAAATTCACCATGCCGTCACCATCAGGATCGTCGGATTTGCCGGTAATTCCCGGTGTGATGCCACCGAAGCTGATCGTCACCCAGTCGCTGTAATCCATCGTGTTATCACCGCCCACCGGTTGCCAGCTTGCCCTGAAATCCCAAGTCGCAGGTGCCTCTACAGGGTTGATTATCTGCAGCAGTTGCCCATCACCGTCGGTTCCCGGATACCAGTCATCGTCGTATTCGAAGTCCAGGATACCCGCCCCCAGTGAGGCAATCTCAAGGCGCAGCCTTTCCCCGCCGTTATCCAGTTTGCCCTCATACTCACCAAGGATCGTCAAGCCCCCCCCGTTGTGCGCAATGAAAGAGGCAGTGTCACGCACAATGTAGGCTCCCTCACCGGGGGACAACGCCACATCGGGAAAATGAAAATCGATACCCTGATCAAACTCCACGTTACCAAGCCCGATCGCTGCCGTGCCGACATTCTCAACCCTGATGAATTCCCAGTTGGACCCGCCGGGAGGATTATACATCAACTCCGTGATTCGCAGGTTTTGCAGGATAAGCGCCTCTGCGCTCAAGTCAGTGCCATTGGAAAATCCGGGTGTGGGCAGGGAAAAATCGGTAAACAAAAGGTTGCCATCCGTCATCCTGCCTGCAGAAGTATTGTCCATGGCATTGGAAAACTGCACCCGGTCAATCTCAACCCCCGAGGAATTAAAAAGCCCGACTTGCTCAATCAGCTTCGACAGGTTGAAATTGAGGTGGCTTGGCCCCTGTGATTCATCGTCATCGGCAATAAACTTCACGAACCCGCCCGCCTCTATGAAGCTGAGTGGGCCGACAGTATGGCGTCCGGGACGGTGATTGGGATCATCACTGCACATCATGCCTTCCAGCAAAACCGGAAGCACGCCCGGATTGTAAAGTTCAAGGAAATCGTTGTCGTAAACGATACCACTGGTGGCCAGCCATTCATTGATGACCACCTGATCGGGTAACCCCAGTGCAATGGGTGACGTGTTGACCGATCCGGGCGTCGGGATCATCGCAGCAAAACCCTTTTCACTGCGTTCGCGGCCGATTGAGCGGCCGGCAAGCTGAAATCCAAACTCAAGCGAGTCCACAAGCCCGCCACCCTTTGCCGGGGCATCAAACAGAAATACCGCCTCACCATCGTTGTCGATACCAAAACCGGAGTGCAGGCCGCTGGTGGCATCCTGCGCATTGGCAAAGACAAGCAGATAACCACCCGCCGGGATCAGTGTCCCAGGCGGGAAACTCCATCCGCTGGCAGGATTATCGTTGTCGCTCAATACCATTGTTGAGACATCCCGGAGATCCGGGCTGTCATTCCATATCTCAATGAAATCAGGAAAACTGCCCTCGTGATCATAAACACCGCCATTATCAGCCAGCACCTCGTTGATCAGCAGGCGCGAGAGGGTGGAATCAACGACCCATGTATCCGAGGGGGTTGCCTCACCTTCAGCCTGCCAGAAACCTGCCGAGTCCTTGCCAACGACTTCTACGAAATGAGACCCATCAACAAGCCCGCTTAATTCGATCGCGTTGGCAAGCGGGACGGGCACGCTCCATTGCCCCCCGTCCAGTCGCCAGCGATATTCACTGACAAACGACCCGG
Organism: Verrucomicrobiales bacterium; assembly: GCA_029940475.1. Lineage (GTDB taxonomy): Bacteria > Verrucomicrobiota > Verrucomicrobiia > Verrucomicrobiales > DEV007 > CACIUL01. The sequence goes on along the minus strand of JAPYUT010000003.1, from coordinate 129,766 downwards.
CCTCTATCCCGGAAATGCCCGGCACATGAACGGCAAGCCTGGCGCTGTTGTCACGCCCCAGTGCCCGGGGTTCTCCGGAAATGCTCGCGCCGGCGGCAACCGCATAACCCATATCCAGCCCGTTAATGCCGCTGCCAATCGCCGGGGAAGCTGATGTAAGCAAAAAAACACCGCCACCGGGATTTGTGAACAACGGGTTGGCAGCAATATTACCCGACCCGAGACCATGATGCTCAGCGGAAATAATATTCAGATCAGCGATAATCTCCGGATCATCCTCGCCTTCTTCAGTGGCAAACTGATTCTCAAAGATCGCGGTATTGTTCCAGAAAATATTGCCCCGCATGGTGATGGCCAGCCCGGGAATTGCACCGCCAACATTGGTTTCATCAAAATTAATTGCGCCAATCGTGGCATTTATAACCGTGTTGTTCTCAAAGAGCGCATCGGAATTGTTCCTGAGGAGCAGTGCGTGATCAACGCCATTAAACAAGTTGCGCACCACGGTGAGGTGGGAACCGCCGTCAGCGGAAATTGCATTGGAACTGCTGTCCCTGTCCGGGTCATCGGTATGTACATTTGTGAATAGATTCCCCTCGATGTGCGCATCGATTCCGTCGAGATCAAGGCAGTCATCAGCAACCCCGTTGAAAATGTTGCCGACAACATAGATAATTGGACCCGGACGCCGGGCGCCGGAAAAATTAATGATATCATTATACCCCGATGATCCCTGAAACACGTTGCCCTCCAGGTTAAAGGAATCACCGCCGTTGAGGTCTGTTCCGTGAATCACATCCTGCCCGGAAGTGGCGGGAAATGCACATCCTGTGACCTCAATCCGCGGATGGCTCAACTCCAGGATCGTCTCCTCTGTTCCCGTCCATGATACATTGCGCAGGGCCAGGCGGGCAGCGCTCACCCCGATCGAGTGACTGCCTGCATCTGAGCCGTCCTGGACCAGGTATGCCATGCGGTTATCCGCCAGCGTGTTCTCAAAGTAAACACCTTCCCAGCCGCCTGCAGTACCCGGTTGCTGCGCGAAGATTATCAACCTTTCCGGCGTTCCCTCAGCGAGCAGTCTGCCGCGCACAGTCATCCGCGTGTCGTTGGCAAAGTAGACGCTCGTCCCGGGTTCAATGGTCAGGGTGACTCCATCAGCAACCACGATGTCAGCACTCACGAGATACGGGCCGGCAGCCGCTGTCCATGTCATGTCTTCTGTCAGTTCCCCGGATACCTGGGCCGTCGATCCGTCATCAAGCCATATATCAATCTCGCCCGTCTCAATCACCTCCCCGGCAGCGTTGATGGCCTCAACCCTAATATGGTTAATCCCCGGGGTCAGGTTTGGAGGAGAGGCCGACGCGATCAACTCGGCATTGAAGCTGAGATCAGCACTCTCGCGGCGCGCCTGATGAATCTCGACGGCGATGGTGTTGGTGCCCCCCTGCAGGGTATGCACTGGAATATTGAAGGACACGAATGCTGCAGCCCCGTTCACCTCGAGATTTGCCAATTCGTTAAAGGAAGCGTTCGCCGTCAGGTTCTCGCGCCGCACCTCGACACCGTTGAGGTAAACCGCGGCACCGTCATCAAAGAGCAACCTGAGGACAAGGTTCGTGTAGTCGCTGTTCCCGGAGAGCTCAAAAGTGGTGCGAAAATAGGTGGTGACATGCTTGTCATTGGCATCCGGGCCAAAACTAACGGTCGTCACTTCACCGCGGTTGCCATTATTACTGTAGCCGAGTTGTGCCGGCCCCTGTGACCATCCGGAATCATCAAACCCGGGTGACTGCCAGGCAACTCCCTGGTCAGAACCGTCATCGAGATATCGCCAGGTGGCTCCGGCCGGCAACAGGAGCTCTTCTATGCCACCACCGGCTTCCCAGGTGCCGGCACGGGCATTGAGAGAAACCCTCGTGCCGTTCACGCGCACCGCCGCGGTGCGGCTCGCATCAATCGTGCCGCGAAGGCCGGTAACCTGCGTGTCATCGGTACGCGGAAAGCCATTCGACGCCGACAGGCTGCTGGTCACGCTGAACTCCCCCGGAATCTGCGAGAGGATGTGAGCCCGCCTCGCATCCATAAAACTGACGATGTTCTCATGAACCTCCGAATTCTGCGGTAGCCAGTCAAGGAAGTTGACCACCGCGGCATCAAAGTTTCCCTTCGCGAACACGGTTCCTAAAAGTTCCCTCAGGTGCGCGTAATACATGCGAACGACCCTGGGATCATTGAAAAACGGAACCAGCGGGGGAAAGGTCTGCCCGCCAAAGTTGGTGATCGCGGGGAACAGGGTTGCTTGCGGGCTGGTCGAGGTGTCGCCCAGTCCAAAAATGGTATCAAAATCGTGCGGGATCAGCTTGAAGCGAACATCCTCTGCGCCACTGTACAACTTGTAATCATCATCGGTGCCGTTGGACAGGTTGGTCTCACGGCTCAGGACAATGGTCATGTAGGCAAACCAGCGTGCCCACTGGTCAACATCGACCACGCCTGAAATCTGCTCCAGGTAGCCTGTTCCCGAGGCATTGTTCATGGTGATGAAGAGCTGGTGCAGGTCATCCCATTGATTGGCCGATTCATTGGAACCCTTTGACCAGCCGTCGCTGATGTATGCACCGGGATTGGGCGACACTCCATCCCCCCCGTAGCGGACATCCCACTTCACGTCGGGACGACCCTTGGAATAAACGTTGCCGGCAGGATCCAGTGCATAATGAATGTCTGCCCAGTCACCATCAATAGCCTCAACGTGAAGATAAGAACCGTAGCGCCGTCCGTTCTGGTTGTCCTCTGCACGGTTGATCCCGTTGTGACGCAACTGCACCGGTTTCGCCGCCGCCGCCTCAATCCCGGAGGCCAGAGAAAGCCTGGAACCCAGCAGCTGGAGATAGATGAACTGCGTGTTGAGATTAATCTTGGTAACGCCATTCCATGCCCGGTCACGCGGAATATTGAGGCGGTTGTTGCGCGGGTTGCGCCCGCGACTCCCTGCCCCGCGGACGCGCAAGCCACACTGGTAACGAATATCAACATCGCTGCCCTGACGCGCAATCAGGGTAACGTTCTTCTGCGCATTACTGCCGGCATTAAACGCACCGAAACGGAAATCCTCATCCTCCTCAACGGTCATGACCAGGCGATAGATCGGCTGGTTCCCGGTATAAAGTTCATCGTCAAACTGAAACAGGGCATTCGCCCGCTGGCGGCCCGTATTGTCACTGGGGGCAGGCCAGGTACGGGAATTTTCCCCGTCACTCGCCTCGACGTAGAACTCAATCACCGTGCCGTCCGCTTGACCCGGAATCTGCGCAGCGAATGTGCCGTCACCGGCATCACCATCGCCGTTCCGGCCATCATCCGACATCGACGTCACATTAAACGAACCTGGATTCCCCGTCGATATTCGCCAGTGCAAAACACCGGAAAGTTCATCACCCTCAGTATCTTTAAAATCCGCGTTGACCGTTACTGCCTGATCACTGCGCGGAATGGCGGGAGCGTGTTCAACATCACTCACCAGGGGCGGTGTGTTCAGGAATGACACCGAGTTTGCTGCACCGGGAGTAAGGGATGATCCGGCAACCCAGTTCTGGCCGTATTTGTTGGACAGCCCTGAATTGATCAACTCCAGCGAGGCACCGCCGCCATCGGCGGGATTATCCCATTGCCACCCCTCCTCGCCCCCATCGTTCTGCGCGCGCCGCCGCGCCCAGTCACCCTGGTCAGAATACGTGATATCATCAGCCTCATTGCCCAGCGCATCCTCAAGGCGTATCCGCTCGCCGCTGTTGCTCAATCGGCCCTTCCATGGCCCTGTCACAATCGGTCCGGCGCCGTAGGTCGCCTCAAAGACCGGCGGATCGGCAGCAACGATCAGGTAACCCCCGGCCGGGATAATGACCGCGGGAAATTCAAAATCCACCCCGCTTGTTAACTTCCATCCCTGCAACGGCAACGGACCGGCACCGACATTGTATAATTCTATGTACTCCTGCGCGTCATTGTCTGAGGCCGGGTGAAACATGATTTCACTGATTATCAGTATATCTGCGGCCGGGCCCACCAGCAGTTCAACAGTGGCCGCTGCTGAAGTTTGTCCGGCTGAGCTAACTGCATAGGTGAATGAATCAATCCCGGAGAATGCCGGGGAAGGGGTATAATCCAGCGAACCATCAGCGTTGAGACTAAGTTCACCTTCACCGGAATAATCGATGAGGACCGCGCTTAAGGGATCATTCTCGACATCACGGTCATTTGCCAGGACACCATCCACTGCCGGGACAGTGATGCCCTGGCCGATAATCACGGAGTATGCATCATCCCCCGCAACCGGGGGATCATTAATTGCAGAAATAAAGAGGTTAACCCTCACGGGCATCGAATCCTGCAATCCATCATTGGCAGTATAGGTAAAGCTGTCGCTGCCGTTGAAATCCTGATCCGGGATATAGGTAAACGCCCCATCCGGGCTGATTCCTATTGATCCGTTTACCGGCGGAGTCGCCAGGACGGCCGTGAGTAAATCATTTTCCGAATCACTGTCATTGGCAAGCAACCCCAGAACGGGTGACAGAGCGAGGATTTCATCCTCATTGAGCTCATAACTGTCCGCCCTCGCCAGGGGCGGAGAATTGATATTAATGACCACCGTTGCGGGATCGGAATAAAGCAACCCGTCAGTCACCCGGTAGGTAAAACTGGTTTGCCCCGTAAAGCCAAATTGCGGAAAGAACAGGAATTCCCCGCTTGTTTTGAGAATCACCACCCCGGAACCCGCCTGACTGAAAAGCTCTGCCTGCAGGGAATCACCATCAATGTCAAAATCGCCGGCAAGAACCCCCGGCACGGCAACATCCAGCAATGTGCCCGGGGCAGTCAGGAACACATCACCCACTGCAGAAGGAGGATCATTGATCCCGCTTACCTCAATATGCACAATGGTCGGCAGGGATTCATTGACGCCGTCATATGCACGATAGGCAAATGAATCACTGCCGTTGAAATCCGGTGCCGGCGTGTAGACAAACGAACCGTCTGCCGCGATGATCACCGAGCCGTTGACCGGAAGGGAATCAAGCACTGCACTGAGTATTTCACCCTCAGGATCCGAATCGTTAGCCAGCAACCCGGCAGCCGGGTCAACACTAAGCTGCGTATCCTCGAGCGTCATATAAACATCAGGCGAGCTCACCGGGAAATTATTCGCCCCGGGAATGACGGTGATGGAAACAGTCGCCTGATCCTCCAGGCCACCATCCGAGAGGGTATAGGTAAAGCTGTCGCTGCCTTCAAAATTGAGGCCGGGCGTGTAGATGAAACTGCCGTCAGGATTCAGGTCCACGACACCGCCGGCAGGCGGCATCAGCAGGTTCACACTGAGCATTGGCCCATCAACATCGCTGTCGTTATCGATGACCCCGAGAACATTTGGACGCTTTCCCTCAAGGCTCAGGTCAAAGCTGATATCCGAGCTGGTGGCCGAAATCTGGTGAATCTCTACAGCAATGATATTCTCCCCGGCAACGAGAACTGATAAATCCGCGGTAAAGTCGAAAAAATCGGATTCCCCGACGGCGGTGGCAGGAGTAAAGTCACTAAAGCCGGCATCGGCAGCGAGATTGGAACGCACCACTTCCGTGCCGTTAATATAAACAGCAGCGCCATCGTCATGGAGCAGCCTGATTGCCAGTGACTCAAACTCCGAAGGGTCGTCCACATTGAACCTGTGCCGAAAGTATGTGGTGGGATATTTTGCGTTGGCATCTCCACCAAAGCCGACCGTTGTCACCTCATCGCCGTCGCCGTAGCCAAGCTGGGCAGCACCGCTCGCCCAGCCACTGTCATCGTAATCCGGTGCGGTCCATGCACTGCCCTGGTCACTGCCGTTATCTAGATAGCTCCAAACAGACCCGGTGGCGACCAGTTCACTGGTAAGCGCAGTGTAGACACTGGCCCTGAAGTTGTCGATCGCCCAGGACTCGTCATCACCGCCATCCCAGCCGCCACCGCTGGCAAACATCTCAATGGTGACACTATCCGCCGTATGCACGATATCCTGAAAAGCCGGTTCATTGCGCATATCATACGCTGAATCCCCGGACAGGTTGCCGGCGGAAAATCCCAAATCAAGGGAACGGGCAAGCTCGCCTCCAGGAACCGGGCTGTAACTCTGGAAGCCACCCTGCCCGGCATTGTCAAAGGTGTGGGAAAACCTGCTTTGACCGTCAACGAGGACATTGAAGAAGTCCCCGCCACCCCTATCCCCGTCCCACGAATCAATCACCGCTAAGAGGAAGGAGAATGAAATCCGGTTATGCGGCGGCAGGTTGTTGATGGTAATAATCGTGCTTCCTGCGGGGTTGCCGAAGGTGCGGTTGCGCAGGAAATCACCGGAAAAACCGTCATCCCCGCCCAGTCCTGCAAAGCCGCTGACTAACTCTGCATTTGTCACTCCGCCAAATTGTGATCCTGCACCGGCATCGAAATCCTCGCTCAATACACTAAGTGGCAGAGCGACACCTTCCCGGGACACGACAAGGGGAATATTCTCCCCGGTGAAATAAGAGTCATCTTCAGCAGACGGGGGATCATTGACCGGGTTAACCGTTATGCTGACTGTGGCAGGCAAAGAGCGGTCCGTCCCATCGTCGGCAACATAGGTGAAGCTGTCGGCACCAAAGAAATCATCATCCGGAGTGTATTCAAAACTACCGTCCGGATTAACAATCAGCGTCCCGGAGGAAACATCCGCGTCAATGGCAAAGGTGAACGCATCACCCTCGATGTCAGCAGCCAAAACCCGCAATCCTAAGGCAACCGGAACGCTCAGTACCGAATCCTCCTCAGATGCCAACTCACGCGCTGCAATCGTCGGCGGATCATTCACCGCCAGTATATTCAGGGTCACTGTGGCAGGTGCCGAGCTCCCGGTATTATCGGCCGCGGTGTAGGTGAAACTGTCAGTACCAAAAAAATTGCTTTCAGGCACATAGGTGAAAGTCCCGTCCAGGTTAAGCCCGAGCGAACCATGTAAAGGACCACTGGCAACCGCCGCGGTAAGCCCGGTGCCCTCCCCGCTGTCGTTGCCGAGCACACCACCGCCGGTGCCTCCCCCTACCAGCTCGATAAAAATATCGTCAAACCAGGCATCGGTAACCTCGCCCGTGGTGGTGGAGCGGTCGTTGTAGACGCCGAAGTCCAGCTCATGGGTACCGGCAGGGAACGACAGCTCGGTGCTGAATGTCCGCCACCCGGAATCCTCATTGCCCTGCCCGTCGGGGCCATACATTCGAAAGATGTCGCCGTTGGCGCCTGTGCCGACAAAATTCCCGCCGATCTCGAGAATGACAGCACTGTATTCACCTGACTCGTATCCGCCACTCATCAGGAGCCTATAGCGAAAGCTGATCTCGAGAGTCGCCGGATTATCGAGGGTTATCGGCAACCTCAGGGCACCAGAGGACACCGTATTCTGGTTTCGCGGCCCGCCGCCGACACGAATATGCGCTCCGGCAGACCCGTTGAACCCCCCGCCGGCGGCAATGTCGCCCGAGGAAAAATCCGGTGCCGAGGTGCTGAAGGGGGCGGGAAATGGATCATCCACGTGTGTCATCGATCCTGCACCTCCTCCCGCCGCGGCAGGCCCCATGCTCAAGTTAAAACCGACATCACTACTCTCGATGCTTGCCTGATGGAGCTCCACCGCAATGGAATTACTGCCCGCCACCAGCAAGTCACCCAGGTCCAGCGCAGCGGTAACGTATGCCGTCTCGTCAACCACTGAGGTGGTGGTAAAGCTCTGTGTAGTCAGCGGCCCTGCAGGCAATAACTCTGAACGATGGACCTCCGTGCCGTTAACATAAACCGCCATGCCATCATCGACCAGGTAGTCCAGTTGCCAGTCTTCAATGACAGCCTCTGCCGCACTCAGGGTAAAACTGTTCCTGAACAGGTAGGTGGTGACAAGGTTCTGCCCGTTGGCCGCCTGATCAATGCCGTAGAGTAAATCATCGAGCCCGGAAAAGCCGTCGATACCTCCTGACTGGATTGGCACGGGAGCCGTAAACCAGGGAGAAATCGTCGATGTTGCCGTATCAAAATCCGGCGCATTCCATACCCGCCCTGAACCGTCAACAGGGTAAGCGTCTCCCCTGCCGTTTTCATTCTCGATACGGTCAAGGATTAACCAGTCAGTGTCGAAACCGTCAAGCTCATCACCGTCAAAATCCAGGTCAACAAGAGGTCCTGAAACCGCGGAAAACGCACGGTCCTCTGTCACCTCATAGGTATCATCCACTGCAGTTGGCACAGCAAAGGCACAAGCCGTGGCGAAAAGCCATATGAAGACGCCCACTGCAAACCAGCGGGCAATCTCGGAATAGCGGAAAACCGGGGACATCAGGCGGGGGAACACTAAAAAGAAAAACAATTAAGTGCGAGCATAAGGTCGTTCAGGCATCAGGCAATTGCAAGAACCCGCAGTTTTTCTCCTGAATGCCGGGATCAACGCCGCTAATTGTAAGCGGATGCAAACCTTCCCGTAATGCAATCAATCGCCCAGCGGGCATGCTCGGCAACAAGCTCTTCCTCGCTCTCAGCAGTATTCCTGAGCGCCGGCAGATCAGACGTATCACCCACGTTGCCCAGTGCCACGCAGACATTGCGCAGGAGACGCTCCCTGCCGATGCGCTTCACCGGCGACTGCCGGAACAAGGCATGGAAAACCTCCTCGTTAATTGCCAGGAACTTACGTAACGGCCACCCGGTAAAATCCCGCGCAGCAAACTGTGATTCTTCGGAAGCCCTGGCAAAACGATTCCATGGACATACCTCAAGGCAGTCATCGCAACCGAATACCCTGTCACCAATCGCCTCACGGAACTCCCCGGGAATCGGGCCGAGATGCTCAATGGTAAGGTAGGAAATACAGCGACGCGCATCAAGGTGATGCGGCGAGGTGATTGCCGCCGTCGGGCAGCAGTCCACACAGGCGGTGCATTTGCCGCAGCGATCGGGCATCGGTTGGTCAGCCTTAAGCTCCAGAGTCGTCACCAACTCGGCCAGGAAAAACCATGTCCCAAGCTTCGGGTGAATCTGCATCGTGCTCTTTCCACTCCATCCCAATCCCGCATCAGTGGCAAAATCCCGCTCCAGAACCGGCCCGTAATCAACATAAAAACGTTGCACTCCTCCCAGTGCTTCCAGTTCCCGGGAAAATGCCTTGAGCTTCCTGTCAATCACCAAATGATAATCGCTTCCCGTTGCATATCTGGCAAACCGGCCGGGACGCATCCCGGGCGATAAATCCTTTGCGACCGGATCTTCTCCCGGGAAATAATTCAGCGCCAGGACAATGACCGTTTTGGCCCCCTCAACCAGCAGGCGGGGATCCTTGCGTCGCTCCGGGGATTTCTGCATCCACTCCATGTCACCGTGCTCTCCCGCATCGATCCAGGACTGGAACACGTCGGCGTGTGCCGCCTTGCCTGCAGGAGTGAAGCGGCAGTCCTCAAAGCCCAAACCCGAGGCAATTGACCTTACCCTGTCCTCAAGCGTCACTGGCATCGTTCAATTATTTCCTGCAAACCAGAGGCGGGCACTTTCAGCAATCCCGTATGCCAGTTCATCGCAGCTCAGGTTATCAATATCAATTCTCTCGTCAGCAGCCTCCTTATACATATCCAGACGCTGTTCCAAAAGTTCCTCCACGCTCTTCCTCGGATCATCCGTCTGCAGCAGGGGACGCTCATCATTATCGACCACCCGCGCGATAATGGCATCAACACTGGCATTTAGCCAGATGACCATTCCCAGTGAACGTAGATCCTTAATATTCTCCTCACGGGTAACAATCCCGCCACCTGTTGAAATCACCAGGCGTTCACGGCTCAACAGCCCCTGCAGAACCTCCGATTCAATGCCGCGAAACCCCTCCTCACCCAGATCCTCGAAAATCCCGGTAATCGGCTTGCCGGCCCGCCGGGCAATGATGGCATCAGTGTCCACCGGCTCAAATCCAAGGCCACGCGCCAATACCCGGCCCACAGTGGATTTCCCTGTGGCCATAAATCCTATCAGGATAAGGTTCATCGGGGTTCTGCGGATAATCTCTGCCATGAGGGGTTGAATTTACGACGCCACCCGCCGTGCGCAACAATTAGCCCAGCCTGTGCGTTATTGACGCGTCCCGTCGATTCGGGATGGTTAAACGCAACCCAAGGGATGGAAACTGTAATACTTGATGCCGGTTCACCTGAACAAATCCGTTCGGCTGTTTCGGAGGCGGCTAACCGTCTGCACCTGGGACAAATCGTGGCCCTGCCTACAGAAACTGTTTACGGTCTCGCCGCCTGCGCATTCAACGCCACGGCCTGCGCATCGGTATTCGAGGCCAAGCAACGCCCGGGATTCGACCCGCTCATTGTCCATGTCTCGGGAAGGACAATGCTCGAAACTGTTGCCGAATTGCCCGCAGATGTTGCTGACACGGTTAAAATCCTGATCGCTGAGTTCTGGCCGGGGCCACTGACTTTTGTGCTGCCAAGGATCGCTGCAGTGCCTGACATTGTCACTGCCGGGCTCGACACTGTCGCCGTGCGCTGCAGTAACCACCCGATATTTAAAGCCGTGATTAAAGAGCTCGGAACTCCACTCGCAGCCCCCAGTGCCAACCGCTTTGGCAGCATATCGCCCACCTCCAGCTCAGCGGTAATGACCGAGTTGTCCGGTCGCATCCCGCTGATCATCGACAGTGGCGCCTGCTCCAGCGGCATGGAATCAACCATCATCCGTGTAGAGGCCAGCGGCAAGCCAAAGCCTTTTATCCACCTGCTGCGTCCCGGCCCGGTGACCGTCGAGATGCTGAAAAAGTTCGGTAAAGTGATAGCCGCAGGGCAATTATCACCACCCGACGGAAAGCCCGAAGCTCCCGGTCAACTCTCGAGCCATTACGCACCGCAAACCTCATTGCAACTGCTTGCAAAGCCCGGGGACTTCAAGCCGGAACCCGGCAGGCGCTATGCCATGCTCAGTTACAGGGGGCAGCCAAAGGACGGCTACATTGACCTGCACCCCTGGCACGCCGTGGAAATACTCAGCCCGGGATCTGGCAAACTGCCCGAAGCCGCAGTGCGCTTCTTCTTTGCTCTGCGCAAGCTTGATGAATGCGGCGCCGACACCATCATCGCTGAACCCGTCCCCGAGCGCGGTGTTGGGCTCGCCATTCAGGACCGTCTCCGCCGGGCAGCCACAAAGTAACAAATACCGGGAAATGGATTTGCTGGCCATTATGATCAAAAAGATGAAAGGCCCACCACCTGCAGGACGTTTCCCTGTCCCGGTCCTGCAGTTTCCAGGCTCCTGACATCAGCCCTATAATGCACCATCAATGACGATGCTGAAATCCATGGCAACCGTCAGCGGTTTCACGCTGATAAGCCGGGTGCTTGGCCTTGTGCGCGAGATCCTTATTGGCCGCTACCTAGGGACGGGAGGAGCCGCCGATGCCTTTGTCGCCGCTTTTCGTTTCCCGAACATGTTTCGACGGATCTTCGGCGAAGGCGCCTTCAACTCCGCCTACGTCCCGCTCTTTGCACGGGAACTTGAGGAAACCGACCATGCCGCCGCCGAGCAGTTTGCCTGCCGGGCTTTCACTGTGCTGGCACTTGTGTTGACGCTTGGGACCCTGGTTGCCATCCCGGCCATGCCCGCAATTATGTGGGTTTTTGCCCATGGTTTCTATGAAGACCCGGAAAAATTCGAAACCACGGTAACCCTCGCCCGCATCATGTTCAGCTACCTGCTGTGCATGGCGCTCTCTGCACACTTGAGCGGCACACTCAACACGCTCAGGATATTCGCGATGCCGGCTTTCGCGCCGGTGCTCCTCAACATCATCTTCATTACCGCCCTGCTCTTTGTGGTGCCTGCCCTCGGGTTGACCGGGGAGTTCCGCGAGATCGGGCATGTCATCTCATGGGCGGTGTTCATCGCCGGCTTCGTGCAATTGGCCGCCCTCTACCTCACCTGCTGGCGTAAAGGCATCCGTATTCGTCTTGTTACCCCGAAAATCACTCCGCGAATCAGGCGCTTATTCATCCTGATGATTCCCGGGATTCTGGCCGCGGGCATCCAGCAACTCAACCTGCTGGTAGGTACCATCATCGCCTCAACACAGGACGGGGCACTCTCCTACCTCTACTACTCTGACCGTATCTACCAGCTGCCGCTTGGCATGATCGGCATCGCCTTTGGCGTGGTATTACTGCCGGAAATCACCCGCAAGCTGCGTGGCGGTGACCAGGCGGGGGCAACCGACAGCATTACCCACGGCATGGATTTCGCCATGCTCCTCACGCTGCCCGCCGCGGTAGCCATGCTGGTCATCCCGGTGCCAATCATCAGTACCATCTTTGAGCGTGGGGAATTCAACGCCGTGAGCACCAGGCAAACCGCCGCGGCACTCGCCGGCTTTGCCGTGGGCCTTCCCGGCTATGTCCTTGTCAGGGTACTGCAACCCGGCTACTTCGCCCGGGAGGATACCAGGCGACCAATGATCATGGCATTGATCACCGTTGCCGTGAACATTGCCTGCTCACTCGCCCTGTTTCCCTTTTTCGGACATGTTGGCATCGCAATTGCCACGGCAATCAGCGCATGGGTCAATGTGGCCCTGCTGGTTCGCGGCCTGCGCGGCTTTTGGAAACCGGACAGCAAGACCCTGCTCCGGCTACCCAGGATGCTGCTTGCCGCCCTGCTCATGGGAGCAGCCCTGTGGGGGATGCACCAGATGACAGGCAACTGGTTTGAGGGGGGAACTCTCTTTAGGGCACTGGGCCTCGCAATGCTGATCCTTGCCGGGGTCGCTGTCTACTTCACCGCCGCCATTGTCCTGAAGGCAACCAGCATGCAGGCGATAAAGGCCGGTTTCACCAGGCGTTAATCACCGCCTGGTTGAAAGGCTATTGCGCCTCAGGTGGTGTCACATAACGGCCAAGGAACAGGATGCTGCCGGTGGCCTTGTCGCGAATGAGATAAATAAAAGGATGATCAGCACGGAAACGCGGACCCATCGGGCGAGCGGATCTCAAGCCAACGACTGCGGCGGTGGCGGCGGCGGCCTCGGTGCCCTCCTCATTGACTTCCACGAAGGCCTTGTGGAGCACCGCACTCAGGTAAAGCCTCCTGCTGCCGTCCATGCCGGAGAAGTCGGCATCACCGAAAGCCTTCCTCATGCCCAAAGCCTGCAAATTCCGGGACAAGCTGAACTCAGAGGTCATCTTGAACTTTGGAAACCAGGTATCAACCTTGCTTCGGCGCACCTTTCCCAGCCACTCCGAGAGCTTGGCCGGAGTCAGCATTTTTTCCAGGTCAGCAAGGGTTCTCTTTTCCCCGGGTGGGGTTGCCGGACGGCGCAAACCCGCACCACCCTGGTTGGGCAACAGGACAAACATGGAAACCTGCTCTCCCTTGTAGGGCATCTCGAGCACCTGCACATCCGCATCCTGATAATAGCCAAACTTCCCTTTCTGGAACATCATCGGGGTCTTGACTGTTCTTTCCGGGCTGACCTTGAAGGGCATCTCGCGGGTGGATTTCTCCTTGAACTCACTCGCCCAGTTGCCCTTGAAGTAGATCGCGTTGGTGAGCACCATGCGGGTCAGGGTATCGATGACACCCTCGGGAATGAGATCCTTGATCTTTTCCCGGGTTTGCTTCTCCACCCAGCCATTGATGATGCCGCGGGCCACTTCCGGCTTGCCGTAGTCCAGTCCCTGGCCGGCTGAATCATAGCTTTTCACGATTAAATCAACGTAGTCCTGCCGGAATGGGTAGTCCTTGTGCGGCCACAGGGCATTGGCAATCGCCAGTTCCACTCCACCTTTCACTCCGGCTCCCTGCAAGCCCGACTTAAGCCCTGAAAAGGCGGCGTGCAGCTCATCCTGTGGCAGGTTGAAATCAAGGGTTTTGGCCATTTCAGCTGCCGTTGCGCCCCGCGCCCCGGCATAGGTCATGGCCAGGGCGGTGGAGATGCTGTAAGGCGAAAGGAACAGGTTGCCTTCCTGGTCGTTCAACTGCTGGTAAAGCTTGAGTGCAAATCGGTTATTGCCTTCGGCAACAGCACTGATATCAGCAGGCGGCTCAGCTCCTGCGGGCAAAACGGCAAGCGCAGATGCGGTAAACAGGAGGGCAACGCCTCCGCGGATGGATTTCATGAGTTTTCTGTTCATGTCTTTTTCTGATTCCGGTTGATTGCTTCTTCAGGATGCCCCTGCAATTTCACCTAATAACGAGGAGAGCAGTGTTTTATTAGAACTTTGTTGCAAGCCAGCCGCTGTTGCTTCGGGATGGCCGGCACACAGCCTTGCCTCGAGAGTCATCACTTCGCGTTCCAAGCCATGGGAAATGACAGCCGGCTAACCCGGCGCCCATCGACTGCCATTCGGATAAATCGTTATTTTGCAGCTGTCAGCGCGGCCTCAACGGCAGCAATAAATGCTTTTGAGTCAGGTTTTGTCCGCGGTGAAAAACGTGCCCTGACCTCACCGTCCCTACCGACAAGCACCTTCTCGAAATTCCATGAAATGCCGCCTTTGCCTTTTGGTTTGGCATCACTGGAGGTCAAGTGCCGATACAGTCCGCAAATTCCCTCCCCCTTGACCACCACCTTGGAGAACATGTCAAAGCTGACATCATAGTTCTCTTTGCAGAAAACGCTGATCTCAGAGTCAGTCCCCGGCTCCTGCTTGCCGAACTGGTTGGCCGGGAAACCCAACACCCTCAGGCCCCTGCCTGAGAATTTTTTATGCAGTGCCTGCAACTGCTCATACTGCGGTGTAAGCCCACACTTGCTGGCGACATTCACGAAAAGCACAACATTCCCCTGGTAATCGGCAAGGTCGACCTCCTTGCCCTTGATGTTCTTTGCCTTGAAGCGCAGCGCGCTGCCGATTTTCTCATTTCCTGTCGCCGGCGTTGACGATCCTTCCCCGGCAGAAACAAACGGACAAATAAACAGGGCCAAGATACTCGAGAATAAGCTGGAAAATTTCATACCTATAAAAAACCGATATATCAAACCCTTTGCAACCAAAAAACCAACACTCCGAAAATCACCTTGCTGACAAAACCTGCGCTTGTTGCATCATGCTCCTTCAGACAGTATCCGGTTATTGTGATCGTCATTGATAATGCCAAAGACATGCGCAGCCGTGATAACGGCAAGCCGTGTGTCCTGGTGCCTACCATGGGAGCGCTTCATGCCGGGCATGGCAAACTCATCAGCTACGGGCGCCGTCTCGCCGGGAAAAGCGGATCACTGATCGTATCAATCTTCATTAATCCCACCCAATTCGGTCCAGGGGAGGACTTTGAAGCCTACCCGCGTACGCTTGATGAGGATTGCTCCCTGTGTGCCGCGGCCGGGGCTGATATTGTGTTCCATCCATCCGTAGCGGAGATATACCATGAGGATTCCCCGGAAATCACCGCCGATACCAAGCTCATCAAAACCCTGTGCGGCCCAACCCGCCCCGGGCATTTTGATGGCGTTTGCACGGTAGTCAAAAAACTCTTCGAACTGATAAAACCCGACATCGCCGTGTTCGGGAAAAAAGATTATCAACAACTCGCGGTGATCAGCAGAATGACACGTGAGCTGAAGCTCCCGGTCAGGATCATCGGCGCGGAAACCGTGCGCGAGGCAGACGGCCTGGCCATGAGCTCGCGCAACCGCTACCTGGACGCAGAACAACGTGCCCAGGCCCCGGCAATACGTAAAGCACTGCTCAAATTAAAGAAGGACACAACACCGGAAACCTCGGCAAGAATCAAGGAAGCCGGCGACATCATCGCCAGGGAGGCGCCTCTTGGGACAATTACCTATCTACAGGTCGTGGACCGCGGGACAATGCAGGAAATGCAAACCATTGACCGCCCGGCACTTGCCGCCACGGCGGTATGCTTTGGCAAGACAAGGCTCATCGACAATATTGAAATCGATGCGATCACTTAACCTGACCCTGGCATTAAAAGCTCCGTATCAGTATTGAATAGTCACTGACAATTCCCCCGATTAATGTTTTATTAATACCATCTGGCAGTTTCCTCCCACATGCGCGAATACGATTTTATCGTCGTCGGAACTGGCGTATCCGGCCTGAGTTTTGCACTCAAGGCAGCCGCACACGGCAGGGTCGCGGTATTGACAAAGCGCAGCCCGGAAGTTTCCAATACCGCCTGGGCACAGGGCGGCATCTGCTGTGTAGCCGATCCGCAGGATTCCTTTGAGGCGCACATAGCCGACACAATCGACGCCGGGGCCGGCTTGTGTGAGGAAACGGTGGTGAACACCATTGTCAGATCCGCTCCCGCGGCAATCGATGCCATGATTGCACAGGGTGTGAACTTCGACCGTGAACCGGATGGCAGTTTCTCACTCGGCAAGGAAGGCGGGCACACACAGCGGCGAATCCTGCATGCCCGGGATACCACAGGCAGGGAAATCTCCGAGAAACTGCTGGCTGCGGCACGTCACGAGAAAAACATCGAGATCCTGGACAATCACTTCGCCATTGATCTGGTCACCACCGCCAAGCTCGGATTCAAGGGAGAGAACCGCATCGTTGGTCTCTATGCGCTGGATGAGGTAAACGGCAAAATCATCACTTTCCGCTCCGACCGGGTCATACTCTGCACCGGTGGCTGTGGTCGTGTGTATCTTTACACCACAAACCCGAAAGTGGCGACCGGCGACGGCATTGCAATGGCCTACCGTGCCGGCGCGACAGTGGCCAATATGGAGTTCATCCAGTTCCATCCCACCTGCCTCTATCACCACGAGCTGAAGAATTTCCTGATCTCCGAGGCAGTGCGTGGCGAGGGCGGCATCCTGATTGGCAGGGACGGCAAGGAATTCATGGCTGCATATGACCCGCGGGGCTCCCTCGCACCGCGGGACATCGTGGCACAGGCCATTGACCACGAGATCAAGCGCACCGGGGGGCCATGCGTCTATGTCGACATTGCACATCGCAGCAAAAACTACATCACAAAGCGATTCCCGAATATTTACGAGACCTGCCTGTCGGTTGGCATCGACGCCGCCAGGCAACCTATCCCGGTTGTACCTGCCGCCCACTATCAATGCGGCGGCGTGCAAACCGATATTGATGGGGCTACCTCCATAGCCGGCCTTTATGCCGTTGGCGAAGTCGCCTGCACGGGATTACACGGCGCCAACCGGCTTGCCTCAAATTCACTGCTGGAGGGTGCCGTTGTTGCCACGCGAACCTTTGAACGAATCATGACGCACCAACGGCCGGGAGACATTGCCAAAAGCTATAATGTCCCGGATTGGATCAGCGGAGATGCTGAAAACGTGGACGAACTGGTTGTCATCTATCACAACTGGGATGAAATCCGTCGCCTGATGTGGGACTACGTGTCAATCGCACGCACCGACAAGCGGCTCAAGCGTGCCTCAACCCGCCTGCAAAATCTGCGCCGCGAAGTCCAGGAATTTTACTGGAACTTCAAAATCTGCCCTGAGCTCCTTGAGCTGCGCAACCTGGTTGAAACCGCCAGCCTGATTGTCGAATGCGCCCAGAGCAGGCATGAAAGCCGCGGACTGCACTACACCCTCGATTTCCCCTCGCCTAATGATTCCATGCCGGCACAAGATACCCTGCTGGTGCGTGAACCGGTAACCGGGTAAACGCTGATCCTCTGGATTTCCCTATCCCGGGTCAACCTGCCGATCCTCCATCTCGTGGCCAAACTGCATCATGTAAAGGCGCCGGTAAATATCGGATTTCTCCATTAGCTCAGCATGAGTTCCCACTTCACAAACCCTGCCCCGATCCATGACCACGATCTGGTCAGCATTAAGGATCGTCGATAACCGATGGGCAATGGCAATGGTGGTCTTGCCTTTCGAGAGCTCCTCAAGTGCCGCCTGAATGTGTTTTTCCGCCTCTGAATCAAGTGCTGAAGTTGCCTCATCCAGCAACAGAATGGGAGCATCACGCAGGATCGCACGGGCAATACTGATACGTTGCTGCTGGCCCCCGGAAAGTTGGCACCCCTTATCTCCGACCGTGGTGTCATAACCTTTGTCCTGCTCAAGAATGAAATCATGGGCATGGGCAAGCTTCGCGGCATGCTCAATTTCCTCACGGGTGGCATTGAGCTTGCCATAACGGATATTCTCATAAATGGAATCATGGAAGAGGAAGGTATCCTGGTTTACCACGCCGATATTATCACGCAGCGAAGTCTGTTTGATCTTGCGTATGTCAATGCCACCAACTGTAACACGCCCCTCACGCGGTTCGTAAAACCGCAACAGCAGGGAAAAAAGTGTGCTCTTGCCGGCACCACTCTGGCCAACAAGGGCATAGGATTTTCCCTGTTCAATGCTGAAATCGATGGCAGTCACTGCGTCAGCCCGCTTGCCGTAGGCGAAACTGACTTGCTCAAAGGAGATGCCCTCGCCGACACCATCGATATCCACAGCATCCCCGGCATCCTTGATAGCAGGTTCACGCTCCATCATCTCAAATACCTTGGTGGTCGCCGCCAGGCACTTCTGCATGAGGATATGAAGCCGGCTCAGTGTCTTGGCCGGCGGATAAAGCAGCACAAGCCCGGCCTGCAGGGCCAAAAAATGAGCAGCTCCCAGGTCAGGCCTGATGGCAACATAGACAAGGGCCGCAGCTACACCGAATGAAGCGACAGTCTCAACAAGTGGGCCAACCAGCTCCATCGCCTTCTGCCAGCGCATGATGAATTTCATCATTTTATTGTTGGCGGCAGTAAACTTTGCAATCTCGTGCTTCTCGCGTGCATGACTTTTTACCACCCGTATACCGGCAAAAGACTCCTGCATCACCACCATCAGCATACCCGCTTCCTCTTCTTCCTTACCGCCCGTCTTGCGCACTTTGCGACCGACCACAATCACCGGAATAATGCAAATCGGAAACAACACCAAGGCCGCAAGCGCAAATTTCCAGTCAATGATAAAAATTGCCGCCACGGCGGAGAGCACCGCGATCGGCTGCTTGACCATATCACTGGCAATAGTAGTCAGTGCAGTCTGCGCCATGCGCGTCTGGTTGAACACTGTCTGGATCAGTTCCCCACCCTTCTGTTTATTGTAAAAGTCAAGGGACTGCCCCATCAGCTTGCTGAACAGCTTGATGCGTATATCACTGAGCACGCGCAGGCTGACCCACAGCATACAGTACGAGTTCATGTAACCACAGAATCCGCGCAGCAGCATGATCGCCGGCACCATCATTGCCGCCATCAAAAGCGGCCCGGTTAAGGCCGTTCCCGCATCAAGGACGGATGCATCTTTAAAGGCCGCGCGCACCGCATTAAACGCCGTCTCGCCCTCGGCAACGGCCTTTTTCGGCAACTCATTAACAAGCTTCTCGAATTCCTTGGCGTTATCCTTGCTGCCAAACACCATCTCGGCAACATACTTGATGGTGAGCACCATCCCGCCGTTCATCAGGCCATAGAGTGCACCAAAGAAAATCCCAACGGAAAAACGCCCCTTGTAAGGCTTAAGGTAGCCGGCGAGTTGGCGGTATGGGCCAGCTCCAGCTTTCATGAACTCCATCGTGGACATTCCTGCGATATCTTTGCGGGAAATCTTTTTCATCGTAGCGGCTGATGAGAGCCAACGGGCTTACCGATAGCACGAATGCGCTTAGTGGTCGAAAGTTCCTAAAAAAATACTTTTTATCCTTTATTGTGAATGAGTTAAAATCCTTATTGGACATCAGAAAAACAACCATGCTGTAGATTTTGGCAGAATTCCCTCCAACTTCACTGAAAAACGGTAATACGCACCCGGGGCTGATAAAAACCAACAATAATGTTCAGGTCATCTTGAATCCGCACTTTATAGATATCGTCCATGAGCCTAATACACCACCGGATGCCAATGATTAATGGGTAACCAGGACCACAACCAAGTAACCTTGAATTCTCTAAATCCGTATGAACCTGATAAACATCAACCTCCCTGCGATCAAACTCTCCGCCTTCTCACTGCTTGCCATTGCATCGGCAAATACCCTCCTGGGACAATCAAGTAAGACTGTCTTTGATCGCTGGGACAAGAATGGTGACGGAAAATTAATCCGTGAAGAATTACCTGCGCGCGCACGAGCAAACTTTGAACGTGCGGACAAGGACAGTGACGGCTTCATCACGCGGGGGGAAGACACACTGTTTCGCAAGAAAGCAGCACAATCCGCCGGCAAACGGGAAACTCCACCGGGAAAAACCAGCGCTGCAATAAACATTGAGTCAGATATCGCCTATGCCGGAACTGATAATCCCAGGCAAACCCTCAACCTGCTGCTGCCAGAAACGCGCAAGACAAAATTGCTTCCGGTCGTGGTATTCATTCATGGCGGAGGCTGGCAGAACGGTGACAAGCGTTCCGGCACCAGGCAGCTGACAAGGTTCGTAGAAAACGGGGAATATGCCGGGGTCAGCATCGGTTACCGACTGACCAACGAAGCCCATTGGCCGGCACAGATACATGATTGCAAGGCTGCAATTCGCTGGATCCGCGGCAACGCCGGAAAATACAGCCTCAATGCCGAACATATTGGCGTGTTCGGAACTTCCGCCGGAGGCCATCTGGTGGCAATACTGGGAACAAGCGGGGGAATTGATGACCTTGAAGGTCAACTTGGAGCATATAAAGAATTCAGCAGTAATGTGAGCTGCGTTGGCAACTTCTTCGGACCCTCAGCACTGCTGGAAATGTCACGGTTCCCAAGCCGCATCGATCATGATGCCGCAGGTTCACCGGAATCCAAGCTGGTAGGAGGCCCCCTGCAGGAGACCAGGAAAGTCGCCCTCAATGCCTCTCCAATCACCCATGTATCCAAGGACGATCCCCCCATGCTCAGTATCCACGGCACCGATGACCAGCTAGTACCCTACAACCAGTCAGTCATCCTTGACCGGGCCCTGCGCAAAGCGGGTTGCGACTCCACATTCATTACCGTCAAGGGGGGTGGCCACGGTGGCTTCAATAGCCCCGAAATCGACAAACGCCTGGCAGCATTCTTCTCCAGGCACCTGCTGGGAAGTGCCGTGGAAATCAAGGGCGGAGAGGTTGAATCCTCCCGCCAGCCACGAAAGGGTAAGGCAAAGGAGTGAAAACCGGCAACCCTTCCCGGTTGATTTATTTCAGTTTCCGTCGTGCCATTTTTAGCTCAATTTAACCCGTGGCTAAACAATCCCGCTCCACCGGCCAGCGCAAGCACCTTCATGCTGACTTTTCTGCAAAAAGGAAAGCGACACGCGAGGACGAACTACCGTCATTGATCAAGGCCGCCGAGACACCCCTGCTGCTGATTCTCGATCATGTACAGGATCCCCATAATCTCGGTGCCTGCCTGCGCACGGCAGATGCCGCCGGGTGCTGTGCAGTGATCGCTCCCAAGGATCGCTCGGCTCCGCTAAACGAGACGGTTCGGCGGGTTGCCTGTGGCGGAGCTGAATCAGTTCCCTACATTCAGGTCACCAACCTTGCCCGCACCATGCGCAACCTGAAGGATGCAGGCGTCTGGTTTGCAGGCACCTCGGACAAGGCGGAGCAATCCCTCTATGAAATCAATCTCAAGGGCGCCATGGCCATTGTCATGGGAGCAGAGGGACATGGCCTGCGGCGGCTCACGGAGGAAAATTGTGATTTCCTTGCAAAAATTCCAATGGCGGGCTCAGTCGAATGCCTAAACGTTTCGGTGGCTGCCGGAATATGCCTTTTTGAGGCTAGGCGGCAACGCGTTGCCACCTAGCGGAGGGGGCAATTGTGCCCTGCTTACCCACCAAAAGTCCTTGAGTTACCGGGCTTTTCTGGGACAAAAGCCGCAAGGCAAGTGTCCCTCCAGGTATATCCTGCTAGAAAAAACTGCATACCCCCTGTAATTCACCCGTCAATACCACAACCACCCCGTTCTCCCCCCGGAAAAAATCCCCCAACCTCCTCCGCAATGCGTGAAGCACGGCGACGATGCCCCGTTTAAAACGGGGCCTCGTCCGCGCGCACGGTATTTTAGCGACGGTCGGTAGTTGACGTGCAGGCCATGTTATGAGGAAAATGTCGTGAACGATATCAAGATGGAGGAACCCAAAGACACATCGGCAGAAACACTCGAGGAGCTCACCCGCATCAAGGCTGCGCTGGCAGGCGATGAAGTTGCTGCTTCCGCCATTCGTTGCCCGGAAGCCAATAGCCGACTTGAAGCCGTTCTGCGTAACCGGGGCGCCAGTGCCACTGAGGCAAGGGATATCACCGCCGACCTTTGGGCCGACTGTTTTGACAGCCGGGACGGCCGTCGACCACTGCTGGAAAAATTCAGCGGCAAAGGCTCCCTCGGCGCGTTCTTGACCCGCACTGCCCTTAACCGTTTGATTGATTACAAGCGACGACAAAAATTCCGCGGACAACTGCCGGGGGACAGGGACGACGCTGAGCCTGGTGATGCCTTTGACTCCCTGCCCGGGAAGGATTTGCCCGGCGAGAGCGAAGACCAGCTCGTCGGGCTGCTACGCGACGCCATGTTGGCGGCGTTCACAGCAATTGATCCTGAGAAACTCGCTATCCTCAAGCTGGTGAAGGTTCACGGGCTTGATCAGGAGCTGGTTGGCAGGATGTGGAACTGGAGTCAGAGTAAAGTCAGCCGCAATATTTCTGCCGTAATGGAAGAAGTCCGTGCCACCACAATGAACGAACTGCAACGCATCGATCCCTGGCTGGAACTGCGCTGGGAAGATTTCGTGGAACTGTGTAAACAATCATCAGACCTGTTTGGCTGAACCGGGCGTCAAAAACATTGGAATTACCTGTCATTTATTTGCATAGCCCTCACCCCCTGTTCGTCCTCCTCATAAAATATAAACCCCTCCCAATCATAAAATGACTAATGAAATCGATATCCTTGACCGGTTCCTCCAGGAATTTTCACCAGAAGTTGGCGGACGATCCAGCGAGGCACTCACCCCGGCCATGGAATCAAAATTAAGGCAGCTAAGCACCGGAGAATTGCCCGAAGGCGACCGGATGGAAGTCTCACGCGAATTGCTCACCAACCAGAATGCCATTAATTTCCTCCTCAGCCAGTTAGACAACTAGAAAAATGCGGTGCCTTACCCCCGGGTTACCCTTAAGCTGCCAGCCAGATGCCAGTAAATTAGAATGGGCGGCTTAAGTATTTCGCCAAATCCCGAGTTTGCCAGTGCCGCCCAGCACCTGCGCAATGAACTCACCAGCGTGGGTGATCATCTTGATACCGGAAGCTTCACCCGGTTGCTTACGCCACTGGCAAAAAACACCCTTTTGGGAGCCTTTAGAAAGGCCGGTACCAGCCACGGGGCAATATGGCTTGCCGACAGCACCGGCGATCACCTGGCCCCGGTTTTCGGCTGCGGTGAACACGCAGAGGATTTCTTGAATGGTAAGTTCCGGCTGCCAACTGACCAGGGCCTCATTAGCATGGTGTTCGCCACCGGCCAGCCATTCTGTGAAAATGAAATCCACACAAACCCGGGACACAGTCCGTTGCTGGACAGGCAGCTCGGCGTGAGCACCGAAGCGATGATCGCGATCCCCCTTACCTTTGCAAACCGTCTGCGTGGAATCGTCTCCTGTGTCCACCTGTCTACGAATGAAAGCGACGGGGAATCAAAGACCTTTTCCGGGGAGGACCTCAGCGATCTGGAACTCGCTTCTGCGGCCATCGCGCGTATTCTCGATCTCGTTCTCATTGAACATATCCTCGGCTGGCAGGATGGCTGATAGTCACACCCCCGTGTGGATCGATCCCGCCAAAACGCGGGCAGCACTCGCCTCGGGAACCGGACGCGGGGTGCGCATCGCGGTGCTTGATTCCGGCATAGACAGCACGCACCCGGAGCTCGGCGACATCACATTAAGTGACAACCTCTGCGTCAAGGCTGAAGGCGGCATGATCTCCGTGCACGAGGGTGACGGAGCCGATGTATTCGGGCACGGCACCGCGGTCGCCGGCATCCTGCACAAAATTGCGCCTGAAGCGGAAATCGGGAATTTTCGGGTGCTCGGTGCCTTCAAGGAAGCCCGCTCCTCGGTCATCCGGGCGGGTGCCCGACTGGCAATCGACCGCGGCTACGACATCCTCAACTGCTCGTTCGGCTGTCCCGGCAGGGCAGAGTTCGTGATGAGCTTCAAGTCGTGGATTGACGAGGCCTACATTCGCGGCGTGCACGTTGTCGCCGCCTGTAATAACCAGGATTACTCCATTGCCGAGTGGCCCGCACATTTCCCCTCCGCAATCAGCGTGACCCGCACCGCCGGCGGGCCCGAGGAACTGTTCTTCCAGGCCGGCGACCTCGTTGAATTTGGCGCGCGCGGCGAGGAGAAAAAAGCCGCATGGCTCGGTGGCGGCACGCGCAGCGTGATCGGTAGCAGTTTTTCCGCACCCAGGGTCAGCGGTTTGCTCGCCCGTCTGCTATCCCTTCATCCCAAGCTGCCGCCCCTGTTGGCAAAGTCCGCCCTGCGCACAGTTGCTGAAGCCTGGCCGGCCTGAACACCCGGCCGGTGGACAAACCCGAAGCACCAAGGAGCCCTTGCCAGCCTGCTCTTTCACTATTACCCTGCACGCTTACATTCAGGAGGTCAGCACTGTCCTAAACAGTCCAGCAAACCGTCGACCCAAGCGAAAGCCAATCATGACCACAGGATACGCAAACCCTTATGTTGTTGCCAGGGCGGAGCCCTCGGTGCGCGCACAGTTCATCAGGCAAACCTATTTCCATCTGGCGGGAGCAATAACGGCGTTCATTGTTATTGAGGCGATGCTCCTGAATCTGCCCGGCATTGAACCCATTATCCTCAAGATGACCGGTGGCATGGGATGGTTGCTGGTCCTCGGGGCATTCATGGCCATTTCCTTCATTGCCAACAAATGGGCAATGTCGGATTCCTCAAGGGCAATGCAGTATGCCGGTCTCGGAATTTTCACCGTCGCCGAGGCAATTATTTTCCTGCCGATCATTTATATTGCGCTCAATTATATGCCTGATGGCAGTGGGCTGGTGGCCAAGGCCGGGCTCATCACCTCCGTCATGGTGGCTGGAATCACGGCGACCGCCTTCATATCAAAAAAGGATTTCTCCTTTCTCGGCGGCATCCTGACAATAGGCGGTTTTGTGGCACTGGGCATCATTGTTGCCAGCATCGTCTTTGGTTTCGGCCTCGGCCTCATCTTCTCAGGTGCAATGGCGGTTTTTGCCTCGGCCTCCATCCTCCACAGCACCTCAAATATCATCCATCACTACCGCACTGACCAGCATGTTGCCGCTGCATTGACACTTTTTGCAGGCGTTGCTCTGCTTTTCTGGTACATACTGCAGATCCTGATGTCTCTTGCCGGAAGGGACTGAATGAGACCACAATCCCACTCAGCTCAGCATTTTACTGCGAAAAACAACCTTCCATCCGGTCTTTATGGTTGTTTTTTCCTGCTAATATCACTAATAATTAGCTGATTAATACAATCAAACCAACCAACATCTCCAACCTCTCCCAGCCAAGACCTGCCCTACCGCCATGTGGAAGTCACTGACCATACTTGTAATCCTGCTCGCGATCGCCGCCTCAATCTTTCGATATCTTAACCAAAAAGACATCGAAAGGGAAGTAACGCTCCTTGAGCGCGCCAAGACAAACCTGGCTGATACACAGGACCACCGCGCCAATATAGTTGCACGCCAGCAGGAGACAGAAGAAGAAATTACCCGGGTTACCGGCGAGAGGAACGAGGAAGAAAAAAAGAGCCTTGCCGCACAGGCAAAGGAGGCTCAACTGGAAGAAGACAAGAGGCAGCTTGAGCAGCTGATCGCCGAGAAACAGGTTAAACTGGACAAGTTAAGGAAAGATGTCGCCGAAATTGGCGAGATTAAGGACCTCGTTGAAAAAAGTGAAAACCTTCAGGCCGAGATGGCAACCGTCCAGCAGGAAATCCTGATCGGAAAAGAGAGCTTCAAGAAAATCGTGCTAACCCGCGTGGAGACAGAAAAAACCATCGCCGCCTACAAAGAGAAAGTATCCATGCAGCGCGCCGGTGAAATGGTTGTAATCGAAGCCAACATCGCAGCGACCTACGGAAGCTGGGGTTTTGTAATCATCAACGCCGGGGCGAATCATGGTGTTAATGCCCGCACAAAGCTTGACGTCAAGCGTGAGGATGATCTCATCGGAACCCTCAGGATCACCAACCTTGAGCCAAACTTTAGCATCTGTGACATTCTCTCAGTCACCGAAGGCGAGGCCCTCGCTCCGGGCGACCAGGTGAAAATCAACTCTTTCACCAAATGGGATCCTGAAAAAAGAGCTGCCGCTGCCGCTGCCGCTAAGCTTGCACCCGTTCCGGTCGCACCGGCAAACAAACCTCCTGCCGGAGATGATCCTTTTGCACCTGATCCCGCCCCGGCTGCCCCGGCCGCTGATGATCCTTTCGGGCTTGGCAACTAAAAGGTGTAGCAAAGAACCCGTTCCGTAAACCTTACCTAGAAAATCATGACGAAACTCTTTCTTATCATTACAGCAGCCGCACTCATTGCCTGCTCCGTATTGAGCTGGCAAAATCGCGAGAACTATATCAAGGATCGCAAAGATCGCCTGGCGACAAATATCCAGATTGATGCCCTGCTTAAGGAATTTGATGAAGAATTGGATCCCAAGCTGGTCACGTCCTTCGAACTGCGGATGAAAACCGAAGGGGAACTCGCCCAACATACAGCCGATCTTGAACAGGCCGACCTGGATATCACCAAGCTCAATTCGGAAATCGGCACCCTCGAAGGCACAATGAAACCGATCGATGAGGAAATTGCCGAAGCCAAGAAAGCAGTCGAGACAATGAAGGCACAATTCCCGGGCGTGACCCTGGAGAATGTCGCCGATACTCTCAAGCAATTTGAAAGTGATCTCGATGATGCCAAGCAGGAACTCGCTGCAAAATTGGCTGAGATCGATATCGTAAGCAAAAAAGTGGCCTCAAATCAGTCCCGCATTGAAAAAGCAAAACAGGTGCAGGCTGACCGCCTTACAGCTATTACCCGCAATGCCCTTGTTGGCGCTGTCAGTGCCGTGAACAAGGATTGGGGATTTGTTGTCGTAAACATTGGCAAGGACCAGGGGGTGGAAAATGATTCAGAGTTAATCGTCAAGCGTGGCGAAAAGCGCATTGCCACCCTAAAAATAGTGTCAATCCAACCTGGACTGACTGTTGCGGACATTAACCAGAAAAACATCAGTGGTGCCGTGCAACAGGGTGATGCAGTCATCTTCAAGAATATAGGCGAGTAGAGTCTCCCCTCTTTATTGTCTCGGAGGCATCACCAATGGCAGGCTAACCACCGCGAAACGACGATGATCAGGAAACTTCTCCACACTATTCTTCCAGCATCCGCACTGCTTATATTTGTCGCCACTGCCTTCTCCGGCTGCGAGGCCACGCAAGTCGGTAATTGGGACGGATCAGGTCTCGATAGCGGTCTCAGCAACCTGCCACAGGCACGCCACGAGGCCTGGGAAACTGATTCCCGCTTCAATAACGTACCGCAATCACGCTGATTAATTCGTGGAATTCGCGAAATAGAAATTCGTGGTTTAGTTTCATCGCCCGGTCCCGTCAAGCTACGCGGCAACTCGCGGTTCTTTTATATTGGCATTGTCGCCAGTGGTATAAAAGGCCAGTAATGAAAGAAACCACCGCATTCTCATTCGAGAAAGGGGTTATTGAGTCAACGTGCGCGCCAGGGCGGACTAAACGGTCATTATCTCTTTTTCCTTGTGCTCGACATGCTCGTCAATTTCTTTGACGAACTTGTCAGTCCATTGCTGAATTTCATTTTCCAGGTCTCTCTGCTGGTCCTCGGTAATCGAATTATCCGACTTGAGCAATTTCGCCCCGTCCATCCCATGCTTGCGTGCAGCACGCACACGCACACGCCCTTCCTCCGCCATTTGCTTAACCAACTTAGCCAAGTCCATACGACGTTCCTCGGAAAGCTCAGGAATCGGCAACCGTATCGTCTTACCGTCAACCGCGGGATTTATTCCCAGCTTTGATTCCTTAAGTCCGCGCTCTATATCCTGCACTGTTGAGGGATCAAAGGGAGAAATCATCAGCAGGCGGGGTTCCGGAGAAGATATGACCGCCAGCTGCTTAAGTTTCATTGTCGATCCGTATGACTGCACCTGGACATCAATGTTCTCCACCAATGCCGGCGATGCCTTTCCGGTGCGTATACTGGAAAACTCGTGCAAGGTGTATTCAACGGCCTTTCTCATGGCCTCCTGTGTATCAGTGCTCAGTGATTCTTGATTCATTGATCTTGATGAGTCGGGGTTCTAATGACCATTAACAGGCATACTACTCACATTCCTCCGAAGTTACCAGTGTGCCGACCGGCTCCCCGATCAGTGCCCTGCGAATATTATCCTGCACTTTCATGTTAAAGACAATGATTGGCTTGGAGTTATCCATGCACAAGCTGAACGCGGTGGAATCAAGTACCTTGAGGCGCTTTTCCAGGCATTCCTGGAACGTCAC
Organism: Verrucomicrobiales bacterium; assembly: GCA_029940475.1. Lineage (GTDB taxonomy): Bacteria > Verrucomicrobiota > Verrucomicrobiia > Verrucomicrobiales > DEV007 > CACIUL01. The sequence continues at coordinate 101,126 of JAPYUT010000003.1, read as the reverse complement.
GCGTTCATAACGCCTGGCATCATCGTTCTCTGCCGGATCCGCATCGTAGATTCCGTCAACCTTGGTTCCCTTGAGAACCACGTCAGCACCAATTTCACTCGCGCGCAGGGCTGCCGTGGTATCAGTCGTGAAAAACGGGTTGCCGGTACCGGCGCCGAATATAACAACCCTGCCCAGCTCCAAATGACGCATTGCTACCCGGCGGATAAAAGGCTCCGCAACATTCTTCATCTCTATGGCGGTCTGCACCCGTGTCGGGACTCCCATGTCCTCCAGCATGCTTTGCAGGGCGAGAGAATTCATCACCGTGGCCAGCATCCCCATGTAATCGGCTGTTGCGCGCTCCATTCCCCTGTTGCTGGCACTAATGCCGCGCCAGAAATTTCCACCGCCCACCACCACTCCGATCTCAATGCCGGCCTGATGCGCAAGCTTGATCTGCTCAGCCATGGCCTCAACAATCTCCGGGGAGATATTATCATGACTGCCCGGTTCACGCAGCGCCTCACCGCTTAACTTCAGGACAACGCGTTTGAAATTTCGCCGGAGAATTGGATCGGACATATTTGTATGGCAAAAGCTTGTCCAAGAAAACAACAAACCCGGTGAATTGGAAAGCTATTTCCTTAACTGCAGCCTGTTAAAATATCCCCCGCCTGTAGTTTCCGGCCTGCCAGGAAATCCACAACCGGCATCCTCCGGCTGCCCGCAGGCTGAATCTCCAGGATCCGCAGGGCACCTTCTCCGCAGCCAACGATAATACCCTGCCTATTGGCCTCAATGATCTCACCCGGTGGAGCAGATGTGCCCGGCAAGAGTTCAACGGGAGGAAAAATCTTTGTGGCAGTGCCATCCTTCAACCCGGTAAAACTACCCGGCCAGGGATCAAAAGCACGTATTTGCCGATCAATTCTCCCGGCGCTCAGGTGCCAGTCAATTGCCCCATCCCCACGCTTTAATTTCCCCATATGGCTTGCCGCGCCGTGATCCTGAACGATTCGCGGGGCCGGCCCATCCTCCAGCAGGGTCAATGCCTCCATCAGGGCCAAGGGGCCAATCTCAGCCAGGCGATCATGCAATGACCCGCCGGTTTCCTCAGTAGCAAGCTCAAGTTTATGCACCAAGAGGATATCTCCGGTATCAAGTCCCTCATCCATATACATCACCGTCATTCCACTTTCCCTCTCACCAGCAAGAATAGCCGCCTGTATCGGGGCTGCTCCACGATATGAAGGCAATATCGATGCATGCAGGTTCAAGCAGGCACTTGAGGGAAGCTCCAACACCTGCTTTGGCAGGATCTGGCCATAGGCGACAACCACGATAATATCCGGTGCATAACTGCGGAGAATCTCCACGCTGTCAATATCACGCATATTTGCAGGTTGATGTATCGCGATGCCATTCTGCCCGGCAAAAAGCTTTGGCCCCGGCACCTTCAGCTCACCTGCCCTGCCGAACGGTTTATCCGGCTGGGTAAACACGGCAAGCAACTCATGCCCGGCAGAGGCAAAAAGTGCCTCAAGGCTGGGTAAGCCGATGTCACCTGTCCCGAAAAATACAACCTTCACTCCACTTCAACCTTCTTCATGATCTGAACTAAACCTATCACTTAATACACCTCGTCTGCAGTCGCCTGCCAGACCCGCAACGAAGTGACGGTATATATGATATCCTGAAGAACTTTAATGGGCGGCTGCTGGGCATTTATGTTGGTCAGGAGTTCCGGAGAATAATAATCAAGTAACTGCTTGGTCTCCTCCTCATACTGACGCATCCGATTCTCAATAACTGCATCAGAAGCATCATCAAGACGGTTCTCCTTAAGTGCCCGCTTACGGATACGGCGCATCAATTCTTCGCGTTCGGGACAGCTGAGATGGAACACCTGGGCAATCTCGCAATGCTCATCCATGAGCCTGGCCTGCTCGATATTGCGGGGAATCCCATCAAGGACAAGAAAGTCGATGTCAGGCTTGAACGCATGGGAATCAACCTTGGCGTCAATGGCAGCCCGCCACAGCTTTACCGTGATATCATCAGGCACCAATTCCCCCCGGCTTGAATAGTCCACAAATTCCTTCCCTAGGTCAGTGCGGGTATCCAGGGAACGGAACACCTCACCACAGGCACAGTGATAGAAACGCGGTATCTGACCGAGCACCCGCCCCTGGGTTCCCTTACCGCTCCCAGGTGCGCCAAAAAACAAAAATGTGAGGAATCGCTCAGACATATAGCAGATTAAATAACAAATAAAGGGTGACTTACAAGCAAAGCTACAAACATTTTAAAAATGCGGACACCCTGCTGATAACATCCCGATATGTAATATCACCCATCTTCCCGGTCTCACTGCGCAACACCTCCACCCCGGTATTCGCCGGCGCCCAGACGGCCGGGTCGGTAGGGCCAAAGAGCAACAGGCATGGAATGCCAAGCGCTGCAGCCAGGTGAGAAATACCGCTGTCATGCCCGAGAAAAAGACGACATTTCGATAGTGCATCCCCCAAACGGGGTAATGGCCAGCTGTGCGCATGTTGAAAACTGACACCGGAAGAGCACCACGCCGCCGACAACTCCGCATGTTTCTCCTCCTCCGCTTCACCGGTCACCAGTAATATCTGAGAGCCGTTTTCATGCCGCGCAATCGCCTCACCAATCCGGATCCAGTCTTCCAATCGCCAGTTTTTGGCAACTCCGCCACTTCCCGGGTGGATCGCAACACCATTCTCGATGATTGCCTCCCCCGTGCTGGGCAGAGTGATCACCGGGGCCGGATCATCAAGGAAAAGTGCAATGTTCTCCAGCACCCTTGCCAATTGGCATGCCGCATGTTCGCCGGTAGAGGGATCAACCCTGGAAATCCCCTCAAGCAGCGCCTTCACCCCGGCCCGCTCAAGGTTGCCCCGGAAATAACCATTGTTATCATGGAGATAGCTCACGACGAGGTCAAAACCTGAAAAATAATCACACCATTGATTATCCAGATCAGTGTCAGGTGCGAAAAAGCCGGCGAGCGAGCCGTGTTCCATTGATCGCACCGAATCTGCGAAACCTGCGACATCCGCCAGGTCAACAATCGGCCGGTAGCCAAGCATCTCGATACACGCACCCGGAAGGTCACGCCTCAAGAGCGAAACGGCCGGCAGTGTCAGGATAAAATCACCGATCGCACCTCCACGAATAACGAGTATCTTGCCCATGGGGTGCAAAAGAAACCCCATACCCCGATAATTTCAGCAAATTTATCCGGCTCCGCCGTGTATCCTGCGATTCCTCGCAATCACTTCACCGGTTGCAACAGGTGAATGTCATATATGCGCATTTGTTTGCTTATGACCCCTTATCTCCCCAGAACGCCACGGCACAAACCAGCAAGGCGACACCATAGGCCAGTCCCGCTCCGGAAAAAATGCGCCAGCGACCACTACTGCGGCTCACCCAAGTGATCTGATCACGCATCAGGTAAGGCATCCCGATCCAGAAAAGTGCCAGCAAAATCCAGATATAAGCAAGCAATGGCAGCAATAACCGGGTTGACGGATCTTGGAGAAAAGCCACATCAAGCACAGGACAGGCCAGCAGTAGAAAAAAGATCCCGGCAGCGCGGACAGTGAGAAATTCCTCCACATAGACAATGAACAGCACGAAACAAACAGGCAAAATAAAGCGAATCGGCGTTTCCCATGTATAAAATTCCCCTAGGTCAATGTTCCCGATAAGCCAAAAAGCCCAGATGAAATCGATTGCTAAAATCGCGATGCCGATTTGCCGGTGACGGGGCAATTGCCTGAGGAAATCCTGCATCATCACCGGTTTCAAAAGCGCCAGGGCATGCGTGATGATCAACAGGCAACCGATAATCAGGCCAACTGCCTGCAAGCTCAGGAAATCGCAATAGAGGTGACGGGTCATGGGCTTTAATCTAGCACGGGATCGCCATACAGCACATGGCCAGTGCAGTGTTCAATGTCCACATCAAACACCTTTCCGGCCAGCTGTTCACGCTTGCCGTCAAAAATGACGATTTTGTTGGTGCGGGTGCGCCCGGTAAGTCGTTCAGCCTTGCGCTTGCTCGGCCCCTCACACAACACCTGCTGACGGGTTCCCACCAGAGCCATGTTCTTCTCCGTGCCGATACCATCGACAACTGCCAACAAATCCTGATTGCGCTGCACTTTAATCCGCTCAGAAACCTGGATGGACTCCTCCATCTCAGCCGCCGGCGTTCCCCTGCGCTTTGAGTAACGGAAAACAAAAGCGTTATCAAAACGAACACGCTCACAAAGAGCGCGAGTCTCGGCATACTCATTATCCCCCTCCCCGGGAAACCCCACAATAACATCAGTGGTTATGGCAATTCCGGGCTTCACCGCACGCATCCGCGCACACAAGTCCTCAAACTTTTTACTCGTGTAGGGACGGCGCATCGCTTTGAGGATCTTGTCCGAACCGGACTGCACCGGGAAATGCACATGTTCAACAAGCTCGGGTATCACACCAAAAGCATCGATTAAATCCTGCTTGTAACCCACAGGATGAGGGGATGTGAAGCGCACCCGTTCAATTCCTCCCACAGCCGCAACCTTCTCAAGCAGTTGCACAAATGGGCTCTTGCCATCGACGACGGGAAATTCATGGTGACCGTACAGGTTGACAATTTGTCCCAGTAAAGTCACCTCACGCACCCCGGCGGCGGCCAGCCGCTCCACTTCATCAACAATATCGGCAATCGGTCGACCGCGTTCAGCGCCGCGCGTATAAGGAACAATACAGAACGAGCACTTCATGTTACACCCCTGCATGATCGAGACAAAGGCAGTTGCCGCATTCTCCGCCGCCGCACCATCTCGAATCGTATTCTGCGAACCAGCCTCCTCTTCCGTATCGACAATTGAAGTGCGCAAATCCTCCATGCGGACATCCGCCCTGGCCTGGAGAATCTCCGAGACATAATCAGCCACGCGGTGATATTTCTGCGTGCCCACCACCAGATCAGCTCCGCTATCAATGAGTTCACCCCCACGACTCTGCGCCATGCATCCCATGAATCCATAGACCATATGCGGACGGGTTTTGCGCATATGCAGCATGGAACTCATCTTGTTAAGGGCTTTTTGCTCGGCCATGTCACGCACTGAGCAAGTGTTTATTAACACCACATCTGCCTCAGCCTGATCTCCGGTCATCAGGTAACCTCTGTCAGTCAACATCCGGGCAACCTGAGCCGAGTCACGCTCGTTCATCTGGCAACCATAGGTCTTGATATATACTTTTGGCATCGGCGGCAGTCGTAATGCACGGGCGGGGACTATATTACGCCAACCCGGCGGCGAAAGTAATTTTCTAAGCCGGGAGGCATATTCACCGCCGTGACACCAACCTCATGCTGGCCTCAAAGAGTCTTGGATCCACCTGCGTGGACAGAAATATCAGACAAGATTGATTTTGTAGCCGTATTTTACAGTTTCATGACGATGACTGCGCGAAAAATTCACCGGCTCCGGAGAAAATTACCACTCCTGACCGTGTTTCTCTTCATTAAAATTGCTACCCAACTCTCCCAATCGGCTATCGCCGCTGACTACAATCTGGTTGAGAACCTTCCCTATCGCAATGCATCCTCAACAGGCTGGGACGACTACATGCGGGAACGCTGCAGGCTTGATATATATCATCCTGCCAAGGCAAAGGATTTTGCCACGGTTGTCTGGTTTCACGGCGGCGGTTTGCGCGGTGGAGATAAATCAATTCCTGCCCTCCTGAAAAACAAGGGTATTGCCGTGGTGGCGGTAAACTATCGGTTATTTCCAAAGGTAAAATGTCCCGCTTACATTGAAGACGCCGCTGCAGCAGTCGCGTGGACATTCCGCAACATCACAAAATACGGCGGTAATGCAGATCGGATATTTATCTCCGGGCATTCTGCAGGCGGTTACCTTACAAGCATGGTCGGTCTCGACAAAAGCTATCTCGCCGCCCACGAGATCGATGCCGACCGCATTGCCGGCCTGATCCCCGTCAGTGGCCACACCATAACCCACTTCACGCCCCGTGAAGAGAGAGGCATTCCCAAACAACAACCGTTCATTGATCGTTTCGCACCGCTCTATCACGTTCGCGCGGGTGCACCTCAACTCATCCTTATTACAGGTGACAGGGAACTGGAATTACTGGGCCGTTATGAAGAAAACGCCTACCTCGCGCGAATGATGAAAGTTGCCAAACACACCCGCACCAAACTCTACGAACTGGATGGCTTCAACCACGGAACCATGCTCGAACCCGCCCTGGGCCTATTGCTCAAAACCATCAAGACAACTCTCAAGGCCAGCCGCGCGCATCACTAAGTCAGAACCGCCCCCGATATAGCCGGCACACGCTCGCAGGAGCTTGCTCACCTTGGCAGGCAAGAAATTACAGTCACTTCACCCCGCTTTTCGATGGCGACAACACCCCATTTTGAATCGAGGTTCAGGAACTTGAACGTCTCAACTGAAATGGAGTCGGCAATCGATCTCTTTATCATGTACTTGGCGACCGAGCGCGGCCTCTCGGCCAATTACCAGATACTCGTGCGTCGCAATCTGGAAACCTTCGCTGAATGGGCGGGCGCCAGGCGCGCATCAACGCGTCCGGAAGACTGTACTATCGAGCAACTATCAGAATACCTATCCGAGCGCAAAGGTAACGGTCTCGCCGCGTCAAGCATCAGGCAAATAATCGTCATTCTTAAAATATTCTTCCGCCATCTTGCCGGCAAGGGTTTCATTGCCGCCAACATCGCCGACGACCTTCCTACACCGCGCCCGGATCGAATGCTGCCAAAGACCCTGAATGAAAATGAAGTCGAGCTTCTCCTGGAGTCAATAGGCACGGACACTCCCCTCGGCATGCGTGACAGGGCAATTCTCGAGTTACTCTATGCCAGTGGTTTGCGACTTTCCGAGATCATCAACGCGCTGCTTGAAAACATGTATCTCGAAGAGGGATTTATCCGTGTGACCGGCAAGGGCAACAAGACGCGCGTTATCCCCGTCGGCAAAAGAGCGCGTCAAACAATCGAGCATTATCTGCAAAGCGGGAGGCCTAAGCTGGTCAAGCCAAAGACATCCAGTCACATCTTCATTTCAGTGCGGGGCACAAAGCTCAGTGCCTCACGCATCTGGCAAATCGTGCGTGAACGCGCTAAGCGTGCGGGCCTTGGAAATTCCGTGCATCCTCATCAGTTGCGGCACAGTTTTGCAACACATCTGCTCAGTGGCGGAGCCGATCTGCGCATTATTCAGGAAATGCTCGGGCATGCAGATATCAGCACCACGCAAATCTACACCCATGTGGACGAACGGCGCCTGAAGGAAGTGCATCGTAAGTTCCATCCACGCGGCTAAGGCCTCCTGCCCTGCAAGCCACCGGGAGAAAAGCTCATGCGCCCTCCACGGGTTGCGTTGATGACAACACCCATTGCAGGTAGGCCGGCAGGCCGGCAGCCAGATCCAGAACAACCAGTTCCGGTATCTCATACGGGTGCATCTCGGCTACCACCTGCTGTAATTCGGAATATCGTGCCATGGTTGTCTTAAAAAGTGCCAATACTTCCTCCTGTTCCTCAACTTTCCCTTCCCAACAGTAGATCGACTGGATTGCTGGGATCAAATTGACACAGGCAGCAAGTTGTGTTGCGACCAGTACTGTGCCAATTTGTCGCGCTTTTTCAACATTCGGAAACGTGCACAATACAATTTTTACATCCTCCTGATTCATCACCGACAATCCTGATGAAATCTCGCTTTGTTGACAAGCTAATCGAACGTGTTGATCGCGTTGAGCCGGGAGAAGTGCAGGCATTCCTCAATCGCCTGTCCGAAGAACGCGGTTTCTTCAAGAGCATTTTCGATGCACTGCAGGAGGGCGTTATTGTCGCTGATGCAACCGGTACCATCCGCTACATCAACCGCGGTGCATGCAGGTTGTTTGGCCTCAATCCCGATGAAGCCACAGGAACACACATCGGGGAAAAAGTGCGCGGCCTGGATTGGAGTGCCCTGATCTCCGGCGAACATGGAACAGTATCACGTGATCTTGAAGTATTCTATCCCGAGAACCGATACCTCAATTTCTACATCAAGCCGGTTGAACAAAAAGGCGAACCGGAGAGCACCGCATATGTCATGCTGGTACGCGACATCACCGAATCACGCCAGGGGGAGGAGGAAAAGCTTGAATCCGAGCGGGCCGGGGCACTCACGATGCTGGCCGCAGGCGTGGCACATGAAATAGGAAATCCGCTTAACTCAATGAATATTCACCTGCAACTCCTGGAGCGGAAATTGAAAAAAGCGGTTCCTGAACTTTACGAGGCGGAACTGCGCGAACTGATCGACATTTCAACAGTTGAAGTCAAGCGCCTTGACCATATCATTGACCAGTTTCTAAAGGCAATCCGTCCCTCTCAACCCAGGATCGAGCCAACTGACATCAATGAACTGGTGAAGGAATCGATGCGTTTTCTTGAACCGGAACTTAATGACCGAGGACTGCAACTGACCCTCGAACTACACTCAGCGCTGCCACCCCTGCAACTCGACCCTGATCAGATAAAGCAGGCTGTCTACAATGTCGTAAAGAACGCCACTCACGCCACGCCGCCGGGTGGTTCAATCGTTGTCCACAGCGACCTCACTGACGAATACGTTACCGTCAGTTTCACCGACAGCGGAAACGGCATTTCAGCTGAAAACATGTCCAATGTCTTCCAGCCTTACTTTACTACAAAGAAATCTGGAACCGGCCTCGGGTTGCTGATCATCCGCCGCATTATCCGTGAACACGGCGGCCAAATTAAACTCTCCAGTGAGGAGGACAAAGGTACAACCGTGACGCTTTTCCTGCCGCGTTTCTCCCGGTCAGCACGCCTTTTACCCGACTCCGGAAGCCGGTAACCTGCCGGTAATTCATTAAATATGAATACTATACTCATCGTCGATGACGAAAAAAATACCCGCGAGGGGCTGCGCCTGTCACTTGAGGAAGAATTCGATATTTACATCGCCGCCGATATCAAGGGTGCCATGGATGTGCTCAAGAACGAGACTGTCGATGTCCTGGTAACTGATCTCCGGATTGGTGCGGATGACGGCATGGAACTCATCGACAAGGCTCTTGAACTTCCCTCCAGGCCAGTATGTATTATGATGACTGCCTACGGTTCGGTCGATACCGCAGTCGCAGCGATGAAACGCGGGGCATATCACTTTGTCACCAAGCCGCTTAACATTGATGAGCTCGAAATCCTTATCAAACGCGCAATTTCCACACGCTCCCTGCAAGAAGAGAATGCACAACTCAAGAAACAGGTAGAAAAAGAATTTACAGTCTCTAACATCCTTGGAAAATCACCTGCAATGCAGCCTGTATTCGAAACTATCGAGCAGGTTGCCCCGTCCAGGGCAACTGTGCTCATTGACGGAGAAAACGGCACCGGAAAAGAACTCGTTGTAAAAGCCATTCACAACCTGAGCGGCAGGCCAAAATCAAAACTCGTTACTGTGCACTGTGCCGCCCTTTCCCCACAGCTTCTTGAGAGTGAGCTTTTCGGGCATGAACGAGGTGCTTTCACGGGTGCCACTGAAAAACGCATCGGGCGTTTTGAGCAGGCTGACGGAGGCACCCTGTTTCTTGACGAGATCGGGGAAATCGACACTTCCACCCAAGTGAAACTGTTGCGTGTGCTGGGAGAACGGACAATCGAGCGGGTCGGCGGCAATCAATCGATCAAGATCGATGTTCGCCTGCTAGCCGCCACTAACAGGGATATACAGGCACTGGTGGCAACCGGTGAATTCCGTGAAGATCTTTTTTACCGCCTTAATGTTGTCCGTATTACTTTACCACCCCTGCGCGAAAGAACAGAGGACATAGCCCTGCTCGCCAATACTTTTTTAAAAGAACTGGCAGAAGAAAACGGCAAACCGGTCAACGAGCTCTCAAGTGAAGTGATGCGCGCGTTGATTGCCCACAACTGGCCGGGAAATGTGCGCGAGTTACGCACAGCGATTGAACACGGTGTAGTCATGAGCAACGGTTCAAAAATCACACTGCGTCATCTGCCGGCGGTATTGCGTGAAGGTTCTTCTTTACCCGCCTCCGCACGAACTGATGCCGGTAATATGCCCGGGGAACAATTCGACCTGTCACGTGCCGAACAACAGCTGATAGGAGAAGCGCTCGCCCACACGCGCAACAATAAAACCGAGGCAGCAAAACTGCTCGGTATCAGCCGTCGTACCCTGCAACGTAAGCTCAAAGGAAACGCTGCGTGCTGAAAGTCAACGGTCTAACCCAATTGTTACCCTCACATGAGGCTTGATTTGCCTCTCCTTTGACAGACTGTTACTTTAACGATTATGTCCTTAAGAAATATCTTTTCCTCATCAAATGGTGAATTGAGTGCAGTTATCATCATTCGTTATGCGCTATTTCTGCTGTTGCTCATTGGGTTGACATTTTTCTACCTGTCACCAGGATTCCGCGGCTTAAATCATGAAAAAGGCTTGGAACAAGCGCAAATAGCGCGGGAAATAGCGCGTGGAAATGGCTTCCAGTCGAAGATGATCCGTCCCCTGTCTCTGCGCCAATCCCTGGAGCACAGTGACAATGTTTCGCTTACCGGTTTCCATGACACCTACCACGCCCCCCTCAATCCACTGCTTAACTCCATCGCCCTGAATTTCTCTAAGGATAATTTTGAGTGGGATCGCAAGGAAACCGTATATCCTCTCGACCGTGTCATAGCAGGTGTCTCCATTATGTTCCTGCTGTTTTCAATAGGCATGACATACCTGCTGATAACGGAGATTTTTGATTCCAAAATCGGGACCGTCACCGCCCTGCTTATGCTGCTTTGCGAAATGCTATGGCAATTCTCACAATCCGGGCTGCCTCAAATGTTAATGCTGTTTCTGTTCACCTGTGCCAGTTACTTTCTGTTTAAAGCCCTCCAATCTCAAATCAATGGTCGCAAGCCGCTACTCTGGCTTATCCTCTGTGCAGGATGTTTCGGGCTGTTGGCACTCGCTCACTGGCTTGCAATCTGGCCCTTCGTTGGATTGCTCATCTTTACCGCGTTATATTTCAAGCCACGCGGTGTTGCCACAATCCTTATGCTGTTGACCTTTCTGATGATTGTTTCGCCCTGGGCAATCCGCAACATCAAGATAACAGGAACCCCCCTGGGCTCCGGATACTATTCAGTACTTGGCGGGATGAGCGTTGGGGAAGAATATATTTTTCGTAGCTACGAGTCGCCGGAGCAAAACATCTTCGGTAATGGCTTCTACACAAAAATCATTAACACATCAATCAATCAGTTGAACGGTCTATACGCCTTCCTGGGTTCCATTGCCGTTGCCCCGCTGTTCTTTCTGTCTCTGCTGCATCCCTTCAAGCGTCGTGTAATAGCAGACTTTCGTTGGTGTATTCTGGCAATGTGGATATTTGCAGTGATGGGAATGGCACTCTTTGGTTTGCCTGGGCAGACCTACGATGCCAATCAATTGCATATGTTGTTTATCCCGCTAATGACAGCATACGGACTGGCATTCCTCTCAATACTATGGGGTCGTCTGGGATTCTCCTCAAATATGCCATTGATCATCAACGGTCACCTGATAATCGCAATTTTCCTCAGTAGCATGCCAATGATCCTTGGTCTCATTCCCGGTATTCGCTACTCATTTCGCAATAAGGATTTGAGTACCCAGGCGCTGCAAATATCCTATATCCGCGACGAAGTCGATCCTGCAGGAATAGTGGTCTCAGACGATCCCTCGCATGTCGCCTGGTATGCTGACAGATCGTCATTATGGTTGCCAGCAACTCCTCAGCAGATGCTTGAAATCCAACATTTAACTGCACAGAATGGACAACCCCTCTCAGGTGTGCTCCTAACCCGGAAATCATCAAACGAATCGCTGCTCAAAATGGTATATGGGCAAGATCGGGATTGGGCACCACTGATTGCCGGCCACACAATAGCGTTTGCTGGCCTGCGGGAGAAGCAGGCAAAACAATGGACTCAAGCCGGTGAAATCATGATCAACTCAATGAAAAATATGGATTTCACCAGGCTCAATTCCGCCATTGTTGCCAGGGGGTTTTTCTATTTTGAAGATCCAGGGGAATGACCGTTCCGAAAGAGCCTCATCATTGATGCTATAAAGATCACTTTCGTGCTTATGTGGCAATGCTATCGTGCCTCATTGAATGCGGATCAATCCATCATGCCTCGCAAAAAGAAAGCTTCCCCAAAACAAGACCTTCGTTTCGAAGACGCTGTAGAACGTCTCGAAAGCATTATAGGACGCATGGAAACCGAACGCATTCCGCTTGATGACCTGTTAAAAGATTACGAGGAAGGCACCCAACTCTTGAAATTATGCCGAGAGCGTATTGATAACGCACGGGCAAGAGTGGATAAAATAAACAAGGAGCTGGACGCCGGTGAGAATTCTCTTGCCCCCCTCGATGAGGACAATGCACAAATGCAAGAAATCGAACAGGAAAATCCCGAAGAACCCACACCCTCAGGGCAAAAACCAAATGAAGGAATCCAACTCCTCTAAACCCGTCCTGTTGCCCGACATCCGCAGTCCGGAAGAGGTTAAGGCACTCCCCGCTAAAGACCTTGTAACTCTCGCAGCTAAGATTCGCTGTGATCTTATTGAAAAACTTTCGGAAACCGGGGGACACCTCGGCCCAAACCTGGGCGTTGTCGAACTTACAATCGCGCTGCACAGGGTCTTCAACTCGCCTGAGGACAAATTCATATTCGATGTCTCCCATCAGGGATATGTCCATAAAATGCTCACTGGGCGCTGGGATAAAATTAATAGCATCCGCCAATATAAAGGCCTCAACGGCTTCCTTCTGCGCACCGAGAGTGAACACGATTGTTATGGGGCTGGACATGCCGGGACCGCGCTCTCCGCTGGCCTTGGTATCGCTGCTGCCCGTGACCTCAAGAAAGGGAACGAACATGTCATTGCCGTTGCCGGGGATGCCGCCTTTACATGCGGTCCCACATTCGAGGCCCTCAACAATATCTCGAACCTCAACAGTCCATTCATTGTTGTCCTTAACGACAATAAATGGTCAATCGACAAAAATGTTGGCGCCATTGCAAAATACTTTAATAAGATCGCCACCAGCAAAGCCTACTCAGGGCTCCACGACACCGCCGCCAGGTTCGTCGAAAAAATCATGGGGAGCAATGCCCGCCGGATCGCTGCAAAGGTTGAAGAAGGAGCTAAAAATATCCTGGTGCCAAGCGTTATCTTCGAAGAATTCGGACTGCGATATTATGGACCCATCAACGGGCATGACCTGCCTCTGTTAATCAAGACCTTTGAGTTCCTTAAACAGCAAAAAGAACCGGTAATCCTGCACATCATTACGGAAAAAGGACGTGGCTATAAACCTGCCCTGGACAAACCTGATAAGTTTCACGGCCTCGGGAAATACAAAATTGACACTGGTGAAACCAGCAAGGCCACAACACCTACATACTCGGATCTGTACGGAAAATTCCTCACTGAATTTGCAAAGAAAGATGACAGGATAGCAGCAATTACAGCGGCCATGCCGGGAGGCACCGGTCTCTCTGCCTTCCGTGATGATAAGGATGTTGGAACTCGGTATTTTGATGTGGGAATCGCAGAAGAACATGCTGCACTTTTTGCATCCGGGCTTGCGACTCAAGGGATTAAACCATTTCTGACCATCTATTCGACATTCATGCAGAGAGCCGTTGATATGCTTATACACGATATCGGCATACAAAATCTCCCTGTCCGGCTTTGCATGGATCGCGCAGGACTCTCCGGTGATGACGGCCCCACTCATCATGGATTGTTCGATATCGGTTATCTTCGTCACATTCCAAACTTCGTGTTCATGCAGCCTAAAGACGAAGAAGAGTTCATCGACATGCTATGGACCATGGCCTGTTATAACGAGGGTCCAATCGCCGTTCGCTATCCACGTGGGCCGGGCACCGGAGCAAAACCAAAATCACAACCTGAATTACTCCGGATCGGCAAAGCTGAAATTGTCACCGATGGCAACGATGTTGGGCTCATCGGCCTTGGTCATCTGTTCTCAATGGCTGAAGAAACCCGCAGAAAACTTGAAGCAAAGGGGTACTCAGTCGCTCTGATGAACCCGAGGTTCATCAAGCCCATGGATACTAAGGCTATTGAGGACATGGCGCGAAAAGTAAAGGTAATCTGTAGTTTCGAGGATCACGTGTTGCATAACGGCTTTGGCGCGGCAGTAATTGAACACCTTAACGATGCCGGCATTCAGACTCCGGTAGTGCGTATAGGATGGCCTGATGAATTTGTAGAGCACGGCAATATTCCTGCGTTGCGCGAGAAGCATGGCCTCACATCGGAAGTCGCCATCTCCAAAATTACCGGCCATCTCGGGAAGAAACTGTCCGGACAGGAATCCATTTGCCTCTCTCAGGTAGACTAAGCACAAGCTCTACTCCCTTAGAGAAACAACAAGATACCACTGAACGTATCTACCGGTTGCTACCAGGCAATGACCCTTCCTGCCACATTGCAAGTAGCACTGAGGCAAACGAAAAAACGTCCTGCCCCACCCGTAACTGCCAATCTAAGGAATGGACCCGGCTGATAATGGAACTGCAAACCTTTGTACTCGAGTCATTTCTCCTGTTTTGGCAACAGGAAAGCAAAAACCCCGGATAACCGTTACGGCAATGGCCGTATACGGATATTCCTGAACTCCACCGGCGAACCTTCACTCTCAAGACAAAGGTACCCTTCCGCAGGCTCACACCCACTGCCCCCGGATACCTCCTCACCATTCACCCACAGCCGCACCTCACCATTGATAGCGCGGACGTAATAATGGTTCCACTGATTGATCCCCCTGGTCAGTTCTTTGGTCGGGAAGCTGCGTTTGCCATTGGGTGCCACCGGCGGAAAAGGCTTCATTTTCGCCGGTCCGGTTGGGAAAACATCACCGTGTGAAGTGAACCAGTCCGATGGCTTGTTATGTTTCTTTGTGTATTTTTCCGCATAACCCAAATCCAGAACCTGCACTTCAATGCCATGAGGCAATCGCCCCTTCCCGGCTTCCAGGTTCTTGATCGAAGCGGGACTCGCCCACACAAAGACACCGGAGTTGCCCCCGTCTTTCTTGTGCATCCACTCACATACCAACTCGAAATTCTTGATCGGGTTCTTCATCCGCACCACGCCAACAGGTTTGCCGCTGCAGAAGACATGTCCTCCCTCCCATCGCCAGGTGTTTTCGGCACAGTTAACATTGACAAAATCCTTGCCACTGAGGTGAAGCCATCCCTCGCCGGTGCCATCGATAAAAGCCTTCTTCATTACGGCAACGGATGAATCTTTTGCTTCATCGCAATACAAGGGAGTTGTAAGCACGCCAAATATAACCGCCACGCTGAAAACGATAAAATAAAGGAAATACAGTTTCATGGATATTAAGAAAAAAATGCGGTTGGAAATTAGGGAATGTTTCCCTGTATTATAGGATTCGAGCCTTTAAGGGCACGACTAAAAACGGCTTAAGTTCAATATAAACTGCTTTTGCCAATGAAAAAAGCAGGCAGTTGGATCCTCACCGATACAATAAGAATAACGGCCGGCTCGACCTGAGGCCATGCCCAATGTAACTTCATTGATCAACAATCCACACCATTATGCGCCTGTTATTTAAAACCATACTTTTCTCGGTGATCATTTCACCTGCTCTTGCTGCTGCTGAAAAACCCTTGCCCGGCACCCAGGTAGAACAATCACTGAAATTGAAATCAGCCACGACCATTCCCTATCTGCTTTATTTGCCGGGAGGCATCGATACTAAAAAACCGAGGAAATGGCCGGTGATTCTGTTCCTGCATGGCCGTGGCGAAAGCCGCGGACCATTGAGTATCGTTGCCAAGTGGGGTCCTCCCCGCATGGCTGCCAGGGGTGACAACCTGCCTTACATCATCATTTCGCCTCAATGCCCAGCCGATCAGCGCTGGACCTCACTTGGACAGATGACAGGTGTCCTTGAATTGCTTGGCCATATCATCAAAAGCTTTCCCGTCGATACCAACCGCATTTATCTGACCGGGCTGAGTATGGGTGGCTACGGTTGCTGGAAAATTGCGGCAGAAAATAGCAAACTTTTCGCTGCCGTAGCCCCAATATGCGGTGCAGGGAATCCCGAAGATGGTGAAAAATTAAAGGATCTTCCTGTATGGGCATTCCACGGAACCGAGGATGGCGCAGTTCCTTATCACCGCTCAGTGGAAATGATCGAGGCAATCCATAAAGCCGGTGGCAGGAAGGCCCGTTTCACAACCCTTAAGCACGTGGGACATAATAGTTGGTCTGCTGCTTATGCCACCCCAGAACTCTATGAATGGTTCAATAGGAATCACCGGCGATAGGTTGCACTGCTTTGGAATACCCTGGCACACCTGCCAATCCGCCTATGGCTCACTGCATTAACGTAACATACCACTTTCGTCAGCTACGGATGATGCTCCATTGACGTATACGGCAGGCTAATTCATGAGCCGCTGAACGAAACGCCGGCATGGGAAATCACCGGTCAATCCGTTTAATTACTTCCTTTCCCAGCCTGTATTGATGCTCACTGACATGCTGAGGCAATTCCAATACCGGAGCCTCAAAGAACTGCTTTGCCGAGTTAAGAAACCATTGCGCCTCAGATGAGCCGGGTGATTTCACAAACAACTTTTCTGCAAGCAACGCCCTGATCGTGGGATGATCCGGACATAAACGGAGAGCTAAACGTAATTCAATAATATTACTCGAACTCATCCGGTGATCTATCCATTCCCTCATCCCTGCCTGAGAATTAGGGGAAATCGGCCGTTCTGAGCGTGTTGCCAGCACCCACTTAGCCCAATCCCCCAACGCTCCGGCGCTGACATGCGCCAGAACCTGCTCCCGTGCATTGACATACTCCTCGAAAGAAACCGTAACCAATCTGCCATTATCACCCAGCTTTATACCACCGATCGCCTCGCCCAAATTACTAATCCATGATGGAGCTTCTCCATCACAAGACGGAGAAACGTCCCAAAGAGAAGCCATGCCATCCTTGTAGTTGACCGAAAGTTGCCGACCCTCTTTACCCATGCCAACCCGCACCGGAGCAAACTGCAACCACAGGTGCTTACTCGAGCCTTCTATTTTAATTGGAGGGGTAAGGGCCTCTTCAGTCTCCATATCCCAAAGCTGGAGTGACTGTTCACGCATCTCGTCCTCAAAACTTGTCGCGAGTGTAACTACAAGTTCTCCTTCAACGGAATCCTTGTCAAAGGCTACGGCCACCACCGGTCCGGAATGTCTTAATGGAGCACTTATTAGCTCCTGATTATCAAAAAGAAAAACACGCGCGGTATAATCAATGCGCCCACATAAAAGACGGGATCCATCATTGCTGAAGTCCATGGAAATCGCATACTTAAGTGCATCAAATTGACGAGCGACATAATTCCCATCACCTGACCTCTCATACAGCCAGCCTCCGCTGCTTGATGCGATTGCCAACCTCTCTCCATCTCCATGAATCGCCACTGCAGCAACCGTGTGCTTCATCTCGAGCTTGGTGGATTGCACGTCGCCATTGCTAAAATTCGTCAACATAAAACCAGTCCCCTGCCGCACTCCGGGTTCATTAGCAGCAGTGATAATACAATTGCCATTCGGGCCGATCGCCCAGATGATTTCTCCACTCTGGTCGCTGAGTTCATGCTCAGTGATTGTCCCATCCGTAACTTCGGTGACTTTCGCCTGCCGCTCAGAAAAAGACGTTAATCTTGTGCCATCTTTACTGAACTGGGCGAGTTGAATCTCTGAACCATGCCTAATATCCGGGCAAATGGTAGTCCCCGTGACCATGCTCAATACCCGCAAGGTTCTGGGATCAATGAGTTTTCCGTAAAGCTTACCACTTGCCGAGACGGCGACTATACGCTCACCGGATCTATCAATCGGGACACTAAGTGCCCCACTTCCCTGAAGATCCCAAGACCAAGCTTTACCATCAAAAGAAGCAGTGATTAGACGACGCCCCGCATCAAGAAACTTCGCAGCCACCGGTGTGTCGCTGTGATGCATTGGTTCGGTAAGTGCAATCCCGCTTCCGAGATCCCATACCCTGGTTGTCATGTCGAGAGACCCGGTGACAACACTAATTCCATTTGGGCTCATCCAGATTCCTATTACCCCGCCATCATGATGCAAAGGTCCACCAATCGGGACGCCTGTTGCCATATCCCATATAAGAGCGGAATTGCCCAGGTAACCTATAACCAGCTTTCCTCCGTCACGGCTAAACTCCATCGTGCTGACCTGATCACCTGGCCTAGGAAAAGTCTGTAACAATTCTCCATCCGGCAGGCGCCAAACCTGCACTGAACCGTCTTCTGATGCTAATGCCATCATGGAAAAATCTGCGCTGGCATGCAATAACCGCGGTACAGTATAGACATCCTCAAAACGTATGATCTCATTCCATTGAGAAGAGCTTCCCCCCCCCCTATCAAGATCAAGCAGCGAAACCACACGCTCAAAAGTCTGCCCCAGCCAATGAATACTAAGTGCCAAGACCTGCCGCCCGTTCGGAGCAAAGATGAACTCACGCGGCGCACGATCCAGCGAAGGTATTGATGATTTAATTTCCTCGTTATTCTCCAGATCCCAAAGAGAGAATTTCGGCGTGCCGAACTGTCGTAACCAGTAACGGCCATCCATGCTCATCAAAGCCTTTCCGGCCTTACGCTCATTCTCCAGCTTCCCGGTATCTGAATCCCAAAACCTCAACGCCCCCAGGCTGCTCGTAATCAGCGTCTCACCCGAGGAATCAAAAGCCAGCCGATAACAACGCCCACCACCGGGATCCAGATCCTCAGCTAAAGATTTACCACTCCGCAAATCCCATATGCCAACCTTGGTCGCCGAATCATACACAGTGGCAATCTTTGTTCCATCAGGGGAAACTGCCATCGCGTATGCTGTGATTACATGCCCCGGCCCACCCATATTAAAAGGTGCACGATCTGGCCGCATGAAATTGCGTGCGGCAAGCGTTGCCATCAGTTTGCGTGTTGCCGCTGAATTGTCAGGATTATGGCGCAATGCTCGCGATAGGTGGGCTACGGCAACAGCGGAACGATCCTGCGCAAGAAGTTTTCCGGCAATACGGAAATCCAGATCACTGGCAGTGGCTCTCGCCTGTGATTTGAGTTCACTCTGCTCCCTGGCAGTGGCTCTCGCCTGTGCTTCAAGTTCCTTCTGTTGCAAATAGGCATATCCAAGAAATGCGGCAATGAAACCGAGGATAACCATCCCCACTCCCGTCAAGATAAGCAGCTGGCGCCGACGAACCGCAAGAAGTTGGCGTTTCTCATCGTCCTTGGCAACAGCACGCCTCTCCTCCAGGTTGGCGAGGCGCTCAGCTAAACTTTGCGCACTTGCAAAGCGTCGCCGCGGATCCATGTCGACACACCGCTCTATATCCTCACGCAGCAGTTGATCGTCGATATCCCTTTGCCAACCTGAACCCAATGGCTTCGACAAATCGCCGGTCACAAGCTGGTAGAGGATAATCCCCAGCGCATACACATCACCCTGCACAGATGGTTCCTCACCAACGAGATATTCCGGCGGAAGGTAGAGTTGTGTCCCGACAATGGTGGAATCTCCGCTGAGATCGATTTCTCCGGTAAATCCGGCTTGAGTAATGTCAAGCCGGTGAATTTCAGAGGTGCTCGCCAATTGGCCAATGCCGAAATCCGTGAGACGTGGCAGAATTTCACCGGCTTCAATCGCAATCAGTATATTGGAAGGTTTGATGTCCTTATGAATGATCCCCACTGAATGTGCGGCATCAACCGCGCGCGCGATACTGGCCAGTAATTTGAGCCGAATTGCCATCGAAACCTCCTGTATTCCTCCTTGTGATTGTGCCCACTCGGCAAGGTTTCCAGTCTCTACAAATTCACTCTCAAGATAAAAGGGTGGCGATTCAACAGAGACTTCGTACAAGGAAGCGATATCCTTGCGCCTGCCAAGTGCATCACGCAACAGACGGAACAGGGTAAGTTCACGTTTGAATGATTGCAGTCGTTGCGCGTCGAAACAGAACTTGAAAGCACGCTGTTCTTTTGTGGTCTTGTGCTCAATAAGCCAGACCTCTCCGCTGCCCCCCGCTCCTATTTTGCGAATCACTATCCAGTCTTTGCGCCGCGGGATAACCAATCCGGCTCCCGGACGCCATCCAAGGGTTTCCTCCTCATCGGCAATCACTGCGCGTTTCGCCTTCGCACCTCCCGAAGGAGCCTTGAATGGAGCAATGCCCTCAGCTCCAACCTCAAATATATCCAGCGGAGAATCGTATCCCTTGAACAAGTAACGCCCGTGTGCCGGCCACTGAAGCTCCGGTATCCTGACAGTTTCATCGCCGATCGGAGGATGCGCAGAAATGAACTGCCGAGCATCATCAAACACTGAACGCGTGGTCAGGATCTGCCCAGGTTCGGCAAGGTCCATCACCCGCGAAGCAAGGTTGATAGCCATGCCGACAGCACGGCGATCCCCGGTAATTTCCTCCGGCATCTCAGTCACCTGGCCAAGATGAATGCCAATACGCACCTGAAGTTTGGCAACTTGCCATTCTTCATACGCAAATAATGCCTGGATACGAAGCGCTGCGTTCACTGCATCGCTTGCGGTGCCAAACTTTGCCAACACTCCGTCTCCGGTCTCCTTAAGGATAACCGGGGGGGTTCCCGACTGTTCAAAGGCCAAATGGATCAGCTCATCATGCCGGGCAATAACTCTGGTGTATGCTTCGGTTCCAAGACGTTGCTGTAACTCCACCGAACCGGCAATATCAGTAAAAAGCAGAACGGTGAGCTCATGCATGGATTCTTGTCCTGATTCTGTTCCGGGCATTAATGTAGCGGAAACTTGGCCTATTCATCGCCGTATTTCCAGCCCCTAACTCAAGATCACGAGTCTTTTACCGAAAAGTGACAGTCCCAGTGAAAATCGATGTAATAACAAGCATGTAATAATGCCCTGATATATGCAGTTGGAAAATTAACGCCGCCACATTACCCTGATACCATGGCAAATATGGATATCCCTCCAGCTTCAGATAATTTCAAGCGACGTGACGTCACTAAAATAGCGGTTGCCTCCGCACTCGCCAGCGTAAGCATCCCCCACGTTCATGCTGGACAAGGCAATGACCCAACCCGTCTTGCTCTCATTGGATGCGGGGGACGTGGCACCGGTGCCGTGGCCAATGCAATCACAGCCAGCAAGGACTCCATTCCCATCAAGCTCTATGCCATGGCGGATGTTGACACCGACCGGCTCTACCAAAGCCATGCCTCACTGGCCGGACAGAGAGCCCGTCCCGAGATTAAAGCCGCGTGTGATGTTCCGAAAGAGCGCCAGTATATCGGCTTTGACGGCTATGCAAAAGCCATCGACACGCTCCGAGCCGGTGACATTGCCATCTTTACCACCCCCTGTGCTTTCCGCTGGGTACACTACAAAAAGGCAATTGAAAAAGGAGTGAACGTCTTCATGGAAAAACCGCTCACTCCGGACGGGCCCTCCACCCGCAGAATGTTCGCCTTGAACGAAGCGGCAAAGAAAAAAAACCTCAAGGTCGGCGTTGGCCTGATGTGTCGTCATTGCGATGCCCGGGGAGAATTGTTTAAGCGTATCCGAGATGGCGCGATCGGCGAAATCAACATGATGCGTGCCTACCGCATGCAAGGGCCTGTGGCCAGCTGCCGAACAAGGAAAAATCCGGGGAACCAAAGCGAGATCCTTTTCCAGATTCAGAATTTTCACAGCTTTCTCTGGTTATCCGGCGGTGCGTTCTCAGATTTCTTCATCCACAACATCGACGAGTGCTGCTGGATGAAAAATGACTGGCCCATTGAGGCACAGGCTATTGGCGGACGCCATTACCGCGGGGACTATATCGATCAAAACTTCGATTCCTACTCCGTTGAATACACGTTTTCCGACGGCTCAAAGCTCTTCATGGACGGTCGTAATATCACGGGTTGCAAGCAGGAGTTCGCCAGCTACGCCCATGGAAGCAAAGGCTCCGCAGTCATCTCCTCAGCCAGCCACACGCCTGCACACCCGCGTATTTACAAGGAACAGAAGATCGAGAAAGTCTGGCGCCGGCGCAATCAACCCGGGCTGGTCTGGAAGTGGGATAAACCCGAGCCCAACCCGTATGAACTGGAATGGAAACATCTGCTTGATGCCATCCGTGATAACACGCCGCACAACGAGGTTGAGCGCGGATTGAAATCAAGTCTGGTCACCAGCATGGGGCGCATGGCAGCACACACAGGACAAGTGATCAATTATGAACAGATGCTCAACCTTGAACATGAATTCGGCCCCGAAAATGACAAGCTAACCCTGAAGTCGGATTCTCCGCTTACTCCTGATGTTGACGGGAAATATCCAATCCCACAGCCCGGTATCCTGCGGGATCGTGAGTATCAGGCATGATGCCCATGATCACCCCGCGTTTGCTGGCGCTATGCATGCTACTGCCGGTTCTGGGTTTTTCAGCAAGAACCCAGGCCGTGCCGAACATCTTGTTTATAGCCATTGATGACCTGCGTCCCGAGCTTGGGTGTTACGGAGCGGAATATGCAAGGACACCGCATCTGGACACCTTTGCAAAAACCGCAGTCACATTCCTCAAACACTACGTCCAGGTCGCCACCTGCGGCGCATCGCGCTATGCCCTGCTGACCGGGCGCTCGCCGAAGAATTCCGGCGCCATGCAAAACCACGCTCTCTACGGAGGGGCAACCGCCATCAGGCCGGAGGAACTCCCCGGAGCACAGACTATGCCCGAGTTATTCCGCCGCTCGGGTTACAAAACTGTGCTTATCGGCAAGATCTCCCACACCGGAGACGGACGCGTTTTCGCATACAACGGCAAGGGGGATGGCCGACCGGAAATCCCGGGAGCCTGGGATCAATTTGCAACTCCAATGGGGCAATGGAAACGCGGCTGGGGTATTTTTTTCGCATACAACGCAGGCAGACATCGTGAAGACGGCGGCGGCCATAAGGATTTGATGGAATTTGTGGCACAAAAGGATACTGATTTACCTGATGGCCTGATGGCTGAAGCGGCCGTCTCAAAGCTTGCTGAACTCAAGAATACGAAGAGCCCCTTCTTTATGGGACTCGGGTTCTTTAAACCGCACCTTCCCTTCGTCGCGACAAAGCAGGATTGGGATGCCTTCAAGGATGTAAAGATCCCGCCACCCGCAGATGAAAAACCCTTTGCCTCTCCCTACAGGCACGGCAGCGGCGAGTTCTTTAAATACGAAACCCCTTACAAGAAAACCCGCCCGCTAAGTCGCGAATCCGCCAATACTGCCCGTCGCGCCTATCTGGCTTGCGTGCGGTATGTTGACCGTCAGGTGGGCAAAGTCCTGCACGGGCTTGAAGAACTCGGCTTAAAGGAGAATACTATCGTCGTTGTCTGGGGCGATCACGGGTGGCATCTGGGTGATGGCCAACAGTGGGCCAAACACACACCCTTTGAGCGTGCCAACCACAGTGTTCTCATGATACGCGCACCGGGCATGCAGCGCGGTATTGCCACTAACGCACTGGCCGAGACCATCGATCTCTATCCAACCCTGATAGAGCTTTGTAAACCAGGTTTTAGTAAAACACACCATCAGCTCGATGGCGTATCTCTGGTGCCGATTCTCAGCGGAGAGAAAGCAACCGTGCGTGATCATGCGCTTAGTTATTGGCGCGATGCTGCGAGTGTCCGCTCACAAGGCCACCGCTTGGTGGCCAAGTTTAAAAACGGTGAAATTCTCGCCAGCGAACTCTATGATTTGCGCGAAAACATAGACACCGTTGAAAATATTGCCGCAAAAAATCCGGGGCTCGTTACTGAACTTTCAAAGTTACTGCAATAAACCCGATGCGACCACTCAGCCCGGAACCGCTGCTGCTATCGACTCACCTGCTATACGACCGGTAGTCCAGGCACTCTGAAAATTGAAACCTCCGGTGAGACCGTCAACATCCAACACCTCGCCGGCAAAATAAATCCCGGGCACCCGCCGGCTCTGCATCGTCGTCAGGTCAACATCCTTAAGCCGCACGCCTCCGCAGGTGACGAATTCCTCCTTATTCATGCTCTTGCCTTCTACCTGCATGGTTTCCCCCAGCACAATCCCACTCAATGAGGTCATTTGCGACTTTGAAAGCTCGGACCACAGGGCATTCTCCGGAATGCCTGCCCTGCTCACAAGCCGCTCCCATAGCCGTCGCGGCACTGCCCGTAGCAGGGAATGCCTGCTGACACGTCGTCCTCCGTGGCATTGACGTTGCCCGGCAAATTTCGTGCGCAATGACTCTTCGCTCTCAGCACCTCCCGACCAGTCCACCTGTAATACAAAACGATAATCACAGGCCTCGAGTTCACGCGCACCCCATGCGGAAATCCGCAGCACTGCTGGCCCGCTCAGACCCCAATGTGTCATCAACACCGGCCCGCAAGCAGTGAGTTTGGTTCCCGGCACGCTTACAGTTGCCGCAGTTACCGAGACTCCTGCCAACTGGACAAGTCCAGGATCATTAATCCGGAAAGTAAATAACGAGGGAACCGGTGACTCAACGATATGTCGCATTGAATCGACCGGGGCTCGAGCCACATCGTTGCGAATCCCGCCGGTGGCGACCAGGACAGTTTCAGCAAAAATGTCTTCCCCCCCTTTAAGCGCAATCCTGAACCCACCGCCGGGATGAATCTCGATACCCTGCACCACAACCCCGGTTGCAACTGCAATCCCCAGTTCACCGGCCGTCTCCTTGAGGCAGTCAACCACCGTCGATGAGCAGTTGGAAGCTGGGAACATCCTGCCATCGCTCTCGGTTTTAAGTTCAACACCATGAGCTGAGAACCAATCCACTGTGTCGCGTTGCCGCCAGCGATGCAATGGCCCGATCAGGGCCCTGGAGCCACGCGGATAGAACCGGGCGAGTGCCTGCGGATCATCCAGGTCGTGGGTCACATTACACCGCCCACCACCGGAGATTCTGACCTTCTGCAGAACCTCCCGCGAACTCTCAAGAATTCGAATGTCACGCTGGCCTCGCCCGCACTCAGCACAGGCAATTGCCCCAAAGAAACCGGCGGCTCCGCCACCGACCACGACAAGGCGTGGAACCTGCGGCGGCATCACTGGAAGGAAATCAGCTCAATCTCGAAATACAGGGTCTCGGACGGCGGGATCACATCACCAAATCCTGCCTCCCCATATGCAAGTTCATGTGGAATAATGAACTGGAATTTCGCACCCACTGTCATCAATTGCACCCCTTCAGTCCAGCCGGGAATCACGCCTCCAAGCGGGAACGTAGTCGGTGCATCACGCTTATACGAGCTGTCAAATTCCTCCCCGCCCACGAAGCAACCCGTATAGTGCACGGTCACGACACTGGAAGCGTCAGGCTGATCCCCGCTGCCGTCTTCAATGACACGATATTGAAGGCCGCTTTCTGTGGTAATATAGCAAGCAGAGGAATCAGACAGCGGCATAGTTGAAAAACCTCATGCCTGCCACGCATGGTTGCAAGCGGCAAAGAACCTCCACCTATCCTGCAGTTATAGCTGCACGGGCATCGGCCATACCTCCGGATTTTTCCAGGTAGTAATCATAATCACCGGCGTATTTGATCACCTTGCCGCTGTTAACATGCCAGACAGTGGTGGCCAGCTTGCGGATGAAATGCACATCGTGTGAAATAAAGACCAGTGAGCCCCCGTAATTTGCCAACGCAACAATCAGCGCCTCACTGCTCATGAGGTCCAGGTGCGTCGTCGGTTCGTCCATCAGAAGGAGGTTGGGAGGATCAACCAGGAACTTTACCAGGTTCAATCGGCTTTTCTCCCCTCCTGACAAGATCTCGGTTCTTTTAAAGACTTCCTCCTTGCGAAACAGAAACGAGCCCAGAACGCCACGGCACTCGTCTTCAGTGAGATCCTTGGCACTTTTTACCACCTCTTCAAGCACGGTGGCTCCAGGCTCAAGCGTGTCGGCACGATGCTGGCTGAAATAGCCAATTCGGCAGTTATGACCAGTGTCACGCTCTCCCCGCTGGAATTCAATGGCCCCGGCAAAGATCTTAAGCAGCGTTGATTTACCTGAACCATTCGGGCCAACCAGTGCAACACGGTCTCCACGCTCAATATCAGCATCAAGATTCTGGTATATCCTGTGTTCGCCATAGGCCATATCCACACCCTTCAGGCTAATCACCCGCTGGCCGCTGCGGGCAGGCTGTGGAAACTTAATCTTGAAAACTTTCCGGACAGGTCTGGGCTTCTCCAGCTTTTCCATCTTCTCAAGCTGTCGCTGTCGACTCTGTGCCTGGGCCGCCTTCGATGCCACCGAGCGGAAGCGATCAATGAATTCCTGGTTCTTATCAATTTCCTTCTGCTGGTTCTTCCACGCAGCCAGGTGTTGTTCATAACGCTTCTGTTTCTGTTGTTCAAACTCTGAAAAGTTGCCGGTATACTGGACAAGATTCTTTTCCTCAATATCATAGACCGTCTGCACCAGGTCATCCATGAATGCACGGTCATGGGAAATTAGTAATACCGCCCCGGGATATGCCCTCAGATATCCTTGAAACCAGAGCAATGACTCAAGGTCAAGATGATTGGTCGGTTCATCGAGCATTAAAAGGTCAGGTTCCATCGCCAGCAGCCGGGCAAGGTGTGCACGCATTACCCATCCGCCGCTCATTTCCTTAGCCGGCCGCTCAAAGTCAGCCGCGTCATAGCCAAGACAGCGCAGCATCTTCTTGGCTTTTGCCTCGAGCCCGGCATCACTGAGGGCGTCAAACTTAGCCTGTGCCTGGTAATATTCAGGACAATCCACTGTGCCTTCCTTCTCCAGGCCTTGCAGGGTTTCCTCGATCGCGGCGATCACCCCGGCCTTGCCGGTGGCAATTTCCATTACTGTTTCCCCGCCCAGAGCCTCCCCCTCCTGGGGAAGAAACCCGAGTGTTGTCCACTCATCACGCTCGATCGCACCACTATCTGCAACATCCTCTGCAAGAATGACATTAAACAACGTCGACTTACCCGCACCGTTGGGGCCAACAAGGGCGACCCGTTCCGCATAATTAACGGTGAAATCCGCATCCGCAAACAAGGTGCGGCCACCAACAGATTTAGTCAGTTTGCGAATATTCAGCATAACAATCACACCCATTGCCACAGGAATAGGCCTGAAGCAAGATGACACATCATTACGTGAGCTGTCTGGACAATCACGATGTCCCGGCATCAATGACGGGATCAAATTTCCCGCCTATCTCGGTTTAGGCAACGCCGCCTTTGTATCACCGCGCCAAGTGTGCAATTGAGCCTTTAACCGCATTGCAATCTCGGGTCTCACCTCGGCCAGGTTCACTGTTTCGCCTATGTCTTCACGAAGATTATAGAGTTCCACCGAATCATCATCAAAAAACTCGAGCAATTTATAATCACCTTCCCTGATCGCGGAACCAAGGCGATTGTCCCGGTGAAAAGCAAAGTTCGGATAATGCCAGCAAATAGCCCGGCGCTTCAAGCTCTTGTCGGCAATAAACAGTGGCAGCAAATCTTCACCATCAGTGGCAATGCCCGCCTTTGAACCCAGCCCCGCCGCAGAGAGCAGTGTCGGATAGAAATCAGTCGATATTACCGGCGTGGAATTGACGGATCCGGCCTTTATCTTGCCCGGCCAGCGAACTATCAACGGCACACGAATACCCCCTTCGTAAAGATGCCCCTTGTCACCGCGCAGCGGACGGGCATCACCAACACCGCCAAAAGGACCGTTATCAGAAGTGAATACCACTAGCGTCTCCCCGGTAATCCCAAGTTCATCCAGCGAGCCCAGCACACGCCCGATCGCCGCATCCATCGCCTCAATCATCGCCGCATAGCGATGATCCCTGTAACCTTTAAGCGGGCGATCCTTGTATTTCGCCAGCAGACTTTCAGGTGCCTCCATCGGCCAGTGGACAGTATAATTCCACAGTGCCACGAAGAACGGCTTCTCTGCGTCCTTCTGTTTTACGATGAAAGAGATCGCTTCATCGGCAAGACGATCAGGAAGATACTCCCCCGTCCTGCGATTAGGAAGGAAGTCTATCCGGTATGGGTCAAAAAAAGTTGGCGGACCGCCATACGAACAACCTCCGATGTTGATATCAAAGCCCTGATGAAGCGGATTGTATTGCTCCTCCTTGCCCTTGTAGAGATGCCATTTGCCGATAAATGCCGTGGCGTATCCGGCATCTTCCTTAAGTCTCTCGGCAAGAGTCACATGTTCAAGGGGCAAGTGATCAAGCATCTGTGCAGGCAGCAGTTTGGAATCCTTTGGGGTAAAGCGCTCCTGATGTGGAAGGTGATTGGTAATATGAAGACGGGCCGGCGACTGCCCGGTCATGATCGCCGCGCGAGTCGGGGAACATACCGGAGCGGCAGCATAAGCATCGGTGAAACGCATTCCCTGCCCGGCCAATGCATCGATATGCGGCGTATGCAAGTTCGCATTACCCTGACAATTCAGATCCATCCACCCGAGATCATCAATGAGAATAAACAGGATGTTAGGTTTCCCCGCATAAGCGGAAGTCACGATAAAACCAAAAAAGAAAATGAGGGAAAGAATCTTCACGCTGCAACTATAACCATTAATGAATCAACTTTCCACACCTCTCACAATTAAGGAATCAACTGCGCCATTACCACGGGATAAAGGAGATTTCATTCAGTCACCAAAGAGGAAATAATCCAATCCCGGTCAAGGTAGCCGCCCTGAATCTTCCTGCTGGCGCTGCAGATCGTTGCCTTTGTCGCGGGCCTCCTGGAAAAAACGACGCAACAATGCTGCGCAGTCATCAGCAAGGACTCCATGGCTTATATCACAGGCATGATTGAGGGCAGGCTGTTGCAACAAGTTAACGAATCCGCCCCCGGCAGCCCCGTCCTTGGGTGACGGGCAACCGAAGATTACCCGCCGAACACGGCAATGCACCATGGCACCGGCGCACATTGGGCAAGGTTCTTTGGTCACATAAAGCTCGCAATCAGTTAATCGCCAGTCCCCGACTGCCTCCTGTGCGGCGGTTAATGACAGCATTTCCGCATGAGCAGTGGCGTCTTTGAGCATTTCAACCTGATTGAAACCTCGCGCAATTATCCTTCCCTCGTTAATAATCACTGCTCCCACCGGCACTTCCCCTCTCTCATATGCCTTAAGCGCCTCATGCAGGGCCTGTTGCATGAAATAGACATCACTGTGCAAATCGATTGCGGGTTCCTCGGGGAAATCACTCATGGAAAAATAGTAATATATGATGCCCGGACTTGCGGGTCGGCAAGGGCTGAACATAGTGGCGAGAGATGCCCGATTTCAACCAAAGGATAATCGCGCCCTCACTGCTTGCCGCAGACTGGACAAAACTGGGGCAGGAATGCAGGCGGACTCTGGATGCCGGCGGCGATTGGTTGCATCTGGACGTGATGGACGGGCATTTTGTCAATAACATCTCCTATGGGGCAAATTTTGTAGACCATGTGCGGCAATCTGTCCCGGAAGCATTTCTTGATACCCACCTGATGATTGAATGTCCGGACCAATACCTCCAGGGCTTTATTGATGCCCGGGTAAACAATATATCCATCCACCTGGAACCTGCATACGATATTAGTGATACCCTGCGGAGAATCCGCGAATCCGGTATCTGTGCAGGACTGGCAATCAACCCCGCAACACCGCTGGAAAAAGCAGAACCCTTCCTTGATCAGATTGATCTGTTATTGATAATGACCGTCGTCCCGGGATTTGGTGGGCAGGCATTCATGGAGTCGGAAACCATGCCGAAAGTTGCCGCTGCCTGCCAACTCAGGACTTCGCGAGGACTTTCATTCCATATAGAAGTTGATGGGGGAATCGACGGCAAGAGCGCAGCAATCGCCGCCCGCCACGGAGCCAATGTTTTTGTGGCGGGCACATCCGTGTTCAAGGCAGATGACATGGCCGCGGCATTAACCGCCCTGCGGGAATCTTAAGCCCGGTAAGCGCGCCTGACCACAGCACAGCTTTGCGCCGTGCCTCACCTAGGCACCAACTAACTCGGATGCCTGTTTCTTGCGATACTCATCGACAAAGTATTTCATCGTCTGAGTGATCACGGAATCGAGATCGTGTTTGGGTTCCCATCCCAGGAGAGTGCGGGCCTTTGTAATGTCGGCAATGCGGCGGTCACAGTCCTCGTACCCTGCACCATAAAATTCCTCGCCGCTAATACTGACGATATCAGGCCTCGGGGGATCACCCTCCTGCCGGAAATGCTCATCAAAGATATCACACATCTTTTCCGCCATTTCAGCTATTGTCAGCTCATTCTCGGGAGTTCCTATATTGAAGATCTGACCATTGCAGTTGTCGTTCTTGTCCTCAATAATGCGAACCATGCAGTCAACCGCATCATCAATATAGGTATATGCACGATATGCATGGCCGCCATCGACAAGTTGCATCGGCTTGTTGCCATAAAGCAATGCATCCATGAAATGCGAAAATACACGCGGGTTTCCGCCCCCGGTCTCGGAAGGAAGGTAATCAATGCGCGGGCCGATAAAATTAAATGGTCGAATAACGCTGAACTGAAAACCCTCTGTTTTCCACAGGGCATCAAGAACGCGTTCCAGCAGCTGCTTGGCACAGGCATAAATCCATCGGTGATTCTTAACCGGCCCCATAATCAGCGGAGTTTCATCCTCATTGAAAGGACAGGGGTGCGTTTTGGAGCTAAGGCCAAATTGCTCGGCAGCCTTTGCCGCGGTGATGCCATAGACCTCGCAAGTCGAAAACTGAATTAAACGTCTTTTATACTTACGACACTGCTCCACGACCTTCATGTTCTGAGTATAATTCAGATCGTAGACCTCAAATGGTGACTCTACATAAAGCGCTGGGTTGGCAACGGCAACAAGATCAACCACGACATCCGCATCCGATACGAGTTTGTCCAGCTCTCCCTCGTCCTTTGAAATATCCAGATGACGATATGTAAGTTTTGAATCAGGATCGTTAACCAGATGATCGATCTTTTCCTCCTCAATATCTATGGCAGTAACATCATGCGTTGCGTCCTTAAGCAAACGTTCGGTTAAATTCACGCCGATAAATCCTCCGGCCCCCAATAGCAGCACTTTCATAGTATATTTTTAAGTGTCACAAAGTTTGCTAAGTCAAAAAAGCACTGTGACGGCAAAATTTTTACCAGCAGACCCGCCACCTTGCAAGGCATTATAAAATCCCGGGAGGCACGAATGGCTCCATCTGCTGCTGATGGGCAATAATATAAAGTTTATAAAAAAAATGTGGCGTTCGTTCAGGCCAATTCATCGCCCTCAACAATCTGAAAGCCTTCCACCTTCTCCAGGATATCAGTCATGTCTTCAGCCTGATCCCATACGCTCTTGCCTACATAAATCGGAGATTCTGATTGAAGTGCCAAGGCAATGCAATCGCTTGGCCGGGCATCAAGCTCGATGATTTTTTTCTCGGCCAACTCATTCTCGGCCACAAGGATAAGCCTGCCGTAATAAATACCATCCTGCACATCATTGATCACCGCCCGTTGCACCTTTGTTCCAAGCGCAGTGAGCATATGCCCAAACAAATCGTGTGTCTGCGGACGCTCCTTGGGCAATTTCTTGATGAACGTCATAATCGCACTGCCAACCATCTGATCAACATAGATCACAAAAGCTTTCTCCTCGCTGCCCAGAAAAACTGCACACCCGCCATTGGTCGGCAGTGCAGCCTTCACCTGAACCTCAACCACCAAGTTACTCATGCGCTCACATTGAAGGTATAATCCACGGTGGTCAAGAAACGGAAAATAGCCACCTCCGCATTGCTCATCATTTAATTTCCTTGGCAAGGTAACGGCGGGAAAGTCTGACATAGTTTTCTGCCCAGCCCTTCAACGACCTTTGCTCCTTGCTGCTCAGTGTCCGAACCACCCTGGCCGGTGAGCCAAAAACAAGGGAACCAGGGGGGATCTTAGTGCCCATGGTAACAAGGGCACCGGCACCGATGATTGATCGGGATCCGATTTCCGTGCCATCCATCACAATCGCGCCCATCCCGACAAGGACTTCGTCATCAATCATGCACGCATGAAGGATCGCCTTGTGCCCTACCGTTACGTATTGGCCAACATGGGTACCCTGCTCCTGTTCGAGATGAACAACGCAGCCGTCCTGGATATTAGAGCGCGGCCCGATCTCGATCTGATTAATATCTGCACGAAGCACCGTGGCATACCAAATACTGGCTTCCTCGCCTACAGTAACAGCCCCGATTAGATCGGCACTGGAAGCAATAAAAGCGCTGGCATGCACACGAGGACGCTGATTTAGAGGATCTGGATCGGACATTTGCATTCGCCATTATTTAAGACTTTTAAGCAATTTATCAGGCCAAAATAGCTATTTATTGCCAAAATCCCCGAAAAATAAGGGTTTTTAGCACTTTTTTAGGCTTAGTCCCCTTTACAATGGGTGCTTATTTGCCTATGAAATCGTTATGAACAAAGGAGAACTTATCGACGCAGTTGCAAATGCCATCGGGGACGGCGCTTCAAAAAAAGATGCCGAAACCGCACTTACCGCAGTATTGGATTCAATCGCAAACGGTGTCCGCAGTGACGGCGCCGTTCAGATCATCGGATACGGAACCTTCAAGAAAAAGAACCGTGCGGCGCGCATGGGTCGCAACCCGAAAACCGGAGAGGCCATGCAGATATCTGCATCGACCTCTATGGGCTTCACCCCGTCAGCAGCCTTGAAAAAATCGCTTTAGTAGCCCTGAAAAAATCGCTTTTACCAAGCGGTTCTTTCATTCGTAACCTAGTAAATACTGTAATCGCCCTTAATCCTGTTTGCGAAAACCCGCCCTTATCAGGGCGGGTTTTCCGTATCAAGGCACAGGGTAGGGCAAGTATAACGGAAGAAAAAACTACCGCCCGCGTACTGCGGTAAAGAAACCTGCTGCCTTGTGCAAAGTCTCCTCATACTCGGCATCAGCTTGCGAATCTGCCACAATACCTGCGCCCGTGTGAAGATATAAAGCCCCCTGCTCCAGAATCGCAGTACGAATCGCTATACTAAACTGGCTTTCACCGTTTGCCCCCAAATAACCAATTGCGCCGGTATAAAGCCCCCTCGAAACCGGCTCAAGTTCTGAAATAATCTCCAGAGCTCTGCGCTTTGGAGCTCCGCTAATCGAACCGCCGGGAAAACACGCAGCTAAAGCATCCAGGTGGCTGACCTCGGGGCGCAAACGACCTTCAACCGTGCTAACAAGGTGGAACACTTGAGCAAAACGCTCAAGCTTAAGTAATTCTACCACCCGAATACTGCCGAATTCACACACCTTCCCAATATCGTTGCGCTCAAGATCGGTAATCATGATGAGTTCTGCGATTTCCTTGGGAGAAGTCATCAACTCGTAAGCGGAGCGCTCATCTTCCCCGGGATCGTAATGCCGGGGACGGGTGCCCTTAATCGGCCGAGTGCAAATCCTCGAACCACTCAAATCCAGGAAACACTCGGGAGATGAGGAAATAACCTGACGGTAGCCAATATCAAAAAATGCTGAATAAGGGGCAGGAGAACAATCCCTGAGCCGTAAATAGAGTTCAAAAGGATCGGCTCCCTCCGGCCAATGTGCATCAAAGCGCTGTGACAAGTTGACCTGATAGATATCGCCGGCAGTAATGTAATCCTTGGCGCGCTCTACCATCGCACAAAACTGAGCATGTCCGCCTCCTGCAGAAAAATCAATTCCGGGAAGCACTGAATCGTTACTGCAACTTTCTCCCAGACAGGATAACAAGTCTCCAACCTCCAGCCATTCCCGGCAGTCATGCCGAAAAATCAAAAGCCGCCTGTAGCGCCCGAACTGATAACTGCCATCAAAGTCTATCAGGCCAAACAGTCCACCCAGTGGCACTCCCCAATCCGCCTGCACACTGCCATCATTGACCTCCAGTGCATTCCCAAGCGGCACGATGTCTTCCCGGATATTCCCGGTTAGGATTTCCTCCGGTAATGCACCAATAATGGAAAGTGCCCCCGAACCCCTGCGGCTAGAGGATTCAGGCACAGTATCCAGAAAGAAAAATCCTGATAGAGAACGCAACCGTGTTGCAACCTCCACCGGCGAAAGTTCAAGATTAATCGTCCGCAGTGTTGGTGCCGACTGCGCAGGAACAGGCATATTCCTAGGTTGCGGGCAAGTCACGAATGCGCAACCCGGAATTCGCTTGGTTCACCACATCCTTTGCCTATCGTAAATTGATGGGATTGGTTGCCAAAACGGGCTAAGATCTCCATTCCCCCTGCGTATTCAATACACACGATGCCCAATCCCCATGCCCTCCCGTCAACTGCCGGTCGTGCCTTTACGATCACCGTTTGTGGCATCGGCATACTAGCCATCGGCCTCGCAATCGCTGGCGGATTGGCTCTAATTCGCCACTCAGGCTGGTCATTAGCCATCACCCCGCCCGATAAAAGCACAATAACCCATACCCAGTGGACACAAAACAACCCCGCCGCTGCAGTAAAAATTCCCCTGACAAGCCAGCCCGCCATAAATTTAACGACTATTCCAGGACACATCTCTCCAGTCATCCCCCCGACAGATGGACATCCGCGCCACACAATAACAAATCCTGAAGTGCTCGAACTCATTGAAGTGGCCAGAGCATTACGCAAAGACGGAGACACCGCGGAAGCTCTGAAAAAACTGCGGGTAGCCGAAAGTTACATTCCTTCACACCCGCGAATTCTTTGGGAATTGATCGTCACTTACAAAGCCATGGCCCTTGAGAAAAAAGCACAGGAGAAACTCGTCCACCTTGTAGGGCTTGGTCCCGTAACAGGCGGGGAATATTACCAGATCGCCAAGTTATCAGTCGATGCAAGTTCCTCAATCCAGACATCGCAACAACCTGCGCATTTCTCATATGGCAAAATCTTGACAAGCACTAAGCCTGACGAAGGTGATGGTGAACGCGTATTGGTAAAGATGGCGATTCATTCACGACTCGAGCACGCGGTATCTCCTGAAGACATCGGGATCCTCATGGAATTCTATGACCTCGTTGATGGCACTAAAGTAGAAAAAACACGCTCAAACACGCCGACCTCCCATTGGCCGACGAGTCCGGTGAACTGGACTGAACCCGCAACCGAAATAGTTGAATGGCAATATCATATGCCCGTGCTCGCACCCCGTGAGATTGCCGACTTTGGAAAAAGGCAATATTACGGATTTATTGCCCGCCTATATCACAAGGATATACTACAGGACGTATATGCTGAACCCCGCATCCTGCTGGTTCAGCCGCCACAGCAAACAATACCCCTGCTTGACGGTTCGCTTTTCCCTGATCCCAACTGACCCATGTTACAGTCGCCACTCATCTCAAGATGATTATTCTCATAATCGCCGAAGAGCAGGATGTCATTACTGGTATCCTTTCTGCTCTTTGCATCAGTAACGATCCACACGAAATCCACACAGCATCGTGTTTTGACACAGCCCGCAAAGAAATTGAAAAAAAAGACACTCTCGATGCCCTGATCACTACGGCATTCACCAGCGACGGTAGAAACGCCTTTGATCTCCGCGACGAATTGAGACAACAATTCCCAAACTTGAAAGTCGCATTCCTCAATAATCATGAGCTTACCGGATGGACAAAGCGACTGGGGCAGGATCCCGTGTTCGAAAACCCTCCCGAAAAAAACGCTCTAATAAACTGGGTTGAGAATGCCAGAAACTCATCCGTGCCAACTGGAAAAAGATCTCTCCCCCACGACTCTCAACATAATGCGCTCCCTCTGCAGGTCCTGGAAACCAATGACGAGAATGACGGCGACATCCCGGTCGCCGAAACCGTAACTGCACCGGGTAAGCATATTGGGGACTATGAACTGGTACGCTTTATCGGAGGCGACGAGAAAACCGAGACACATGAAGCGCTGCAACTCTCAATTGATCGTCCGGTCGCTCTGGTACTCCTCAAACCGGAATTCACTCAACAAAAGCGTGCTGTCCGCGAATTCCGCGGATTAGTACGTGCGCGGGCCAAGGTTTCACATCCCAATATCGCTCCGGTATTCGAGGGCTACGAGGAAGCCGGGGCCCTGTTCTACACAAGAGAACTTATTGAAGGGCGTAATCTTCCCCGGCTTTACGATAATGGTGAAAAATTCGACGATCAGACCCTGATCAGCATAGTGAAAACAATTGCTGCCGCACAAGCATATCTCGAAACAAACAGTATTGATCATTATCCAATAAAGTCGCGGCATATTTATCTCGGTGATGATGGAAAAACCCGGATTGCCAACACCGCCACCGCTGAATCCGGTGACAACGAAACGGTTTCCGAATTGATCTTTTATCTTGGCACTAAACTCCAGAGTTTCGTTGACCCTTCCAACTCAGTAATAGGCAACCGCCTATTAGCGGAAATGTGTAATTCTTCAGTCCCCTGGACCTGGCAAGCGTTGCAGGGGGTCGTGGCACGCTGTGATGATGAAATCGCGCAGGCTACACCCTATGAACTGAAAGAATCAACTGCCGGGCAACAGGCAAAATTCTTCCGGTTTGCAGGCATCCTTGTCCTGATACTCCTGGCAGTCGGCATCCTTCTGATAACGCTTAGGAAACCGAACAGTTCAAAGCAACGGGTTCTCAATCAGATGACACAAATCAAAGGTGGTGAATTCAAGTATCAGGAGCAAGAAATTTATGCCCTGTCAACATTCTGGATTGATACTCACGAAGTTTCCATCGCTCATTATCAGAAGTTCATCAGTGCCCTTGAGACCACCGGGAGCGACGAATACGATCACCCCGAACAACCGCCGGACAAAGCAAACCATAAGCCGGATAACTGGAATGCATACTATGATGCCGCCAGTAAAGGCATCCCTTACGAGGGGCATCTTGTTGACCTCAACTGCCCGGTGGTTTTTGTAGACTGGTGGGACGCCTACGCATATGCAGAATGGACGGGACGACGCCTTCCCACCGAACAGGAATGGGAAAAATCCGGACGCGGAAAGAAGGGTAACCTTTATCCCTGGGGAAACGCTCCGGATCTGGAGATGTTCAAATCCTCGCAGGAAAACTATTCAACCTGGCGACCGGTAGACAGTGTGCCTGGTGACAAAAGTCCTGAAGGTGTGTTTTGTCTCGCCGGTAATGTCAGTGAATGGACATCCAGCTTTATCGATCATCCCGAGATTTTCGGAGCTGAAATCCCCGTTGTCCGGGGTGGAAGTTTCCGCAACGAAAGAAGCGGCATGCCGGATCTAACCGTTCGCCAGAGAGTAAACGATCCGGGAGAATCACACGACGCAGGATTCCAAGGGCGTGACTGGATCGGTTTCCGGACAGTTTCCGACATCAAGCCCGCACTCAAGATAAGCAAGTAGCCTAATGGATTAGCAAATTACCAAAGGTAATCTGCAAATCCTCCGGTCACCGAAGCTGGAAGGTTGCTGGAAACGAATAACTTCCCTGCAGCCAACCGTTCTAGCATAAACCAGAGAACTGTATTCCCTGCGCACCCCGCCTATTTTTGCCAACGCAGAACCTCTGCATAAAAAAACCGGATCCGCCATGTGGCGAATCCGGTTCGTGAATGGATATGGGCAGAAAAATACTTAGCCCTGGGTGGGATTGACCATTTCAACTTCCTCCTGCTGAAAAACGTCAATCTTGGTGCCTCCCTTGTTTCTTATCCAGCGATACTGGTCATCAAGCGATACCTGCTCACCCTTGCCATCACCAAAGATGATAATGGCATCCAGTCCTTCCCAGACACCGCCGACGTCTGTCTTTTTATTAGTATAGACACCGACATTGCTGGTAAAGCCG
This sequence comes from Verrucomicrobiales bacterium, assembly GCA_029940475.1. Classification (GTDB taxonomy): domain Bacteria; phylum Verrucomicrobiota; class Verrucomicrobiia; order Verrucomicrobiales; family DEV007; genus CACIUL01. Next base: position 62,983 of record JAPYUT010000003.1, on the reverse strand, counting down.
GATGCGATGATTGGGAAGCGCGGACCGAAATCCGACAACCTGTTGACCGCGTAATGGTTTTCACCTGCCTCCAGTGCAGTTCCCTGTGGAGTACTTGTCTCCCACAGATCATCGCCGCCATCACGGGTGGAGGCCTTGCCGTGCCAGGCACAACCGGTCACAAAGAACGGTTCTTCCGTCTTCAATTTCCTGATTAACGGCCTAAGATAAGCATTGGCATCCGCACCGCCATCCTCAGGATCGGGAAGATAGCCTAGCTTACCCCATTCAGCATACATTCCTATTTGTATGCCCTTGGCCTGGGCCAGGGACTTGGTTAATCTTGCGCTACGCTGAACGGAAGAATACACAGGTACTGAGACACTCGCCAAGATGGCAATAATGGTGATGACCACCAGGAGTTCAATCAGGGTGAAACCCTGATGCTTTTGTTTAGTTTTCATTTGTTGTGATTTTGGGGTTGGGGGTTGTATTATTTATTTATTATATACTGCGGTGAGCAGACCCCGCCTCCGAAAGACAGCTTGCCATCATTGCATCAGGGGGATCCGATCACCTAAGTGTAGCAACAGGATTAAAGTGATCAAGACCTTTTGTGGGGTGGTTCCAGGATCCAGGAACATATCAAGCCATGATCAAATATGGCTTTCTCCCTGCAATTCCAACCCCGGTTAATCAACAAGTTATGGATATCGGGCAACCTGCGCGCTGAAATACCTGCAAAAATACGGAAAAAAAACAGCATCCAGAAAATCAGCAGATGCCCCCGGAAACGCCACACCCACCCCCCATCAGGGACCGTGAAATCAGTAATAACCACTGTCGCTCCGGGTGCGCTCCAGCGGGCAATATTCGCCGCTGTATCAAGCAGTTCCTGCTCACGAAAACAATCCAGGAAGAAATGGGCACCAACGACATCCGGACGGAATCCCCCGGGCAGCCGGAGATCGCTGACATCACCGTTTAGAAACCTTACTCTAATTGCTCTTTCCGCTTTCTCCTCTCCCCTGCCCGCTGCCCGCTGCGCGGCAAGATCCAGCATTTTAGGGCTGGCATCAACACAGACTATCTGCGCACGGCATCCTGCCGCAAGCAACGCCTCAAGGAACCTGCCGTCACCCTCGCCGAGGAGAAGTATAGACTCTGCCGCAAGGAAAGTCTGCATATGAGCACAGCGGGCGCGCTGCAACCTGCCTCCAAATACCGCCCGCTCCAGCCAGCGATAGGGGCGCGCTAGCTGGTTGAATCCCACGGCAGCAGTGGCAGGTAAACAAGAACCGGAAAAATGACAGCGACATCTGCTCCTACACGCAATGCGGCCGGTGATATCCTGCCGGAAATAGATGCCAGAAGTGCCAGTAACACACCGCCACTGGTGACTGCAAGTAAGACCGGGAACATCACGGTACCCGTATGAGCAAGGGCAAACACTGCACCGGCAACCGTGAACCCCCAGGCGCAAACCGGGAAGAAACGCACGACCGGAGGCCAGATCTGGGGCAGTGCATTGCCATCATTATCCGCATCGGAATTGCGTTCCCACACCGATATCGCCATGCAATTAAGAGAACAGAGCCCGCCAAACCATAAAACTTCCGGCGAATAGAGAGCATCAGGGATATCATTGGACCAGGCATAGCCTGTCAGTGTTGTCCCGATCGCGAACACCATGCCGGAAAATATCTCCTTAGGCACCACCACCAGCATTGGACCCTCCACCCATATGCGGTGTACAAAATAGACGATGACAAAAAGGAACACCACCACCCCTGAATGCAAAAGGGTTGCCGGTAATATCGTGACAACAGCAAAAACCGCCAACAGGGCAGCCAGCCCGGTTAAGGGCATCAGGAGCCAAAACCAATCACTGTAAAAACGGTGCCTCGCTGAGGCAGCCTGTGGATCCCCAAGACGGCGGGCATCCAGCAGGCGATCTGCTGAATAAATCACCCACACCACCAGGCCAAGCACCAGGTAATTGCTGGTCGGAATCTTCAGCCGAAACGCCTCAGCGAAAAAAAACTGCCACGCAATGGCTACAAGCGGCGCATCAAGGCCGAGCACATTGAGCCAAAGCCAGCAGGGTACCTGCGATTTCCTCAAGGCCGACTCATCCTTCACAGGGCTACTAAGCCCCGCTGAGCATGACTGTCCAGCAAGCACATCACCTAAGCCCCGAACGGCGGGATCGGGCAATCCAGCGCATCGGCAATCGCCCGCAGCAACTCAGCCTCCTGCGAGGCAATCATGCCATCGGCAACCACCGCCTTGCCGCAAGCGTGCAGGATCACCTTCTTTACCGGCGCAATGGCATGCTCGACCCGGCCCAAAGCCCCGTCGATCTGTTGCAGGCCACAAACTGAGGCCTGTTTGAAGGGCAGCTTGTCACCAATATACGGCTCAATTTCCGCTGCCCCCGCCGCAAAGGCACCCTCCACTGCCTGCGAATCCTCACTACTCAAGCCGGCAAGGCTTGAAATGAGAACCGCAATCTCATCCACCAGCACTGAGGCCGACTTATAGCGATCTTCAGAGGCCCTGTGGCGGTTAAAGTGGATATCCAGGTGCCTGCGCACGATGCGCTGCAGCATGAACTCGAACAGGTCCACCTGCCGGTCACTCTCAATCAGGTTGTTCATCAAGGCCAAAAAATGATCATACTCGCCGGGGTCCATCCGCCTTAAACCCGGGAGGGTCAGGTCAATCAGGGTGATCTTGAGTGAGGAGTGCAGTCCCGTAAGTTCATCAAAGAAATCAGGGTTCGGCAGATGAGTGTCAAAATCAATCCCGGCCTCAAGCAGCTTCTTGAGTTCCACGGCACGCAGGGCCGCCTCCTGCGGCAACAGCATCGCCAGCACAAGGGCCTTGGCTCCGCCCTCACTGTGCGCGGCAGCCAGCAAGGACTTGGGCACCGAGGCGTAAAGCTGCCGGGCGTGTGCAACCTGTCCGCTGTTGATCTCACCCACATGGTCGAGGATCCCGGCAGCAGGAGTTTCTTCAGCCAAGCCACTGAGCGCAGGCTGTGTCCCTCCGGATACACTTGCCCCTGCAAGGGAAGCCATCCCGATGGCAGCCGATTCGCCTGCCCGGGTATCACCGGAATCAGACACGGGAACCACCACATCCACCTCGGGGTAGCTGCCCTGCCAGTGCGGGTCAATGGCACGGATCCGCTCTGCAATCGGAGGATGAGTCGCAAGGGCACTGGACATTGCCGCCTTCAGGCCATGGGCAAAGAACATGTGACTTGTCTGCTCGGCTTGGGGAGCAATGATTTTCGATCCCCCCACAAAGCCCCCGATCTTCTTCAAGGCGCCACCAATGCCCTGCGGGTTGCGGGTAAACTGCACGGCGGAGGCATCGGCCAGAAACTCCCGCTGACGGGAAACGGCAGCCTTGATCAGGTTGGCCATCAAAACCCCTAAATAACCGATAATCAACAACGCCAAGCCAATCCCTAACAGGGCCAATTTCCCACCTCCTTTGTCATTACTGCTGCTTCTGGAGGAACGAGAATAAAACATCGCATGCAGCATTAACCTTCCGCACAGGGCAATCATGAGGATTCCGAACAACAACCCGACCAACCGCAGGTTGAGGCGCATATCACCATTGAGGATGTGACTGAACTCATGGGCAACGACCCCCTGCAACTCGTCCCGGGTCAGGCGCGTGACACAACCCCGCGTGACACCGATCACCGCGTCACTGGTGGTGCGGCCGGCGGCAAAGGCATTGATGCCGTGCTCATCCTCGAGCATGTAGACCTCCGGGACGGCAACCCCGCAGGCAATCGACATTTCCTCAACCACGTTGAGCAAAACGCGCTCATGAACATCCGCACTGTCGGGGTTGATCCTGTGCCCACCGAGGGAGCGGGCAACAGCGGATCCTCCAGCGCCAAGTGATATGGTCTTGAACAGGCTGCCAAGAAGGATCAACACCAGGGTGATACCCGCCATCGTGATAAAAGCTCCCGGGTTCCACCACGGATATTCGGGTGCAGAACCTATCGTATACTCCCGCTCCGCCATCGACCCAACCACCATCGACCCGACAATGCCGATCAATCCGGCGACACCCAGCACGCCGATCACGAAATACACCACCAGGCGCTTTGAGCTTTTCCGTGCAGCCTCCTGACGATCGAAAAAGTCCATTTTGCTTGAGGGATTGTCCTGTTAGCTATCCTGCGTGACTCTACAACACCAGTGCGATAAAAAGGTCACGACAAATCAGTGCTTCCCACAATCATCTAAAACTCGACCTTAACGGGGTTTGTGACCTCTTCACGATCTGCGACCCCGATCTCAAACATCGATGCCACCGCGAAATTGAACATGCCGGCAATGATGCTTGAGGGAAACATCTCCCGCTTATTGTTGTAGGACATGACGCTGTCGTTGAAGTGCTGGCGGGCAAAGGCAATCTTGTTCTCCGTTGTCTTCAGTTCCTCCATCAGGGAACTCACATTCTGGTTGGCCTTCAAATCAGGATAGCCCTCGGAAAGGGCAAACAGCTTGCCGAGCGCGCCGCCAAGACCCTCCTCCGCAGCCATCAGTGCCCCCATGCTCTTAGGATCACCGGGATTGGCCGCGGCACTCTCACGGGCCGAGGTGGCGGCACCGCGGGCCTGGATCACGGCCTCAAGCGTCCCGCGCTCGTGCTTCATGTATCCCTTGACGGTCTCGACCAGGTTCGGGATGAGGTCGTAGCGGCGCTTGAGCTGCACATCAATCTGGGAAAAGGCATTCTTGAACTTGTTTCTCAAGGTTACCAGGGCGTTGTAAATCCCGATCACCCCAAGGATGATAATGACGACAACAGCTCCCACGATCCACATGGTTAAATCGGCGATAATTGGTATATACATGAAAGTTAATGGTTTTTATCGACAGGGTTGCTTCATACTTTGTAGGGAAAACTGACACAAACTCGACATAATTCGATTATAAAAATCCCGTCTTTTTATAATCCCTCCCAAAAAAACCGCAGATATGCCACCCGATGTCCTGAGTGAAGATTTTTCATTTGGAAAAACGCTCAAGGCGCGCAGCCTGGTGCTGCATCGCACCAGTCCTGAAATCCTGCAGCTCAATGTCGGCAAGCTCTGCAACCTGACCTGCAGCCACTGCCATGTGAACGCGGGCCCGGGGCGCAGGGAAATCATCACCGGCAAAACCGTCGACCGGATCCTTGAATGGTTCGAGTCCACCGATATCCCGGTGCTGGACCTGACCGGAGGTAGTCCGGAAATGGTTCCCGATTTTCGCCGGCTGGTCAAAACCGTGCGGCAATTTGATTCTCCCCGCAGGGTGATCGACCGTCTGAACGCGACAATTATTGAGGAACCCGGTTACGGATGGGTGCCTGAATTCCTCGCGGACAATAAAGTGGAGATCATCGCCTCCATGCCCTGCTACCAACCCGACAATGTCGAAGCGCAGCGCGGTGAGGGAGTATTTGATGCCAGCATCCGCGCCTTCCAGAAACTCAACGCACTGGGCTACGGACGCAACCCGCACCTTAAGCTCCATTTCGTCTACAACCCGAACGGCGCCTTCCTGCCCCCGGCTCAGGACAGGCTGGAGGAGGACTACAGGGATGCCATGCAGGAGCATTTCAAGATCATCTTCAACAGCCTCTACTGCATCACCAACATGCCCATCGCGCGCTTTGCCAGCTACCTCAAGCGCGAGAACCGCCTGGCTGATTACATGGTCCTGCTCAGGAATGCATTCAACCCCGCGACCATCGACAGCCTGATGTGCCGCGACACCATCAATGTCAGCTGGCAGGGTGAGGTGTTTGACTGTGATTTTAACCAGATGCTCGAGTTGCCCACGCTCAAGGACGGCCAACACCTTAAGGCATGGGAAATTGATCCCAACACCTTCAGAGAACTTCCCATCCAGACCGGGACACACTGTTTCGGCTGCACCGCAGGTGCCGGAAGCTCCTGCGGCGGAACCCTTGCTTAAAAAGGGGAAAAATTCAGGCTGCCATGGTGAAAAGCTGCTTTTCCCGCTGAACAGGACATGTATCCTCAGCCAATACGTGATCTTCCCGAACCTGATCCCTTCCATCACCATCCCATGAACAGCCTGAAATCCTTCATCTTATCCATTCTCCTAACTCTCCCCTGTGAGGGTCTTGCAAAAACTGCCGTCACGAATTTCCTGCTCATTACCGTCGATGACATGAGTTGTGACTCGACCGGGATATTCGGTTGCCCGCTGCCCGGCATTACCCCGAATATCGACCGGTTGGCCGCCGAGGGGCTGCGCTTTGAACATGGTCACGTCACGGTTGCCATCTGCCAGCCGTGCAGGGCGGTGTGGATGACCGGCCGATATCCGCACAATTCAGGAGCACTGGGCTTTGACCGGATCAACCCCGGTGTTCCCACCCTGCCTGAAGCCCTTAAGGAAGCCGGTTACCACACCGGCCTGATGGCCAAGCACGGTCATGTCGTGCCCTCACGTGCGGCAGCATTTAATGAGATTGTTGCCGCTAAGGAACTAAAGAACGGCCGTTCCCCGGAGCTCTTCGGCAAGCGCGCCGCTGCCTTTTTCGCTGCAGCAAAGAAAGCGGGAAAGCCCTTCTTCCTGATGGCCAACTCCCAAGACCCCCACCGCCCCTTCGTCGGCAGTAAACAGGAAAGTAACGCAAAAAAACGCGACAAGAAAAACAAAAGCCATCAATATGGCGGCGGCTTTCCCGAGACAAAGATAGCTTTTGACCCTGCGAAAATCCCACTGCCCGGCTTCCTTCCCGATTTACCCGACATTCGCCAGGAACTCAGTGAGTATTTTACCTCGGTCAAACGCGCAGATGCCATCACCGGCGCTGTTTTAAAGGCGCTGGATGATGCAGGGATGCGCGACAACACACTGGTGATGTTCCTCTCTGACCACGGCATGCCCCTCCCCTATGCCAAGACCAACTGCTGGCACCACAGCACCCGCACGCCATGGATCGTGCGTTGGCCCGGGACGATCAGGGAAGGCAGCCACGACAAGGAACATGTCATCGGTGGAGTTGATCTGGCATCCACTGTTCTCGACGCCCTCGGGCTACCCGCCCTTGAAGGAGCAGACGGGCGTTCATTCCTGCCACTGTTGAAAGGTAAAAAACAGGACGGACGCGACATCGCCTTTGCCCATATCAATACCATCGCGAGTAAGCGCGCCTATACCATGCGCGCGGCCATCACGCGCGATTTCCGCTACATCTGGAACGGCTGGCATGACGGTGAGACCAGCTTCCGCAACGAGTCCCTCAGTGGCCTCACCTGGAAGGCAATGACAAGTGCCGCAGAAGCCAACACGGGGATTGCCGCCCGGGTGGAATTCTACTCGAAGCGTGTTCCCGAGGAACTCTATCACACCACAAGGGATCCTGATGCCCTGCAGAACCTCATCACCGAGCCCGCTCATAAAAAACGCATTGCCGAACTCAAGGAGCAATTGCGCAGGCATATGCACAACTCCAAGGACCCGCAGTTGATAAAATTTACCAGATAGCCCTGAAACATCTCAACCTATGTTAACGTATACAAAGCATGGCTCTTTTACGCACACTTTGTATCATTTTCCTGCTAGCAGGACACAGCCTGGCACAAGGCTCCAGGAACAAGCCACAAAGGCTCATTGATGCTACTCGCTCCAAAATCGGTGTCACTCTTGTCTACGATCCCTCCTATCAGGCCATCAAATATCCTATGGGGGATGTTGCCTCGGATCGCGGTGTCTGCTCTGACGTCGTGATCAGGGCCTTTCGCAAGGGACTCGAGATGGACTTGCAAAAGCTCGTGCACTTGGATATGCGAAACAACTTTTCCAAATATCCGGATAATTGGGGTCTGAAAAAAACCGACCGTAATATCGACCACCGCAGGGTTCCAAACCTTAAAACCTATTTCACCCGCAAAGGGTGGAAAGTTCCCGTCACCAAAAACAATGACGATTACAAACCCGGAGATCTGGTCATCTGCAGGGTTGCGGGACACCTTCCACACATCATGATCGTCAGTGACAAGAAGTCGTCAAAGGGTGTTCCGCTTGTCATTCACAACATCGGTCGAGGTACTCGCGAGGAAGACACGCTGTTCACGTATCCCATCTACGGTCACTTCCGCATCAAGTAAACAAACCGGGGGACTCCTTCTTCCCCCCCGCATTAACCGCTCAATCACCTGTTATTACCCCCTGGTTGTCCATTTCTGCAGTCGACCTTGCTTCATGGCACGAATCGTGAAACGATGCCTGCCATGAAAGCTTGTAATCTTTTTCTAACGCTACTCCTGCCGATGGCTGCCGGTATCCAGGCAGCAAGCCCTGAACAGACCGCTCTCACCATCATTGAGCAATCGGGCATCAAGGGTGGTTTCATTGTGCATCTCGGTTGTGGAGACGGTAAACTGACTGCTGCCCTCAGGATCAATGACAGCTACCAGGTACAGGGCATCGACCGGGATGCCGGAAACGTAAGCTCAGCACGCAAACACATCCATGCACTCGGTGTCTACGGTGAGGTATCCGCCGATTATTTAAGCGGCAAGTCCCTGCCTTACACCGATAACCTGGTAAACCTTCTGGTCTGCGAAAATGCCACTGCGGAGGGCATTCCCATCAATGAAATCCTGCGCGTGCTGGTTCCCGATGGTATCGCCTTTATCAAGGGCGCAGACAACGGGTGGGAGAAGACACACAAACCGCGCCCTGATAATATTGACGAATGGACACACTACCTGCACAGCGCCACCGGTAATGCGGTAGCCAAGGATGATGTCGTCGGCCCCCCTCGACACCTGCAGTGGATCGGCAACCCGCGCTGGTCACGTCACCATGACCGCATGGCCAGCACCAGTGCCATGGTCTCGGCCAATGGCCGCTTGTTCTACATCATGGATGAGGGTTCCCGTATATCGATCCAATTGCCGGCGAAATGGCAATTAATCGCCCGCGATGCATTCAACGGCACCGTGCTCTGGAAACGGAATATCCCGGACTGGCAAAACCACCTGTGGCCGCTTAAAAGCGGCCCCACGCATCTCGCACGGCGCCTTGTAGCCGAGGGGGACAGGGTGTTTGTCACACTTGGCTACAATGCCCCGGTGGTGACCCTTGATGCCGCCACCGGAAAAACCCTCAACACCTTCGCGGACAGCGAGGGAACCGAGGAAGTCATCCACACCAACGGGGTGGTCTACCTGCTGGTTAACAAGGGCGAGATGGAAACCTCGCGCTTCGCCCCAAAACTCAACGTCGGCGACCAGGCGCGCGTTGACAAAGAATTCCACTGGAACAAGCAGCCACGCAAGATAATGGCCTTCGACGCCAAGACCGGCGAGCGGCTCTGGCAGCGGGAAACCAAGATCGCGCCACTGACCCTCTCAGGTGATGAGCGCAGCATCTACTACTTTGACGGCGAGAAAGTTGTCGGCCTCGGCCAAACCAGCGGCAACGTCCTCTGGGAATCCAAGTCACTGGGAATGAAGTCATACGTTGCCCAGAACTTCGGGCCAAAACTTGTCGCCTACGGCGATGTCGTCATGTTCGCCGGCGGCGATCGGCTGGTAACCACACTTGACCGCAAAACCGGCAGGGAAATCTGGTCAGAGGAACATGCCCGCGGGGGCTACAAGTCACCGGAGGACCTGCTCGTCTCCGGCGGGCTGCTCTGGTCGGCACCGACCACCAGTGGCCGGGACTCCGGGGTGTTCACCGGCCGTGACCCGCTAACCGGCGAGGTAAAAAACCAGTTCGCACCGGAAGTCGACACCTACTGGTTTCATCACCGCTGCTACATTGCCAAGGCCACCGACAAGTTTCTCCTGCCATCACGCACCGGTATCGAGTTTGTCAACCCCAAGGAGAAAAGCTGGGAAATTCACCACTGGGTACGCGGTGGATGTCTCTACGGCAGCATGCCGTGTAACGGCCTGCTCTACTCACCACCCCACAATTGCGCATGCTACCCGGAAGCCAAGATGTATGGCCTTAATGCACTGGCCCCCGCGTCAATAACCCGGAATCTGCCGGCCACAATCCCTGCTGAAGGACGCCTGGAAAAAGGGCCTGCCTACAACGCAAAGATCACCGCAAAACCCCTTGCCGGAGACTGGCCAACTTACCGCGGCAACAATGCCCGCAGCGGTAAGAGCACCTCCATTGTTTCAGAAAAACTGAAACCTGCATGGAATATGAAACTCGGCGGCTCTCTCAGTGCCCTGAGTATCGCCGGGGGAAAAGTCTACGTCGCCCGGATCGATGCCCATACCCTGCACGCCCTTGATCAGCAAAGCGGCAAGCCTGTTTGGAAATACACCACGGGTGGACGCATCGACTCACCGCCCACCATTGCCGACGGTCGTGCCATCTTCGGATCCGCCGATGGCTGGGTCTACTGCCTGCGCGCTGATGACGGGTCATTGATCTGGCGCTTCCGTGCAGCACCGCGCGACAGGCGCCTGATGGCCATGGAACAGCTCGAATCCGTCTGGCCGGTGCACGGCACGGTGCTCGTGGAGGAGGGTATCGCCTATTTTGTCGCCGGCCGTTCCTACTTCCTGGATGGCGGGCTGCGTTTCTTTAAAATTGATGTTAAATCCGGCAAGAAACTCACCGAGGTTGTACTCAATGACCGCAATCCTGAAACCGGCAAGGATTTACAGGATCAGCTGCAAACCCTGCAGATGCCGGTCGGGCTGCCCGACATCCTCTCCGTCAAGGGTGAGTATATCTACATGCGTTCACAACAGTTCGAGCGCAGCGGCAAGCGTATTTTCCTCGGGCCGCACTCCGGCGATGCCGCAAAGCAGGGTTCGGTGCAACGCGGTGCCGAGGCCCACCTGTTCTCGCCCACCGGTTTTCTCGACGGCTCGTGGTTCCACCGCAGCTACTGGGTTTACGGGCGCAGTTTCGCCGGCGGCCACAACGGTTACCACCAGGCAGGTAAATTCGCACCCTCAGGCAGGATCCTGGTGTTCGACAACGACAACATCTTCGGCTTCGGCCGCAAGCCGGAATACTACCGGTGGACAACCACCCTGGAACACCAGCTCTTCTGTGCACCCAAACAAGCTGCCGAGGTGCCCAGCCAGCCGGCTGCGCCCAAGGGTGTTGGAACCACTGCCATTGATTACAAAATCAGCGCCAGCCTGAACCCAACAAACAGCGCACTGACAATTGAAGCCTGGATAAACCCCGGCAAGCCCAACGGCACAATCATTGCACACGGTGGCCCGCAAAACGGTTACGCCCTCTACCTGAACAAAGGCAAGCTGCACTTCGCTGTGCGCGCGAACAATGAACTCACGCAGGCAGTCTCTCCCAAGCGCACACCGCCCAAGACATGGTCACACGTCACCGGGGTCCTCAGTAAAAAAGGTGAAATGCACCTTTATCTAAACGGCGATCAGGTCGCCACGGCTACCTCAGGATCCCTTATTACTGACAATCCAAAACAGGGACTCCAGGTCGGAGCTGATGCACTGAGCGCAGTCGGCGAATACACTGCCCCCTTCGGCTTTTCCGGCTCAATTGATGAAGTTCGTATCTTCCACCGCGCACTGTCCGCTGAGGAAATCAGCAACACCGCCGGCAAACCCGGTGCACCTCCAGCCGACCGCGACGCCCTGGTATTGGCCTGTTCCTTTGACCGTGGACATGGACGTGATTTCTCCGGCGGCAACAACCATGGCACGGTGGAGGGTGCCCAACCCGCCAAGGGCAAGGCCGGCAACGCCATGCGCTTCACCGGTAAGCCCGCCAAGAACAAGGGCATAGGCGGTTACCATGTGGTCCACAAATGGACCCAGGAAACACCGCTCTTCGTGCGCTCCATGCTGCTCAGTGGCGATGCCCTGTTCATTGCCGGCCCTCCGGACTTGATGGATGAGGAGGAAACCTTCCGGCGCCTGACCGAACGGGATCCCGGGGTGCACAAGATACTCGCCGAGCAGGATGCCGCCCTTGCAGGCGGGCAAGGCGGTATCCTTCGTGTGATTAACCGGGAAGACGGCTCACTGCTGGCTGAATACAAAATCGGTGACCTTCCCGTCTGGGACAGTCTCGCTGCCGCAGGTAACCGTCTTTACTGGACCACCGAGACCGGCGAGGTCGTGAGTTACTCCGCAGACATCCCGTAGAATCCTGCAGGCTTGTCACGGCACAACTGCCACACGGGACGCGAGCCTTCGCCGCCAATATTCATTCCCGTTAACGGCGAACAAAATCAATGGCCCGCAGGACGACTATTTCCCTGCCCTTGGTTGACTCGAAATGGGGACTGATTGCCAGCACCCTGCCCTTCCCGAAATCCGAGGCAACGACAGCCGGCGCCCCGACCATGGTGCCTTTCTGCTCCTCGTAAATACCGTTTTCGCTGCGAAAAAAGGCGAGGGACCTGTAAGCCGGTGCAGATAGGGCATTGCCCGGAGAAAGAATCGGTCCGTTATGATAGCGGATTGAGTGGAGCCCCTCAAGGCCAAGCACCGCCACGCCCTCACCCGCAACCTCCACATCAACGTCTGCCGGTTTACCACGATACCACATTGACTTTCGCCCCTTGCCTTCCACCTCGACCATCTTGTTGAACACGGAGGCGTTCATCAGGTGCAACGACCATTTGTAATGGGATGTGCAAAGGAAGGCGCCCGCGCAAATACCAACAATTCCCCCGCCGCCACGCACGAACTGCCGCACGTTCTCGCGTCCCTTTGCTCCTATCGCCTCACCCTGCTTACTGCCTGAGCCACCCGGGAAGACAAGGGCATCAAATTGCTGCAACACCTTCTCTATCATGTCTTCCGGGCCTACGTGGCAGGCGAACAAGTCGCTCCGGTCATCGAGAACCTTCAACACCTTCCCCTCGTTGGCTCCCGCCGCATCAAAAACCGCGACACGCACCAGGCCGTCTTTTGCGACTGGAGCCAGAATATCAGTACAATCCTGATCAAGCATTCCGATACGCTGCAGTGCCGTGGAAACCATTCTTCGATGTTGCCGGGTGCGCAGTGACACCGCTTGATCCTTGAAAGTTGTTTCAAGGATGAAACTTTTCGCACCGAGCAGTTTGCCGCATGCCCTTGCCAGGCTGCCGTTCACCGGACCGGATTTCGCCAACAAGTCGAACTGCCGCCGCGGATCAATCCCGGCATTGACCGCATCAAGCATGATTCGGGCAACTGCTGCCCCTTCAGGAAAGGTAATGATGCTTGACCCGACAGACTTCGGGTTGAGGTGATGGAAATCGAAGCCCTCGTGCAAATCAAACACCCAGTCCGGATGCCGCTTGCTGATGAACTCCCAGACCGCCTGGCAGAGCGGAGTCAATGGCTTCATTCCTTTTCCCTGTGGAAAATTACGGTTCAGGTCCCTCTTTTCCCTGTCGTTGCGATAATCGGGAGCCCAGCGGATATTTGCAGCAAGGCCGAGCCGGTTGACTTGCGGCAATACAAGAAGCTTACCGCGGACAATCGGCCACCGCCTGATCTGCTCAGCCGCCCGGGATCCAGCCGGTTCGTTGCCGTGCATCCCGCCGACTACAAGTACCGTTGGCCCGGGCTTGCCGCTATCGACGACCCACCACGGGTTTTCCCAGGTTGTTCCACTGCCAAACCGGCCGCCGCTAATCTCAGTATCAGCCGGGGAAATCCCACTCAATGCAGCCACCACTGCAACAACAAGGAACCTGCACATCAATACCCCCTTCAAGCATGCCGGTCCCGTTTTCTGCCGCGAATGCACTGGTTTAGAATAAATTTCCGGAAGGTAATTCAACATATTTTTCGGTAAACCGGCTAGGTTAACGGCAGTGGGCTGCCGTCACTGATCGGAAAGGGCCGGCCCAGTCGATCGGTAATGGTCGCCTTGTGAGGCAAGCCCAGTGCCTCAAAAATAGTCGCGTGCAGGTCTGCCGGGGTGCACCCGTTCTCGGCCGGCTCAGCACCGGACCTGTCCGATGTCCCGTATACCTGCCCACCCCGGATTCCGCCGCCGGCCAGGGCTATGGAATAACAATTCGGAAAATGATCGCGACCCGCTCCACCATTAATCTTGGGCGTGCGACCAAACTCGGTAAGAAACACAACCAGGGTTTCGTCCAGCATGCCGCGTTCACTGAGGTCATCAAGCAGGGCGGCGGCAGGCCTGTCGAAGGCGGGAAGCATGGTCTTCTTGAGCCTGTTGAAATTGTCTTTATGTGTATCCCAGTGGTCACCCACGGAACCGTTAAGGTCGCCGGCAGCACAGGCAACCGTCACGATGGGCACACCCGCCTCTGCCAGACGTCGGGCAAGCAATATGCTCTGGCCGCAAATGTGATCACCGAACTTGGCCCTGACTGCGGGGGGCTCAAGATCAAGATCAAAGGCCCGGCGCACCACTGGACTCATTAACATGTCTGCAGCAAGCCCTCTAAAATGTGACAAGTCATCCAGCGCTGCGCCAACGCCGCCAAAGCGGTCAAGGTGCCCCAGAAGGCCAAGCCTTGAGCTGAGTTTTTTACGGTTAATGGCCTCTTTCGGATCTATCCTGGAAGCACCAAGATCGCGGGAAACACCACCAAATTCTTTCCCCTTCGGTGTGCGGATGACAATCGGTGTATAACTGCCACCCAACCACCCGCCATACTCCCCGGCCTGCAGGGAGCCGTTATCAACAAGCGGATATGGCAACCGGATAGCAGGAGGTAAGCCTTGTGGAGCATTTTTAAACTTGGAGATGACTGCCGGGAAGGACGGCCAATCCGCGGAGGATGGCGGCAGATTCGCAGCGGTGTCCTCCTGCGGTGGAGCATGCCCAGTGAAATTCCAGTACATGGCCTTGCCGTGAGCGGCACTGCCATGGTGCATGGAGCGGACAATTGCCAGCCGTTCGGTCTGCTTTGCCAGATACGGCATGTGTTCTCCCACGCGGACGCCGGCAGTGGCTGTGGCAATCGTGTCAAACTCCCCGCGAATCTCGCGCGGCCCATCCGGTTTCGGATCCCAGGTGTCGAGATGGCTCATCCCGCCCCAGGCAAACAAAACAATACACGACTTGGCACGTCCACCGGACCGGGTCTCCGGTAAGCCGGCGGCAATACCGCGCAACTGCATGAAATCGGCCAGTGAATACCCCAGGCAACCGAGGCTGGCACCCAGGATTTTCCTTCTGGTTATCTCAGGCGGAAGAATCATTCTCTCCGGTCCAGTTGGTTGCATGTGCAAAGGCTTCCCAGTTTAAATCTAAGTCATTATACACAGTCATGTCCAGTGGCATCCTGTGCCGGCAACTTGTTCAAGATGGATGACAAATCACATCCCAAGGTCTAGTTTCGAAAAAATGCCTGCCGGATACCTATTTACCCTCACCCTGCTCTTTGCAGTTTCCCTCGCTTCATCCATTGCTCAAAACAATGCCCCGCCCGCAAGCCGGAAGATTGACAATTATCCTGTCCATGATGATTCCAGGCAACATGACGGGATACCCGCTGGAAAAATCATTCCCGGTATCTTTGAGCAGTCTGAAATTTTCCCGGGCACAACACGTAACTACTGGATCTACATCCCGGAACAATATAAGCAAGCCAAGCCCGCCTGCCTGATGGTGTTTCAGGACGGGCGCAACTATATCAACCGTGACCGTGGGTTCCGGGTTCCCAACGTCTTTGACAACCTGATTAACAAGGGTGAGATGCCGACCACGATCGGCCTGTTCATCAATCCCGGGATCATTCCTGCCACCAATAAGAATGCCGAGGCGCGCTATAACAGGTCCTTTGAATATGACAGCATGGGAGATCGCTATGCTCTTTTTCTAATCAACGAGATGATCCCCCTGCTCAAGGAAAAACACGGGCTGAATATCAGCAATGATCCCGATGATCGCGCTATATGCGGCTCAAGCTCAGGTGGCATTTGCGCCTTCACGACGTGCTGGGAACGGCCCGATGCATTCCGGCGTGTATTCACAACAGTTGGAACCTATGTCGGCCTGCGCGGTGGCAATGAATACCCGACGCTGATTCGTAAAACTGAACCCAAACCAATCCGTGTTTTCCTGCAGGACGGTAAAAACGACCTCAATATCTACGGTGGCGACTGGTGGATGGCCAACCAGACCATGCTGCGTGCGCTGCAGTTTTCAGGTTATGAGGTGAACCATGCCTTCGGTGAAGGTGGCCACAACAGTAAACACGGATCCGCCATCCTGCCTGATGCGTTACGGTGGCTGTGGCGGGATCACGGGAAAATCCGTGTCGCCACCCACTACGAAAAATGCAGCAGCCGCGCACCTGAATACCTGATTGACGGTGAAGGCTGGGAAGTTGTCGTCGAGAACGGTACAGGATGGTATGAGGGCCTGGCATGCACGGCGGATGGAACCCTCTATTACACCGATGTACCGAACTCAAAGCTCTACAGGTTAAAACCCGCAGGCAAACCTGAGCTTCTTGATGGCAACACCGGGCGAACAAACGGTCTCTACCTCGGGCCGGACGGACGGCTCTATGGTGCTGCCGCGGGAGCACGGCAGATACGCAGCTGGGACCTGACGACAGGGGAAAGCGTCATCGTGGGAGAGGGCACAAAATGCAATGACATTGTCGTGCGCCACGATGGCAAAATCTATTATACCGACCCGCAGGCCAGCAGGATCAGAATGTTGAATCCCGGGAACAAAACACCAATCGATGTCGATACCTTCGAGCGCCCAAACGGCATCGGGCTAAGCGCCGACCAGACGCTGCTCTTTGTCGCCAACTTTACCGGACGTTTTATCTACAGCTACACGATCGCCGGGGATGGCTCCCTGAAAAACAAACAGCCATACTTCCACATGCACCTGCCACACGGCCCCGAGACTGAAGCCCGCCTTGACGGCATGTGCACAACCCGTGACGGACTGCTGGTGGCCAGCAGTGATATCGGTATCCAGATTTGTGACCAGCCGGGACGCGTACAGCTTATCCTGCCCCGACCCCCGGGTGCCATACGGCGCACGTGTTATACAACCTTCGGCGGTCCCGACCGCAAGACCCTCTATGTCGCCACTCCCGAGGCGATCTACAAGCGCAAGACGAAACTTACCGGAGTTGACCCGGCAAAAATGCCGGTTAAACCGCCGAAGCCCCGGCTATAGGACTTGTGGCGGGATTCCCGGCTCGACCCAAAAACCCTTATGCCATACCGTCAATGATCGCGTTGAACGTTGCACTTGGGCGCATTGCGGCATTGGCCAATTCATCCTTTGGCCGGTAATAGCCGCCAATGTCCACCGGATGGCACTGCACACTGTTGAGCTCATCAACGATCTTATCCTCATTGGCGGCAAGTATCCCGGCAAGCTGCGTGAATTCAGCCTTCAGCCCGTGATCATTATCCTGCGCGGCAAGTGCCTGAGCCCAATAAAGGGCAAGATAAAAATGGCTGCCGCGGTTATCCAGTTCGCCCGCTTTGCGGGAAGGAGATTTATTGTTTAGCAATAACCTGGTTGTCGCCTCACCAAGTGTCCCGGATAACAGATCGGCACCGGAATTCTCATAATGGCGGGCCAAATGCTCAAGGGAAACGGCAAGTGCCAGAAACTCTCCCAGGGAATCCCAACGCAGATGATTCTCGCTTTCAAACTGTTGCACATGCTTGGGTGCTGAACCACCGGCACCGGTCTCAAACAATCCGCCACCATCCATCAGGGGAACAATCGAGAGCATCTTCGCACTGGTTCCAACCTCAAGAATCGGAAACAGGTCTGTAAGGTAATCACGCAGGACATTACCGGTCACCGAAATGGTGTCCTCTCCATTCTTCATCCGCTCGAGGGAAAACCTGGTCGCCTCGGCAGGATCCATGATGCGAATATCAAGCCCTTCTGTGTCATGCTCCGGAAGATATTGCCCGATCTTTTGGATTAACTCTGCATCGTGCGATCGATTCTCATCGAGCCAGAAAATCGCAGGACTCCCGGTTGCCCGGGCACGACTTACCGCAAGCTTTATCCAGTCGCGGATCGGTGCGTCCTTGACCTGGCACATGCGCCAGATATCACCTTCTCCCACCTCGTGCTCAAGGAGCACAGACCCGGTCGAATCGACAACTCGAATCCTGCCCTCCCCGGGACTCTCAAAAGTCTTGTCATGTGAACCGTATTCCTCGGCTTTCTGTGCCATCAGGCCGACATTAGGAATTGTCCCCATTGTTGTCGGGTCGAATGCCCCGTGTTCCTTGCAGAAATTAATCGTCGTGCGGTAAACCTCGGCGTAGCTGCTGTCCGGGATTACCGCCAAGGTGTCCTGCGGGTTCCCCCCGGCATTCCACATCTGCCCGGACGTGCGTATCATTGCCGGCATCGAAGCGTCAATGATCACGTCACTTGGGACATGCAGGTTAGTGATCCCTTTATCGGAATTCACCATTGCCAGGTCCGGGCCCGCCTCGTAACAGGCCTGAAGATCACTGAGAATTTCGGCCTTGCTCGCTTCCGGAAGCTCCGCTGTCTTGGCCAGCAAATCACCGATGCCGTTATTGAAGTCAACATTCAGTTCATCAAGCAAGGCCCCGTGTTTGGCAATCAGCTCGCCCAGGAATACTTTGACGCAATGCCCGAAGATGATCGGATCGGAAACTTTCATCATGGTGGCTTTCATGTGCAGCGAAAACAGCACCCCTTCCTCCTTTGCTCGCCGCACCTGGTCACCAAGAAATGCGACAAGGGCCTTCCGGTTCATCACCGTGGTATCGATGACCTCGCCGGCAAGCAACGGGGCGGCGCCCTTCAACAGGGTAACTGTGCCGTCTGTATCAACAAACTCGATCTTGAATGTGTCCTCCTGATCGAGGGTAACCGATACTTCATTCGAGCAAAAATCCTCTCCTGACATCGAGATCACATCGGTCTTGGAATCCGCTGACCACGCCCCCATCGGATGCGGGTTTCTCCTGGCATATTCCTTGACCGCCTTCGGCGCGCGTCGATCGGAATTGCCCTCGCGCAATACCGGATTAACAGCACTCCCCCTGACCTTGTCATAACGCTCCTTTATCCCGCGTTGCTCATCGTTTTCCGGTTCCTCAGGATAATCTGGTAAATTGTAGGCCCCGGCCTGCAACTCGGCGATTGCAGCCTGCATCTGCGGTGCTGAAGCACTTATATTGGGCAGCTTTATAATGTTGGCTTCATCGGTCCTGACCAGCTTGCCGAGTTCCGCAAGCGCGTCGCCGATGCGCTGCTCACTGCTTACTGCATCGGGGAAGCTGGCAATAATACGACCGGCAAGCGAAATATCACGCGTCTCGACATTGATGGCCGAAGACGTGGTGAAGGCCTTGATGATCGGCAGCAGCGAGCGGGTCGCGAGTGCAGGGGCCTCATCGGTTATGGTATAGATAATGGCAGGACTCTTGGACATGATGGGTAATTACAATTCGGGGAAAATGGGCTGTGACCTGGTGACAAAAAAAATCAGGGTAAAAATATGATTTGTCTTATCCTGTTATCTTGCTGGATGCAAGCCCCTGCACATGTCGTCATTTCGCCTGAGCCTCAGGCAAGGTCACATCAGGAGCAGGGATTTAAGCGAGAAGCAGCGCAAGGTCAAAAGGCAATCCTGTGCCACGCTGATCCTGCTTCCCGTTCCCGGCAGGCCTACCCTGCCTGATGAATATGCACATCCTGCTGTGGATAGGGAATACTGATGCCCTCCCTGTCAAATTCCGCCTTTACCTGCTTGATGACATCCCAATGAACCTGCCAGTAATCACCTGTATTTACCCAGGGACGGCAAATGAAGTTGACTGAGGAGTCGGCAAGTTCATGCAGTTGAATCAACGGTTCGGGTTCCCCAAGCACCATATCGTGCTCGGAAACAATGCGCTCAAGGATCGCTTTGGCCTTATTGGAATCGTCCTCGTATCCAATCCCGAAAACCATGTCAACCCGGCGCGTCTCGCTTGCAGAAGCATTGGTGATGACCTGCCCCCAGACATTCCTGTTGGGCACCAGCACGACTTTATTGTCAAAGGTGCGGATTGTGGTACTTACCAAACTGACACTGTCGATCTTGCCGGTGACACCGTCAACCTCAACTGAATTACCGACATCAAACGGCCTGTAAATCAGCAACATTACCCCGGCGGCAAAATTCCCAAGCGTATCCTGCAGCGCGAAGCCGATGATGAAAGAGGCGCCACCTATAACCGCCAGCAGGGCTCCGACGTTCACGCCAACAGTACCGAGGGCAACCAGCAGACCAACGCACATCACCCCCCGGAACGAGATCGTGACCAGGAACTGCTCAAGGAGTTCAGAGAATCGATCGCTGAGCTCTGCAGCCCGGCTCACCACACGACGAACAAACCTGGCAATAATCCAGAAAATGAAGAGGATTGCCGAAAATTTCAGTGCCTGAAATCCCCACTTTACCCCACCCTCCTTGGCAACCAGCCAGCCGGTAAAGGCTTCCCATGTCGCCGCCGCGTCGGTAACGTCCACCTGAGCTCCTCCCACCGCCTTGGCGTAGGCCATGAACTCGGTGACATCTCCGCCCTTGGCACCAAGTTCAGCAAGGACCAGTTTAAACCGCGCGAGTGCCGCAGATTTTGCCTCCCTTAGATGCACCAGTTGCTCAGCTGATCCGGAACCGGCCTTGATGGTCATTTCCGAAACCTGCATCACTTTGACCTTGACGATGTCAAGCCAGGCTTGCGCCTCTACGCCCAACTCGCCCTTGGTAAGCGGCTGCAGCAACAGCTTTAGATTTTTCTCCGGAACATCCTCATGATGTCCGTGTGGTGTCGCCAAAACAGCTAACTCATTGCCCGTGCCGCCCGCTTCGGCCTTTGCCTGATCCTCCTGAGCGGAAGAAAGGCACGGCAAAACACATAAAAAGGCCATCAAAGGCAAGGGCAATCTAAAGTTCATTATCTGGTTGGGTTCGGTTGAATCAGCTGGATAGCACCAACACTATGGTCATGTAATGCTCCGGGTCAAAATCAAGCCATGCATACACCACATGACTTGTTGATGACCTGTTGAATTTGTACGCACACTCACCGTCATTTCAACGATTATCTTGTCACGGCCGCCGCTAAAGTTTGTACGGGCAACGGTTTGCGCCCCATGGCGGCCTGCACCTTAATTCCAGTCGGTTATCTAAAACATGCCATATTATCCAATGAAGATCCCTGCTCTTCCTCTCTTGGTGTTGGCTATATTTCTCGAATCAGGGACAAGCTCTGCCGTCACCCTGTTCCAGGTTGATGATTTCAGCAATGGGCCTTCCGGCTGGTTGGAAGGCAACCCTTCATCCAACCCTCCGGTTGCCACGGGGATTGGCAACGACGGTTCTCCATATCTACGCAATGACTCATCGGGCGGGGGCGGTCCGGGAAGCAGGATGGCAATGTTCAACGACCTTCAGTGGACAGGTGACTACATTGGCGGTGCATCATGGCAATCCAGCTGGAAGCCGGCACGTTCGGTCCTGACACAATTAATCTTCGCCTCGCCTTTAATGGCCCAGGGGGCTGGTTCACGACGGCTGCCGTGCCAATTACGAACAATAATCCTGGTGATCCTCAATGGCAGACGCTTACTTTCAAAATCATACCAAACGACCTCAGTCATGTTGCCCAGGGAAACGGTTCCTACACCGACACCATGAGTAACGTCACGCGCATGGAAATCTTTTCCGGCGGTAACGCACTCAGCGCCGGCAGCCTGATCCGTGGCGAATCGATAAACTCCTCGCTCATCCTTGACCAGATCAAGGCAGTCCCGGAACCCTCATCCCTTGCCCTTGCCCTTGCCCTGGTCATGATCACGGCCTTCGCGGTCCTGGCACGGCGCAAACACGTGGCTTGAGCCCCTTTTGAGCGCTTATGCCTGCGCTATCCCCAAGCCAAACGGGTCATCCGGATCGATTACTATTTCACACTCACCGTTCACCCATGCCCTGCCGGTCACAAAAGGGGTAACCCGGCCATCCTCGAGAGGCTCAGCCCGGCCCTCGAAAACAGTCCCC
This sequence comes from Verrucomicrobiales bacterium, assembly GCA_029940475.1. GTDB lineage: Bacteria > Verrucomicrobiota > Verrucomicrobiia > Verrucomicrobiales > DEV007 > CACIUL01. The sequence continues at coordinate 40,972 of JAPYUT010000003.1, read as the reverse complement.
AGAATGCTGCTCTGCCGCCAGATGGCACCCGCCTCCAGCTTTCCTGAGGCATGCAGGCAGGCCAGTTTCGCGCTGGTACCGGTACCGCATGGGGAACGATCGTACTGTCCGCCAGGACACATTACAAAATTGCGTGAATCACTGTCCTGATCCGGCGGTGGACCAAAGAGTTCAACGTGATCAATCCTGGCGCCGTCCTCGCCGGTGATTCCCGCCACCTCCAGTGCATTCATTAACGCAAGGGTAAACTCAGACAACCCGGACACGTTGCCAAGCGTCAATTCCGGGCCGTATCCCTCAACAAGGTAAAACCAGTTCCCCCCCCAGGCTATATCTCCGCGCACCTCACCCCACCCGGGAAGCTCCACCACCACGGCTTCACGATATCGATAACTCGGCACATTGGCGACAGTCACCGAGCCGTCAGGATTCAATGTTGCCCTCACGATACCCACCGGTGTCTCAATACGATGCTCCCCGGCACTTATCCTGCCTTTAAATTCCAGGGTCTTGATCAGGCCGATCGTTCCATGCAGGCAACTGTTGAGCAGTCCTGAATTATTGAAAAATATGACACCGCAGATACAGTCCTGAATCTCGGACTCACACAGTAACGCACCCACCATGGCCTCAAATCCCCGCGGTTCACCGAGCAGTGCCGGACGCAGGAAATCAGCATCCCCGGTAAACCGAAGGCGACGTTGCTCCATGGTGCCGCCACCGAGGTCGGGAGCGCCAGCCATAACCACCCGGGTCGGCTCACCCCCGGTATGGGAATCAATAACACTGATGCGATGCGGGTAACGGGACATGCGGCGAAACCTAGCTTAAAACCGGGCCGGTGTCAGTTTAGCGATATCCATATCCGGAAAATCCCCGTTCAAAAGCTGTGCCATCAGATAACCGGTTACCGGGGCAAGGCTCAAGCCCATCATGGCGTGACCCGTGGCAATAAAAACATTCTCTGCGCCCGGACCTGCCGGCCCAAGGTATGGCAATCCGTCCGGCGAACAAGGTCGCAAACCGGCCCAGCGCTCCACTCCATCAAACTGCCGCTCTTTAAACTGCGGAAAACAACGGGAGACCGACTTGCAGATTCCCTTAATCCGACGCTCGTTAATCGAGAGGTTTCGGCCACCAATCTCCATGGTCCCGGCAAAGCGCAACGCATCACCAATCGGGGTCACAGCCACCCTGGCCTCGGCCAGGATTGAACATATCCGCGGTAATTGCACCGGCTCACTCAGCGTCATTGAATAACCTTTGCCTGCCGCCATCGGCAACTTCAGGCCCAATCCACGCGCCAGGTCTGCCGACCACGCACCACCCGCAATGACAACCTGGTCAGCTTCAATCTCCTCACTGCGTGCAGAACCTGCCGATGCCTGCACTGCCTTAACCTTTCCTTCTTCACGGAGAAACCCTTCAGCATCGACTTCGTACCTGATTTCCCCCCCCATGGCGATGATCTTCGCACGCAATCCGGATGTGAACGCCCCGGGATCCATGTGGCAATCCTGTTTGAACCAGATGCCCCCGGTAACTGCCATCTCAATACCGGGATCAATCTCAGTGAGTCTGCGGGTGCTGCAGACCTCAACATCCAGGCCAAGTTCCCTTGCACTTTCTGCAAGGCTTGCCTCACTCTCAAGAGTCTGCTGCTTTTCGCAGAGCATCAACAATCCACGCTTCACCAGTCCATAATCAAATTCAGCGGACAACTCAACAAACAGCTCACGACTCTTCAGGTTCAGCTCACAGAGCAACCCGCGACAGGCCTCCACGTGAGGTCTGTTGGCATGACGCCAGAACAAATACGCCCAGCGCATCAGTGCCGGTCCCGGGCGCAAGCTGAAGGCAAACGGACTCTCCGGATTGAACATCCAGCGCAACCCCAGCGCAATCATCCCCGGTGCTGCCAGCGGCACGAAATGGCTGGGCACCACCATCCCGGCATTTTTCCCTGAACAATTCCCACCTCCCTGTACTTCACGCTCAATCACCACCACCTGCTTTCCGGAACGCAGGGCATAATAGGCAACACAAAGGCCAATAACCCCGCCGCCGATCACGACAACGCGATCACCGGCAGTATTAATGTTCAAGGTGTCCTTCCCCATATGGATATATTTTCAGCCGCCGCTCACATCCCAAAGTGGATCCGCGCCGCCTGTAACCATGCAGTTTGAATATCTAATGCTGGTTGCTGACAGCAAACGGGCGTAATTAATCACTTCCAATGCCTGCATACGAACAACTAGAATCCCAAATGAAAATGAATCCAGTCCGCATCCTGACCTTTTTGAGCCTGACCTTGTGCAGTGCCCTGCCTGCCGCCGCAAAACCCAACATCATCGCCATCATGGCCGATGACATGGGATTTGAATGCATGTCCTCCAACGGCAGGACATCCTACCAGACCCCTCATCTTGATCGATTGGCAAAGGGCGGCATCCGCTTCACCCACGCCCACTCACAGCCGATATGCACCCCCTCACGCGTGCAATTGATGACCGGCATCTACAACAACCGCAACTATCTCAAATTTGGATTCCTTGACCCGGCGTCCACCACCTTCGCCCAGCTGATGAAAAAAGCGGGATATGCAACCTGCGTTGCCGGCAAATGGCAACTCGAGGGCGGACTTCAAGGACCAACCAACTTTGGTTTCGATGAATACTGCCTGTGGCAGCTCACCCGCCGCCCGAGCCGCTATGCCAATCCCGGTCTTGAGGTAAACGGCAAGCTCAAGGACTACCGAAAAGGCGAATACGGGCCGGACCTGGTCAGTGACTTTATCTGTGAGTTCATTGAGCGCAAAAAAGATGCCCCGTTCTTTGTCTACTACCCGATGATCCTGCCTCACTGGCCTTTCGAGCCGACACCCGACAGCCCCGACTACGACAAAACCGCCAAGGGGGGAAAGGGGCAGGCACAACCGAAATACTTCAAGGACATGGTCTCCTACACCGACAAGATCGTTGGCAAAATCGATACCAAACTTGATTCCCTCGGATTGCGTGAGGACACGCTCCTGCTTTTCATCGGCGACAACGGCACCGCCACCAGCGTTACCTCGCAACTAAACGGCAAGCCCTACAGGGGCGGCAAAGGCTCACCCAGGGACAACGGCACGCATGTCCCGATGGTTGCCAGCTGGCCAGGCACTGTGCCAAAAGGCCATGTTTCCAGTACCCTGGTCGATTTATCCGATTGGCTGCCGACAATCTGCGAACTGGGCGGCGCCAAGGTGCCAAAGCAACTCGGCCTGCGCGGCGTCAGCTTCGCTCCCCTGCTTAAGGGTAACACTGAATTCAAGGGTCGTGACCATATCTACTGCTGGTATGAACGCAACGGCAAGCGGGAGAAAGCCAGCCAGCACACGCGTAACCGGCGTTATAAACTTTACGCCGATGAAAAATTCTATGACGTGACAAGGGATCCTGACGAGAAAAATCCTCTCCCCATTAACACATTGAGCGAAGAGGTTCTTGCACACTACAAAAAACTGAAGGCATCTCTTGATGCCGAACTCGCAATCACAGAAGCTTCCGCTGCGCACATCGCTGCACGCCTCACTGCGCTCAAAGGAGCCAAGCGCACAAGCAACAAGAAACCGACAAAGAAAACCTTAAAATGACATCCCTGCTGAAAATTGCCCTTCTCGCCACGCTGGTATCCTCATCGGCGACGGCAAAAACGAAGCCGAACATCCTTTTCATCGCGATCGATGACCAGAATGACTGGATCGGATGCCTTGGTGGGCACCCGCAAATAAAGACCCCGAATATCGACAGGCTTGCCGCGCGCGGCACGGTATTCCTCAACGCCCACTGCCAGTCACCGCTGTGCAACCCCTCACGTACCAGCCTGATGACCGGCCTGCGCCCGACCACCACCGGCATCTACGGCCTTGCCCCCTGGTTCCGCGATGTACCTGAGTTCAAGGATCTGCTCACCCTGCCGCAATACCTGAAATCACACGGTTACAAGACCCTTTCAGCCGGCAAGATCTACCATGGAAGATACGGTAGAAACCGAGAAAAAAACCAGGAATTCGATGTCATTGGACCCGGGGCTACCGGCGCGCCCTTCCCAAAAGAGCGACTTGTCAAGAATACGCCGCAACCACACAGGCTGGTTGACTGGGGAACCTTCCCGCACAGGGACGAGGATAAGGGCGACTACAAGATCGCAAGCTGGGCGGTGGAACAACTCGACGCCAAGCCTGAAGGGCCGTTCTTCCTGTCGGCGGGTTTCTTCCTGCCGCACGTGCCCTGCTTCGCCACCCAAAAATGGTTTGATCTCTATCCCGAGGAAACCCTCAAGCTGCCCGAGATCCGTCGCAATGACCGCAAGGATACTCCACGATTTTCATGGTACATGCACTGGAGTTTGCCTGAGGTTCGCCTGAAATTTCTGGAAGAAAACAATGAATGGAAAAACCTTACCCGTTCCTACCTGGCCTGCACCAGCTTTGTCGATGCCCAGGTTGGCCGGGTGCTGGAGGCGCTTGAACGCAACGGGTTTGCCGATAACACCATCGTCGTGTTGTGGTCCGATCACGGCTGGCACATCGGTGAAAAAGAAATCACCGGCAAGAATACCCTGTGGGATGACGGCACCCGCGTGCCGCTGATCTTCGCCGGCCCGGGAATTGGCACGGGACGCTGCAATCAACCCGCGGAGCTGCTGGACATCTATCCCTCCCTCAACGCGCTCTGTGGCCTTCCGGCCAAGCAGGGCCTTGAAGGCATCAGCCTGATGCCACAACTCAAAAATGCCGAAGCCAAGCGCAGGCGCCCGGCAATCACCTGCCACAACCACGATAACAACGGGGTGCGCTCCGAAAAATGGCGCTACATCCGCTACGCCGATGGCAGTGAGGAACTCTACAACATGGAAAAAGACCCCAATGAGTGGACCAACCTCGCCGGCAGTGCCGAATACCAGTCAGTCATTGCTGAACACCGCAAGTGGATCCCGGAAAATAACCGCAAGCCGGCCCCGGGAAGCCGCGCCCGTATCCTTACTTACGACGCGGAAACAGGAGCGGTGACCTGGGAGGGAAAGCCGGTAAAGCCCAGCGACCCGGTCCCGGAAATCTAGGGACCCCCTGCCATCAAGCGGTTTACAAAGGATTATTTAATTCGTACCTTTAGCAAAATGCTCTTCCTGTCAGCTGTCCGGGCCTCTTTGCTGTTATTGTTCCTGCTCACCTCAGGGTCAATGCTCAGTGCCCGCCCGAACATCGTGCTGCTCGTTGCCGATGACCTCGGCTTTGCGGAACTTGGCTGTCAGGGAAACACCGATATCCCGACACCGCACATCGATTCAATCGCGCGCGAAGGCGTACGCTTCACCGATGCCTATGTCACCGCGCCCTTCTGCAGTGCATCGCGTGCCGGCTTCATGACAGGACGCTATCAGGCACGCTTCGGTTATGAATTCAATCCAACCGGGGCGCATAACGAGGATCCTGATGCCGGCCTGCCGGTAACCGAGCGCACCCTGAGCGACCAACTGGGCGCCGCCGGTTACACCACTGCCCTCATTGGCAAGTGGCATCTCGGGGGCACGGCCAAGTACCATCCTCAACGGCGCGGCTTTGACACGTTTTACGGTTTCCTTCACGAGGGTCACTACTATGTCCCGCCTCCTTACCGGGAAGTGACGACAATGCTGCGCCGCCGCACCCTGCCCAACGGCCTGTCAAAAGGGCGATGGATCTCAAAGGACGGGGAAACCATCTATACCGCGCACATGGGAAGCAATGAACCGGATTACGATGCTGATAACCCGATTTTACGCGCGGGACAACCCGTTGAGGAAAAAGAGTTTTTAACCGATGCCCTAACCCGCGAGGCGGTAAATTTTGTCGATCGCAACAAGGATCGTCCGTTCTTTCTCTACCTGTCCTATAACGCCGTGCACAGCCCACTGCAGGGGGCTGAGAGGTATATGGAAAAATTCGCACATATCGAGGACATCCACCGGCGCATTTTCGCCGCCATGCTGGCAAACCTCGATGACTCGGTGGGCGCGGTGCTGAAAAAAATCAAGGACACCGGCCTGCAAGACAACACTCTGGTTGTGTTTTTTTCCGACAACGGGGGACCGACCCGCGAACTTACATCCAGCAATGCTCCACTTCGCGGCGAGAAGGGACAGGTCTACGAAGGCGGATTGCGTGTGCCCTTCCTGATGCGCTGGCCGGGGGTCATTCCTGCCACTTCAGTCTACTCAAACCCGGTAAGCACTCTTGACCTGTTCCCCACCGCCTGTGCGGCTGCTGGCACTAAACCGCAAAAGAAAAAATATGACGGCATCAATCTCCTGCCCTTTCTCACCGGGAAATCAGATGAAGCTCCACACCGTCATCTATTCTGGCGTATTGGTGATCGTCATGCCCTGCGCAAAGGGGACTGGAAGATTCTCCGCCAGCGCAGCAAATCCTGGAGCCTGTATAACCTGAAGGAGGATATTGGGGAAACCAATGATCTCGCCGTCACAATGACATCCCGGACTGAAGAGTTGATCGAGTTGTGGAAAACCGAGAATGCCGGGATGATTGATCCAATCTGGACTCCACGGAGAAAAAAATAAATGCTCCCTGCAAACTCCGGTGGCTACACATTTATTCTTAGTCTCTTCTCATTCCCGCATTTCTGCGCTAAGTTGTCCCAATACCTCCCCCAGACATGCCCTCATTCCTCCAGTATTTCCCCTTACCCGCCCTTTGCCTCTCACTGTTCACGTCGCTCACGCTGAATGCCGCGCCACTGATCACAGAGTTCATGGCTTCCAACGACTCGGCCATTTACGATGAAGACTCCGACTCCCCGGATTGGATCGAGATCCACAACCCGGATCCGAACCCTGTAGATCTCAACGGCTATTATCTCACCGACGATCCCGGAGAACTCGACAAGTGGCAGTTCCCCGAGGTCACATTGCCGGCCGGCGGATACCTTATTGTCTTCGCCTCGAACAAGGATCGCAACGTCGGTGAACTTCATACCAATTTCCGCTTACCCAAAGAACCCGGAGGCTACCTTGCACTGATCGACCCGGACAGCCAGAGCGTGATCTCCGGATTTACTGATTATCCCGAGCAACTTGATGACATCTCCTATGGCCTCACTCAAACCGGCGGCAACACCACGAGCGTACTGGTGCGCGAGGGGGATGCCTGCAAGTTGCTGGTTCCCACTGCAGATATCGGCACAGCTTGGGGCAATCTTGAATTTAACGACAGTGCCTGGGAAGATGCCACAACCGGTATCGGCTACGAACGCTCCAGCGGTTACCAGAACCTTATTGGCCCCGGTGGAGACGTTGAAGCCGAAACCTACGATATTAATTCCACTGTTTATATCCGAATCCCATTCAGCCTGGATTCACTGGATGGCATCGCCGGCCTCACCTTTCGCATGAAATACGACGACGGGTTCGTCGCCTACCTCAACGGCAGCGAGATCGCCTCCGGTAACAAGCCCGCGAACCCAACATGGAATTCCGATGCATCGACGGATCACCCCGACGGGCAGGCCACCGCCTTTGTGGATACTGATTTAAGCGCGCAGGCGGCCAACCTGCTCAATGCCGGCAATAACCTGCTTGGCATTCATGCAATGAACGGCGATACCACCAGTTCGGATTTGCTCGCCCTGCCGAGACTGGAAGCGCAATTCGTCTCTGATCCCGGTGAACTCGGTAGTCCCGGATATTTTCAGGCGTCCAGCCCGGGGAGTGCCAACGGCACTGAGCAGGGGCTCCCCTCCGGAGGCGTCACTTTCTCCGAGACCGGGCGCGGCTTTACCGGCTCTCTCTCTGTAAATCTTGCCACCCCGTCGCCGGCTGCGCAGATTCGCTACACCACCAACGGCGATGTCCCCACGGCAAGCTCCACCTTGTTCAACGGCGGTGGCATCAGTATCTCATCCTCCACGCTCGTGCGCGCACGAGCCTTTGAAAACGGACTCACTCCCGGTCCGGTGGGTGAGGAGGGCTACATCCGGCTATCAAGCAACGCGCAGTCATTCAGCTCCGATATCCCCGTTGTCATTATGGAGCGTTTCAGTGGCGGGGCGAGCGCATCCAACGGCAAGGCCTTCACCTTCTTCGCCTTCTTCGAGCCCGATCCCGCCAGCGGGCGCACAACATTGAACCGCCCCTATGATCTCGGCACCCGCGGCGGCTGGAAGGTACGCGGCTCATCATCCTCCGGATTCCCAAAGAAAGCCTTCTCCATCGAGGCCTGGGACGAGTTCAACAAGAACAAGAACATCGCTCCACTGGGCCTGCCCGAGGAATCTGACTGGATTCTCAATGCACGGTCCCGCTACGACCGATCACTGATGCGCAACGCCTTTATCTATGAACTCAGTAACCAGGTCGGCCGCTACGCCACGCGCACCAGGTTTGTCGAGTTGTTCAAGGATGATAACGGGGGAGACCTCAACTACAGCAACGACTACGACGGGGTCTACACCTTCATGGAAAAAATCTCACGCGACAAGGAGCGTGTCGACGTCGAGCGATTACCCCAAAGCCTGAACGAGGAACCGGGTATCACCGGCGGCTACATGCTGAAGATCGACCGCCTCGACCCGGGTGACTCCGGGATCTCCGCCGGCGGCAGGACGCTCGGCTGGGTTTACCCGAAGGAAGACGATGTCACATCCGCGCAATCTGACTGGATACGCAATTACATTAACTCAATGAATGCATCGCTAAGTACTCCTCAATACAGCGACTATATTGATGTCGGCTCCTGGGTCGATCACCACCTGCTCAACGTCCTGTCACTCAACGCCGACGCCCTGCGGCTCTCGACCTATTTTTTCAAGACACGACAGGGCAAGATCGAATTCGGCCCGATCTGGGACTTCGACCGCTCAATGGAATCCACCGATGGACGCGACGACAATCCCTCCACATGGTCCGGAGGCACCAATTATTTCACCTACCCCTGGTGGGTAACGCTCTTCGATGACGAGAATTTCTGGCAGGCCTACATCGACCGCTACTTTGAGCTGCGTGACGGGGCCTTTGCCACTGCCAACATCCACGCGATCATCGACGACATGGCTGCCGAGCTCAACGAGTCGCAGGTGCGCAATTTCCAGCGCTGGTCCGACCAGCCGCGTTTCGGCAGCTACCAGGGTGAGGTAAATCACCTCAAGGACTGGCTGGCAACCCGCCTGAACTGGATAGACAGCAGATTCGCGCCGCGCCCGGCCACCAACCGCACTTCCGGCATCTACCCGTCCGGAACCACGGTTACCCTGAGTGCCCCGCTCGGGGCCGGCCAGAAGATCTATTATACCCTTGATGGCCGTGATCCGCGGCCGGCAACCGAGTCCGGAACCATTGAGGGTACAACCCTTGTCGGCGAATCAGCCTCGGTACGCGCCCTTGTCCCGGGCTCCGACATCGGTTCCCAATGGCGTACGGATCCTGATTTCAACGACAGCAGCTGGTTATCAGGCCGCAACGGCATCGGCTACGAGCGCAGTAGCGGTTATGAGCCCTACATCAATATCGATGTCGACACACAAATGGCGGGACGTACCTCCTGTTATGTGCGCATTAAATTCAATGTCAACGGCAACGAGCTCGACGGCTGGAACTTCATGACACTGCAGGCTCGCTGTGATGACGGCTTCGTCGCCTATCTTAACGGCACACAAATCGCTGCCGATCTCGCTCCTGCAAATGTAAGCTGGAATTCTTCGGCGACCCAGACAACCGATGATGGCATCGCGACCACCTTCCAGAATTTCGAGGCCAGTAACTTCTTCAACCTCCTGCAACCCGGCGAGAACCTTCTCGCCATCCACGCCCTCAACGAGAGCACCACGAGTAGTGATTTTCTTAACCAGGTAAAGCTTGTTGCCGGCTTCGACGAGGATGCCGGGGAGGGTGGCGCAGGCGGCATTGAATACACCGGTGCCATCACCCTCAGCGCAACCTCGCGCTTGTTCGCCCGCGTTTTTGACAGTGGTGGCGGTAATTCTACAGGCTCCGGCCAAACTCCTGTGGGCACCGGATGGAGCGCACCGATACAGGCGGAATACCTCGTCAATGAGACTCGCGCGAGTGCCGGGAAGCTGGCGATTGTCGAGATCATGCATGACCCCTACGACCTCGGTGACGGCCTCACAGAAGACGGTGACTTCGAATGGATTGAGCTGCAGAATATCTCCAATGACACCATCTCGCTCACCAATACTTCCTTTACCGAAGGCATTGAATTTAGCTTTACAGGCCGCAGCTTGACCCCTGGGGAACGTGTCCTCATAGTCCGCAACCTTGCCGCCTTTGAGCAGCTTTACGGCACCACCCGAAACGCCCTCATTGCCGGGGTCTACACTGGAGCACTCGACAACAACGGGGAAACACTAACCCTGTCGGCAGCCAACGGCAGTGTAATCCAAAGCTTTTCCTACTCTGAGGATATCGCGAAAAACGGGCAATCCCTCGTTGCCGAAGATGCCGGCTGGCGCAGCAGCCGTAGCGTGCTCGGGTCACCCGGAACTGCTGAACCAACACCTGCAGAGCTGCCCGACATCTTCGTCAACGAAGTGCTGACAAATTCAGTCATCCCGCAACTTGATGTCATTGAATTACACAACCCGAACGTATCGCCGGTGGACCTGTCCGGGTGGTTTCTCACTGATAATCTCAGTCAACCTGGAAAATTCCGCATCCCGGAGGACACCGTGATCACAGCGGGCGGGTATCTGACCTTCGATGAAGGTGAATTCACGGGATTTGCCCTTGATTCATTCGGCGAGGAAGTATTCCTGGTAGCCGCAACCTCAGCAGGCGAGCCTCTGGACTACGTGGCCGGCTTCAGTTTCGGTGATGCCTCCTCCGGGGTGTCTTTTGGCAGGCACGTCATTTCAACAGGCGAGATCCATCACGTGCCGATGTCGGCGGAAACCCTCGGCGGATTAAACGCCGCCCCGCTCACAGGACCGCTGGTGATCTCGGAATTAATGTACAACCCGGCTGCCGGCGGAACCGAATTCATTGAAATCAAGAATATCTCCGCCGCCGCCTTGCCCCTTGCCGGCGTCGAGGTAAGCGGTAGCGGATTCATCTTTGCCCCTGATACGCCTGATCTTGAAGCCGGCGCACTGGTGCTGCTCATTGGTGGAGACCCGACCGAGTTCAGGACAGAGCACGGGGTGCCGCAGGGGGTATCAATCTTTGGCCCCTACCCCGGACGGCTCGACAATGGTGGTGAGAAAATCCGTATCAAGGTCCCCGAGTCCAGCGATGTCGCCGGCGAACCCGAGCTCCATGTCTCGGTGGATATTGCTGATTACGATGATGGCGCACCCTGGCCAGTCGCTGCAGACGGTAGCGGGTTCTCACTGCAACGCCTCCTGCCGGCAGGATACGGAGGCGAGCCGCTCAACTGGGAACTTTCCCCCGATACAGGAGGCAGCCCGGGCATTGACGACTCAGAGCCCTTCGACTGGCGTACACTTTTCTTCTCTCCCGCCGAGATCGCCAACCCCGGCATATCCGGTCCTCTTGCTGATGCTGACCATGATGGTGCAGCAAATATCCTGGAATACCTTCTGGGAACAGACCCGCGCAACCCGGGTTCTAGCCGTTCGCTGGAAATCTCGACAATCGGTGCCGATGGAGCGTATCGGCTGCAGCTTACATTGACTCTCAGGGATCAAGTCGCAGGTTTTCTCGCCATGGTTGAGTTCTCCGACACACTGCGCAACTGGAGTAAATCCGACGAACAGCTCACCCTCTTGAGCACGACCCCCAACGGGGATGGCACAAGCACCCGGGTTTACCAGAGTGAGGTGCTGAATAATCCCCCAGAACTGCGTGATATGTATTTCCGTGTGCGGGCAGTCGAGCTTCCCTGACCGGTCATCAATTCTTCTTCTCTCTAGCCATATTCCCAGACAGCCAGGAACTCGCTGGCATGTTGCGGGTCATTAAGAATGATCGATCCCTCCTTCACCGTATCAGTCTTGCGCAATACCCGAAACGCACCCCACCCTGCCGGTGCCAGCTTGCTCTGCAACTCAAGGGCAACCCGCCCCATTGTCATGCGCACATTAAGCTCAACAACATGCCTGAGGGCAAGTGCCCCGGCCGTGCTCCGGTAAACCATTGCATCAACCCCAAGCGGACCGGCATACCCCGGCAACAGCCCGGCCAGTGCCTCCGGGATTTTCTCTCCATACCACTGCATGACCTGCTCCTGGGCAAACAGGAACTGCGCAACCTCCTCCCCAAGCAACTTGCTCCACCTCGGCGCAACACTGATGCCCCGGAACCTCCCCGCCGCATCATTCTCTATCCGGGTCATCCCCACCAGGTCCACCTGTCCTGCCTTCATCTCATAGAGGGCGGAAAAATCCATCACCCTTTCAAGCCACGGCTCAGCAATAACGCAGCCGTGACTTGCAATAATGCTCCCCAGCCAGCTGCGCAGTTCATCTTCATTGCCGTCGCTTCGTCGATGCCCGCGCCCGGCGCAGGAATAAGCCGCCTTGAAAAGCATGGTGGCCTCCCTCGCCACGGCAACGGCAGATTCCACATCCCTGCATACGACGGCCCGCCTGTCCCCCACATCCAACAATTTCTCCAGGCGCAACCCAATCTCCTTTGACAGCCATTGCGCCGGCAGGTCATCGCGCCATTGCCAATCAACCTTTTCCGAAACCCTTGCCGCATATGGCTTCAGGAACTCAACAGCGTCAGGCGACCATGCCCACGGACGCAGGCCGCCCAGTTTGCGATTGTCAGGTTCCCCCACCCCGATTATCTCGGGCATCTGCAGGCCTGCCTCACGCAAATACAAAAGATGATCCCTGGAAGGTGGTTTGCGCATGATGACCATGTCGTCGCGACGGCTCCAGGAGATCATCAGCATCTCCAGGTCATGCTCCAGTGCATGCTGGAATTTATTCATCTCAAAATGTGATCCGGCGGCCACTCTCATGGCATGCAACTCCGCATTCGGATTAAACCAATGCACGACCGGGGTCCTGCCGCGCGACTGCGCACAAATTTCAAGGTTGCTGATGAAGTCATCGTCCAGCCCGGCCAGGCGACGACCTTCCTTATTAAAGGGTGCAAGCCCCTTGGCCTTTGCAGGGTTAAGCGGAAAAGTCAGTTGTTTACCAAAAGCCTGCCAATCGCTATCCTCGCCACTTTTCCAGCGCCGGAACCACTTGACCCCATGCCCTACATGACCAATCTCGTCGCGATAAATTTTCTCCAGTATAGTGGCTGTGGCCGGATCACCGGCTTCACGGAAAAGCGCGGCGTAATGCCGGGAAAAATCAAGGTTTGCCTGCTCAAAGGTCAGGTTCAGGCGCGTCACAAAGTCCATTAGTGACTCCACCGGGGCAATCAGCCGCCAGAAATAATTGTTCAGTGGTAATTCCCCGAACTCAACACCGCATTCCCGCATGCGCCGCAAATAAAGCCGCGTGTGAATCTGCTCTTCACGCATTGCTCGATAAACACCGGCGCGGTATTCATGCGGCGCCTCAGGAAACCTGAGCAAGACCAGGGCCATCAGTTCCGCGGCAAGCAATTCATGGTTGGCCAGAAAGTGCAGTAAAATACCGCGCTCATGCTCTTGATCAATACGGTGAATACCCGGAAAGCCCGCACGTATCCCTTTCGGACTAATATGCAAACCGTCCGGACGTCCTGGGGCATCTGGGACTATAATGGCGGCTCCTGTATTATCATCGATTACCCGGCCCCGGGCAGGTCGAAGCTTTTCCTCCAGTGAGGAAGCAAACAGCACCCGCTCGGCGACCTCTTTTACCTGCAACTGCATCATCACTGGTCTATTTATCCTCGATAAAAGCAGCGTCATATCATGTTGCAAAAACAGCCACTGCGGTATCTCCGTCACCGGCTTCATAGTCCCCGAAATTCCCGAGCATCTCCACCGAGCCAAACCCGACAGCTGCCAGTAAAAGATCCAGCTCATATTTTCCGTACCAGCGCAGCCGGGAAAGCTTCATCTCCGAGTTAAGAGTAGCGCCACCGCCATCAATAACTTCAAATCGATGCCTCGTCTCCATGAGTTGTTCACAGCGGTCAAGGTCAGAGCAAACATGACACAATGCCCGCTGTCCCTCATCGCCAAACGGCTCGTCTTTCTCCAGTCTCCAGACCCCATCCAGTGACTCGTTAACAATCTCGTAGTATGGTGTAAAAAGACTCATCAGCAACAGACCTCCCGGCAATAAATGAGCGCGCATACGCTCCAGGGATGCCCTGGCATCCGCGCGCGCATCGAGAAGCTGGAAAGAGGCGCCCGGGACAATCACCAGGTTAAATTGTCTACCGAGATCAAAATTTCTCATGTCATCCCTCACGATTTCTGCTGATAAGCCTGCCGCCAAGACCCTGGAACGACACTGCTCAACCATGACCTGCGATGAATCCAGGCCCATGATATCAATTCCCTGCTGAGCCAGAGGAATCAGGACACGTCCCGTGCCGCAACCCACATCAAGGCAGGTCCCGCCTTTTTCGGACGCCACATTGCTATAAAATCCTATTTCATCCATTTCATCGCCCCCGCGCAACACATCATACAATTCTGCTTCAAGCCCGTTATAATCCTTATAAGACATCCTGCCCATTCGCCCGAATTTCGGCATTCGTCATTATGAAATTCGCGATTACAGTCCCGATCGCATGATCGGAAGCATCGGCCAGACAAAAACTCAGTTTTTCCACTTCACAGACGCGGCCTCGCCGCTTGTGCTGCGCTGTGGTGAGATCCTTGAGGATTTTACCCTGGCCTACGAGATGTATGGCGATCTCTCCAAGGAGCACGACAACGTGATCCTGCTCTTTCATGCCCTCAGCGCGAGCCAGCACGCCGCCGGCCATACCGGAAGTGTTCCCGGGCTCACCGTCCAGTGGGACAAGGAATGCCAGGCTGGCTGGTGGGACGGCTTCGTGGGACCGGGCAAGGCACTCGACACCGAAAAATTTTGTGTCATATGCGTAAACTATCTCGGGGGCTGCTATGGCTCAACCGGGCCAAGTTCTGAAAACCCGGCGACCGGAAAACCCTACGGATCATCGTTCCCGCGTGTTGCCATCAGCGATATCGTTGATTCACAGATCAAGCTCCTCGACCATCTTGAAATCAACAAACTGCATGCCGTCGTTGGCAGTTCGCTGGGGGGAATGATGGGACTCAGCCTGGCCACCCGTTACCCTGAACGCGTCGATAAAGTGGTGGCACTCGCCAGCGGGATCGCCACCTCATTACTGCAGAGGATCCACAACCTTGAACAGATCTCGGCGATTGAAGCGGATGGTAATTTCAAGGGCGGAAACTACTACGAGGGCAAGACCCCGGAACGCGGGCTTGCACTGGCCCGGATGATCGGACACAAGGCATTCATTTCACTCAACACACTTGAGCGCCGGGCAAGAAAAATTGTGCAGGGCGGAATCGAGAAG
This sequence comes from Verrucomicrobiales bacterium, assembly GCA_029940475.1. Taxonomy (GTDB): domain Bacteria; phylum Verrucomicrobiota; class Verrucomicrobiia; order Verrucomicrobiales; family DEV007; genus CACIUL01. The sequence goes on along the minus strand of JAPYUT010000003.1, from coordinate 25,480 downwards.
GATAATTCCTGGTACGCGCTACGCACCCCGATCGAGTCTTACATGCTTCACCAGGGCCAGAAATTTGTGCGCCGCTTCGATGCCAACACCTACCTGCGTATCATGGATGCATGGCAAAGCTTCGACCTGCTGGGCGAGGCGGGCTTCAAGGATTACGCTGCAATGTTCGCACGCTGCAAACATCAACATTACCTGATCTTTACGATCGACTCCGATGTCTGTTATTATCCCGATCAACAGGAGGATCTTGCCGCCGCAATAGCTCAGGGCGGCATAGCCCCCACCCGCATTACCGTGCATTCAGAAAAAGGGCATGACTCTTTTTTGCTCGAACCGAATTTGTATACCCCCCACCTGCATTTCATACTCGAAAACAATACTGATTAACTTTTTGCAGGTAAGTTACTTGTGAATGAACAAGCATGCCTGCAACAGCTTGCTGGAAAGGCACGGAAACTGTTCCCCCTGCCGACCTGCTAGGCAATTTTCCACGCCGCCCGTTGACGACCTTTCTGAAAGGTACCTGCCCTTCTGGAAATCTCGTTCACGATCATTTCGCCGCCTTTAATCTCCACCACCATGGCTCTGGAAAGTGGCATGAAGGCACCTGTATTGATGACATGTTTACCGGCATGCTCATGCAATAAGGCCCGATGTGTGTGCCCGTATATAATAAAATCAGCTTTGGGACGAAACCGGTTGCGAACCTCATGCCCGCGATAGTGTGAGCACAGCCATGTCTTGAGAATCATTGCCGGGCGGTGAGGGGGCCATGCCTCGGCCAACAGCGTTCTTAATGTGCGAAAACTGCCCACCCGTATCGCCTTGCGCACCCTGGTCTCTGCAGCAATACGCTTGGCCGCGTTCAGGCTCAATTCAAGGTCATTGAGATAATCAGGAGGATACTCCCTGCGGATGCGGTCAAGCACCTCGCGCATATCAGCAATCAGCTTGCTCCACGGCGAAACATCCTCGTAGAGAATATCGCCATGGGTCAGGAATACCTTGCCCCCGCAAAGATCAAAATAATGATGCCCGGAAATCCTGGGATCATGGTTGCCGGTCATGAACACGGGATCAACACCAAGTTCCCTGCACAATTCCTCGAGCTCAGAACGACACTCTTCAGTCCTCTTGCGAAGAGCCTCTTTACGCAACTCAAAGGTATCACCGTTGAACAGCAGTGTCCCGGCTCCCTCCAGCAGGGGGCACAGTTGCCGGACATCGGACACTGTGCTTCCCGGGTGAGCCAGGTGCAGGTCGGAAAGGATGCGGACCGGTTCCTTAAAGCTCGAGCCGAGGACACTCATGTGGCATACGAATGTTCACTGGCAGCGTTAATTTGCAAGGTGATTGCGCGCGATCGCCGCGCTGGAAGCAACAGCGCCGCTACACGTTAAAGCGGAACTCAACAACATCACCGTCCCTGACCTCATAATCCTTGCCTTCAATGCGCAGTTTGCCGGCATCACGGGCTGCCGCCTTTGAACCAAGCTCTGTAAGGTCGTTATAATGAACCACCTCGGCGGCAATAAAGCCGCGCTCAAAATCAGTATGGATAACCCCTGCCGCCTGCGGTGCCTTGACCCCGGTGGGGATCGTCCAGGCACGGGTCTCCTGCTCACCTGTTGTCAGGTAAGTACTCAGGCCAAGCAGATGGTAAACAGAACGAATCAACGCCGACACGCCGCTGTCGCTTATACCCATGTCGGCAAGAAACTCCGCTGCCTCTTCAATCTCCAGGTCAATCATTTCCTCCTCGATGTGTGCTGAAATAACGATCGCTTCCGCCCCGTGCGCTTGCTTTGCGTACTGGCGCACTTTGCCCACCATCGGATTGCCCTCGGGATCATTCAGCGCAGCCGCCAACTCATCCTCGGAAACATTGCAGGCAAAAATAGTGCGCTTTGAACTGAGCAGGAAAAACTCCCGCATCATGAGCTTTCGCTCATCATCACTGATGTCGGCCGTAAGTGCAGGATTCCCGTCATCAAGATGCGGCAACAGCTTATCCATCACATCGAGCTCTGCCCTGGCCTCCTTGTCCCCGCCCTTGGCCTTCTTCTCGCGTGCCGCCCTGCGCTTTTCGAGGGCTGCATGATCAGCGAGAACCAGTTCCGCGTTAATGATCTCAATATCACGCAACGGGTCTACGCTGCCAAGCTCGTGAATGATTTCATCGTTCTCAAAACAGCGCACAACCTGCACAATGGCATCGGTCTCGCGAATATTGGCCAGGAACTTGTTGCCCAGGCCGGCTCCCTCGGATGCCCCCTCCACCAGACCGGCGATATCCACAAACTCAATGGCTGCGGGTATCAGCTTCTGTGAGCCTGACATATCGCTCAAAACCTGCAGCCTCGGATCCGGGACGGTAACCACGCCAACATTGGGATCAATCGTGCAGAACGGGTAATTGGCCGCCTCCGCATTGCGGTTGCGGGTCACGGCATTGAACAAAGTCGATTTCCCGACGTTCGGCATTCCTACTATTCCGGCCTTAAGCATAGGGCGGGGAGACTAGACTTGAAGCGCAAGGGGCGCAAGAGTGACACATGGCCAAGCTTAACGACATTGTCGCATACCTCGATCGCCAGCTTAAAATAAGCAAGATCCCCGATTATCCCGGTGCTCTCAACGGGCTGCAGTTGCATGGCGGGGAGTCGATATGCAACATCACATCTGCCGTTGATGCCGTGCTGCCCGTGATCCGCCAAGCCGTCAAGTCGAAGACCGACCTGCTGATCGTCCACCACGGCATGTTCTGGGGAGGAACGCAGAGAATCCAGGGAGCCCTTTATGAAAAACTGAAATTGGCCATGGCCGCCAACATGGCGATCTACTCCTGCCACATTCCACTCGATGTCCATCCGAGATTCGGAAACAACATCCTGCTGGCAAAAGCCATCGGCCTGGGCAAGCCAACCCCCTTCCTTGATTGGCAGGGAATTCCAATCGGCCTTCGTTTTGAGGTTGATATGCAGCGAAGAACCCTGCTTAAGAAAATCGAGAAAGCGGTCAGTGGCCCGGTGCATCTCGCCCCCGGGGCAACTTCAAGGGTAAAACACATCGGTGTCATCACCGGAGGGGCTGGAGCGCAAATTGAATCGGCGGCCGCAAGCGGAATTGATACTTTCATCACGGGTGAAGGTCCGCACCATACCTACACCCTTGCCGAGGAACTGGGAGTAAACCTGATCTACGCCGGGCACTACGCGACCGAGACTTTCGGCGTGCAGGCCCTGGCCGGCCACCTGGCGCAGAAGTATGGAGTAAAGCACGCGTTTATTGACCACCCCACCGGCTTGTAGCCCTGCCTCCACAGCAATAGTATTATTTACCGGCGCAATAAACACCCGGCTCCAGAACACCTGATCAAGAAAAACCTACCGGATGCTAGATACCGAGTCATTCCGCACCGATCCCCTCACTGCCGCCCGGAAATTGATCGGGGCTGAGCTCAAGTGCGGCAACTGCTCCGGCATCGTGGTTGAGACCGAAGCCTATGCCGCCGTGGGTGATGAGGCCGCCCATACCTTCTCGCGCCCGTCAGCACGCCGGTTCGTTGCCGAGCACGATGCCGGCGCTGCATACGTATACCTTAATTACGGCATGTATTGGCTGGCCAACGTCCTGGTGAAGGGCAAATCCGGTGACGGATTCGTGCTGTTGCGTGCACTTGAACCTCAACGCGGAATTACGACCATGCGCCGGCGGCGGGGCAGGGAAAATATCCGCGATTTGTGCTCCGGTCCCGGTAAGTTGACAATTGCGATGGCAATAGACGGTCGGGACCACGGTAAAAGTTTCGTGAGTCGCACTGCAAAATTCCGCTTCCACGAACCCGAGTCACCGGTTGAGATCCTCACCACCACCCGTATTGGCATTAGCAGATCGGCTGAGCTGCCATGGCGCTTTTTAAAGAAAGGAAGCAAGTTTGTCAGTGCACAGAAAAAAGGCGGGTGATCCTGGAATCACCCGCCCTTCGAGAGCCTTGCTGGCTTGATCTATTTACTTGCCACTGTCAATGTAGGCACCAGGGGCAATAGCACTCGGCACAATATCGGGCTGGGTGACCAGAGGCGCAACATTACGCGATTTACAGGCACCTAGAATAAGCAACCCGCTAGCAGCGGCAAGCAGAGAAAATATACGAAGCAATTTCATAGAGTCTATTTAGTATGGTATGGTTGATCGTTGGTTCAGTCAGGAAACTAGCGAAGGAAATCGCCTTTGCAAGTATCTGCTCTGCTATTCAAAGATCCTCACCCTGTTGCCGACATCAATCATTTCGAACAGGTCCACCACATCCTCATTGCCCATTCGAATGCAGCCGAAACTGGCAGGTTGCCCAAGGCAATGCTCCTGATTGGTGCCGTGAATATAGATATAACGCCCGCGCGTATTGGCATTATGCGCCTCGGATCCATGCAGCCACATTATACGCGTCATGACAAGGTCCTCCCCTGATGATTGTTCACGATCATAAACACCAACCGGTTCCCGGCCACTAAAAATCGTCATAAGCGCTGCTCCTTCACCAATCTTCTCACTTATTTTAAAATTACCCAGCGGCGTCATGTTGCTGCCCTCCCTGCTCCCCACCCCGAATTTTGAAGTCGACACGATAAAGGATGCTATTTCCCTCTTGCCATCAAACACCCGCAAATGCTGACCTGGAATTGAGATCTCAACGCTCCTTCCTCCAGCATTGTTCTCTCTTGTTTGCATCGCCGTAACCACGCGCTAGAATCTCCGTCCCGCAAGCAACGGATAAAATACGCAACAACCATGGCAGATAAACCAAATGTAGCGATTGTCGGCATTACCGGCGCCGTAGGGCAGGAAATGGCAACATGCCTTGAAGAACGCGATTTTCCCATTGGCAAATTAACACCACTGGCATCGGCACGCTCAGCTGGAAAAACAATCCACTTCCGCGGGCAGGATATCAGCGTGGCGGAACTTTCTCTTGATTCCTTTACCGGTATCGACATTGCCCTGTTCAGTGCCGGTGGAGACATTTCCAGGGAATTCGTCCCGGTTGCCGTCAACGCCGGAGCAGTTGTAATCGACAACTCTTCAGCTTTCCGCATGGATCCGGATGTGCCGCTGGTGATTCCCGAGATCAATCCTCAGGATGCCGAAACACACAAGGGAATTATCTCCAACCCGAACTGCACCACCATTGTCACCCTGATGGGCCTCAACCCGCTGCACCGGCAGTGGAATGCCAGGAAGGTTATCGCATCAAGTTATCAGGCCGTATCCGGCAGCGGAGCGGCGGGGATCCTTGAGCTTGAGACACAAATCCAGGCCATCGCGGAGGGAAATCCCGTTGAGATGAAAGTCTATCCCCACCAGATCGCCTTTAATGTGATCCCCCAGGTCGATGCCTTCCTGGACAACGGCTACACCAGGGAGGAAATGAAGATGGAGAATGAAAGCCGGAGGATTCTCGGTGCCACCGACTTCCGCGCCTCGGTCACCTGCGTGCGTGTTCCCGTCTACCGCTCACACTCAATTGCAGTGACCGCGCAATTCGAGTCGAGCCCGGATGTCAATAAGGCCCGGGAACTCATTCGTGCCGCGCCGGGCGTCGATGTCTGTGACAATCCCTCTGAGGGCTTATTCCCAACTCCACTCGACACCACCGCCAAAGACAACTGCCTGGTTGGACGTATCCGCGAAGATATCGTGCTGGACAATGCCCTGACTTTCTGGGTGGTTGGCGACCAGGTTCGCAAGGGGGCCGCACTCAACGCAGTCCAGATCGCTGAACTGTTAACCTGAATATTGTGAAGTCTGCCGGGAACCTTAAAACCTATGCCGCTGCACAGCAAAAGCGGATAAATACGGCGCTGCGGGAATTTCTGCCGCGCGCCTCATGCCGTCCAAGGACTCTCCATGAAGCAATGCGCTACAGTGTTTTTGCGGGCGGAAAACGCTTACGCCCGATCCTCTGCCTCGCCGCGGCAGAGGCATGTGAAGGAAACGACACCCTGGCTATTCCCGCAGCCTGCGCAGTGGAATGCATCCACACTTATTCGCTGATCCACGACGATCTTCCCTGTATGGATAATGACGATCTGCGACGCGGCAATCCAACAAACCACAGGATTTACGGTGAGGCTGTCGCCGTGCTTGCCGGTGATGCACTGCTTACACTCGCCTTTGAGATCATCGGCTTCAGCAGACCTGCCAGGAAATACAGTACCGGGGACATGGTTCACGAACTGGCACTCACTGCAGGCAGCAAGCATCTCGTTGGTGGGCAGGTCATGGATATTGAGGGTGAAGGTGGAGGGCTGAGTAGCCGTGAATTGCGCTTTATTCACGAAAGCAAGACTGCGGCTTTATTGACCTGCTCACTGCGCCTTGGCGCAATGGCCGCCGGTGCAAGCCCCCGCAGGCTTGCCGCCCTGACTAAATTCGGCCAATCCACCGGGCTTGCCTTCCAGGTAATCGACGACATCCTCGACATTACCCAGAGCAGCGAGAAACTCGGCAAGAGTGCCGGCAAGGACATGGCAGCCAACAAAACAACCTATCCCTCACTCCACGGGCTGCAAAAATCCCGCAGGGAAGCCGCACGCCTTACCTCCGTGGCAATCGCAGCTCTCAAACCGCTCGGCAGCAAAGCCTCACGGCTTCATGAGATGGCGCACTATCTCTTGGAACGCGATTACTGAAGCCAAAGGACGGCTTGTCCTGCAGCGCAGTGCTCAAGCCTTTTTACAGGCGTTCCCGCAGCAGTCACCCACGCGGGCATAGACCTCACGACCCTGTGCTCCATGCTCCAGCAGGTCGGGGGAGAAGATCACCCGGTCACGCTCAAAGAGCATCATCGTCATTGACCCGCCAAACCGGAAATATCCCTTCTCTATCCCCTTTTCTACCGGCCCGGGAAGATAAGTCTGGACGATGCTGCCAACACAGGTTGCTCCAATCTCCAGCAACGCCACCGATCCAAATTGCCGCGAACGCAACACAGTCAATGAACGCTTGTTTTCCCAGAGATACGCAACCCGTTGCCTTAATGCGATCGGGTTTACCGAATACAGGAAACCGTTAAGCAGCTCTGAATTTCCCGCATCCCCCTCACAGGGGAAGTGGTAGCGATGATAATCAGTGGGGCACAAGCGCGAAATCAACGCCGCCCCCCCCTGGTAACGCTCTGCGAGCTGCTTGCTGCCCAGCAACCGCGACAAATCAAATTCCTGCCCCTTGGCCCACAACCCGTCATGTTCCGAAAGATCCGCCACTGCCAGGTGCCTGCCGTCGGCAGGGAATACAAGTGCGGAGGGGTCTCCGGAAAACGGGCGTGTTGCGGGGCGTAATTTACGTACAAAAAACGCGTCAAAATTCTCAAACCCGGCTATTGGATCGGCAAACTCCTCCGGGTCAAGGCCGTAGCGATCAACAAACGGCCTTATCCTCCGTGCTGAGCCGGGTCGACGCATCCGCCAGCCATAGAAGCGCGAAAACCAGGTGCGCCTCACAATTGCCGACAAAGTCAGTTTGCCCAGCGGGTTGCCATAGGTAAACCTAAGGAACCCCTCACCATAGACTGCCTCGCTCTCGATATTCCCGGTATATCGGTTATAATAAAGAATCGACTCCATTTCAGGCATAGTCCCTGACTATCGCCAAACAATCGCCCCACGCAATCTATGCTCCGCACCTTCGCAATTTGCTTTGCCTCGCTGGCCTGCAGCGGCATGGCTGATCAGGAAACCAGGCCGCTGATATTCTCCGCGATGGGCTGCGGTCCTTATACCGGTGAGGATGCAGCCGCCATCCGGCATTACATCCGCAACGAAAATAAAACGAAAACCTCCGCATTCCTCATCCACCTCGGTGACATCAACTCGGGGGCTATGGCGCGTCAAGGCAAACTCACCGAGTCCTATTACTCGTTTATCAGGAAACTTCTTACCGACGGCAACAAAATTCCCACCTACATCGTTCCCGGGGACAACGAGTGGAACGACCGCCCGGATCCCGATGTTGGCTGGACACACTGGGTAAAGCACCTCGGCATCCTGGAAAATAATTTCGCGGAGGAATGGAAAACCGCCCGCCAGAAGATCAGACCGGAAAATTTCGCCTTCTCCAGGAAAGCAACCCTCGTTATCGGCATCAACCTGGTCGGCGGCCGGGTTCATGACCGCAAAGAATGGACCCGTCGTTTTCGTGAAAACAACGACTGGATCCAGGCGCAATTCAGCGCACACGGGAAAACTGTGAATGCCGCTGTTGTCTGCTGCCAGGCCAACCCGATCGGCCAAGGAAAGGGAAAAACCAATGCCAAGGCTGGGTTCGAGCCATTTTGCAATCGCTTCGGTGAACTCTGTGCCGCATTCGGTAAACCCGTCCTTTTTCTTCACGCGGATGGACACAAATGGATAGTGGACAAACCATGGAAAAACGCCCTCAACATCACGCGCGTCCAACTCGACCGGGTTAACGCCAAGTTCCCCCCGGTACAAATCACCATCGACCCGAAAACAAAAACTCCCTTCTCTTTCGATCGTCGCCTGAGAAAATCAGGCTGGAAAATACCCCCTTCCACCAAGGCTGAAAAAAAATCGGGAACTTAAATGCCGCCCGGGCAGGTTTCCGCATCCCATCTCAAATCGCAAAAGAACGGATCCTCTCCAGTCGGGCTTATTACCCTCCCTGCCCCTTGATAAACAAACCTGATGTAAACTCTTTCCAAGGGAAAATCTTCCGCGCCGGCAACAATTTTCAGGTGCTTGAGTCCCTTGTCACGGGATGTCAGCCATAGTAAGCTTCCGGAAATGAGGAATTTATTATTCGGAACCGCGGCATTGCTTCTGAGCGCCGCCAGCACATCCGCCATCCCGCAGAACTTCGGCGGAAATCTCTTCGGCGCCACTTTCCAGCCGAAGGACATTGATGAGGATTTGACTGACGAGTTACTCGCCGCCGAGGTCTGGCAAGGCGGTAAGCTGCCGCGTATATGGCAAACCATTCCATCGCTCGACGGCAATCAAGTCAAGCTCTTCACTGTGAACCCAATGGTGTTCGGGGAAAGGCCGGCAGCGGTGTTTGCCAATACTGAAAAAGGTCAACTGCAATCAATAGCCGCACTCTACCTGGATGCCGGGCATTTTTTCGGTTACCAGCCCGGCCGCGAGAAAAAAGATCTCAAAACCCTCCAGCGTGATTTCAAAAAGCGCTACGCCCATCTTGAGGAAGCACTGGAGGATACGCTTGCCGACCGCATGGATGATGGTCCTGACGATGCAATCATCGGACGCACTGCGTTGCTGAGAAATACCTATCAGGATTACCGGTCGGGCAATCTAACGCTGCGTTTCTCAGCCATCGAGAATCACTCAATAAGCCTGATTATTATCCGCACAAAAGACATTGCCAGCGACTATCTTGATGACGAGATAGCCGCACTGAACAAGCGGCAACGCCGTCAGCAGTTGCTTGCCAACGTGCAACACCATGCCACTGGCGATATCACCATCGGGGGCATCCCGATGTTCCGCCAGGGCCTGCGCCCCTACTGCGCGGTCAGCACGCTAGGGATGGCTACCCACTACCTGGGCTTGCGCATGAATACTGATGCCCTTGCCGCCGGTGCCAGATTTCGCAACACTGGCAGTGCCAAGGGGTCTAAAATCCTGGACCTCTACCGGGCGGCGGCGCAAGAAGCCGACGCCAGTGTCCAGCGCAGCGGCAGCTTCGACTTTAATCGCGCAAAGAAATATCTGGAGAAGGGGTTTCCGGTTGTCGTCTGGCGGCGCTACAGCTCCGAGCGCAACCGCTTACACCATGCTGCTGCCAATGGCACTTCATTACCCGAAGCCAATGCCGCTGACCGCTCCACCTGGCCAACTTCAAAGACTGACCCCGGTCACGCCTCTGTTGTCACCGGCTTTAACGAGAACACCGGAGAGGTAATCTTCATGGAAAGCTGGGGCGAGCACACAAGGGGTAAACGCATGCACATAGAAGAACTGGAAGCTACCAGTTACGCTGCTTTCTACTTCAAGATTTAAGCAGCAATGCCACTATTGGCACCTCCCGATTCACCTATCGGCAAAAACGATCCAATCGCAGGCGGTCACGCTCATCGAAAAGCCGACGGGCAGTCATACGCACCGCCAGCATCATTCCGAAGCCACAACCTGCTGCGATCAGCAGCCATATCAGGATTTGGTAACGGACCGCGTCTCCCGGCGGATTGCCGGCGAGGATCTGTCCAGTCATCATCCCTGGCAGGCTCACAACCCCCGCAACCGCCATCGAATTAATCACCGGGATGAGGCCCGCGCGTAATGCCTCACGGGTAAAGTCACTCACCGCCTCGATACCTGTCTCGCCAAGCATCAGTCGCGCCTCAACTGTTTCGCGACTGTTCCAAACAGAAGACGTTAACCTGTCAATACTCAGTGTCACCGCTGTCATGGTATTGCCCAGCAACATCCCCAGGACAGGAATGGCATAACGGGGATCCCACCAGGGCTCCGCGCGGACAATCGCCGCCAGCCCGAAAACAGATACCGCAAACGACGACACAAACATCGCACCGGTGCCGATTCCATACCCCCACATGCCGCGTAAACGATATTTTTGCCGGGCGGATACCTCACGCCCGGCAACTGCCAGCATCACCAGGGCAATCAGGCCAATCCCCCATGGGTTGTTGGCCTTAAAGAGCTCCCTGAGAACCAGCCCAACCAACGACAACTGCACCACCATGCGAACTGCCGCAATTAACAGAGATCTTGCAACACCCAGTCTCGCTGACAGCGTGCAGGCTGCCAGGGCAACTACAAGAGTCCCCGCCAGAGCAAGTTCCCATGACTCAAGCTCGATAATATCCATCAGGCTTCTTCCAGTTGTTTGCCCTGCATCCGCAACACATCGTTCGCCACCCGCCTCAATTGCTCCTCGTTATGCCCCACCCAGACAACCGGCACCTTTTGCTTATCCCGATAGATAGCGACAACCTCCTCAACGAGACCGGTTGAACGGGAATCAAGATTGGCCGTTGGCTCATCGAGCAAGAGCACGCGGGGCTCACGCACAAGCAACCTTGCCAGTGCCAGCCGTTGTTTCTCTCCCGCCGACAATCGCCTCACCTCCCAATCCATCACCTCACTGCCGGCAAAGCCCAGAGCGCTGAACACCGATTCATCTGCTCCTCCAGGAAAATGCGGACGCACTGAGTCAAACCACCAGCGTGACTCTGCCGCCAGCATTGCCACCCTGCCCCGCCACGCAGCCCCCGGCTGGTCGACACAATTTTTGCCATCAAGCAACACCTCCCCTCCATGCTCGTCCAGATCGGCGATAGCCCGCAATAACAGGGATTTCCCCGAGCCGGACTCACCGCTAAGACCCAGGCATTCCCCGGAATCCACAGAAAAACTCAGTGGCCCCCAATCCAGAAAACACAATTTTTCAACCTGCAACACCAGGCAACCCTAGAACTCTCTACGCTTCCCCTCAAGAAGCACTAATCGACTACTTCCGGGGCTTTTTCCCTGTATAGGTCCTCGCCCTTGATTCCCGCGTATCTGGAGGACACCTTTTCTGCAACCGGCAGCTTGAAATTCTTCTCCGGGTTCATCACATCGACAATCCGCCTGCCGCCATTCTCGAGGGTAATTTCATTCCACGCGTGACGGCCGAGAATCCTGCCGCGAGACTTCATGTGGCCACGCCTCAGACCAACCCTGAGCCCGGCTTCATCCCCCATGATCTTGAACAGTAATGAGCGGTGGCGGCAAACTCCGCCGCCACAGTATTCGGCAATCTCCCCGAGTAATATCTCGCTGTTGCGGAAATCCATCAACTTGCGCGTTGCCGCCTCGGCTAAATTCCGATCTCCACCCGGTGAGGTGATTTTATCAATGTAGCGGGCCAGGACCTGCGCCCGCTCAACCTCCGGTAATTCCCTCTTTGAACGTGCAAACTTAATATGCCCGGCCAATTTAATGTCACGTTCACGATCAACCATTATAACCTCCCGTGTTGCCACCACCGTTCCGTCTTCTTTAATTTTCATGTAGGTTCCCCCGTCCGCATAACCGTCCGGAATACGCATCCCGGGTGAAACGAAATGCCCCTTGTGATAAGCGTTAATGACCGGCCTTGCCGCGGCGCGCACCACCGCCTTTTTCGGCAGATCCTCCTCAGTAAGACCGACAATCTCCAGGTCAAGCGCCAGGTCACTGCTGGAGGGACCCACCTGATGGACACTAACTGCAATTACATTTGTGCCCTCACGCAATAGCTCAACCGGAACCTCGAGTCGATGGAACTCCTGTTCCTCCTCGCCCGAGAGAGCCTCATCCGCAAAAGTCTCCGCAGTCACCCTGCCACGGCCAAGGTTAAAGCGGGCCAGTTGTTTGCCGTTCAACGTTAATGCCGCCCCGTCATCACAGCGCACGGACATGTTCACCCGGGCAAACATAGACCCCGCAGGCACTTCAAAGCGGCGCCGGAAAAATGTCGCCGCGTGTTTTGTGTCAGGGTCACCGCCAAAACCCACTGTGGTCGAGAGCCCGCGATCACCGTATCCAAGGGGTGCGCTCCCCTTCTTCCACTGCGCATCATCAAAGCCAGCGCCCTGCCAACCCTCCGCGGCCTTGCCGTCATCATCATAACGCCAGCCGGCGGAGGAACGTTCCAGTAAAAGGGTTCGGGAGAATGCCGGTTGCAACAGTCCCGCAAATCCCAGAATCGCGATAATTATCAGGCGCATCTGCCCATTGTAACCCGAGCACAGTCGTGCTGCCACTGGCAAACGATCGTGACTTCTACGCTGTCAGCTACCAGTTGGCGCCGGCACCATAAACCCGCCTCACCCGACATACAGGTCTCCCGCAGCCCTGCGCCCGATTCAACCGGGCGCGGGGTATTTGCTTAACAGGACATATTTCAGGCTTATATACCGACATTCTCGTTCCCTGCTTGCTGCGCCTTCATAGTTCTCTACTATACGCACGCTGAGACTACTGCTTGGCAGGCTCAATATGAACAACTGCACCGCAACTTTTCAAACCGGGAATGATACCGAAGGGATCCTGCATTCGCTGCCCGCCCTGCGTGATGCCGGCATCGCACCCAACCTTGACCGATTGCCCGTTTCAATCCGTATCGTCCTTGAATCCGTCCTGCGAAATTGCGACGGCAGGAAAATCACTGAGGATGATATTAACAATCTTGCCAACTGGAATGCCAAATCACCGGGCAGTTACGAAATCCCGTTCACTGTCGCCCGTATTGTCCTGCAGGACTTTACCGGGGTTCCCCTGCTGGTGGATATCGCCGCCATGCGTGACGCGGCTGTAGCCCAGGGAGCCGATCCAAAGGCGGTGGAACCGCTGGTGCCGGTCGACCTCGTCGTCGACCATTCAGTGCAGGTTGACTTCGCGGGTTCCGAGGCTGCCCTCGACCGCAACATGGCAATAGAGTTTATTCGCAATGCGGAACGCTACGAGTTTCTCAAGTGGGGCCAACAGGCTTTTGATACCTTCTCCGTGATTCCCCCGGGTATAGGAATCGTCCACCAGGTAAACCTTGAGTATCTTGCCAAAGGAGTGCTCAACAAAAATAATAGCTACTACCCGGACACTCTGGTGGGTACTGACTCCCACACCACCATGATCAACGGAATCGGAGTCGTGGGCTGGGGTGTCGGCGGCATCGAGGCAGAAGCGGGCATGCTCGGGCAACCGGTCACTTTTCTCGTGCCGGAAGTGGTTGGCGTCTATCTGCACGGCTCACTTGCCGAGGGCGTCACTGCCACTGACCTGACCCTGAAGATTACCCAGATACTGCGCGAACACGGCGTGGTGGGAAAATTCGTTGAGTTTTACGGCCCCGGTGCCGGGGCACTTTCCCTCCCGGATCGAGCCACCATAGCCAATATGGCTCCAGAATACGGTGCCACCATGGGCTTCTTCCCGATTGATGGCGAAACCATCAATTACCTGCGTGGCACCGGCCGGGATGAGGCCCTGTGCCTCACTGTCGAGAACTACTTCAAGGCACAGGAACTTTTCGGTATCCATGACAAGGGCGACATCGATTATACCGATGACCTGGAACTTGATTTAGAGAGTGTTGTCCCGGCCGTTGCCGGCCCGAAACGTCCACAGGACCGCATCGATGTTCCCCTGCTCGGGGAAAGGTTCAACTCACTGTTTGAAAGCGCTGTCGATACGGGAGGCTTCGGCTTGCCTGCCGGGAAACGCAATACACGTGTGCCCCTTCATCTCGATACACCGGCCGGCGAATTCGATAACCCTCTCATCGAGGGGGAAACCATCACTGCAATCGACACCACGACTGAGCTAAGCCACGGTTCAGTATTGATTGCGGCAATCACAAGTTGTACGAATACCAGCAATCCAAGTGTCATGATCGCTGCCGGCCTGGTGGCGAAAAAAGCCAACGGTAAAGGGCTTAAAATCGCACCTTACGTGAAATCCTCGCTCGGCCCGGGATCACGAGTGGTCACTGATTATCTTGAAGCCACCGGCCTCCAGGTGGAACTCGATAAACTTGGTTTCCAGACAGTTGGCTACGGTTGCACCACCTGTATCGGCAATGCCGGGCCACTGCACCCCTCAATTGAGGCCGCCATCACCGAAGGCGACCTCGTCTGTGCCAGTGTGCTTTCCGGAAACCGTAACTTCGAGGCCCGCATCCACGGCTCGATCAAGGCTAATTTCCTGATGAGCCCACCACTGGTTGTCGCCTATGCACTCGCCGGGCGCGTTGACCTGGATCTCACCAAGGATCCGCTCGGCACCGACACCCAGGGAAATCCGGTCTTCCTCTCCGATCTCTGGCCAACTCAGGACGAGGTCAGGAAATTGCTTGCCAGCGCACTTAAACCGGAAGTCTACAGCAAACTCTACGGAGATTTTGATTCCGCCAACCCGAAATGGGCGGAAATTCCCGGCAAGACCGGGGCCGCCTATGCCTGGGAGCAAAGCAGCACCTATATCCAGTTGCCGCCTTTCTTCGAGGGATACACCGGCAGGCCCGTGGACATCATGAATATCACCAGTGCCCGCCCACTGGGTATCTTTGGTGACTCCGTCACCACCGATCATATCAGTCCGGCCGGCGCCATTAAGGAGGACAGCCCGGCCGGTGAATACCTCAAGGCCAATGGTGTCGAGAAAGCCAGCTTCAACAGTTTTGGCAGTCGTCGTGGTAACGACCGGGTAATGACCCGCGGTACTTTTGGCAACGTGCGTATCAAGAACCTCATGGTGCCGGGAATAGAAGGTGGTTATACCACCTATTTTGGCAATACCGAAGTTCCCGTCCTCGCCAACCCGAAATCCACCGATACCGGTACCGCCACGCATATCTATGATGCCGCGATGGCTTATCAGGATTCCGGTACACCGCTGATTGTCATCGGTGGCGATGATTACGGCATGGGCTCAAGTCGCGACTGGGCAGCCAAGGGCACCAGATTGCTGGGTGTCAAGGCAGTGATCACAAAGAGCTTTGAACGCATTCACCGCTCGAATTTGATCGGCATGGGTGTCCTGCCATTGAACTTCAAAAACCAGGCCGATTACGACAGGGTCAGCGCTCACCACGATGCCACTTTCTCGATCACGGGATTAAGCAACACCATCAATCCAAGGGATGAAGCCACCCTCACAGTCCACAAGGCTGAAGGCAAGGAGGAGGATTACCCGCTGGTAGTGAGGCTGGATACCCCAATCGAGATTGACTACTACCGCGCCGGGGGAATCCTGCCATACGTACTTGCACAGATCCTGGAAACATCTTAAGCCGCAAAAATACGGCGCAGCCCTGCGCTCATCTCCCCCTTGGTGCCCGCTAGGGGTTATTGCCTTTGCCAAAATATTTCTCACTGCGATAACGCAACCACACCCGCAACTCCTGAGGCACTTTCTCACGCTGCTCTTGGCTCAATCTCTCATAGAGCTCAAGGGCTTTCTCGCGCTCAGCCCGGCACGCACGATTATTGTGATCCTTCCAGCGGCTGCGGGCGAGCCTAATACGGCGGCATGCCTCCTTTTCCAAGGCCTTCCCCGACAATGATTCAGGGTCAATCTTGTTCTTCTTTGCCGGCATACTCCTCTACTTCAGCCAATAAATACCATCCTCGCCAATGCGAATACTTCCGGCCTTATAAAGCGCGCCGACAGCCTGCTTGAATACCTTTTTGCTGATACCGAGAATCTCCCGCACCTGCTCCGGCGGACTCTTGTCATGAATGGGAAGAAAGCCCCCTTCCGCAGCCGACAATACCGCGGCAAGTTTCTCTGCGGCGACAGGCACCTTGGCATATCCCGGGGGATCCAGGCTGAGGTCAATCAGCTCATCCTCGCGCACGCGGCTGATATATCCACTGCAACGCATGCCGCGTACAGGTAGATTGCCGCCATCACTGCGCAGTAATCCCCAGCAGCAATCATCAACGATCGCCTTGATTCCTAAATCGGTCTTCTCCACGATCAATAGCGATACCATGTTCCCCCCATGCAAATGCGATGGTGCCGTATCCGCGACAAACTTATTGAGCTTTGCCGAAGCCACCAACCGCCCGCTGACCCGGTCAACATCAACATGCACCAGTTCATTATCGCCAACCTTTAAGCGGCGGATCTGCTCGGCAAAAGGCAGCAGCAGGTCTTTGGGCATACCCCAGTCGAGGAACACGCCAACACGCGTCACGGCAGCAACCCTGAGCAGGGCAAACCCACCGGCCTTTACCAGAGGGCACTCGGTAGTTGCAACCGGTCGATCCTCGGAATCAAGGGATATAAATACCTCAACCTCACCATCCGGCTCAAGGCCATCGGGCACATAACGCCTGGGCAGCAGGATTTCACCATGTTCACCGGCATCAAGCATCAAGCCGGCACTGTGCCGGGAAGACACGCGCAGGGTATGATGTCTTCCTAGCAGAAGTTCGAGCATTGATAAATCTACATCGGGAGTAGCCTCCCCGCCACAGATGACTGGACGATCTCCCGCAGGTGAAAAACAGCAAAGTGATTATAGCCTTCCATGAAACCAGGGCCAAGTTGCCATGGCGATGTGATTCCGGGGTTGCCGGGTGGCTATGACTTGTGCCAAACTCTCCGGCAAAATGAATTTCAGACCGCTGCGTTTCCAATCCTTGATCATGGCGATAACCCTCGCAGCAGGCCCATCAGGAACAGGGGCCGATGCCCCATCCTGGAACCAGTTCAGGGGGCCCAACGGCTCAGGTGTGGCACAGGGCTGCCGCCCGCCATTAAAACCGGAAGCCGGTCACCAAGCATGGAAAGTGGCGATCCCTCCCGGCCTTTCCTCTCCGGTGCTCTCGGACGGAAAAATATTTTTGACTGCAATCGACAATAATCGTCTTGTCACGCTTGCCTTTGAGAGCAGTTCCGGTAAGTCCCTGTGGCGACGCGAGGCTCCTGAAGTCCCCTTGGAAAAAGTCCACAAGACAAGCAGTCCCGCAACATCAACCCCCCTGGTTGATGCAGGACATGTCTATGTCTACTTCGGCTCCTTTGGCCTGATCTGCTATGACCACGACGGTCTGGAAAAATGGGCCCGGTCAATCTCAACACCCAAGAGCCTCTACGGCATGTCGACCTCACCAATCGCATACAAGAACACGGTGATCCTTGTTATCGACAACGACAGTAACCTCCTAAAGAGCAAGTTAAGCCAATCCAAAATCGTCGCCTTCAAGAAGGATACCGGCGAGGTGGCATGGGAAGCCCAGCGCCCGCATCATCGCAGTGGCTGGTCAACGCCGATGATCTGGAAACACGGAGAAGATGAAGAACTCATCGTTTTGGGCAATGGCCGTGTGCGCAGCTATAATCCGGACACCGGCGCCGAGAAATGGTTCGTCGGCGGATTTTCCCGCGAGACAATCGCTGTCCCGGTTGCGGGAAACGGCCACGTTTACATCTCATCAGCACAACTGGGTGGCGGCGCTGACGACAAAATCGACCCGCAACCCTTTTGGCAGGCAATCATGCGCTTTGACGCCAACAATGACGGCAAACTGGAACGCAAGGAAATGACCGGGCACTTCACCTACCCGTTGCGTCCCGAATTGCCCCTCGGTCATCCCGGGTTCGGCATCCCCTTGCCGGAGAACAAACAGCAGCGCAAGGGGCGACTCGACGGGATATTCGGCTGGGTCGACAAGAACAGGGACGGCTTCTGGACTGATGAAGAATATACCGCCCACATGTCCTTTCGACGCGGCAGGCCCTTGCTGATGGCGATCAGGCCCGGTGGCGAAGGCAATGTTGAGGACAGCCATGCAAGCTGGGAACTCAACCGCAGCATCCCGGAAATTCCTTCCCCGCTATTCTACCAGGGCCATATTTACCTGGTGCGAAATGGCGGATTGCTCGCGGTAGTTGATGCCAAAGACGGCACCCAGCTTTATCGCGAACGCCTCGACGGTTCCGGCCAATACAGCGCTTCCCCTATAGTGGCCAACGATCACCTTTACCTGATCTCAAACTTTGGATTGCTATCAGTGGTGAAAACCGGGGGAAAATTTGAGCTGATCCACCGTTACGATCTCAAGGAGCCTGTCCTGGTAACCCCGGCTATCGATTCCTCGACAATTTATATCCGTTCGGAAAAAACCCTGCTGGCTCTGCGCAGTAAAAGTTAATTCGCCGACAAAGAAATACCGTAAGTTCCTGCTGCAAACAGCGGTATAGAGGAGGTTCCCGGAATCGGATCCTATCTGCCCGGTAAGTATCATAAACCCTTTATTTGTATCATTTAACATCTTAGAATCACACAATGCGAAATTTGCCATTCATGCACTGCTGTTGGTTTTTAATCGCGGTTATTGCATTCGTAGTAGGATCCGCGAGAACCACGCAGCATCAATCGCCGGAACCCAAACAAGGCAATAAGCATTCATCTCCGCTCTCTTCACTTGCCCCCATCAGCAATACCCGCGCACCCAAAGCCGGGGCATCGGCAATCCCTGCCAACTTAAACAGGCCAGGCACACCCTTAGCTATTGCTGCCGGCTTGCCAGCCGCTGCACGGCAACCCTTAAGCGATTGGGACATTGAGCAGCTTGGACACTTGATGACCAAGGACAGCAACCCTGTCCGCCGGCGAATGGCCTTTGCCCGGCTTCTTCAGGGCATGACAGCGGAAAATGCTCTGCTGATACGCGAGCAGGTCAAGTCGTTGCGCCCGGAAAGCGCCGAGTTTAAGGATTTTCACTACGCCTGGGGAGCTATTGGTGGTGCGCAAGCGGTTTTAAACGGCAAGAAGACGCGGGAGTTGGACATGGCGGTGACGATGGCTGGCTGGGCAAGTGCGCAACCTGATCTTGCCTTTAATTGGTTCAATGAGTTGCCTGAAGGTGATCGTGCCGGGTTAAGGGGCGCCATGATTAGCGGCATAGCAGATAATGATCCCTCAGCAGCAGCGCGCTACGCGTATCAATTAGCTGAAATGGGTGACAAAGAAGCACAGGGAATGCTTGGTATTGTCGCCTCCAGGGTGCTGCGCGCCGGGGGACCCCTTGAAGCATCACTGTGGGCAGAAAACCTGCCCGATGGTCCAATGCGGGCGGCTGCCATGGATCGTGTGGCCCATGATTATGTCGCCGTTGACCCTCAGGGTGCCGCAGCCTGGGCAGAACGCTTTGCCGGTGAAGCCCATAACGCCCGCGTGATCGAGGAAGTCGGTGACGAGTGGGCGGAAAGGGATCCGGTCGCCGCAATCAACTGGCTGGATTCACTTGCTGCAGGCGAGGGGAAATCCGCTGGCCTTTCATCGGCTTTTGGTGAATGGGCAAAACGCGACCCGCAAGCGGCAAGCGAGCACCTGATCACCATGCCGCAATCACCGGAACGCGACTCCGCCATTAGCGGCTTCTCCAGGCGCCTTGCCTCGGAAAATCCGCAGGCAGCCATTGCATGGGCCGCAGAGATCAATGATGCCGATGCGCGCGAAGGCGCCCTTATACGGGCTGGTCAATCGATGTTTCAGCGTAACGCAAGCGAAGCAAGGGAATGGCTGGCAACCAGCGGGCTGCCTCCGGGCGCCCAGCAACAGGTGCTCAATCCGCCACAACGGCATCGTTAAACCACACACGCATTGCGTTATCCGAGATAACTCGATAAACAGGTGGGAGTTGTCTTCGTGGCACGTTGCTCAATCCGGCTGTCAGGATTCCCCCTGGCAACAGGCCCGCAATCCTCCATGCTGTTGCCTGTCCTGTTAAGTTGTAAGACTCCGAGGCGGTGCAGGTTCTCCACCCAAGGATAATCCGGCGACCCCCTCCACCTTGAAAGGGTTGGTTCAGTCAGCTTTATCCTCCTGATTTCATCGGCGATTAAAGAACTCACCTCGTAGTTGGTGAAGAAAGGATCATCCGGAAAACACAACTCACAACGCTTGTCCTCTCCCGAGGGACTTTCCTCGGTGAGAATCTTCAACCCGGGATGCGGGGCAAGGATCAATGAATCTGCATCGTCGCTGTCCCACAACTTGCGCTGCTGTAGCCACTGCTCTACCTGCTTCCAAACAGGCTTGGACGGGTTATGAATCGTCCGGGTGGTGATGTCACAGCCTGAGGTTGCCTCACTTTTCCATGCCAAGATGTAACCGAAGTTGACGGCATTTAAATCCGCACTCCGGAAGTTTACCACCCAGCGATCAAGCTCGTCATTATATTCAGCAAGGGATTGCGAGAAAGGCGCATGACAATGCGGCACCGAGAACAGGATTTCGTCACGATCAGCAGTTGTAAGGATAAGCGCACAGGCATCCGCTTCACCCAGCCAGGATTTAAGCTTTGCCTCATAGGATTGCACATCCACCAGGTCCGTCACGATACACAGACGACCTTCAGGACTGAGATATTGCCATGCCTCCTCAATAATCGCCCTGAGCACATTCTCACCACTTGCCCCGCCATCACGAAACTTCAGGGATTGCTCAGGACTTGGGACGAAGGGTGGATTGGCAAGGATGCAGTCAAACTGCTCATTGCCGACTGCCTCGTAAAGGCTTCCCAGCCGCACCTCGTAATTGGCGATGCCGTTGATTTGTGCATTAAAGCGGGCAAACCTGATCGCGCGCGGGTTAAGGTCAACCGCCACGATGTGCTGCGCATATCGGCTGGCTACAAGCCCCTGAACCCCTGATCCGCAGCACAGATCCAGCACCCGCCCGCAGGCTTCCCTTGGTGCGGTTTGCACCAGACCGTGGCTGTCCATCCCGATATACATGACCGGGTCTTCATCAAGCCGATCTTCTTCCCTGAGCATATAGCGATGATCGGTTGCGAAAAGTAACCCACCGGAACAAAACAGGTCTACTCCTCCCCAGATCATCCCTTCCCTGTCCACAATGATGCCGAGCACTTCGAGGAGATCGAAATCCAAGTCGCTAAATATTTTTCCCGCACGTTCCCGGGACACTGAAGCCCTTAACTGGAAGAGTCGCACAAGATCAGCCAGCGGTGTCTCGGGAAGAACATGTTTGTCGTAATAATGAAGCCTGGTAGGCTCAATCGCCTGAAGGGATTCAACCTTGAGCATCTCACAAATTGCCACCTCCGTGTAACCATGGCCGACAATGGAGCGTCGTACACTGCGCAACCGTGCAATGATATTCACTTCATCTGCTTCGTAAACTGCAAGTGTAAACCCTGATGTAACCGGGATATCCTCCATTGCCACGGACGACAAACCCTCTGACCACCCGCCGTGCACGGTCACTGCGAATTGTGCCGCTACCGTGATCATCTCAGCCACAATGTCATCAAATTCTGCCGGGGTCGCAGCAAGCTCCAGGCGCAATTTTTCGGTAAAACTCCCCGGGGCATGCCGAAGTGCCAGCAATGTCTGCAGTTGATCCATATCGAGGCGCATTTCACTCTGCTTTCCGGTTTCATCAACCAGTACCGAATGCCCCCTGGGATCAATGATCAGGGTCGCATCCGCCCCGATTTGAGTTTCCAGCGGTGCCAGGAAAGGAGATTGCATGAACAGGCAACTGGTCTCCTTGTAACGGCCGCATTCTGCAGAAATTGCATTCACCTCATTCTCACTCCAGTGGCTGCTGACCGTTCCCATGAACATGGCAGCATCAAGATCACTCATCATGTTGCGCACCCCCGGCTGGCCGGGATCCAGCCCGTGCGGATGAGCCTCGACCTCAAGGCCACGCACGTGATCGGCATAATCCTTAACTGGTTGATGACGGCGGCGGATCCATCGCCCCTCAAGCGCGAGGTAATCAATATCCGTGCGCAGAAAAGTCTCGATCGCCTCCTTGGGCGTCTCGACAATCGGCTGCCCGGCCACATTAAAACTGGTATTCAGGAGCACCGGTGCTCCACCTCTCAGTCTTTCCGCCTTGTCGCAGATCTCATGGAAGAAGGGATTTTGTTCCGGGGTGCAGGTCTGGATGCGACCTGTGCCGTCCTCGTGGGTTATAGCCGGCAACTTTGCGCGAAATTCCTCACGCACGGGAGCAACCAGGAGCATATAGGGAGAGGGATTGTCCAGTTCAAAGACCTCGTCGGCACGATCAAGGGGAACAAACGGGGCAAATGGGCGAAAGGCCTCCCGAAATTTAACCCGCGCATTGACCACGTCCTTCATGCGTTCATAGGTCGGATCCGCCAGGATGGAACGATGCCCCAGGGCCCGCGGCCCGAATTCTGATCCTCCCTCAAATCGCGCCACGATATTACCCTTTGCGAGCGCTTCCGCAACCCGGCCCGTCATGCCCTCAAAGTCATGTTCCTCAACCACCAGAAGGTCTGAGAACTGGGCAATGGCTTCATCGACCTCATCACTGCTGTAGCTGCGGCCAAAACAGGCCGATCCAAGGAGCGAACGTTCAGATCCACCCTCATCATTGTGGTAACCCCAGAGGGCGCAGCCAACGGCAATCCCGTTATCGGAAGCTGCCGGGAATACAAAGATGTCCTCCAGTGGACATGCACGGAGAATCTTGTAATTGGCGACCGAGTTAAGGGCCACCCCACCCGCCATGCAAACGCGTTTCAATCCTGTCTGGGCACAGGCATCAGCAACCAATTCACAAAGCACCTCCTCCAGCTCGGTTTGCACCTTGTAGGCCAGGTCCACCAGCCATGGCCGGAAATAAGGCTTGCCCTCACCATTGTCATAACGCTTCTCAAGCGCCTCCATCTCAAGGAGAATATCATAAGCCGACATGTTGATCCGGTAACTCCCGTTTTCCTTGTGGAACCATCGCTCCCAGTTTTCCTGCGTCCCGCCGTATGCCGCAAGCCCCATGAGCTTACCCGCCTCGGGAAAGCTCAATCCGGAATGCAGGGTTGTGACAAACCCTGCCCGGCGTGAAACCGCCTCGTAGACGAAGCCCAGTGTCGACAACGCGGCAAGGTGTGCTTTTACCTGTTCGCCATGCAACTCGCGAAGTTCTGTGCCACGACCCTCGTAAAGGGTGTAGGACTCCGTACAGCGTCCTGCGGATCCCGGGAAAGTGGTGCCGCTGGCATCAGCAACCAGCACCAGTGCCTCCTCAAAACCGGAAGGCCAAAATGCTGAATAGGCATGCGCCAGGTGGTGACCGGGAACAGTCCTCACCTGGGCGGCGACATCCTTTGAAAATTTACCGCGCAGGATCTCGGGAGCCTTGTCAATCCCCGGCATGTTGGCGGTAATTGAAGCCATCTCCCCCAGTGGCATATCCAAATGGTCAAGGCAGTAGGCAATGCTTTCGCCCGGGACCTGAATCTGCCCCAGCGCCTCCGGAGCCTGAAGCATAAACCCGACGCTGTGCTTAATGCGATCCAGCCTCTCCTGCTCAATAGCCACCACTATTTCACCGTCCTTGACCACTGCAACCGAGCGATCATGCCCCATATTGATCCCCATGTGATATTTTCCCATAACTGCTAAACTTGAATAAATTAAAAGATCTGATGGTGTTTCATCCACGCTGGAAACGGCTACTTCCTGCAGGGTTCCGCTACAGCGTAATTAACAGGCAGACGAATAACCTGATTAATTATTCAAGGAAAAACGTCCTGCATGGCCACATTATCTGCAGAAAATTTCAACTTACAGGAATTTCCGGGCGGGAGTAACCTGACCGGGAAATGACCCGCAACCCAACACAGATACTCCGGATCAGGATAAGGCCTCGCTCGGCAAGTAATTCATTGGGTCAACTTGCCGACGGAAGCTGGGTTGCAAGGGTTCAAGCCCCTCCCGTGGACGGCAAGGCCAACAAGGAATTACTTGCTCTTGTTGCCCGCCATTTTGGAACCCGGAAAACCAACGTGACAATCAAGAGCGGAACCTCCGGGCGCATAAAAATAGTACACATCAGAGAATAATCCGCCCTACGATCGTCAATTTTGGCAAGGATTGCTCAACTTGGGCACTGGCTAGGATCCTCACTGTTTCCCGGGATCCAGGATGCTGCGCTTAACCAGTTGGTAACGGCCATCGGCATCGACTGACTCGTAATCAGGTTTGCCTTTAATGACAGGTTTTCTGCGGTCATAAAAATGCACCCTGCCACTGCCGACAACCCTGCCGACCTGTCCCTCAACAATTAAAGCAGTGCCCTCATCGATGCCTATACCCAACAACTGCGGATAGCGCCCGACAAGCAAGGACATGTCCTGGAAGCGGTTGCGCTGGGCAAAGTGCTGGTCGATGGCCACCCCCTTGATAAAGCCCAGGCCACGCTCGTAGCCTTCAGCTATAATATCGCGGTTACCCAGTGGATTGGCGCGTGCCAGGTAATCAGCCTGAATCGATGCCCCTGCCGAACTTCCCATGATGACCCCGCCGCGGGCGAGTACATCATGCATGAGGTGCAGCGCGCTGGTATCGAGATAGGCATCAGCAAAACGCCATTGCCGCCCGCCCCCGAACCAGATGCCGGTGGCCTGGCGCAATGCCTTCAGGTATTCCTCGCTTTCCACCTTTTCCCGTGTTCTACCAGTCAGTACCGTCACTTCTTTGGCGCCGGCTCTCCGGAAGGAATCCGCAATCGATGATTTCCCGGGCACCGGATCGGCAACGGCGGTAGGCAACACCACGATGGACGCTTTATTGCCGCCGGCCTCCTTCATGAATTCACTAATGATCCCGCGCGGCATGGCTCCACCGCCAATGATCATCAATGTGCCGCGCTCAAGACCAGGAGATGGAGGCTTCGCGGCGGGGAAAGGCGCCTTACTGCGGGCAAGGGCCGCGAAACGCAACGCACTAAGATCGGCTGCCGCGTTCCTGCCTTTTAATACAATACACTTGGCCTTCCTTCCTGTTGCCGCAGCAAGGTGAATCCCGACTTCCCCGTTTCCTGCAACCGTGACCCGCCGCCCGCGGACAATCAGGGCAGCTTCCCCCCCGATTTCATAGCCAACCAGGGACGGTTTCCCGCGCAACACCTCATCAAGCTGTAAATCATCATCCCC
>JAPYUT010000084.1 GCA_029940475.1 Verrucomicrobiales bacterium | reverse complement strand
CCGACGCGGCAGGAGTGGCGCGATGGTGACTCAAGCTGGGCTCTCGTGGAGGAGGAGGAGATGGCGAGCGTGATGGCTGCAATCAACCGTATGATCGCGGATAGCTCGATGGACGAATTCCTCGCTGGACGGGAAGAACTCCGCCGCCAGCACGGACAGGCGACCTTCGTCATCGGTCGCCCCAGTAAAAGATACTAATAACTGCTTATCATTGGTATTTGGCTAATAAATTCCACTGAATCCCAGTGTTTCTCTGGGGAATCCTGAAGAACAGTGGGATTGAGATGAGGATCCTCTGCAAATACTTGAGAGCAATTCATTGAATACGCGTGCCTCGAGATTGGATCGGGTCCAGTTTCTTGTTCACATGCAAAACGCGTATGAGGTAGCAGGTGAGCGCGTTCTTAAAGAAGGCACCTTGTGGTATGATTCCAGTTCTATCGGCGTTGGCTTATCATTGAGTGCGTCGACAATGAATTGTCCATGCAGTTTTGCCCAATGAGCAGCCTTGATGGAACATCTCTGTATTGAAACCATAGGTAGTTGCCATGATATCCTGATTGAACCACTTATAGTAACGACCAGCACGCTCCGGCTCTTTTGTGATCTGCTTTTAGATTGCCTTTCGCCGGACGTGGGCCAACATCCTCACACACGTGAAACACATTATTTCTTTCTTCATCTTCCTGCTGAGTGCAGCTGCGGTATTGGCAGCAGACACCCGTTGCTATGAGTTGCGCATTTACACCGCCAATGAAGGCAAGCTGGAGGCCCTGAATGCCCGTTTCCGGGACCACACCTGCAAGCTCTTTGAAAAACACGGGCTCACCAATGTCGGCTACTGGGTTCCGGATGACAAATCCGACAATCGTCTGATTTATGTAATCAGCTCCCCAAGCCGTGCTGCGCACACCAAGTCGTGGAAGGCCTTCCTGGATGATCCCGACTGGAAGAAGGCTTATGCCAACTCCATCAAGGATGGCGGCCTGGTCGGTAAAATCGACAGCACCTTCATGAGTGCGACCGATTACTCACCCGTCGTGGAGCCCATCATAACCAAGCATATTCGTGTGTTCGAGCTGCGCACCTACACCACGGCCCCTGACCGGTTGAAGAACCTGCACGCGCGTTTTCGCGACCATACCTGCGGGATATTTGAAAACCATGGCATGACCAATGTCGCCTACTGGACACCCATGGATGAGAAGAAGGGGAAATCCAATACACTGATCTACATCATTTCCCACTTCGGCACCGCCCAGGCCAAGAAAAACTGGAGAGGATTTGTCGGCGACCCGGCATGGAAAAAGGCTCAGGCAGCCTCAGAGAAGGATGGCAAGATTCTCGCCAAGGCTCCGCACAAGGTTTTCATGAACCCGGTTGATTATTCGCCCATTAAATGAACACAGAATTTCACGATGCTCAGATCATGGCTCCTGAAAAACCTAAGCATCAGTGTTAACTCCTCGAAAAACTGAAAGTGTTATTGTGTTGGTCACTGCTTGGTGGGC
The DNA here is from genome assembly GCA_029940475.1 of Verrucomicrobiales bacterium. Classification (GTDB taxonomy): domain Bacteria; phylum Verrucomicrobiota; class Verrucomicrobiia; order Verrucomicrobiales; family DEV007; genus CACIUL01. Next base: position 10,147 of record JAPYUT010000084.1, on the reverse strand, counting down.
GTATAAGGTTGTGCACCGAGGGGTTCTCCGGTATCCAATCTAATGTTTGGATAATTTTCCAGCTCCAAAGCGAAAGTAAGCATCTTGAATCCAATAAAACAGGAAGTCATCGACGGCATGGAGGAGTTCGTGTCGGGCCAGCTGAAGTATTTGAAGCCCTCGGAAGAAAACTGGCAACCACAGGATTGGTTGCCGGATATGACCGACGAGGATTGGGTCGAGCGAGTGGAAGCCTTCCGCGAACCCGCCAAGGGACTCTCAGATGCAGTGCTGGTGGTGTTGGTAGGAGACATGGTGACCGAGGAGGCTCTACCAACCTATCAAAAATTAATCAATGGCTTCGAGGGTATCAGCGATGAAACTGGCACTGATCCAAGCCCGTGGGCACAGTGGACGCGTGGTTGGACGGCAGAAGAAAACCGGCATGGGGACTTGTTGAACAAATATCTTTACCTCACAGGCCGGGTGGACATGCGCGCAGTGGAACTGACGATCCAAAATTTGCTGCGCAATGGGTTTGATCCCAGCACAGCACAGGATCCTTATAAAGGATTTGTTTACACTTCATTCCAGGAACGGGCGACCAAGGTTTCGCACAAGAATGTGGCCCAGCTCGCACGTGCAGAAGGCGACGATAGCTTGCAGGGGATTTGTAGCGCCATTGCTTCGGACGAGGCTCGCCACGAAAAGGTATATACGAATTTCATGAGCCACATTTTCGAGCAAGATCCCAATGGCTCGGTGCTGGCGTTTCACGATTTAATGCGCTCCCAGGTTGTCATGCCATCACATTTGATGCAGGATGGCTCGGGCCCCGACTTGTTCGAAAATTTCTCCGCCATCGCACAGCAATTGGGCGTATACACAGCCAAGCACTATGGGGACATCGTGGAGCACTTGGTCCACAGCTGGAATGTGGAACACTTAACCGGACTCAACGGCGAGGCGGCAGAGGCACAGGATTATTTATGCCGCCTGGGCTCCCGTTATGCAAAACTGGCCGAGCGCAGCCAGCGCCGCCAAGCCAAAATTGAGCCGCGCCAATTCAGTTGGATCTTTAATCGGGCGGTGTAACTCCTCTCAAACCCCCGTGAATATCTGTGCTCGGCGGCAATCCAATGGGTGTGGACATAAGACCGATGGATCTGCAACAGGCTGCCTGTCGGCAATGAAAACCGTATCCCTGGTCACCCTGGGCTTCCTGCTTGTTGGATGCGATCATTCAGGCGGTCAATCAAAAACCGGGAATGAGCCGCAAGTCCCTGCCGACCGTCCTCAAGGAGACCGGTGGGGAAAAATTATCCCGGAAAAGGCTGAGTTTCATGCCGCGAGTGATGTCCCTCAGTCCCAGATACGCCTCACGGAAAAATGGTATAAAGTCGCTGCCGGGGCCTGGGGCAATTACGGCCCGCTGGAGTTCTGGATCGTCGGCAAGGATGAAGCGGCAGCGGAAGAACTGGATAAAAAATATTGTGCACTAAGAAAACGGAAGGACCCGACGATCAGCCTCAGGCATTACCGGAACAGGGAGCATAATCTTGTTTCCTATGCCAAAGAAGGCAACGCCGGCCTGAACACACGCAGGAATGAACATGGCCAATGGTCCGGGTTCATCATTACCATGTCGGCCAAGTTCCCGGGCCCTGGGGAGGAGGATTACAAGCCGGTCGTGCTGCATGAATATTTTCATGTCTACCAGCACGCGCATATCCACAGCCGGAATGAGGGGAAGAGGGAAAGCCTTAACCAAAAGCACCCGTGGTGGGGGGAAGGTGGTGCCGAGTACATGGCGCAGTTGCTCTATTCCCGGCAACCCGGAGTTCGACCGGGTTACCTGGGGGAGGTAATGCGACGTAAGCTCAACTCCCTGAAGGACCTCAGGGACGGAGAGAATATCAGGGATATCCCTTATGGCCCGCGGGGCAGGATTGCCTATGACCTTGGTGCGTGGTTCATCGCGTTTCTTGTCCACAAGACCAGCGAGGAGGCCTACCTGAAGGGATTCTTTGAGGATCTTAATGCCAGGGGATTTGAGGAGTCTTTCCGGAAGAATTTCGGGATCTCCTCCGAAAACCTTCTCAAGGAATTCCATAATTCTTTCCTTAAGCTGAACCTGCAGGATAAAATGAGGATTATCCCTGGCAAAAAAAACGGGTAAGTCATGCAAATTACCCCGGTCATACTCACCCTCATTGTCGCGGCAAATATTGCGACAGCTGAAGAACCGTGGTGGCAATTTCGCGGCCCACAGGGCAATGGGCACACCCAATCCGCCGGGCTGCCCCTGAAGTGGGATGAGAAGACCAACGTTGCCTGGAAAACACCAATCCACGACCGGGGATGGTCTTCCCCGGTGATCTGGAAAAACCAGGTCTGGATGACCACCGCGACAAAGGACGGAACCAAACTTTTCGCAGTCTGTGTGCACAAGGATTCGGGAAAAATTCTCCATGACATTCATGTCTTCGACGTGGAAATCCCCATGTCGATTACCGCGGACAATACCTATGCCTCACCCACTCCCGTCATCGAGGAGAACCGTGTCTACATCCATTTCGGCACCTACGGGACCGCCTGCCTGGACACGGCAACCGGAAAGCCTTTATGGACGCGGCGCGACCTTAAATGTGACCACGAAAAAGGGGCCGGTCCGGCCAGTTCGCCGCTGCTTGTAGGAGATTTCCTGGTCATGCATGTTGATGGACGGGATGTGCAATACGTGATCGCCCTCAACAAGAAAGATGGCACGACCGCCTGGAAAACAGACCGTTCCATTGATTACAGCAAGGTACCTGTCCACCAAAGGAAGGCCTATGGCATGCCGGTGCTGATTCCCCGGGGAGAGAAAACCCAGTTGGTGGGTGTCGGGGGCAGGGGGGTATTCTCCTACGACCCGGCCACCGGAAAGGAACTCTGGATGGCACGTCACCGTGGCTGGTCGATCGCGCCCAGGCCGGTCTTTGGTCATGGGCTTCTCTTCGCAATCATCGATCGTGACCATCCTGAGCTTTGGGCCATCCGTCCCGATGGCAACGGTGATGTGACCGACACTCATGTGGCCTGGAAGGAAACAAAGCGGATGCCGCCAAGAGCTTCTCCCTTATTGGCCGAAGACCTTCTCTTCCTGGTAAACCGCAACGGCATCGCATCCTGTTTCGAGCCGAAAACCGGTGAGCTTATCTGGCAGGAAAGGCTGAAGGGTGCTTATTCCGCTTCCCCGATCTACACAAAGGGGAGAATTTATTTCTTCAATGAGGATGCCATCTGCACCGTAATCAAGCCTTCACGAAAACTGGAAATCATGAACACCAACGCGTTGGCCAGGCAACCATTGATGGCCACCCCGGCCGTTGACGGCAGTGCTTTTTATATCCGCACCGAAAAACACCTTTATTGCATTCGTAACTCCTCTGGATAAACCGGTTACTGCTCCTCCCAGCCCCCGAAATCGGACATTCTTGAGAATATCTGTCCTAATATCCCATTTTTCCGAGGAAGCTTATAACAACCGAAGAATTTCAATGAACTCACCAATGACGCTTAAAATCCTCTCCATCCTGGCGGTCGTCATCGCTGCAGCCAGTGTCCATGCCGACACCCCGAATATCATTTTCATCATGGCTGATGATCTCGGTTATGGTGATGTCTCCTGCTACAATCCGGATTCCAAAATCCCCACCCCGAACATGGACCGGCTGGCCACGGAGGGTCGGCGTTTCACCGATGCCCACAGTCCTTCCGGAGTCTGCACTCCCACCCGCTACGGGGTATTGACCGGTCGTTATGCGTGGCGATCCCGCCTGAAGTCCGGAGTGCTTGGCGGTTACTCACCGCCCCTCATCGAGAAAGGCCGCGCCACGATCGCCTCCCTCCTCAAGCAAAAGGGATACCGCACGGCCTGTGTCGGTAAGTGGCACCTCGGCCTGGGGTGGCAGAGAAGCGACCAAAAAGCAACGGGAGACCCAAAGCACAACGCAAGCGGCATCGACCATGGCAAGCCGCTCACCGCGGGGCCATTAACACTTGGATTTGATTACTTCTTTGGTTGTTCAGCCTCATGGGACATGCCGCCCTACGCATGGATTGAGAATAATTCCCTTATCGAGAGTGATCTGGTGCCCACCAAAAAGAAAGCCAACGGTTTTGGCAGGGCGGGGCTCAGGTCCAAAAAGATGAAACCGGAAAGTGCCCTGCCCGACCTGACCGCCAAGGTCGTCTCATATATCAAGTCAGCAGCAGCCGAGCATAAGGAAAAGCCGTTTTTCCTCTACTTCCCGTTAACCTCACCTCACACCCCGGTTGCGCCCAATGAGGGCTTCCTTGGCAAAAGCAAGGCGGGTAAATACGGTGATTTTGTTGTCGAGACAGACTGGGTGGTGGGGGAGGTAATGCGGGCAATCGATAAGGCCGGAATTACCGGGAACACTCTTCTCATCGTTACCAGTGACAACGGGCCTGAGCGGCACATGATAAAGCGCAAGAGCGAGTTCAAGCACTTCAGTGCGGCGGGATTCCGGGGCTGCAAGCGCGACAACTGGGAGGGAGGGCACCGTGTTCCCTTCATCGCCCGCTGGCCGGGAAAGATTGCGCCAAAAACCACCAGCGATGAGATCATCTGCCTGACCGACTTGACCGCCACCGCCGCCGCCATTACCGGGATCAGCCTGCCGCAGGATTGCGCCGAGGACAGCCACAATATCCTGCCCGCCCTGCTCGACCAGCCGCTAAAGAAGCCAATCCGTGAGGCTACCGTGCATCATTCCAGCAAGGGCAAGTTTGCCATCAGGCAGGGCAAATGGGTTCTGCTGGAACACCCCGGATCCGGCGGCAACCGTTACGATACCGAGACCGGGGACGTTCAGCTCTACAACCTGCAAACTGACGCGGGCGAAGAAAACAACGTGCATGATCAAAACCCGGAAATTGTCAGCAGGCTCAAGAGCCTCCTGGAGCGATACCGGACCTCCGGACGCAGCCGCCCTTGATCATGGCAGCCATTTTCCTCCTCATTTCCGTTGAAGAATAAGGCTATCATCCTTACCCAAAGACTCATGAAATCCGCAAAACCTGCACTACTTGTCCTGATCATGGCGCTGGTCTCCACAGTAAGTGCCGCAAAAAAACCGAACATCCTCTTCATCATCGCTGACGACCAGTCGCCCTTTGACTTCAAGGCCTATAATCCCTCATCACCCCTGGATGCGCCCGCCATCGGTAAACTGGCTGCAGATGGCATGGTGTTCGATGCCGCCTACCATATGGGATCGATGTCCGGAGCGGTGTGCTCCCCCTCACGCACCATGATCATGTGCGGTCGCACGCTGTGGCATCTTCCTCCACGGGGCAAGAAACACCTGAAGCGCGAACAAGGGATTACAGGCGGTAGGGACATCCTGAACAATACACTGCCCGCCGTCTTCAACCGTGCGGGATATGACACCATGCGCACCTGCAAGAAAGGCAACAGCTACAACCTGGCCAATGCCCAGTTCCAGGTGGTTCACGATGCCACAAAGCGTGGCGGCACGGCAGAATCCGGAAGCGCATGGCACGGCCAGCAGGTGATCAACTACCTTAATGAGCGGGAGCAAACCGATGATACCGACCCCTTCTTTATCTACTTCGGATTCTCCCATCCTCATGATGTCCGTGACGGCACACCCATGCTGTTGGAGAAATACGGCGCGGTGAACCATCGTGACCGCAAGTCACTGCCCCCGGCAAACCCGAAAGCCCCAAAGCTGCCCCTCAACTGGTTACCCAAGCACCCTTTCCACCACGGGCATCCCGGGTTGCGTGATGAAGTATCAGTCGGCGGGGTCTGGGAGCGCCGTGATGAGGTCACCATTCGTAATGAAATCGGCCGGCAACTGGCCTGCAGCGAAAACATCGATCAGCAGGTTGGCCGGGTGCTGGGAAAACTCGAAGCCATGGGAGAACTCGACAATACCTACATCATCTACACCGCTGACCATGGAATGGCCATCGGTCGGCACGGGCTGCAGGGAAAACAGAACCTCTACGAACACACCTGGCGTGTGCCATTATTCGTGAAGGGGCCCGGTATCAAGGCCGACAGCCGTGTCACCGGCAATGTCTACCTGCTGGATACACTTTCCACCCTGTGCGAGCTCGCCGGTATCGCCATACCCGCCACCAGCCAGGGGACCAGCTTCAAGCCCGTTCTCATGGGGCAGCAGGATACCATTCGCGATGTGCTCTACGGAGCCTATTGCGGCGGCACCAAGCCGGGCATGCGCTCGGTCCGCAAGGGGGACTGGAAGCTAATCAAGTATGATGTCATGGACGGCAAGGTGCGCGAGACCCAACTCTTCAACCTCAAGGACAATCCCCATGAATACATCGTGCAAAACCATGATGCCAAGGTGAAGGCCCAGTCGAAAGCCAAGCCAGGACCCAACCAGCTCAACCTGGCAGGTGATCCGGGGCACGCGGACAAATTGAAGGAAATGGAAACCCTGCTGCACTCCGAGATGAAACGGCTGAATGATCCCCATCGCCTGTGGGACCAGCCGAAGGACTAATCCTTATTTCTTCGGGTTGTTAAGCTCGATGAAGAAGCCGGAGGCGGCCTCGAACTTCTTGGCACCCGACTGCTTATTTATAACGACTTTCCCGATCGAGGTGAATCCCTGTTTCTTGCGCTCCCCGGTGATGGTGATGGTGTCCCACGGGCCGCGGCTCTTGTTTTTTTGCCAGAGCCGTCCCTTACCGTTGAGCAGGTCAATCTCCTTTATCTCCAGCTTGAGCCCGTCCTGATGAACGGTCACGACCATGTAATTGGGTTTCGTGGTGCGACCGATCAAGCCTCCGTGGGCGACCTGCTGGATGCCGTCGCGCTGAGTGCAGGTGACCGCGTGCACCTCCCCGCAAAGATAGAGGTCGACACCATGCTTGCCCATAACCTTCCAGAAGTCCGAGTCATGCCCCTTGACCGTTAACATACCGGAGGAACTGAAGGTCCTCACCGGCCTCAAGATGGGAGTGTGCCCCATGACCACGATATGATCCACCTTGGGCCCGTGTTCGCCCACCACCTTCTCAAACCACTCCAGTTGCCGGTCCGTGACTCCCGCGGCAATCTCGCCCTGCTTGCTTTTGCCCTTCTCGAACACGTCCACCGAGACGAACAGGGCATTCCTGTGTAGCCAGTAGAAGGCGGTTCCCTGCATGTGCTCGGGTCCATTAAGGGGCATGCCCAAATGACGCCGAAAAGCATCCTTGTAAAAAGGCACGGCAGTGGCCACCGCACCCCGCCACGGGTTGTCGGCGACCTCGTGGTCACCGAGGGCAGCATAGACCTTGAGATTGTGATCCTTGAAACGCTGCACCCAGCCGGGGTAATACTTGTCAGCCCAGCGGTCAATCTCCTCCTTCTTCGTCCCCCAGTGACCCATCACGAGGTCACCCGCCACCATGGCGAAAGCCGGGTCTTCCTTTTTCATGGAACCCACGATGAACCCGAGGGCATCCTCCCAGCCCTTCTGGGGATACTCGATGTCAAAGTTCAGGAAGTCGGGAATGCTGACAAAGCGCCAGGCATCAGGATCCGCTTTGACCGCGCCCGGGGTTTGCTCCCCGGCCTGCAGCCCTTGCGTCCGGGAAAACAGTGCCACCACAAGGAGAATCAGGATTTTTGACGGGGCTTTCATGGCATTTAAGCGGTGATATTGAGAAACATATTCCCTGGCATTGTTGAGGATTGAGCAGGCTTGACCGGTGACTTACAATACGCGCCATGAAACAGGCCCTCTTGATTATACTGGCGTTGGCAGGTCAATTTTTCTGCACTGCAGGCTACCTCTTCTCGAAGCAACGCCCAAACATTGTCTTTATCTTCTCCGATGACCACTCCTTTGAGGCGGTTTCAGCCTACGGGGGCCGATTGAAGGACGTTGCCCCGACACCGAATCTGGACCGCATCGCCAATGAAGGGATCCGTTTCGACAATTGCTTTGTCACCAATGCGCTCTGCGGCCCCAGCCGTGCGGTGATACTCACCGGCAAGCACTCCCACCTGAACGGGTTCATGGAAAATGAGCATGTCTTCAACGGCGACCAGCAGACCTTTCCAAAGCTTCTGCAAAAGGGAGGTTACCAGACAGCGGTCATCGGCAAGTGGCACCTCGGTTCGGACCCCCAGGGCTTTGACCTATGGAATGTGCTTCCCGGTCAGGGAACCTACTACGCCCCGGATTTCAGGACCCCGAAGGGATTGGTGCCCGGCACACCCGGGGAATATGTCACCGAGGCCGTGGTAAACAAGTCCATCAAGTGGCTCAAGGAAGGCAGGGACAAGGACAAGCCTTTCATGCTCATGGTCCAGCACAAGGCACCGCACAGGTTCTGGTTGCCGCCCGTTCACCTTCTCGAGGAATACACCGCCAAGGTCTATCCGGAGCCAAAGAACCTCTTCGATGACTACAATGACAGGGGCACACCGGCACAAACTCAGGACATGACGCTGAAGGTGACCATGGACCTGGCACTGGACAACAAGATGGTTCCCTTCCGGCAGGACCGCATGAACGAAGCCCAGCGCAAGCAATGGAACAAGGTTTACGACAGGATCCGGGCCAAGGTTCTCCGCAAGCGTCCCCAGGGCGATGACCTGGTGCGCTGGAAATACCAGCGTTACATGGCTGACTACCTGGCCTGCATCCGCTCACTGGACGACTCGGTGGGCACCATGCTCAACTACCTGGACAAGTCGGGGTTGGCGGAAAACACGGTGGTCATCTACGCCTCCGACCAGGGATTCTTCCTCGGGGAGCACGGCTGGTTCGACAAGCGCTTCATGTATGAGGAATCCTTCAAGACCCCGTTACTGGTTCGCTGGCCGGGTGTGGCCAAGCCTGGAACGGTGAACAAGCAGATGGTCTCCAACCTGGACTTCGCCCAGACCTTCCTCGATTTGGCCGGCATCGCCCTGCCTGCCGACATGCAGGGCAAGAGCCTCAAGCCCTTGCTCGAGGGCAATAATCCCAAGGACTGGCGCGACTCGGTCTACTACCACTACTACTGCTTCCCTGAGTATCATGCGGTGCGCCGCCATGACGGGGTGCGCAACAGCCGCTATAAACTGATGCACTTCTACGACATCAACGAGTGGGAACTCTTCGACCTTGAGAAGGACCCCAAGGAAATGAAGTCAGTCCACGACGACCCAAAATATGCCGCGAGCCTCAAGCGCATGAAGGGTGAGCTGACCAGGTTGCGTAAGCAATATGAGGTTCCCCCCGCCCCCAAGCTGCGCAAGGGCGAGACCCTGTTTCCCCCATGGCCCGAGTTCGGCACCTTCGAGGTCGGCCTTGGCAACAAGGGATGGATTTCCCTTTTCGACGGCAAGTCGCTGGAAGACTGGCGCCAGCCCTTCGCATCCAAGCCCGGTGAGCCGATATCGCAAATCGCCGAGCCCAAGGGCATCAAGGTGGTTAATGGTGAAATTCACATCTCTGCCGACCCGCAGGTGTTTTACCTGCATACCCGGGAATTCACCGACTTTATCCTTGAGCTGGAAACCCGGATACCCAAGAAGGACTTTGATTCCGGGGTGGGTTTTCGCTGTGTCTTGCCCAAGGGAAAAAACCTGCCTCAAGGATACCAAAGCGAGATCTCCGACATTCGCAGCGGTGGTATTTTCGACATCGGGGTCGGCTGGATGAATCCGCCCGAGGAGGACAAGAAAATAAACGATTTTGTCAACCGGACAGGGACATTTCTCAGGCCGGGTAAATGGAACCAGATCCGGGTCATATGCAAGGGGCCAAGGATACGCACCTGGGTCAACGGCCAGCTATGCAGTGACATCGAGGACGCCAAGCACAAGAGCGGGATGATCGGCCTGCAGCACAATTCCAAGGAGGGAACCTACCGTTTCCGCAACCTGCGCATCCGTGAACTGAAGCCCTGACCACCCTGTCATTTCCGGATATCATTGGAATTCACCGGAGTTCTGATGCGCACGTGGTCCAGGTTCCGGTGCAATGATTTGTTTTACATGCAATGTCTATCAGGAGAAGCTATTGCACCGCCACGCCTGTTACACTGTGAATGAAGTCCCGAGGAAATAACATGAAGCTTTGGCTGGCGTTCCTCCTTCTGACCCAGGGGGTATTGGTTGGGG
>JAPYUT010000002.1:4933-148693 GCA_029940475.1 Verrucomicrobiales bacterium | reverse complement strand
TCCCGCCGGGTGATTGGGGGTGGGGGAGTATCCTTAGATTGGGCAGCCAGTGGGTGATTTAAGTGGCACAAAAGTGGCACAGTAAAAATCCCACATCGCGCCTAAATCCATAACTCGTTGTTAGTTATGGAGCCGAAGGTCGGAATTGAACCGACGACCTATTCATTACGAGTGAATTGCTCTACCCCTGAGCTACTTCGGCTTTTTTGAAGTTCCAAAGATGATTGGAACGCGGGGGGAGATAATAAAGCATGGGCGGGGAGTGTCAATTTTTCTGCATGAGAGGGGATCGCTGAACGTCAGATAGGCACAACGATTCTTACCATGATCAACACGATCACTTCCAACAATGAGCAGCACAGTCAATTTCACTCGCCTTGTCACCGCTCTCAGTTTCACTGCAATGGCGCTTGCAAGTGCCGATGCGCATCCCTTCTCCAAGGGCAACAAGTCCAGGCAGGCTGCCAAGCACGCGAAAAACAGGGCGGGCGTAATCGTGGTAAAAAATGATGTCCTCAGCAATGGCGAGGGGAAACGCGAGGTGATTGTTGATATCAACAAACAGCGTGCCTACCTGCTGGTGGGTGGTGTAATGGCAGTCAATGCCCCGGTATCAACCGCACGCAGCGACAAGCATACCCCGCGTGGATCATTTTGCATTACCCAGCGTGTGCGCAGTGGCAAGACTTCAACAATCTATGGCTGCGATTTGCCTTTCTGGATGCGCCTGGGCCACAGTGCCATCGGCCTGCATGTCGGGGAACTTCCCGGTTACCCGGCCTCGGCGGGTTGCGTGCGCCTCTCCGAGGAGGGCGCACGCCTGCTCTTTGAGAACACCACCTCCGGGGTGGCAGTGCGTATCGTCGATCACTGGAACCCGGAAAGCCTGCTTGTGGCTGCCCGGTGACCTTGTGGTCAGGAGCCCGAAAAGGGCACCTTCAGGCTGAGTGGAACGGCACCGCCGGCATCAGCGCGACCGCTTCTGGTATAGAAAATTCCCGTCAGGTGGCTGGGCTTATCCGGCCCGAACTCGGAGATCTCCATCAGCAGGGAAATGCTTCCGGCTTTTGTTTTCTTTACTACCTGCTCGACATCCGAGTCGATCAGCCCGTTATCCGAGAAGAAGTAGGGAGAAAGGGGTGCTTTTGTGGGCGCGCCTTTCCTCGGGCTGAGAGTCAGGATGGCCTTGTTGCCACGGCGCACGGCGGTGGTATCCCACAGCGTGTTTGCCACCGGGAAAGTGGAACGGGCAGCGACAATCGGCTTTTGCCAGGGGCTTGGCTTTGCCGGGGCTGAGGACACCGGCAGGGTCATGGAGATGTCGGCGAAGGCGGGATGACAGGTCTTTGAGCAGCACATCCAGCTGGCCCTTGCCTTAAGCTTTACCTCGGTGCCGGGCTTGGCATCCGCGGGTGCGCTGAGGGGAACCATCAGGAACACTTCGCCATGGTAGCCGTAGGCATCGTAAGGTCCCATTTGCACCCTCTCCGGCTGCGGCCACTGGATGCTTCCCGCCTTGAAGCCTTTGGGGAGCTTCCAGTCGAGGTCGGTGGGGACACCGACAATGCCGGGGCTCTTCCAGTAGGTGTGCCAGCCCGGATCGTGCTTCATGCGCAAGGCGATGGTGATCGTCTCGCCCGGGGATATCGCCTGCCTGGCCGGTACCAGCTCGGCGACCACTGCCCCCTCGCGAATCGGGCCGGCGGTGGCAACTGTCATGCACATCAGCAGCAGGGGGAGCTTTAAAAGTAGTTTCATGAGCAAGTGTAATCAGCTTTGAATTGCTAGAATTCCGCGTTGCCGGGAGTCCTCGGGAAGGGGATCACGTCCCTGATGTTGGCGACCCCGGTGACAAACATCAGCATGCGCTCAAAGCCGAGCCCGAAGCCGGCATGCGGCACACTGCCGTAGCGGCGCAGGTCGGCATACCATGCGTAGTCATCCGGGGAGACGCCGTGCGCCGCCATGTTCTCCAGCAGCAGGTCAAGGCGTTCCTCGCGCTGGCTACCGCCGGCGATCTCGCCGATGCCCGGAACCAGCAGGTCCATGGCGGCAACGGTTTTACCGTCATCATTGGTCCTCATGTAGAAAGGCTTGATGTCCTTCGGGTAGTCGTGGACGGTGACCGGGCCCTTGAAGTGCTCCTCGGTGAGGAAACGCTCGTGTTCAGTCTGCAGGTTGACACCCCACTCCACGGGATGCTCAAAGGTCTTTCCGGATTTCTCCAGCAACCCGATGGCCGTGGTGTAGCTGATGCGTTCAAAGGGCTTGGCGAGCACTGATTCAAGCCGGCCGATAAGTTCCTTGTCGACAAATTTCCCGAACAGGCCGAGATCCTCCGCAGAGTGTTTTAGGGTGTCCTTGATCAGGTAATTGACCATCTCCTCGGCGAGGGTCATGTCGCCTTCAAGGTCACAGAATGCCATTTCAGGCTCGATCATCCAGAACTCGGAGGCGTGCCGGGTGGTGTGCGAGTTCTCGGCGCGGAATGTCGGCCCGAAGGTATAGATATTGGATAATGCACAGGCGAAGCTCTCACCCTCCAGCTGCCCGCTCACCGTCAGGTGGGTTGGCTTGCCGAAGAAGTCCGTCTTGGCTTCCGGGTCTGCCTCCATGGTCTTGCCATCCAGCGTGGTGACACGGAACATCTCGCCGGCACCCTCGCAGTCACTGGCGGTGATGATCGGGGTGTGGATATAATAAAAGCCCCTTTCCTGGAAGAACTGGTGAATGGCGTATGCCAGGCGCGAGCGGGTGCGGAAAACACAGCCGAAGAGGTTGGAGCGTGGGCGCAGGTGGGCGATCTCGCGCAAAAATTCCGGGCTGTGCCCCTTTTTCTGCAAGGGATAACTTTCATCAGCGGTTCCCACCAAGGTCATCGACTCAGCGGTTACCTCCCAGGCCTGCCCCTTGCCGGGTGACTCCACCAGCTTGCCGGTGATCTCAACCGACGCGCCGGTCGTTGCCTGCTGGATATCCCCGGAGCCGGGGATGCCCTGGTCGACGATCGCCTGGATATTGGCAAGGCAGGAGCCGTCATTGATGGCGAGGAACGAGAAATCCTTCGAGTCACGCCGGGTGCGAACCCAGCCGCGGATGAGGATCGTCTCATTGGCGCCGTTGCCGGCGAGGGCATCTTTGATGGTTGTCTGGATCATGAGAGGGTGGTTGCGGCCTGGTGATGATATGGGTACAGTGTAGTTTTTGCTTCACAGGGAACCAGTATTTTTTTCTTTAGCATAAGTCATCAGGATGAGAACAGGAATTTTCATTATTACGACAAGTTGCCTGTTGGCAACGGGGTGGGATGGATCGGCGGTCGAGGTCGATGGCAGCAGGGATGCCGAATATGGGGAGGCGCTCGCCATTCAGCAGATTCAGACGGGATTTGGTGACCCGGGCAGCGAGCTTGATGCGGCTTATGCGCTGATCGAGGGGGACAGCCTTTTCCTTATGCTGACGGGCAATCTGGAGGCGAATTTCAACAAGCTTGAGGTTTTTGTCGACTCGGTGGAAGGCGGACAGAACAGGATCAGCGGGACGGAGAACCCGAACAATGATAACTGGGCGGCAAAATTTGACGGGTTCACCTTCGATGCGGGGTTTGCCGCGGATTTCATGCTGATCGTGCGCCATGGCTTCGGCGGCAGTCAACTTGACCTCGATTTTGCCGGGCTGGGTGCCGGCAATACCGGCTCACTGGTGGGAAGCTTCAATCCCCCCGCCCTTGGAACAAGCGGCCCGTTTTCCGCCTTGCGCGGCTTGAAGCTTGGATTTAACAACTCAAATTCAGGAGGAGTTGGCTCCTCACAGGGGCAATCGGCAAACAGCACGGCAGCGGCGCAGGTGCTCACGGGGATTGAACTTGAGCTTCCGCTGTCTCTGATCGGGAACCCGCGGGGAGAAATCAAGATATGTGCGATGATTAACGGGCAGGGGCATGATTACCTTTCCAACCAGTTCCTCGGGGCGATGCCGGTCGACACCGGTAACCTTGGCACTGATGGATGGGGCAATTTCATCGGGGGCGCATCCCTGGGTGCCATTGACCTCAACAATTATGCCGGCGACCAGTTCTTTGCCATCCCGGGCCAGGGTGTTGCCCTTCAAGTGACAGGGTTCGGGATGAATGCTCAATCAGCGACCGTCTCCATTACCTGGACATCATCGCCGGGGACAATCTACGCAATTGAGTCTTCTGCCGACCTGCGTCAGTGGCAGGAGATTGATGACGGCATCATCTCGCAGGGGCAATCAACGACATATGATTTTCAGGTTACCGGCGGACTGAAAAAGGTCTTTTACCGCATCGTTGCAAGGTGAGCCGTGGTGCGGAGTGTAGAGAAGTGAAGGGTATCGCAATAACCGGATTGCCTTAGTCAACCCATGGACGTGCCTGCTTGATGGCGAAAACCCCTGCCGCGGTGACCTTGAACTCAATCTCCATGGCAAAGCTCGAGTTGCCACTATAGAGCGACTTGAAGTGATTGTGGATGATGTTCATGTAGTCCTTCAGCTCAAGTGCCTGCTCGCGACTGAGCACAGTCTCGCCCTCGGGAACCAGGTTTGAGTGACGGATATACTGGATCTCGTACTCGGAGCCGAAACCGAGGTTGGCGATGATGTAATTTTCCGGGATTGAACCGGGCTCCGGGTTGGTGATGAGGTTTTCGCCAACCTGGGCATTGACGTAGTGGCCATCCCATCCCGGGCCGGGGATGTAGATGTTCTTGGTGACTCCCACTCCGTTGGCCTGCTCCTCGTCAAAGTTGGGATGGACGAGGATGCCCATGGCGGCAGTGAGGTGATCAATGCGCCAGAACTCCCGTTCCTCAAAGGCGCGGTAGGTCCAGAGTCCTGCCCAGACCTGCTTGGCGGTCTTGGCAAAGTGTCCTTCATCGGGGTGGTGGGTATAGGAGTCGTAAAGCCCCGCGCCGTTGAAGCCCTCGAGGTCCTCGTTGTTGGTGCTTGAACGCGCGCGCACCGGGATGCCCGCCGGGAACGATGCATACATCGAGGCAAGGGCACCAAGCATCCATCCGGGCAGAATCCCGTCGTCCTCGATGCGTTCGCGGAAGTCCTCAAGGCGGCTATCACGCACACTGGGGAAGGACTGGAAGAGGGGATCCGCAGCCATGGCTTCTGCCTCGGCGTAGAAGCCGTTGTGAGTCATGAAGGCATCGTAAAAGTAAAAGGGGATGGCAAACCCGTCCGGGGTGAGGGCGGGCAGGATGACCCGGAGTTGACCGACGTTGGCGGATTTCGAGCCGTATGCCGGTGAATCAGCAAAGCGGATAGCTGAGAGCGGGGTAATCACGGTCTCGGAAAGGTCGCGCACGGGGAACTGGGTTGCCGCAGGACGGATTGAATCAAAGTAGTCATCGATTTCCTGCTGGCTTGCCGAGCGTATCTCGAAGCCGTCGGGTCCGATATTAAGGTAGATGTCCTGGCCGATGAACGGCTCCAGGTCAGGGTGGGAGGAGGCTTCCTTGAGGTAGGCGTTCGGCGTGCCGTTCTGCCTCGCCTTGAGGTTGACGTGGGAGAGGGGAGTCTGGGGGGACTCGGTGATGATTCCCGAGACGTGTGTCAACTCGTTGGGGATGGTCTGGAAGATTACCACGTCACGTGTGGACACGGTTTCATTGCCGGTGACAAGCTTAAGGGTTCCATAGCATTCCCCGGGGTTGAGCGCGGTGTAGACGGTGTTGGCGAAGAGGTCATCGGTGTCGATTACCGAGATGTGTGACTTTGCGTATTCGTCGATTTCCGAATTGTAGATGGCGCGTTGTGTTTCACTGGCGGGATGATAGGCAAGGCGGCCGTCGGTGAATGCCATGGAGGCGGCGACCATCTCGTAGGCGGTCTCGACGAAACGGAACGCCACCGGGTCAGCCGGCCAGAATTCCATTGTATAGACCCCGGGCAGTCCGTTTTCAGAGACGTAGTTGGGATGATAGACAATGCTGCCTGCCACATTGCGCCTGTTAGTGTTGGTAAAGTAGGTGTGGGAGTTGAATAGTGAGTTGCTGTTGTAGAGGCCGACAGCGTCACGGGTAAAGTAGTAGTGATACTGGTAGCGGTTGCTGTTGACGAAGTAGAGATCGGATGAACCGGTATGGACGTCGTAGACGAGGAACTTGACTTCCTGCACGTTGGCGGCACCCGGGAAGTTGTCACGGTGGGCAAGTGACTGGTAGGTTGCGCTGTCGGGCACTTGGATTGTGCCGTCTGCAAACGGGATGGACGGGGCGGGGTTGAGCGGGTTGCGGGAGGACGGGGAAGACAACTCAATGAGGTCATTGAGCCCGTCGCCATCGGTGTCGGCGGGGGTGGCGGTGTTGTGGGTATAAATTT
Source organism: Verrucomicrobiales bacterium (assembly GCA_029940475.1). Lineage (GTDB taxonomy): Bacteria > Verrucomicrobiota > Verrucomicrobiia > Verrucomicrobiales > DEV007 > CACIUL01. The sequence goes on along the minus strand of JAPYUT010000002.1, from coordinate 142,339 downwards.
TCAGGATTCCATCAGCAGGAATGGGAGCGGGGTCGGTAAGTGTTACCATGCCTCCAAGCGGGCGGGCGATGGCGATTGCCCTGCCTGTTGCGGTGAGCCCGTCGGCACGATGGAGAACAGCGTATTGTTGCTCACCGAGCGGCATTTCAAGCCGGATGAGCCCCCCTTCGGTGCGCGTTACCGAAGTGATGACGGGAGCCGGGTCGGCTGCCTGGAGGCAGTTGTAGAAAAGCAGGGAAAAAAGGGCAATGGGGAAAGCAGCCCATGTTGCATTTTGTGTTGCTTGGGCATTCATGGGGACAGCCTCAATCTATGTGGTGAGCGCCAATCTAGCCAGCAGAAATTCTGTCATGCGCCCGCGGTGCCGCAAGATTAGTTCTCCTTGCGTATAAAGGCGCCAAAACCTTTGCTGCGGATGGGCGATTGGTTCTTGAATCCAGGAGTGAAGAGCATGGCTTCGCTGTGCGGCAGGGAATTGATTATCCCGAGTCCCTTTTCACCGGTGATGCAGAGGGCGGTGGCAAGTGCATCGCTGCGGGTGCAACTCGGGGCGATGACGGCGGCCGCGCGTTGCGTGGTAAGGCCGAGCCCGGTGTGCAGGTCAATAATATGGGAATAGCGCGCACCCCCGATTTCAACAACCTGCTCGACATTTCCCGATGTGGAGACGGCGGCATTACTGATCTCAATCACACAGGCGGGCGGGTGCTTGTCCCCACCGGGGCGGATGGCAACTACCCAGCCTTTCCTGCCGGGAGGAGCCTCGCCGAGAGCAATGTCCCCTCCGGCAGTGATGCTGGCGACCTTGAATCCTCCCTCGCGCAGTGATTGCAGCATCATGTCAGCTGCGTAACCTTTGGCGATTGCGCCGAAGTCAAGCCGCGTACCCGCATGCAGGCGTGTCAGTTTTCCCTGGTCCAGGTCAATCTTAAGCCGGTGCCACCCGGAGGCCTCCTTTGCCGAGGCGAGAACGTTCGCAGCAGGAAGTTTTCCGCTGCGCCTGGTCACCCGCCAGAGCCGGCTCAGCGCACCGCATGCGGGATCAAATGTCCCGCCGGTGTCATCATGGAGGCGTTTAGAGGCACTCAGCAGGTCAATCAGTTCGCTGCTTGCCGGCTGCGCCTGGCCCGGCGGTGAATGGTTGAACAGGTTCACCTCGCTCTCCGCACGGTAGTCGGAGAAGATTCCATCCAGTTTCAGGCCGAGGCTGAAGGCAGCCTTTGCCGCGGCTGCGATTTCCGGTTCGGGTTTTCCGGAGTAAATGACAATACCAAACAGCGTGCCCATGCAGGGTTGCTTGAACTCATAACGGGCGGAGGCTTCAGCCTGCGCGACAGGGTGAGTAACGGTAAAAAAAAGGAGGCTTAATGCGATCCCGCCTTTACTCCAGGGTGTCATGGTCGATCCCCAGGTTCCAGATGCGTTGCATTTGCTCAGGGGAGGCAATTTCAAGGGGACGCACAATTCGGAAGCCCAGCCACTGTGCGTCAGTATGGTACCAGATGCTCTTGGGCAGTTGTGGATCCTGCTGTTTCCAGGACTTATTGGACCCCATTCGCGTGGCACTGCGCAGCCCGTCAGGAAAGTCATTCCAGGAACCGCCCCGCACGGCCCGGGGATAGAGTTCACGACCACTGGCCAGCGGGTTGTCTGCTGGCCCCTTGGCGTATCCGCTTGCAGAGAAGATATCGAGTGTCCACTCGGCGACATTGCCGTGCATGTCGTGGATGCCCCACGGGTTGGGCTTTTTAGTGCCGACTTTCTGGTAGGTGAAATCAGCATTGTCGATGAACCATGCGTAAGCGTGCAGGTCCTTGGTGTTGTTGCCGAAAGAGTATGCCGTGTCGGTGCCGGCACGGCAGGCGTATTCCCATTCAGCCTCGGTTGGCAGTCGGTAAAAGTGACCGGTCTGCGCACTCAACCATTTGCAGTATTGGAGTGCCGCATGCTGGGTCATGCTGATGGCGGGAAATCCGTCCTTGCCCATGCCGAAGGTCATTTCAACGTATGGCTTTGTCGGTCGTGAGACGAGATCAATGTCAGTATCATTGGGGTCTGGAAATAACTTGCCGCCATTTTTCTTTCGTCGCCCGCCATCAATCATGAACGCCTCGTACTGATTCCAGCTGACTTCATATTTACCAATCCAGAACGGTGCTATTTTCACCACACGCTGGGGGCCTTCATGAGCCTTGCGTTTTGCCTCGGAACCAGGTGATCCCATGCGGAAGCTGCCACCCGGCACCGCTATCATGTGGTAGGGAGTCGCGGAGGCAGGCACCTTGGAGGAGTAGTGCTTCATTTCCCCGGGATTCTTTTCCTTTGAGCCGGCGAGGATTTTTGCGTGCATTCGCTCGATCAGCGCGAGCTCCAGTGCATTCCCTGTGGAGGGCCATTCTCCCCCGGACTTGATCCACAGCTTGAGCTTGTCACGTTCTTCGACGCTGAGCTTGTCCAGGATAGGCTTGATATCGCGCTTAAAGTTGATCGCGTCGGGCATCTCCAGAACGATGCCTTTCGGCCACCCGGCTCCCTCCTTGACCCAGTCGCCGAGGATTTTTTTTTGCCCGGCGCTCAAGCGTCCCTCCTTGGCAGGCGGCATCACGTCATCATCGTCATCATCAAGGTTGAGCAGCTCGATGAACGGGCTTTTACCGGGATTGCCGGGCACAATGATACCTTCAGCGAGTGCATCGGCCCGGGTTTCCAGCTTGTAGTCGGATTTCTTGTAGTCCTTGCGGTGGCACTTCAGGCAGTGCTCTACCAGGATTGGCTGGATATCAGCAGCGAAGTCCACCGCTGCCATGGTGCTGGATGCGGTAATTACCAGTATGAAGATCGCTCGAAGCATGACTGCTCGTGGCGTGGTCACCTGTATGACTATATGAACTTGGTTTTGCCCGGCAGTGGTAGCCCACCGGGGTCGAAATCATCCTTCCAAGTCAGGTTGTCAGGGGCAAGATCCTGCTTGGAGTTGATGGCATCCTGCCATTTGATCTGCTGCCCGGTATATGCCGCCATGCGGCCGAGGATGGCGAGCATGGTGCTGTGAGCCATCCATTTGCCATCGTTCTTGGCTTCACCTTTGCGGATAGAGGCAAAAAGTTCATCGTGCTCAGCCTGGTACATATCGTTATTGAGATCTCCTCCTGCCCGCCAGTTTTCCTTGCCCTGAATCACGCACTGCCCGCGCTTGATGACCGCGGTACCTTGGGTGCCGTTGATGTAGTCGTGATTCTCGCCATGACAGCCACCCTGTTGGCGTGAACCCAGGTGGCAGCGGACATTGTTCGGGTATTCATAAACCACGTGGAAGTGATCGTAGATATTGCCTCCCTGGGCGGGTATTTGACGGCCCCCGGTCGCCACTGCGCTGATCGGGTCAATGTCCCCGGTCGCCCAGCCGATCTTGTCGATGCTGTGGACGGCCTGCTCCGCCAGGCTGTCGCCGGAGAGCCAACTGAAGTTATACCAGTTCTGCACCTGCCATTCGACATCACTTACCCCTGCCGGTCGACGATCCGCTGCAGGCATTGGCTTTACCGGCCCTGTGTAGTAGGTGGCGAACATGTTGGTGAGCTCCCCGATGGCGCCGTTGTGGATTTTTTCAAACAGGGCCCGCCTGGCATTCTGGTAACGCCAGCAAAAACCACAGACCAGGGACAGGTTCTTTTCCTTTGCCATCTTTGCGGATTCGAGCACCGAGCGTATGCCCGGGGCATCAACAGCAACCGGCTTTTCACAAAAGACATGCTTACCTGCCTCGATTGCCGCGCGCAGCATCATTGGGCGGAAGCCGGGGGGAGTGGTCAGGATGACAACGTCAGAGCTTTCGATGACTTGCTTGTAGGCATCGAAGCCGATCAGGCGCTGGGGCATTCCAACCTGGTCGGGGTGACGTTTACGAAGATTATTGATTGCCGCGTCAGCTTTTTTCTCGAAGACATCCGCGACACAGGTCAGGCTGACGTCCTTGTCGGCACTGAGGGCCTGATTGGCAGCTCCATTACCACGGCCGCCGCAACCGATTAAACCGAGCTTCAGCGGGCTCTTGTTGGCCTGGGCAGAGACAATGTTCGGAAAAGAGATTGAAGCGGCCCCGGCGGCAATGCCTGAGTTACGGACAAAACGTCTCCTGGAGAGCGGGTTGCTGGCGGAAGGAAGGTCGGGCATGGATTTGATGGGTGTCAGTTTATTTAATGGAGGGATTCTATACGCAGAGAGTCCTCATGCCACCTGATTTTCAGGTGTCATTGATCCAGCTACCTGCGAATTGTCCGCAATCACAGGATTATCATAGGCTGAAAAAAATCATAAATACGGCTTTCCGGCGGCATTGCGCCGGGGGAATCGATCAAAGTGCTCCATTGGTAATCATAATGTCCTGTTCGCATTGAATTCCCGTTGGCATTTTGTGCTTCCCGGCTATCAATGATCCTGTGTCTGGTTCATTACTTGAGAGGGTGGGTGATACGCTTGAGCGCATCAGGGAAAACGGGCTGTACAAGAACGAGAGGGTAATCACCAGCCCGCAGTCGGGGTGTATCAATGTGCCGGGGGGTGAAGGGGTGTTGAACCTTTGTGCGAATAATTATCTCGGCCTTGCCAATCATCCGGAAATTATCACTGCTGCAAAGCAGGCACTGGACAAGTGGGGCTACGGCATGGCTTCAGTCCGCTTCATTTGTGGAACCCAGGAGATCCACAAGCAACTGGAGGAGAGGATCTCGGCTTTTCTCGGTACCGAGGACAGCATCCTCTACAGTTCGTGCTTTGATGCCAACGGCGGCTTGTTTGAAACCCTGCTGGGAGAGGAGGATGCGGTAATCAGTGATCAGCTCAATCATGCCAGCGTTATCGATGGCATCAGGTTGTGCAAGGCAGCACGATATCGTTTTGAAAACAATGACCTTGCTGATCTCGATGATAAGTTGTCCGAGGCACGCGGGGCGGGTGCATTGCAGGTGATGGTTGCCACTGACGGGGTATTCTCCATGGACGGGACGATTGCGGATCTCGCCGGCATTTGTGACCTTGCCGAAAAATACGACGCGACCGTGATGGTTGATGATTCTCATGCGGTGGGTTTCCTCGGCGAGAACGGGCGGGGCTCTCACGAGCATTGCGGGGTAGTCGACCGCATTGACATCATCACAGGAACCCTGGGCAAGGCACTTGGCGGAGCCAGCGGCGGATATACAAGCGGGCGGCGGGAGATTATTGAATTACTCAGGCAACGTTCACGGCCATACCTGTTTTCCAATAGCCTTGCGCCTGCAATTGTGGCCGCTTCTCTAAAGGCTCTCGATTTGGTTGCCCAATCCGGTGAATTGCGCCGCCGCTTATGGCAGAACACTGTTTATTTCCGGGCCGAGATTGAGGCGGCCGGATTTAATGTGGTGCCAGGGGAGCACCCGATTGTTCCGATTATGCTTGGCGATGCAAGGTTGGCTGGACGCATGGCTGAACGCTTGCTTGAGGAGGGAATTTACGTTATTGCCTTCAGTTACCCGGTTGTCCCGGAGGGGATGGCGCGTATCAGGTGTCAGGTATCGGCGGCTCTTGAGAGAACCGACCTTGAACTTGCAGTGGAAAAATTTATCATGGTAAAAGAGGAACTCGGAATATGATCTCGGAATTAGTGAACCGGCATGAGGAGGCTGCCATTGAGTCCAGCGTCGATTTTTTTGCCCCGGACGGCAAGGCGATGAGGGAGGCGCTGGAAAGAACCACCCACCTGGCGATCGGGGCACATCCCGATGACCTTGAGATCATGGCTTACCACGGGATTTCCCAATGTTACGGGGAGTCTGGACAATGGTTTTCCGGGGTGACCTGCACTGATGGTGCGGGTAGTTCGCGGGTTGGCCCGTATGCAAAGTATTCGGACCTTGAGATGGTTGCCATTCGCAAGGAGGAACAGCGTCAGGCTGCTATGGTCGGCAAGTATGGAGCGATGGCCCAGTTGTGCCTGCCGAGTGCGTCGATCAAGGAAGCTGCCGGTGCGGAAATTCTCAAGGATGACCTGCTGCAAATCCTGCAGGTGGCCAGGCCGGAAGTTGTCTATACGCATAACCCGGCTGACAAGCATTCAACTCATATTGCCGTTCTCCGGGGGGTGGTGCGGGCTATGCATGCCCTTGCCCCGGAATGTCGCCCGAAGCTGGTGTATGGCTGCGAGGTGTGGCGGGACCTGGACTGGCTATCTGACGGCGACAAGGTGGTGCTCGATGTCAGTCAGCGGGAGAACCTGGCCAGTGCCCTGGTTGGAGTATACGACAGTCAAATTACCGGCGGCAAGCGTTACGACCGGGCAGCAGTCGGGCGTCGCTACGCCAACGCGACTTTCTTTTATGCCAAAGCGCGTGACAAGATCGAGCAGGTTACCTTTGCAATGGACCTTACTCCCCTGATTCACGACGAGTCGATTGATTTGGCCGATTACGTGTTAAATTATATTGATAAGTTTGGTGCGGACGTGCGTTCAAAGCTTGCACGTTATTTTTCCTGCTGACTCTTTATATAAACCCTTTAACCGATGGAAGTTATTATTCAACCGAGCGCGAAGGATTGTGCGGCGATGGGTGCGCGACTTATCGGGAAATTGCTTGATAGCAAGGCTGACGCGGTGCTTGGGCTGGCCACCGGCAGCACTCCGCTGCCCCTTTACAGGGAGTTAGTGCGGATGAACCGCAGTGAGGAGATCGATTTTACGGGAGTGACCAGTTTTAACCTCGATGAATACATTGGCTTGCCGGGGGATCATCCCTGTTCATACCGCTATTTCATGGAGCAGGAGTTGTTTAAGGATATTAACATCTCAGCCGGCCAGACGCACGTTCCCGATGGCCTGGCTGTTGATGTAAGCGAGCAGTGCAACGCTTATGAGGAGGCTATCCGGGCTTGCGGGGGAATTGACCTGCAAATCCTGGGGCTCGGCTCTGATGGGCACATTGGCTTTAATGAACCCGGGTCATCACTGGGCTCCCGCACCCGGGTAAAGACCCTTGCCGGTAAAACCCGTGAGGATAACGCACGGTTTTTTGACAGCATTGAGGAGGTGCCCCGCCATTGCATCACGATGGGGGTGGCAACGATCATGGAATGTCGCCAGATCCTGCTTTTTGCCTTCGGTGAAGCCAAGGCTGAAATTATCGCCAGGGCTGTCGAAGGGCCGCTTAGCTCGATGGTGCCTGCCAGTGTGCTGCAGATGCACCAGGAGGTGAAAATTATCATTGATGAAGCGGCAGCTTCGCGCCTGGAACATGCTGATTATTACAAGGAGGTTTTTGCCGGTAAACCGGCTTGGCAATGCATCTAATAAGCATTGTAACCACCTTTTAAAGAAAGGGGTTCACCTGTTTTTACGAACTGTATTCCGGAAATAATCTTAAGCGGGCATTTTTAAAGCACCGGGGGCAATAGTCATTTCATGAGCGAACCGAGACCATATTTGATTGCAGAAACAAACTGGGGACAAGTGCGTTCCCGGGAATATGAACTCGCAGTGCTCCCCTGGGGTGCCACTGAGGCGCATAATTATCACCTGCCATACGCCACCGACAATATCCAGCTGGATGCCATCGCGGCCGGTGCGGCAAGGATTGCCTGGGAGCGCGGGGCAAAGGTTGGCGTCCTGCCCTGTGTGCCCTTCGGCGTTAACACCGGGCAACTCGACATTCCTTTCTGCATCAACATGAATCCTTCCACCCAGACAGCAGTCCTGGCAGATGTCATTGGTTCACTGGCGGAACAGGGGATCGCGAAACTGACGGTTCTTAACGGTCACGGAGGAAACAATTTCCGGCAACAACTTCGAGAGTTGCAGGTGGAGTTTCCCGAGGTGTTCCTGTCCACCGTGGATTGGTTCAGTGTAATAGACTTCCAGGATATTTTTGATGAACCAGGTGATCATGCTGATGAAGTCGAGACAAGCCTGATGATGCATGTGGCTGCTGAACTTGTAATGCCCCTTGATCAGGCGGGTGACGGATCCACCAACGCTTCGCGCATTCGTGCAATGCGTGAGGGCTGGGCCTGGAGTCAACGTGATTGGTTAAAGGCAACCAATGACACCGGATCGGGTAATCCTGCTGCTGCCACCGCGGAAAAGGGTGAACAGCTGCTCGCGGAGCTAACCGTAAAACTTGCGGGATTTTTTGTGGAGCTTGCTGAAGCTGATCCCGCTAACCTCTATGAAGACCCCGGTAAGCCCTGAGTAATCAAGGATCGGGTCTATAGCCTTATTTTTTTCCCGTCTTTCTCGGCGGGAGGGACAGGAGTATCTTTTCCCGGAGGCTTGAGGTCGGGAATTTTCAACTGCGGCACACCGAGGCGAAAACCTTCAAAGCTGAGGCCATTACTGGATTTCTTGAATTCATCGAGCTTGTTGCGGAGCCTTTCCGGCAGCTTTGCCCGTTCTTCGTCGGTATTCACGGCACCCTCAAAGATAATCTTGCCATCGGGATCCTTGGCGGTGAGGTCGGTTTTACCGTCTTTGCTGCGGATCTTAATACTTCCTTCCTCATTGCTGAACATCATGCTGCTTGATCCCATCATGCGCGCGGCTCCCGGGAGGAGGTTCCCGAATTCTTCAAGTTCAAACATGCCCTCAAGGTGCATTTCCATCTGCTTGCGCATTTTTTCCATCTGCTTCTCAATATTTCCGAACCCTGCCCCGTTACCCTTGAAGGGGAGCATCTCGAACTTGAGCCCTCCAAGGTCACCAAGGTCAACCCGTCCTCCAAAGGGCTTGGCGTTTGCCTCAGGTTCCTGCTGGAGGTGCGGTGGGCGCGTGCCGAGCGTGAGGGTGAGTGATTTTTTTGCCCCGCGTTGTATGACAGCCAGTTCAACCGAGTCGCCGTTTGATTTGCCGCGGATGAGTTCACCAAGATGTTCCGGAGATTTTACCGGCTCTCCTGCAAGCTCAAAGAGGATATCGTGTTTACTGATGCCGGCAGCTTCAGCAGGGCTGTCAGGGATGACCAGTTTTACTGCGGCCCCAATGCCTTCCGGAAGATCAAGTTGCGCTGCCACTACCTCATCGACAGGTGCTGTTGCTACACCCAGCCATGCCGGCCCGTGTAATGTTTCATCCCCAGGCGCAGGATCAGGTTTTGCATTGTCGGCAATGGCGCCGGAAAGGGAGATGATTCCTGTGGCAGCGAGATACAGGGGAAGAGTTGGGATTTTCATTATGTTAGCTCAGGTTTAATTAATGTGTGAATGATGTGATGGGAAAATGTCAGTCAGTCTGGACTGGGAGCAGGAAGAAGCGTTCGCTTGGAATTGTCATCTCGATGACTGAGCCGTCCTGCGGATTTCGCCACTTAAAGGAGTCTGAAAACTGATAGCGGACACCCTGTACGGGAACTTTATCGTCGGTGAGGAACAAGCCTTCATCATGGACACCTTCAAAGATATTCTCTGCATGCACGGGAACAAACGGTGCCTTTTCCGGTAACATTACCATTCCGTCGGGCTTGGCCGAGGGAATGGTTTCGATATTGTTAAGCACTGCAAAAAAAACACCGGTGGCGGCAATCAGGATGGCAGCGGCAGCGGCGAGAGGGCTGAGGAAATGGAATTTGCGGATATTGCCGGCGCCCGTGGCAGCAGGAAGTCCTTTTTCAGGGTTATTGTCGGCAATCTCCAGGATTCTCGATTGCAGCGCATCAGGAACCTTTGCGGGAGAGAACGCGCGCAGGCTCGACTCAAAATTATCAGCTTCGTGATCCATTTTCTATTACAGCGTCGATCAGAGGGAATTTGGTTTAAGTATTTTCCGCAATGCTTCAAGCGCGTAGCGATAGCGGGAGGCTGCTGTGTTTGCCGGGATCGCAAGAGCATCGGCAATCTCGGCAAAAGTCAGTTCTCCCCATATTTTCAGGACCAGGACGTCACGGAAATTACCAGGGAGCTCTTCAATTGCCGTTTGCAAAGCCGTTGCCCTCTCTTTTGCCTCCAGTTTAGCCGTTCCGAACCAGTCGCCGGCGGGATCATTGTCAGAAACCAGATACTCGGAACTTTGCTCCCGTCGCATGCGGCGCGTGTTTTTCCTGACCTGGTCAATTGCCGCGTGACGCAATGCGGTATAGGCAAGGGGCAGTGGTGGAGGTTCCCAACTGTTGTTATTCTTGGTCGAATAGGATTTCCACAGGCGAAGCATGGCATCCTGGAGGACATCCTGTGCATCGGCTGCACTGCGGGTCTGTGTACGTGCGAACAGGAGTAGTTGCGTGCCATTCGCGCGAAACCATTCTTTCCATGCTGCTGACAAGTTGTCGTCCATGAATTCGTTGCTATACTATATAAAATATACCACGGCGAACGGGGTGTGCACACAGTGAACTGCGCGACAAGCGCGGCAGTTGCCGGGTGTTGTTGACTTAGCGGCGCAAGTCCCTAGCGTTTCATTGCCCTTGGCAGTAAATCGATGACAAAACCAACGCTTCTTGTTCTAGCGGCAGGAATGGGTAGCCGATACGGTGGCCTTAAACAGATGGATTCGATGGGACCGAATGGGGAGACGGTGATGGACTATGCCGTATTTGACGCGATTCGATCAGGATTCGGCAAGGTTGTTTTTGTAATCCGGAGGGATTTCGAGGAGGCATTCAAGGAGGGGGTCGGCAACCGCTTTTCCGGCCAGATAGAAGTGGATTACGCCTTCCAGTCCCTTGACGCATTGCCGGATGGCTTTGGGGTGCCTCCCGGGAGAACGAAGCCCTGGGGAACCGCTCATGCAATACTGACGGCATCCAAGGTGGTGGCAGATCCGTTTGCCGTGATCAATGCGGATGACTTTTACGGCAGGGATGCCTATGGGCAAATGGCGAGGTTTTTGCTTAACCTGCAGGAGGATATAACTCCATCACCTTTTTGCATGGTAGGCTTCCCACTGAAGAATACCCTGTCGGAGTTTGGCACCGTTTCCCGTGGTGTATGTGATATTGGAGCTGATGGCGGGCTTCAGTCAGTGACTGAGCTCACAAGGATTGAAAAACTGATGGCCGGTGCCCGGCATATCGAGGCCGATGGTTCGGAGATTGTCTTGTCAGGTGAGGAAATTGTCTCCATGAATATGTGGGGATTTACTCCGGCAGTATTTGATTACCTTGAGAACCTGTTCAGGCAATTTCTGGCATCACGGGGAGTGGAAATGCAGTCAGAGTTTTACATTCCCTTTGCCGTGGATGACATGGTAAGGCAGGGCTCAGCAACAGTTCAGGTATTGCGCACCTCAGGTTCCTGGTTTGGCGTTACCTACAAGGAAGATCGCGATCATGTGGTTAGCGCCATTGCCGCTCTTGTTGACCGCGGGGATTATCCCGATCAACTCAACAGTTGACGAGCACTTGGTGCTATTTGCGGCTAGCTGATACGCTGACAGTACTTACAGGGCGTGGGAAAGGAGTTCGGGAAATTTTCTTGCAGAGAAGATTAGGATTTCCTTAATGTCTTGTAAATCAAACAGTTGCCTTGGATGTATGGGGAAAAGGGGCGTGTAAATTTTTTAAATTATAGAAACCATAAAAATATCTTGCCATTTCCTATAAAAACTATAATTTATGTATCAACCACAGGTGCGAGGAGGTTCACAAACACAGAAACAGCACCAGAAAATGAACACAAACAAACAAAACCGAGCCTTCACATTGCTCGAAGTCATGATTTGCATCGCTGCTTTGGCGGTCGTTGTAATCATATCCTTCTCCGGCGTCACGGAGATGAGAACCTCCGTCAAGTCCAAGAAACTTAATCAGGACGTTGCCGTTGTTAATACCGCTGTGCGGATGTATCTCACCCATGGTGGGGAAATTGGAACGCTTAGTTCCCCGCAGGCGATTATCGATAAACTGAAAACGGTAACTACCGAGGATAACCACAAGCAGATTTCCGGCTTGCGTGAATCCATGGTGGATTCCCGCTTGGAGGTTGTCATGCAGTCTGAGAAAGCGGCTGCCACCAAGGTGCCACGTGCGTTGTGGGATGCGAAGAAGGAGCGATTTGTTATCGCTCTCGGTGGTGAACGGGGGATAGCGGAGTTTCGCCTGAAAGAGAACAGTGTCCCTGTTGAGCCGGTAGCCGAAAACCGTGAAGTTTCACTTAAGCTTGCAAAGAACAGCACATGGGTCTGGGATTATTTTGATTCCAGTAATGGTCTTCCTCAGAGGTTTGGTCTGGCCAGTGTTAATCCGACCACCCCGCCATCCTATGAATCGCCTAATACCACCCCCGGTCCTCTGGCACTGAATCCTCCTTCGTTCTCGGCTGATGGCGGTGTTTATGAGCTTGCTGATTTTAATGACTTCCAGGTGGAGTTGAGTAACCCGAATCCTTCGGGATCTTCCCAGGTTTTTTATTCTAAAGATGGCAGCAACTGGCATGCTTACTCCGGGGAAACCTTTAATCTGAATCCAGGTGATGCCATGCAGGCATTCTCGGCATCTCTTGATCAATATGCGTGGGGTGACAGCCGTGTACAGGCAAATGTCTATAGTGCCAATCCGGTGCAACTCATGATTGCTGCCGGGGCGTCCGGGTACCGAGTCAGCTACCCGGAGGTTGGCGGGCTTATGATAGCCGGCGATCAACCGGCAGTGGCACAGGTCAATTCTATACCAGTGGCACTCACCAATTCCGGCGAGATTCCGAATCGTTACCAGAATTCCGATTCGTTTAATATCCTATGGTCTTATGAGGGAGTTGATCCTCTGGTGTCATCGACCGGGGCAAGCGGCACATTCAGTAACGGGTTTCCCGGTGTTGGTGTTGATTTTTCCCTGGACAAATGGGCAGCGAAAAATTCTTTACCCATCAATATTGTTGCCAAGTCTCTCAATACTGATGCGCTTATTGATTCCGAATCGGTTTACTCCACTATCGAGATCAACCGCATTAGTCTGCTGCAACCGACAAGCGATGTCATCGAAGACGGCCATTATGCCCCGAGTCAGCAAGTCTCACTGAATCCCGCTGGGGATTCTGCGAATTTGCCGGAGGGCTGGCGCATCTTCTATACGACTGATGGTAGTGACCCGGGTTATGATGAGAGTGGAGAACCAGATCGCGGAACGCTCTACACCGGGGCTTTCGACCTTTTCTCCGGTTCAAGCTTGCGGGCAGATATAAGCGCCCGGGTTTACGGGCCGAGTGGTTATGCGCAGTGGTTTACTCCCAGTTCACCTTACTCAATAAGCCTGTCCAGGTGGCATGTGCCGAACTGGGATGGTTACATTGGGGGGGATTTCCGGAAGAATACCTACAGCTCGTTCCAGAATCTTAAACAGCACCTGGTTGAAGGGCCGCTTGCTATAGATTTCAATCCCGGGTCCGGACTTGATTCCTGGGGCAAGTGTATTGCTCTCCAGTCGGACGGGAAGGCAATCGTCGGCGGCGCATTTACTTCTATTGACGGAGTGGATCGTAATCGAATTGCCCGCTTCAATATTGACGGATCCCTTGATACATCATTCGATCCAGGCCTTGGCTTTGATGGCGATGTGTTGGCAGTTACGATTCAACCGGACGGCAAGATCCTTGTTGGCGGAAAATTCAAGAAATTCAACAATATATGGCGCAAGGGACTTACTCGCCTGAATACTGATGGAACTCTTGATTGGAGTTTTAATGTCGGTCAGGCTGTGCATAGCGATGAGGCAGGATGGGTGCACGCCATTGTGCTGCAGGATCAGCGCATTTTCAGTGGCGGCATTGGTGGGGTCTCGCAACTCAATGACTACAAGGTGGTCGTTTGCGGTTGTTTTTCACGTTACAACTACAAGCCGGCTTACAGCCTTGTCAGGCTCAACATGAATGGCCGTTATGACCCGACTTTTGATACCAGTGAGGGAGTTGCTGGCTTTGTGCATGCCGCGGCCGTCCAGGAGGACGGCAAGGTTGTCATTGCCGGGACGTTTTCCAGGTTTGATGGGGTGCAACGCAGCAACATAGCCCGGGTATTGGGCAATGGTAAAAATGACGCGAGTTTTGACCCGGGAACCGGAGCTGACAATGAGGTCAGGACCGTCAAGATGTTTGATGACGGGAAGATCTTTATTGGCGGGCTTTTCAACAGTGTGAATAACAAGTCGCGGAAAGGTGTGGCGCGTCTGGATACCAATGGATCACTTGATAGGTCATTTAACCTGGGAGCGAAGCACGGAATTCGCTCGTGGGAGGTTTATTCCTCATCAATAACCGATGACGGGAAGATTCTTGTTGGTGGAAAATTAATATCAACGGTTTCAAGCCCGATGGTTAATTCGCCGTTTTTACGCCTGCAGAACAATGGTGATATCGATTTAAGTTACCAGCCGGAGGATTTGCCGGATGGTGCCTCGGTTTACGCGATTGAAACCGCTTCGGATGGACGCGCCCTTATGACAGGTGAGTTTCCTGCCGAGTTTGTCGTCAAGAGCGAAAATATTGCCCGACTGAACACTTTCAGCGGACATCTGGATGCTTCTTTCGATGTTGGAGAAGGTGCGGATAACGGTGTTCATGTTGTCTTGAAACTTTCTGATGGTGATGTCCTGATTGGCGGAGGATTTACCCGGGTCAAGGGGGTTAGCCGTTCATGCCTGGCTAAGCTGGGAGCGGATGGAACTTTACGTCCCTTTAGTGTCAATATTGAGGGAGGAGAGGTGCTTGCCGCAGTAGAGAAGGAGGATGGCAGGATTGTTATCGGGGGTAGTTTTACCAGCGTTAGTGGTAATCCATCTTACCGCCGCATTGCGGTTCTCACCCCGGAGGGTTCGGTGGATTCTTCCTTCAGCCCGTCGGGAACAGTCAGCATGGCCTGGGTGCAGGAAGATCCATTGAAGCCATGGCGCGGTCATTGGGAGCAAGTCAGCACTGCCGGTTTTAACGGCACGGTGCATGCAGTGGGTTTGACTGAAGATGGAAATATCCTCGCAGGTGGTGCATTCGACGGTTATGGCGATATTCACCAGCCCTGCCTTGCATTACTTAATGGGGATGGAAGCGTGAATCCTCTCCTGTCACTGGCCAATGGTAACATTCCCGTAGTTGGCAGCGTCCACCATATAATGACCATGCCCGAGGGGGGTGTCCTTTACGCGGGCAGTTTTTCCGGAGCAATCAGGTATTTAAGGCCGGATGGCACTCGTGATTCCGGTTTCACTTCGCCCGGCATTAATGGTCCGGTATACAGCGTAGCCATCAAAGAAGACGGCCGGTTGCTGATCGGCGGTGACTTTACCAGGATTGGAACTGCCGAGCGTCAACGTGTGGCAGTGCTCAATGCGGATGGAACTTTTGATAGTGCCTTCAATTCGGGTAACGGTGCAGACGGTGCCGTGCGCAGGGTCATTCCGCTTGCTGACAGCAATGCCGTCATTATGGGATCGTTTAGAACTTACGCAGGACATCCCTGCAAGGGTGTTGCCCGGGTAACACCGGACGGTTCGATTGACACGACTTTTGTGAATAGTTCGCTGGATGTCACAGCTATAAATTCAACCGACTAGTAACCAATCACAATATGACGGGAGTGCATCGATTGAGTAATTGGTGCACTCCCGCAATAAAAGCAAAACCACAACCGTGCCACACACATGGAGGGAGTTTCAGAAAGCAGCCCGTTGGGGCAGAGAATTATCCAGCTAGCCGAGGGTAGCGGGATTTCCGATTTTTACATTACCGCCTGGGAGCCGCTCATATACCGCCGTAATGGTGAGCTGGTATTTGATTCGTTTGTCTACCAGTCGCCGGAAAATCTAGCCGTGCAACCGGGATGTGCGGACTACGCGATGATGATAGGGGATTATCGCTTTCGCGTGAATCGTATGGTAAGCCGTGGACGTTACCGTTGGGTTATGCGGTTGTTGCCCACCGACATACCTTCTTGTGAGGATATCCGGGTTCCGCATGCCGCTGTAAAATCGTTTCTCCAGGCGAAGAACGGATTATTTCTTATTTGCGGTGCCACAGGTTCAGGCAAGACGACCACAATTGCCGCAATGAATCTTCATCGCGCTCTTCGGCGGCGTGAACACTTTATTACATTTGAGGATCCCATCGAATATCTTTACCCTACTGCCGGCGTTCCCTCGCTTATTTCACAGAGAGAGATAGGGCAGGATGATCACGATTTCAGTAAAGCGTTACGCGCATCATTACGACAGGATCCTGACGTTATCATGGTGGGGGAAATACGTGACGGGGAAACCGCGGAAATTGCTTTGCAGGCAGCTGAGACCGGGCACGTGGTGGTAGCCACCCTGCATACTTCAAGTGCATCGCAGACCGTGCAGCGTTTTCTTAAATTGATTCCTGCCGAGCGTGTTGAGAGCGCCCAAAGCACCCTTGCTGACGTACTCAGGATGATTGTCTGTCAGCGATTGATCATGGATGAGACAAAAGGCAAGAGATTTGCGATTCACGAAATGTTGTTGCAATACGATTCCGTATCCAACCTCATCCGTCGCGGCGAGTTCAAGAAGCTTGATCAGGAACTGGAGACCGGCAGCAAGCGCGGCATGTGCAGCTTTGATGCAAGCCTTGCCAACCGCAGAGAGGAAGGTTGGAGGCCGGTGTTCAAAGAGCCCACCGGATTCACATCTCAGGAGATTGCTGAATTTCTCCACTGTGAGGCAGAGCTTCAACCATCAGTGAATCGATGAAAGTCCAGGATATAAGAGACGTTCTTACCTTCGCGTCATTCCGATCTGAACCGGATGACTCCACGGTGAGTTGGGCGAAGCGATTTCCGCGTCGGCGTACACTTCTGCTTAACTTGAATCGCGACGGTGTTACCTGGCGAGGCGTGGACCGGGGTGGAGTGCTGGGGGAAACAGGTTCACTTACCGGAGAGTTAAAAGATATCGTTGGTGACATGGCGGAGCAATGGCGGGGATTAACTGATGACGGATGGTGTGCGGTTTCTGTGAATCACCGGTTTGTGATCAGTCTTGAGACTAACCTGACACGTAAAAAAGGATCGGAAGAATTGATTCGCGTTAATCCGAAAGCGGCGCTCGGTTCAAAGGCTGAGCGCGGGAAACGTTATGCGGTAAAACACAACCCGGAGTCGAACAGCAGTGCGTTACTTGCTGTCGACGAGGATTACATCAAACAGATCGAGACAATCTTCAACGGTGCGAACCTGAAGGTTGGCAGAATCTGTTGTGGCATCTATGGAATATTTTGCGATGCCGTCGACCAAATGATTGAGGCACGCGCAGATTACCTGAAGGGAAAACCACAGGATCCTCTCGGTAAGATTATTGTTATTGTGTGTTGTGATGGATCGGTATGTGTAATGACTACGGATGAGGAGCGCTGGATGGAGTTACGCTCGCGTAGCGGATTATATGGCGCCGATGATCTTGATCCTGCGCTGAATATTATCATGCCACTGGTTGAGAGTGCGGGTTCGGGGGCGCAGATTGTTATTGCCTCGGATCAGGATGGAGCAGCGCTCAAGAACACGATCGCTTCATTGCTGTCGGACACGCGTGTTAGTGACATTAGCCAGACTGATGGATTGTGGAGCTTGCTCAAGGATAAATAAACCATGGAAAACCATCATCAAGTGTGTCATGACCTGAAGACTAACCGTCCTGATATTGGTCAACCTCTTCCCGGCATTCTGGCATTGTTGCCGGTTGCGTTTGTGCTGTCGGTGATCGGGGCCATTTCATTGAACGCGCTCTTTTTCTTCCAGCACAGAAATGCAGAGCAGGCCAAGGAGGAATGGAAACTGAATGTGGCGGAGGAATCTGCCAAGCAGAAGGACATCATGGCTCAGATCGAGGCAATCAAGGAAGAAGAGCGTCGGGCGAATGATGTGCGCGACTGGGTTGAGGGTTCTCGACAATTACAACCACTTGCTGTCGCTATAGCACGCAGCATGGACGTTAAAGGTTCAATTGCTGAACTCTCCCTGTTCAGGGAACCCAGTAACCCGAATCAGATCAAGCTCGGGTTTAAATTTGATAACGGGGGACAGAAGCAGCTCGATGCAACCCTCGAGGCGATCAATGTCCTTGGATACCGTTCCTATTCCGCCAACCAGACTGCCGGCAAGGAAGGTTCTCTTGATTATCAGGCGACGTTAATCTGGCAGAACAGCAACAAAGAATCAGCCAACCTTACTTTTACCGATGAATAATAAGCATATGGCATGCGTTACCCTGGGTATTGCCATTCTTGGAATGGCCTACGCAACGATGAGCTTCCATAATAAGCTGAAGCTTGCCAAGGATGAGGAACTGGTGGCCAAGACGGCATATGACAGTGCGGTGTTTGGGTGTAGTGCCCAGCAGCGGAACTTCATTATTTTGCGTGAAAATACAAAAGCTGTCCGTGAATACCTGTCACAATGGGAACCGCATCTCAAGCAGACGCGCAATCCGCAGTTTGGCGAAGCTCTGATTAACCTGCGTATTAAACAGGATGATATAATCACTTTATCCCAGGGTTTCGAGACGGTTAATCTGGATAAGGGCGGAACGATACCGCGCACGCTTCAGGCACGTCTGGTTTTTGAAGACGATTACATCAAGACACTCAATTGGCTTGCCAATCTTGAGGGTTCAATGCCTGCTGTCAGGGTTTCCAGTTGCCGATTGTCAAAAGGGCAATCCGGAAATGATATCAAGATGGAACTTACCGTTGATGTTCCAATCGTTGAGGAAGATGAGGTCGGAGAATCAAAGACTTAATATCCTGATATGAAGATTTACATTATAATTTTAGTGCTTGCCGGGACGGCAGTTGTAGGGAATTCAATTGCCCAGGTTCCAGTTAAGCTTGGTAATAATGCTGTGTTGCCTTCAGTTAAGGAGGTTGGGGTGCTTCCGCATGAGAAGGAAAGCATGATAAAAACCTTTATTCTCAGGCAGGAGGAGAGGAATCCATTTGCAGATCGCACCAAAGGGGATAAAGGGCAGCCTGCCGAAGACAGCCAGAGTGAGGACTCACGGATTCGTCTGGCTCTTGAGTCTTTCTCGGTGTCAGGCATCGCCAGGGGGCAGGATGGGTATAAGGCTCAACTGGGCGGCATTATTCTCAGTGAGGGAAACCTCATTCCACGGCTTATTCCCGGGCAATCGGATGATTTACGGGTTACAAAGATTACTCCTGAACTGGTTGAGATTACATGGGTTGCGGATGAGGAGGCTGACAAGCCCCGCAAGATCACACTGGAGATTGATCTTGATCCCAGAGTTGGAGTTCTCTTGCCGACCGCCTCCAAAGGCGGATCAAATGTTGCCGCACAACTCGTCTACGCATCGATGGAGGAATCCGATTCCGAATAAAGGTAAGTGCGCTCAAAGCAGAAGAGATTTGAGCCGTGACAATGAAAAATTCAAATCACGACCGATTAATCCCGCCGCATTGCAGGATGGTTGGGTTTTCTCTTGTCGAGGTAATGATTGCTTCTGCCGTTGCGGCATCTGTGATGGGTGCGGCGGCACTGGCATTCAGTGCCATTGGCATGAATCAGCGTCGTCTTAGCAGTTATGGTGCTATTGAGATAGGTCACGCGGCAGCTAACAATTATTACAATCTGGCGGGCGATAGTGTTGATTCATACGATGCCCCAAATTATGGAAGAGCTGCGACTGCAGACTTGCTTCGTGAGCGTTTCTGGGAGGATATTGCCCACGGTTCAGCAGTTTATTGTTTGGCACGTAGCGGGTTGAATACTGTTCGTCCGGTTTATATACCGGCACCCGAGGATGGACGAACCCTCGATTCTTCGGAAGCTTTCCGCATTCATCTTAAAGCGATCTTCAACCAGAGTTCATCGGTCTATAAAGGGTGGCGGGGATCTTCTCCTTATGACAACGGGTCGATATATATCCTGCAACCCAGCGGATTTTCCGGTTTTCTTTCAGTGCGCGCCATTTACGACATTGATATTCAGGCAACTGCGAAACCAAGCGGCACTTATGTTAGTGTTAAACGCTATTCATGGAATGCTCTTACTGATTATTATGATGTGTTTTTTCCTAACGGCTTAAACGGAGTGCCGTTCAAGCCGCTTTTTGTATTTCATGAGCGGCGCGCCCGCCTTGTCCATGATGAGGGCGAGATTGATCGCTACAAGACGGCTGCTGATATGCCGTTCTACTTCATCTGGTGGCCGGATCCGGCTTCTCCAACCCTCGCAAATCAGGGTGCTATGGCTGACTCCGGGTATGCGCCATCAATTCCTCCGGGAGTAGCGAACCCGTTGCCTGATTACGCCACAATGGCGGGAAGGACGAATTACTTCTTCACCGTTGCGCTGTTCCCATCGATGTGATTTGCAGCTTATGAATCATTCTTTCATTCATCCACGCTTTGCGATTTCAGGAAGTGCCATATTGATGGGGCTGGTGGTGATGGCACTTGGTACATTCGGGGTTGCAGCGTGGATTTCGCTGCTTACCAGCAGGGCATTTTATATCGAGAGCATGGAGCTTAGTTCGAACCATCGTATTGCAAAGATTAACGCCAGGGCCGTCGCTGACGAATTTATTTATCGCCATGCTCTCGCCAAGGTTACTGTGCCTGCTGCCAGGATTACTCTTCCTGACGGCGCGGGAATTGTCGAAATGGCATCTGCTGATACTGCACCGTTGGCCTCACTGATTAGGCCGCCAGGGGAGGTGAGTACCGGCATGGCTAACGGCTATGGGTATCATGTTGAGTTGCCCGTGAGTGTTACCATCAACGTTAATCACGACAACGATCCGGCTACTGCCGCGATTGCCAGCACATATAACAGGGCTTATTTGCTAAAGTCGCGGGCTCCCCAGCTAATAGGTGATCTGATGGTGATGCACAAATCAACCCTTGCGCCTTCGACAGGCAATGAATTAAGCGGTCAGATACGGGTTCATGGCAGTACTGTTATCTGGTCATCCGGGTTGCCTGTCGTTGCCGACAGCGGTATTCGCAGTGAGCGGTATATCACATACACCCAGGGCGGTTCGCCTGTCGGGAGAAAAATAAGGAATCTTGAAGGCCACTGGATTGCGCCGACCAATTATCCGCTGGTGACCAATACTGCAGGGGAAGTTGCAGGAAGTAATGCTTACGATGGCAGGCTGGATGTGATTGATCCTGATCCTGATGTGCCATGGTCCATGAAAAATAAGTTACTGAAGGGAAGCCATATAGTGCTTTCCGGTGACACTGAATTTGACAGCGGCAGGGGAGCCAGGAGTGACGGTTCCGGTAATATCAATATAACACTTGCTGATTCCCACCTGACGAGCGTGATGGTTGGCGATCATGTAAGGACGATCAATCTTCATGGGCAAGGTGATGCTTTATCCTTTGCCAATGCCGGATCGCAAGGGGCAGTCATGATCCTGATTCATCAGACTGACGCTTCAGGAAGGTCCTTGCGGAATATTAATTTCAGGGGCAGCAACAATCGCCGACTGCTTCTTGGTCTCAAGAGACATGACACCAATACTGATGAAGTCCGGTTAACTTTTGCCGATGCTGATGAAAACCCGAGTTGGAGGTTAATGCTGATTGCTGAGAACTGTAGAATGACTGCAGGGGATTCCCCGAGTGGGACTGTTAACTTATACGGAGGGATTCGAACCGACCGGGATTTTAAGTGGAGTGTGAACCCTGCTAAAATCCTGCACATTCACCGGGAAACTGATGCCGGTGCTCTGGAAAGGTTGGTGCCCCGGACTGCCTGGATTGAAAGTTACGCTAATTGAGAATGAAACTGAACATTAAGTGCTCAATGAGGAGGTTGAATTGTCGGCGGCAACTGAACTGCGCTGCATACAGCCTGGTTGAAGTTCTTGCCGCTTGCGGCATTATTGCTCTTGGTGTTGGGGCTGCACTCTCATTGAGTTTGGCAACTGTTTCTCAGGAGGAGACAGGACACCGTATTGCCCGTGCAGTGGCAATTGGTGAAAATGCCGCGCGTCTTTATAGCCTTGGGTTAAGCCCGGAGGAAATTGTCCGTATTCTCCCGCCCGATCCTGTATTATCCAGCATATCAATTATCGAGGATCAGTTGCCGGTGGCTGGTGTCGGCTCAATGGACAGGGCTAAGGTTGATATTGTTTTCAACACCAGTGCTTCCAATGCGCTCTGGGCTGAGGGGAAATGGTCCGGTGGACCTGGAGGTGAAGCATCAAAGCGCAAACTTCCAGTGATTACCGCACTGCGCCCGAGCACTGGTTCCTAGAGACCAGTTTCATTCGTAGTTGTTACGCTACTAACGAGAGAGAATATAATGCTGAAGAAAGTCGCGCTTTGCAATGTTAATACCGGGCGAACCAGTCTCGTCATTGTTGATACGGATTCTGATGACAAGGCTATTTTGGGTGCCGGTAAGGCTGCTAACGAACATGCCAAGGTTACCAATATCAGCGGTGCAGACGAGATAGTGCATCGCCTGACGATGAAGAAGGGGAATATGGAGGATCGCGCTGCGCTTTTTGCCGGAGTTGCGCGTTGTCTCGAGCGAAACATTTCAACAATCAAGAGTTTCGAACTGCAGGCTAACCGTGTGAAATCCCCTGTTTACCGGGGAATTATTGCAGAGGTTGCATATCAGATATCACTTGGTGACAAGGTCAGTGATGCGTTGACAAGATTTCCTGATGCTTTTGGCCCGGAAGTCATCGCACTCATTAAGGCGGGTGAGGAATCCGGGCGGTTACCTGAGATTTTTGCCCAGATTGGAAAATCCAGCAAAAAGACGGTACGAATTATCAAGAAGCTCAAGAAGGGAATGATCTATCCGGGGATAGTGATGACGATGGGCGTAGCTGTGATTATCACCATGAGCTACACTCTGGTTCCTGCGGTTTCGAAGCTCTATGGGGATCTTGGCGCCAAGCTTCCCGGAGCCACCAGGATGATGATGAAGTTATCTTCGATCCTCATTCATCAGCCATACATGCTGCTGATACCATTTGGGGGGCTCTGGCTCTTGTTCAAGAACTGGGGAAAGATCATAAAGAACCCAAGGGTCCAGAAGGTATTTGCACATACACCGACGCTTGGCGGGATTGTTCGCAAGTCAGCTGCTGCGGTAAGTTTCAGATGTCTCGCCCTGTTGCTTGAATCGGGGGTGAGGATCAACACCGGATTAAAAATCACCGCAAAGAGTGCACCCCATATATACTACAAGGAATTTTTTGAGCGTGTTCGTGAGCATATTAACGATGGGTTGAGCATGTCGGAGAGTTTCCTGATGGAATCACACTGGCTGGGAGATGACGGTCGCACCGTATGCGGAATCATGGAGATTGCTGCCGAAACCGGGTCTGCGACCGAGATGCTTGACGAGATTGCCGATGATTACGAAGAAGAACTGGATAATATTGCCAACCAAATCGATAAGGTGCTTGAACCGGTTACGATTCTCGTGCTCGGAGTTCTCGTAGGCTTTCTTATTTACGCTATTTACTCACCGATTTTCAGTCTTGGGAAGGTCATGCTCCCCGGTTCCAATGACAAGGGCAAGGCCAAGGGCCCGGGCAAGCCGCCTTTGACCCAGCAACGATAAGCGCAGGGTAAGTCATTTTGACAGCAGAGGTCAAAGCAGGGGAGTGAGCATTGAGTTTTCCTGAGGTGCTTGCTTCCCCTCCTCGATCCTGAGGGAGATTGTCCCCAGGGAATAGAATATCAGAAGTTAGACAATAATGGGGGGATATTTCAAAGCTAAGCAGAAACTCAATTATAACTCTTTGGTTATCAACTTATAATCGAGATATCTAAAATCTTAAGATGTGGAAGTTCTCTAAATTATAATAATTATAAATTATACTTGAATAATTCCATATTTGTTATAATATCCATATATCCCGTGATAATCGGGAGCAGAACAACCTAATTAATTAAAAACAGCAATAATAAAATGAAGACGAATCTTGTCAAAAACGTGAAGGCTGGTTTCAGCCTTGTTGAAATGCTCGTGGTCATCGCGGTTATCGGCATCATTGCCGCTATCGCGGTTCCGACTATCGGGAACATCACTAGTCAAGCCAATGCCAGCAAAGCCAAGCGCAATGCCCAGAGCCTCGCCTCAGTGTGTGCCTCGGCGGTTGCTGCCGGCGCCACCTTTGAGTCCACTTCAGTTGCCGATATTGTCGACGACCTGGTAGACAGCGGTGTTTTCGGGAGTGCTGATTCAGGCTTTGATACCACGCTCTTTAAGGTGCCAAACGTAAGTGAAACCGAGAAGGCAAATGCAGCACAGCATCTCTCGTATGATTCTTACGCCAAGATGATCATTTATTCTCCGAGTTCATCGTAGCAGGAGTAAATTGAATTATCAATTCACGCGAGGGCTCCCCGGGTAACCGGGGAGCCCTTTCTTAACAAATAGCTTTAAAAAATCCTGGGCATCGCGACCTGATGATCACGAAACTTTCAGTATCCAGAGCCAATAAAGCTTTCTCTCTGGTGGAGCTTCTTCTTGTCCTGGCCATTATCTCGATCATGGCAGCGTTGGTCATTAATTCATTTTCAAATGCCGCGCAGGATTCGCGCAATGTCATGGCGCGACAACAGCAGGCTACCCTGCAGTCGGCGATTAATAACTGGATTTCTGGGCAAGTCGGTGGATTTGAGGTTCCGGATGCAAACAATCCTTCACGCCGATATGAACGCACTGTCGGATATGTGCGTAATAAATACAATTATGCGACCAATTACTGGACCGACAGTCCAAGTAATCCCCGTGAATCGCGCAGCAACGGCGACATTGTCGGGCGGCTTGAGTTGATCAAGGATTACCTTGATGATGATACTTACCGTCATCTTGCTGATTCCTCCCCGGGTTCGGATTTTACCAAGATACAAAGCGGAGCCATGGCTAAGACCGGCCAGCATATTGAGTTGTCCGCCTGGAGTTTGCCGGGAGCAGGAAAGAGGAGCCCGTATCCCAAAGTCGAGCTTTATCCCTAGAATTTCGAGCAGAAGATCGCCCCCCACATATAGCACCCAGACGGAGCAGAGAGTAAAGATGAAAAAAACAGAACGTGCATTTTCACTGGTGGAAGTGTTGGCTGCAGTGGCAATCATTGGAGTGATTACTTTTTTGGCGCTACCCAATATCATCGCAGTAAAACAGGACAGTGAGACCAATCTCGCCATCTCCCGTGCTGAAGCCATGAATCTGGCACTGGTTAGCTATATCCAATCCTACGGCAGGACGAATGCTACCAGTAACTGGGCGTCTCAGACCAGTGACCAGACGCGATATTCGTTGCTGGCTTCGTACCTTGCGTTTGCGCCTGCGGCGATCGGTGATTACATGCCGAGCGGCTATTCAATTAATCTCCCGGGCAGCATAGTAACCGTATCTAAAATGCCGCTGAGTGGGCCAGGAGGAATAATTTTTTACTAGGAGAAAATTCGAGAAGAGGCAATCGGGAAAGGGGTTTTGGGCGGTTGTTAAATGTTTGTGAGAGGAGAAAAGCGTGAGAATTTGCACCTGCACTAAAGAGTGTCGCGGGAATCGTGGCTTCAGCCTCGTTGAAATGATCGTTACGGTTGCTGTGCTGGCTGTCATTACCTCCATTGCAATCACTTATTTTGGAGGGACTCTTGATGCTTCGAGGTCTGTGGTAGCTGAAGATGTCGCAACGGTACTCAATAATGGCCTGAAGAAACATTCCCAAGTGAACTACGAGTTTAATCTTCCTGCTGACAACAGCATTACGGATGATGAAATTGCAATTGTGCGCTCGCTACAGTGGCGTGATCCATCCAACCTTGTTCCGGGTGCCCCCTTTGTCCCGCAGAACTGGCACCCTGTGGGCAATTCTGATGTTGGTGAGTATCGGCTACGCTGGAACGGTAAAGTGTTTACTGTGCTTGCCCCGGGTGTCTCAGGCAGCGGGATTAAGGTTCAGTTTGATGCTTCTGACTATAGTTTAAATTACACATTTCCTGATGATTTTGTCCCGGTGGGAGCTTAGGGTGGCGTGCTGCCCGTTCAAATGCTTGATCCAGACCACACAGGAGCAACCGGCGAAAGCCGGACGGCAGGAATTGTTCCTGCAGTGGATCCGTTGCAGCGATCGCTGCAAACCCCAGAATCCCAGCAAGTAGCCGCACCGGAACCATCGGCTTCATTATCCGGGAAGGAGTTGCCTATTGAACAGGTTGCCCGTCGTAGCGGATTGCTTCCAGTCAAGTTGCCCCGGTCAGCTTGCCCGGTTGATGCCGAGAGCATGTTGCGTAAATTGGGAAGGGTATCGAAGGCGGAGGAACCATGGATGCCGGTAGCCACCTTGGGGCCGCTCCTGATTCTTGGTCACTATAATCCCTCTTCTCCGGAGACCTGGGGCATTCCTGATTTCCTTTGCGTTCGTGTCGTTATTGAGAGGGATGTTTATGCCTCCATTCGTGAGGATTTCCGGGCGAGAATGAATTTCAAGCCACTCAGGCATACCGGTGCTGTCGAAGGACTGGCTCCGCCGCTTCCCAATTCGACACCACATTCAATTCTTGATTGGTTTGTGTGTAATTATCCTCTCAGCGCATCGGAAAAGGAGAAGTGGGAGGTTCTGGTTTCTGAGAACCAGGCGATTGATATTCAGCGGCCAGGTGATTACAAAGGATTGCCGCGTCACTATGGCATTGGCTTTGTTTATATGCTGACGCGGCAAGCGTGTTTCAACCCGGACGAGGCGCCTTCGCAGACCACCTTTCCCGACCAGTTACTGGAGAAGCATGAGGTTTTCCCGATGTTTGAGGGCGAGGGGGTAATGTACCTGCTTTCGGAATCTCCTTCTGTCCATGCCTTCGAGGATGAGTGGTTGTCGGCGGGGCATGAATCCATTGAGATCATTCCCGTGCTTGCTGACAGTGATGCCATCCGCGCGGCAATTGTCCGAAATCGGGGCAAGGGAGTAAGTAATCAGGCAACAGTCGAGACCGGTGAGCTTTATTATTCCGAAGATCAGAATCTCGTCGAGATTGATCCGGGGGACATGGCTGCAGTTAATCCCGCCAACCCGAACACGGCACCGGAAGATGTTCTTAAATGGATCCTCTACCGGGCGATTACCAGTCGCGGAAGTGACCTTCATGTTGAAAAATATTTCAACACGGCGCGCTTTCGTGCCCGTGTTGACGGGAGCTTAAAAGTCATCCACTCCTGTTCCGAGGAACAGTTACCGCGATTCATTGCGCTGTTTAAGAACTACTCCAACATGGGGCATCAACATCAGGATCTTCAGGATGCCAGGTTTGGGTTAAAGATCGGGCAGAAACGGATTGATGTCCGTGTTTCCGCTGTTCCCTGCCGCAAGGAGAATCAGAAACTCACGATGCGCTTCCTGGACAAACAGGACGGCATTAAGGAACTCAGTGAACTGAACCTTTCTGACCGGCAACTGAGCATTGTGAACTCGGGGATGAAGCGTGACCAGGGCCTGGTATTGGTTACCGGCCCTACCGGTTCAGGAAAAACGACAACACTCTATGCCTTTATTAACTCGATCAATGAGGTTGATTTAAACATACACACGATTGAAGACCCCATTGAATACGAGATTGAGGGAATTAACCAGACGCAGACCGATGAATTCCACGGGATTAATTTCGCCACTGGATTGCGTGCACTTTTACGCGCAGACCCTGATGTTATCCTGGTTGGTGAATCGCGGGACGAAGAGACCGCGACAGCGGCTATTAATTCCGCGCTGACCGGTCACCTTGTTCTCACTACATTACACGCTAATGATTCGTTACGCGCGGTTTCTCGCCTGATTTCAATGGGGGTGGAACCTTACCTGCTGGCTGATGCACTGGCATTGAGCCAAGCGCAACGCCTAGTCAAGCGTCTTTGCAATTATTGCAAGCGACCCATTCCTGCTCCCAGAAAACTTCAGGAATATTTTTACCATAACGGCATTATAACTGCACCAATGGAGGAGCCTATATTTGAGGCTCAGGGATGTGACGAGTGCAGCGGCAACGGTTATTTGGGAAGGGTGGCGTTGATGGAGATGTGTCCAGTGGGAGCGGATTTGGCCGAGATGATATCAAGTGGGGAACCGATGTCTAATATGCGCAAGGAGGCGGCGAAATTAGGGGTGTTGTCATTATACCAGGAAGGGATGTTTCAAGTGGTCGGTGGCAACACGACGATGGATGAAATCAGCAAACTTGCGCATTTTGGGGCAATGTAGTGAGGATTTCGGGACAGCGGCAATGATTCTGCTGTAGGCCTATTGTGGTTTGGCTGGACGATGGAGTTCAAAGGTGCCTTCGTCACCCTGTTCAGAATGGTATGTCGCCTGAATTTCATTCAATGACGCGGTGCCATGGTGGGAGAACTTCCCGCCAAGGATTCCCAGGTTCTTTTTCCCGGAAAACCGCCACTTTTCGTTGTCGCTGTTTACGGTGCAGTTAATCTTAAAGTTCCCGCTGATGATACGCGCCCAGGTTGCCCGGTAGTGAAAACTGTAGGAGTCCGGAGAAGCTTTGCGCACCACGCAGCGTAATTTTCCGCTATGCTTGGTTGTTGAACTCTCCCATGAACCGCTCCACAGGCCCTCAATGTCAGCGGGGCCGGATTGAGGAAAGTGCCCCTTGGAATGAAGCCACTGATAATGGAATCCTGTGCAGCCAGAAAGCAGGAGTAGTGCGCTAAAGGTGATGAAAATTCTCCCGGTGGGCATCTTTGAAAAATAAAAAAAGCGTGGCAGCGAGGCAAGCGGAAATATTACTTTTGGTGTTTTTTTTACAAGGGGTGATGTTGACGGATTGATTGCTTTTATTCTTTTACAAGGGTCAGGCTCTCGATGATTCTTGGCAGAGCAAATCGGATTTTGGTGATCCCGGGAGATCCCGGGTCACCATCGATTTTCATGGTTACGATTGCAGTGCCGAACCCGATGATGGCTGACCTTGGGAGCCGCCCGTTGGGAGCGAGAACGTAAGCCTTCTTCCCGGACAGGTTCAGGTTGCTGCTCTTTTCCGAGGCGATTGTTCGGATTTCGCTCCATGCATCATGTCCGGGGGGGATCAGTTTTTCCAGGTGTACTATCAGAGTGGATTGATTAATATGCAGGAGAACATCGCCATTATCAGTGGTTGTCGCGTCGAAGCCCCTGGGGACTGCCACTTTTAGCAAGCCGTCTGCAAAGATTACAAGTTTTTCTGTAGCCCGGGGCTTTCGTTCAGGCAGAGATGAAGCGTCATTAGCAATGCTTAACTGTCCCCTCCTGTAGATGATCCTGGAAAGTGCTGTCGCCTGCCGGGATGGAGTTAGCTGTGCAACGTGGAACAGGGTGTCGGCAAACCGGCCTCTACCCCGCACCCCTTGAGCGAGCATCTTCACGACATCTGCAGTTTTTTGCTCCGGGGTGAAGGCAATTGTTCCTGCTGCCAGTGCAGCTGCGAAAGTTGCAACCAGGGATTCTGCATCCGTTTGACTTTGGTCTTCGTTTGTCTGGCTGGCTTTGTCTGCCGCTGGGGGATGATTGCCCTGTTTGGCAGGCACAGTGTGCGGTTGTTGGATGCCACTACCAAAGGCTGCAGCCCATGAGGGCGAAGGTTGTCCGGCGGGTAGCGCTGAAAGGGTAATGAACAGCATGGCTGCCAAATTGAGCATTCGTGATGCACGCCGCATCTAATACCATACAGTAAATCGGTTTATTTAATAATTTTAAGCGACTTAAGTATTGCATTGCCAATTCAATGTGGTTTAGAGTTTTACCAGCAATCTGTTGGCAATCAGTTACTGGCGAAATTTCAGCCGAACTCAATGAGATGGAGTGCAGACCATTAGCGAAAGGCAACAGTATGGCAGCAAACGATAATCCTGAAGATCAGGGTAAAGTCTTGGCAGGGCTTAAGAGTGAACTGGATGCGCTGACTGCGCGTGTTGTCGATCTGGAGGCAACGTTGAGGCACGAACATGATGATCTCCTGCGCCTGAGGGAAGAAGCAAAAGCAGATCATCGTAAACTTGAAGACCTTAAAGATACGACTGGTGGAGGATCCTCATCCTCGCCAGTTACTCCGCTGGGCTTGTAATGAATGTCGCCGACCCGTGCATGACCGGGGAGATGACATGGGTATAACGGTGAGCTATCTCCTTGGCTATTTTTCCAGGGATCGCTGCATGATTTCGTATACCCTGGTAACCATGTCCCTGCCTTCCTCCAATAAACCGGCGGACAGTAATGCATTGTCTGCGATTTGCTCAGCCACCAGCTTGGCGAAGTCGGGTTGCTCTGCACGCGCGCTGTCAAGGCTCTTGAGAAGCTTGTGGCGCGGGTTGATTTCCAGGTGAACTTCCTTGGAGGATGAGAATTGTGGATCAACCTGCCGCATCATTTGCTTCATCTGCGGGCTTATAGACCCGCCCGGTGTCAGTGCTGCTGCCGGGCTGTTGACGAGTCGTTTGCTGACATTCACCTCTGCTACCCGATTGCCAAGGGTGTCTTTCATCCACTGGCACAGGGCAGATGTCTGTGCTTCATCAGGGGCTTGCTCATCAGTCGTTAATTCCTCCAGTTCAATGCCAGATTGCGCAATGGATACTAGTTCCTTGTCTGCATAGGAGGGTAGGGATCCGACAAGGTATTCGTCGATCGGATCGTAGAGGAAGAGGACCTCGATACTTCTTGCCTTGAAAGCCTCAAGGTAAGGGGCGCTTTCAATTGCCTGTCGTTCAGGGGCTATCTGGTAGAAAATCTTATCCTGATCCTCCCTCATGCGCGCAACATAGTCGTCAAGGGTGGCGTAAACTCCAGCGTCTTCGCTTGAGGACTCAAAGCGGAGTAGCTTTACCAGTGCGTCGCGGTTCTCGTGGTCGGTTATAACTCCTTCCTTGAGGAAGCTTCGGAAATTTTCATAGAAAGCGGCAAACTTTTCGGCGTCGGATTTTTCCTCCCGATCCAGAAACTTGATGAAGCGCTTGGCAATAAGTCGGTTAAGTTTTTGCACAAGGGCACTGTCCTGCATACTTTCACGTGAGATGTTAAGCGGCAGATCTTCACTGTCGATTACGCCCTTGAGAAATCTAAGCCAGTCAGGCAGGAGGGATTTTGGGGTAGAGTCTATTAACACTTTATTGCAATACAGCGAGACTCCAGGATCAACCTGGCCGAATCCCGGGCGCTCCGGATTTTCCTCAGGGACAAAAAGCAGTGCGTTGATCATTAACGGCACATCGGCACTGAAGTGCATTCGATAACGAGGTTCATCAAATGCCTTGGCTGTGAACTTGTAGAATTCCGAGTATTTCTCGTCGGAGACATCAGCCTTCGGTTTCATCCATATGGCTTCAACCGTGTTCACTTTTTCTCCGTTAAGGAGGATGTCGAAGGGAACGAAATTTGAGTAGTTTTCGAGGATTGTCTTGATGCGCGGGGCTTTAGAGAATTCTTCCTGATCCTCCTTTAGCTTGATAACGATCTTTGTTCCACGCCGTTGTCCTTGGTTCGTTTCGATTTGATAACTGCTTTTTCCGTCACTTTTCCAGCATAAGTGTTCAGAGTCCTCGTTCCAGGACCGAGTGTAGACAGTGACTTCATTGCTGACCATGAAAGCACTGTAAAAGCCAACGCCGAACTGGCCGATGATATTTGTTTCCTTCTGGTCGCTCTTGGAAAGTTCCTTAATGAAGGCCTTGGATCCCGAGTGAGCAATTGTCCCGAGGTTTTCGACAAGTTCCTCACGTGTCATGCCGGTTCCATAATCAGTTATTGTAATGGTATTGGCGGCATCGTCGGTGGTTATGTTGATTTCAAGGTCGAGATTAGAGTCGGCGATTGATTTTTCCGTGAGCTGGATATGCCGCAGTTTCTCGAGGGCATCAACTGCGTTGGAAACCAGTTCGCGAACGAATATCTCCTTGTCTGTGTAGAGTGAGTTAATGACAATATCCAGCAGTTGCTGGACTTCAGCCTGAAACTCATGTTTATCCTCTGATTTTGAACTCATGACGGCGCGGATTGTATCTGCATGCCAGGCATTGTCAAAAGATGCACGCGGCAATGATGTTTTTTTTTCGGGGGAGGGGTGCGTAGGGGCGATTTATAGGAGCTTTGAACAGGCATCTGCTAGCCATTGTGCTCCCGGCAGGGCATAAGGACGGAAGGTTTCGAGGTAACCTTCATGTTCGTTATAGAAAAGTGCTCGATGCATGCCCAGGGATGCGCCTTTGGATGAGTCAACCAGTGCGGCTGAATCATTGGAGCTCATTTGAAATAAGATCCGCATTTCAAACTCGCTGAGTGCCTTGCGACTGAGCGTGCGGCCAATGTTGTTATAGGAATCGATAGCGGCAATTAAATGGATACCCAGTGCGGCGCCCTCACAAATGATATCGTTAAGTTGCAGGGCGGGATTAGTGCTTTCTGAGGAGGCGTCCAATGAGTAAGCGAGGTCGTCGTCATAACGAAGTTTCTTGTAGCGTTGCACGCCATTGATCAAAATGAATATCGCCGGATATTCTGCTGCTGTCGGTGCGTCACTCCGGCGCTTCATTTCCGATGCCACCTCTCCGATGAGAGCGGCAACATCATGATCCCGACTTGAACTAAGCTCATGCGGCAGGGCATCGCTGACGCCTTCGAGCAGTTTACGTTCCGGCGATCCCGGGGGGTTGCCGTCAATCACAACGAGGCGGAGTTCGTCTTTTTGGATTTGCGCGGAAAGGGCAAGGAGTGAGAACGCCATTATTCCCGCTATGGCATCGTCACGTTGACCGACAATTAACAGATGGTTGCCGCTTTGCCTGTGGAAAACAGCTTCCGTGGGTCCCTTGATGGCATTGGGGGCTCCAAGCCAAAGTTTTGGCGATGGCGGGGATTGCTTTGGCCGGTTGGCCAGAATGTCTTCAAGTAAGGCATTTTCCCTGATGTCTGCCGGCGCATTGCCCTCAAAGACAATTGGAGGGGGGGTGGTGATGTTGTGCTGTTTGGCAAGGTTTGAAATCGTATCAAGATGGGAGTCCCGTTCGTTTTCGGGAAGCCATACGGTCTGGAACGGGCTGTTACCGCCGATAGCTCCGGCAGAATCGTTGTAGATGCCCTCTCCAGGGCGAGTGAGAAGTCGCGGGGCGGGGTTGCTCTCGTCCATAATGAGGTATGCATCAGCCT
This sequence comes from Verrucomicrobiales bacterium, assembly GCA_029940475.1. Lineage (GTDB taxonomy): Bacteria > Verrucomicrobiota > Verrucomicrobiia > Verrucomicrobiales > DEV007 > CACIUL01. Next base: position 109,265 of record JAPYUT010000002.1, on the reverse strand, counting down.
CGTTACATTGCAGGGCAACACGAATAACCATTTGGCCGAGCGTGGCCCGAGCCAGTGAGTAAGCGCCCCCGAGGGTCTGCGAACCGAGCAATACATGGATGCCGAATGCCCGTCCCTGACGAACGATACGGTCAAGAAGCACAGAGGCACTCTGCGCGATACGGTCGTCCTCAACAAAGAATTCCTGAAACTCGTCAATAATGAGCAACGTGCGCGGCATAACTCTTCCTCCATTGCGCCTAAAGGCAGCCAGATCTTGCACGCCAACCTCGCGGAAGAGTTCACCCCGGCGTTTGAGCTCTTCATCAAGGCGCTGAAGAACGCTGAGCCCGAACTCCCGATCACTCTCAATGGCAACTACGCGTGCATGCGGCAGTTTCTTGTTGCCGTAGCATTTGAACTCAACTCCCTTTTTGAAGTCAATGAGATAAAACTCGACCTGGTCCGGGCTGCAGGACAGGGCAAGATTGGTAATCATCACGTGAAAAAGTGTTGATTTTCCTGAACCTGTTTTGCCGGCGAACAGAGCATGCTGGCGAGTGCCCTTTCCGATGGCGAGATGTTGCATCTTGGTGGCTCCGGTTCGGCCAATTGGGATGCGAAGTTCGTCAGTGGTGTCACCCTGCCATATCTCGGTTTCGGATGGCATGATCTGGGAGAAGGGCACCTCCACTCTGTTCGAGTCACTACTGGCCCTGCCTATTAGATGAACGAATTCTGTGGCCAGTTCATCGCAGGGGGGTTGGTTGAAGTGCAGGGAGGTTCCCGGCTTGATTTGCTCAGTGAACTGGAAGGCACCATCCTTCTCTTGCGCGATAGTGATGCTTGTTTTTCGGATGTCCTCGGCAACAAAGGCCTCGGGGGAGGGTTGCCTTTTGTCCCAGTGAATCAGGGTGTAAATCCCGCAGCGTGCACCACTTGCGGCAATGCTGAGAAGACCACGGGTCGCGGCCTCGGAGAAGTTAGTGGGGAAATCCGCGATAATTAAGAAGTGGTATTTCTCCGCGATATTTCCCGCCTGTTCGTTGTATTCGGTGATTGTTTCATACTCGTTGCGCAGGTACATCTGAATGACCTTTTCCATATGTGCGTTGAGTTCGGCGATACGGGTCTCGATTTGTTCGCGCTGGGTCCAGATCCGTTCATTAATAATGCTGTCCTCGTAGTCAGCCAAGTGGGTGATACCGGCAAAGTTCTGTCCCAGGCCAACGGGGTCAAAGATGCTGAAGTTCAGTTTTCCCGCGGGTGCGACAGAGAGCAGGCGCAAAATGATGTTGTTTATCGTGCCAATGATTTCTGGATTACCGGAGGATTCGGTCTCGAAGAGGATGGAACCTGACCCGGGGAAGCGTAGAGCAAGTGGAACTTCAAGGTGAACATTGCCGGGAAGGCTGAGTCGATGATCCTCAGGAATTCCTCCGGCTAGAGCTTCCACGTCAACTTTCAGGTGTCCAAAGGCAACGGCGTGGAGGAATTTTTCGGGGACTTGCCAGTTCCCTATGAAACTAGGATTCCAATCGGGGAAGATGTTATTTGTCGTTTCGAGGTCGGTGGAAATGGTGTCGTAAATTGGCGAGATTTCCGATTTCCATTTATCTTCAAGAGTCTTCCAGTCCTCAAGGTGCAGGGCATTTGCTGTTTTCAGTTTGCTATCGTGCTCCGCCTTTACCTGTTCGGTTTGTTCAGTTGTGTCGCGATGAATTGTTGTTAAGGAATCCTCGTTGGCAGCCTGATTTTTTTTAATGCTTGCCTGCCAGCTATCTTCGTTTTTCTTCTTCAGACGTTGCTCCTGCAGGGCTAGTTTTGTCGGCCTGTCCTGTCCCAGTTGATCCGCATCTTCAATGGCTGAACCAAGATCTTTGTTGAGAGCGCTGATTTGATCATTGAGCTTGCACTCAAGTTTATCGCGGCGCGACTCTAGCCACGGTTGTGATGTCTGCGCGTATTGCAGATAGACTGCAGCAGCTTGATGGAGAGTTTTGGCAACTGATGAGGCAGCTTCCTTTGCGTTGCTTGCGGCAATGCGCTGAAGGAGGAAAAGGAGGATGATTGTGCCAAGGGATATGGTTCCCACCAATTGAGAAAGCGCAGCATTCCATCCTCCAAGATAAGCAGTGGACAGAGTTATTGCTCCGGCGATTGGTATCAGGAATTGCAGGGGAAGATACCGGAATAGTTGGGGCAGCGGCTTCTGCCCGAAAGTAGCAAGTTGATCCTTTACGGAGAGCAGAAGGTTATCAAGCTTAAAGGCCGCCCCTTTTTGTATTGAGGTTTCGAATTCGTCAGCAGTTAATATGTCCGCTGCGCAATCTTTCTCCTCCTGCCTGCCTGCAGTCTTTATTTTCATGTACAGCAGCGGGAAACCCCGGAAGCATGCCAGTGATAAAGCAAGTAGTTCCCTGTAAAGCTGTCTGTTACCCAGCAGTTTATCCTCAAGTGCAGCAAGTGAGCTTCTTGTCTCGGTGAGATCAGTATCGTATTGGCGCTTGGCCTTCAGGGTTTGTGCCTGAACCTTGGAAATTCGGCTTCCTTTCTGGCCCTCTACGGTTTCAGTGATCTGCTTACGGGCATTGCCGGCAGCGCATTCAATCCATTCGCTGCGACGCTGGCGTTTGGTTTCCGCGGCATTGGCAGCATTATGAAGGATGGATTGCTGGCCGGCTAAGAGATTGCCATTTTCATCGTCAAGGCAGGAAACTTTCTCATCGTGTTTGCGCTTTACCCGTGCGCATTCAAGTCGGTGGCTGCGTTCAATTTCCTCTTCGCGGGTAATAGCATCAGTCACTGCCGTCCTTAGGCGGCGGACTGTATCAAGGGTGGAGTGGACTCCTGAAGGCGGGTTACTCACAGTCGCGACGAATCTTAGTCAGAATTTTATCAAGATCTTCAATGATGCTGGAAGCCGAATTCACGGCATCAGGGAGAGGAGTAATGTATTTTTCCTGGAATTCCAGTGCTTTAGAGTCCATCCAGAAATTTCTGGTTTGCTGCCAGCTGACATTAAGGTCACGAACGGCCTTCATCAGGGAGCCCCTGCTTGACTTGACAGACATGATCAGGTTTCCGGGGTTGCGGATTCTTCGCTCACCTGTGGGGGTGGGTTTTGCACTGCGCCGAGTTCAGCGTAGGCTTCTAGGGTTCCAATCATCTGTGTGAGTTGCACAGCTGCTTTTGGATACTTAGTCATTACCAAATCACGCAGTGTGTCAAGACGTCGAGCCAGAGGTTCCACAATGCTGTCGTAATCGCGCGCCCATTTCTTTAGAACCCTGAGCTTTTGCTCGGCTTCATCAAGTGCGAGCCGCGCGCGACGAACGTGCATTTGAGCCTCAGTGCTGGTATTTTGCAGTGTGGATAGTCGTGAGCTGTAGAGTTCCTGTTCGGCTTGATCAAGTTGCTTTTGCCTCCGCCGTTTCTCTGACAGCCAGTGACTACGTTGTTCATCGTGTATCCACGTGCGAGTGCGACGCACCGCATCACCAACTTCGTCGAGTGCCTTTCCTGCCCGCTCCATAAACAGCGTTATGCTGATTCGGAGCGAGTCGATGGCGTCGATAGACGCTACTTTGGCCTGATCCGCCATATATACTTAACGCTGATCCAGATATTCCTCGATGCGCCGTGCCTTTCTCAGGAGAAAAGGCCCGTGGGCAGTGGATATTTCTACGAACTTGCGCATTGCTTTCATCATCCCATCAAACTCCTCGGCAAATTTCACCTGTTCCTGATCCTGCCAGGTATTGCTGAGAGCAGAGAAGCGCGCGTGCAGTGATGCTGTCCGGGTTGCCAATTCCTCGTTGAACCTCTTCAACTCTTCTGCGAAGCGGCGAACCTCCTCAGGGTCCATTATTGCTTGAGCCATAATAATATTTGGAGTTTGTGACGGGGAATGCCTACCCTAGTCTGTCGGGCAAGTTAGGCAAAAAGCCAATAATTTGCATCATTTCTTCTCGTAGAAATCATCGTGCTGTTGCGCATGAACATGATTTGGGCGTATTTTTGAATTAAATGACAATCGTGCTCTCACCCGCCAAGACTCTCGATTTTGGAGACCAGTGCCTGACAGGGAAACACAGTTTACCTGATTACCTGCAAGAGTCGGAGAAACTTATCGCTAAGCTTGTTAAGTTGCGCACGCAGGAGCTTAAGAGACTGATGGGAATTAGTGACAAGCTTGCTGAACTTAATGCACAACGCTACAGGCAGTGGTCGATACCGTTTACAATCGACAATTCCAAGCAGGCCTTGCTGGCGTTCAAGGGGGATGTCTACACGGGGCTTGATCTGGGAAACTGGAAGGCCGCTGATTTCAACTGTGCACAGAAGGCCTTGAGAATACTCAGTGGACTCTACGGGATACTCCGGCCACTTGATTTAATTCAACCGTATCGCCTTGAAATGGGCACTCAACTGGCAACGCAACAGGGGAAGAATCTTTATGCTTTCTGGGGGGAAAGGATAACTACGGCTCTTAATGAAGTGATGGCAGCAACTCGTAGCAAAGTCCTGGTGAATTTAGCTTCAAATGAATATTTCAGCGCAGTGAAGCCTGTTGATCTGGATGCTGAGGTGGTGTCCCCGGTTTTCAAGGATCTCAAGAACGGTAAATATAAAATCATTAGTTTTTATGCCAAAAAGGCCCGGGGACTGATGGCAGATTTCATCATACGGCAGAGATTGAAGAAACCCAGTGACTTGCATGCTTTCAACGTCACCGGGTATCGTTACGACAAAGCCGGATCGAAGACGGGAGCACCCCTATTTCTCAGAGATACACCTGCTTAATCCGGGGTGGGGGAAGTCGGAACAAGCGGTTGTAGCTTCTTCACGTAATTGCCAATCTTGTGGTCATCAACGGATTCCGGGAAACGATCAATGATGGCGTTAATATAGTCACTGGAACTGCGGCCCTTGGGATCGATGTAAATGAGCATGCGCTTCCAGAAATCAGGGTCATCGTGGATGTTGCCTGCGCCATCAAGATAACGCAATAATCCAACATGGCGGTAGCGAAGGAAACGCGGAGGAATGCGCGTGATGATATCATGTTGATTAACCACGCGAAAGGTTCTCTTCCGGTCACGAATTTCGTAGGAATTCCTAAAACGGCGGCATCCGACCCGTGGTGAGCCGAACCCGTAAATTGAATGCAGGGATCGGCCCTCCTTATAGAATGAGGCTGCGGTTAATGTTGCCAGGGCTGCACCAAGGCTGTGTCCGGTAAGAAACAACGCGGAACCGGGACGTTTAAAAGCCTTTAGGCGGGATTCTATTTCCGGAAGTATCTGTAAAAAACCCTGCGCGAAGCCACGGTGCAGGCGATCACCTTCATTGAACGGTCCTGGCACGAAGCCGGCATCGAGGTTGTCGTTCCAGTCGTTGACATGAGCTTCGCTGCCGCGGAAAGCAATAAGCGTATATTCGTCGTTTGCAGCAACAAAGCCCTGGATATTATTACCGTTGATCCTGCGATAATCTACAAACCCCCACTCATCGATTACTATCTTAGGGATCAATTCCGGAGGAAGATAGGCGGCTTGTGATGCCAGGCAACAGGCCAGGGCATTTCCGATGTTGAACCCATCAGTCGAACTCGATAAGGGGAACATGTGGCTATGCGGGTTGGACATGGGAAAGGTGTATTGCGCGACATTGCTAGGAATGTGCTGATTTTACGATCGCGGGAGTGCCTTTCTGGAATGAACAGGAGGCGGGCCTCCCCGGTGGCTTAAATTCGAAATGGCCTGGTTTCATATTTTCAGGTGGCACAAAATGTTATCGATGAAGAGTAAAATCACATGCCATGAGTGAGGGTAGATGATATTGTTCCTGTATGGTAATATCAGGGTTGCTAGCATCGATGTGGAGGCTTGTAAATGACGGGGCCTAAACTTTTGATTTCCTGTCTTGCTTTAGGTGTTTGCCTGATAGCTTGGAGTGTTTTACTGACATTGAACCGGCGGCGCAGGTTTAAGCAACGCAGGTGCGAATTGTTAAATGCCCCCCTGTCAGCAGAATGGGATAAATTACTTGAGAAAAATTTTCCGCTATATGGGAAAATGCCAGAGGATGTTCGTCATCGTCTAGGCGGTTATGTGAATGTTTTTGTTGAGGAAAAGAACTTTGAAGCTTGCGGTGGGCTCGGGAACTTAACCGATGAAATGCTGGTGACGGTCGCCGGGCAGGCGTGCGTGCTTTTACTTAACGGCAAGTTTGGTGTGTTTGATGCCCTTCATTCAGTGTTGCTTTACCCGGGTGCTTACGATGCGGGAAGTTCAATTGACAGGAAAGGATTCGGGCGGGTAAAGAGTCAGCGACTGGGTGAATCCTGGGGTTCAGGCTCGGTTGTTCTTTCGTGGGCTCATGTGCTGAGCGGACCTGCGCTCCCTGGTGATGGGAGAAATGTGGTGATTCACGAGTTTGCTCATCAATTGGATCAGTGTGATGGTATCGCTGATGGGGCTCCGCGGCTTGTTTCGCGGGAAGAGCAGCGTAAGTGGGCCGGTGTTTTAAGTGAAGCTTATGAATTGCATGGAGAATACCGTCAACGCCGTAAGAAGTTGGTGATTGATGATTATGGAGCGACGAACCCAGCTGAGTTTTTTGCTGTTGCTACCGAGACATTTTTCGAGAAGCCCAAGAAGCTTTCCCTCCGCTATCCGCAACTCTATGAGCGGCTCAAGTGTTTCTATGGGTTAAATCCCCTGGAATGGCGGTGATAATGATCAGTGCAATAAACTGATTATTTCTCCGCAGGGGGGGCACCAGGCTACTGGTTGTGGAGCGGCAAGTGATCAAATTGTTTGATAGATTTAGTCCGTTATTGGGCTGGGTAATCTGTCTTAATTTTTCCTTAGATTGAAGGTAATAAGGTTTCTTGAAGTATCTTCATTGATATCATTAATTCATGATATCCTGTTTTTTTATCAAAAAATAGCTAAAATAATAGGATTTACGGCTTAATTGATCTTTAAAAATGAGAATTTTATAAAAAATGACTTGATGTATCGTTAATATTTTAGTATTATAAATTATCTAGTAGTAGAGATAACTGACGTGGCCAAAAAATTATCAGACTGGGTGAACGAAGAGGTGAATGAAGTCAAAGACCGATCGGTTCGCTGGCTTTCCGAGCGCTTTTTTTTCCGTGACCCGATGCGCTCGATTTGTTCGGATCCGGATTATTTTTTTGCTCCTGCCGATGGCGTAATCATCTATCAGAAGCGAGTGAGGCAGGATGAATCAGTGATTGAGATCAAGGGGAGAAACTACACCCTGCGGGAGGCAATGCGTGAACCGGATTACATGGTTGAGGAGAGCCTGGTGATCGGAATTTTCATGACATTTTACGATGTGCACGTGAACCGCGTACCTTATCCCGGAGTGCTCAGTTACCGTGAACTGGATTCTATTGACAGCTTCAATCGCCCAATGCTCGCCATGGAAAATGCGCTGGTGGACGATCTTACTATTGATCATGATACTGCGGATTATTTGTATGGAAACCAACGGGTTTTGAATAAAGTGGAGTCGTGGGAATTGAACTTGAATTATTACATCCTGCAGATCGCCGACTATGATGTTGATTCAATTACACCTTTTGACCTGAAGAAACACAGGCCTTACCAGCAGAATGAAAGATTCTCCCAGATCCGTTACGGATCTCAGGTTGACCTGATTGTTCCGCTCGGGGGAGATTTTGATTTTGACTTTATCTGGGAAGAGGGAGTTCACGTGGAGGCAGGCGTGGACCCGTTGTTAAAAATTAAACATCACCGAAAATAATGAGTTCAGAAAGTCGTATCCAGGCCCGCGATCCAGTCACCAAAGCGGTTATCCATAGCCCTAAACCGGTTCAATCCTCCCCCGGAGGGTTGTGGAACTTGAGTCATCTTGAGGTTCCAGCGTTCCTGATGTGTCCGCCGTTCTCACATGCTACCGGGCAGCCAAACAACATATGGATGATGGATCTCCCGGAGGAGGGGCGTGCAGTTGAGCAAAATAAAGCCTTCCGTCAGTTTCAAGCGGTTTACCAGTTCTTGTCATCCAGGGCATTTGTCCAACTTCTGCCGGTGCCTCGTGATTGTGGGCTGCAGGACCTTGTGTTTACGGCTAATCTCGGACTGGTATTGGAACATTTACCCTCGCGGGATACCGTGGTGATCTCGAATTTCAAATCCGAGCCCAGGATCGGTGAAACTGAGGTGGGAGTGCGGTTTTTCCAGTCAATGGGATACAAGACTATAGTTCCAACGACCAAGTTCGAGGGAGAGGCAGAACTTAAGCACCTGCATGATAAGGTCTATATCGGTGGTTATGGCCTCCGTTCCGAGCGGGAGACCTACTCACAGCTTGAAGAACAATTTGGCATGAAGATCATACAGGTTCGTGAGAGCGACCCGTATCTATATCACCTTGATTGCACGGTGTTTCCACTAACTGATCAAAAGACGATTGTGTGCACTGAAATGTTTGACCGGAAGGAAATTTCTGAGATTGAGCGCCATACTGAGGTGATTGATGTTACACGTAAGGAGGCGCTGCCAGGCTTGTGTAACTCGGTGCGTCTGGGCAACCTTATCCTCAATGGATCCAATATCCATGACCTGAAAAGAGGTAGTGATGCCTACCGTCTTGAATTACAGAAAAACCGCAAGTTGGAGGATATTACGACGGAAAATGGCTTTGAGGTCGCGTTGTTTAATCTTAGTGAATACCAAAAGAGCGGGGCAGCATTATCGTGCATGGTCATGCACTTGAACCGGGCTTCCTATAACCATCGCCTGCTCTAGGCTCTTGGGGTCAGCTCTGGCTCAGGTTGATGTGGCGCCAGACGCCGGATTTCCACCTGCAGCGGAATAATATTCCCTGTATGGCAATATAAAGGAAGGCAAGCAGCCAGATTGCCATCGGTCCACGTTCCTTGAACAGAGTTACGGCCAGGATGCCGCCGCCACCGAGAACGATGACACTCAGGGTGATGTTGGCTACTGAACTCCACTTGGTATCTCCTGCCCCCTGCAACGCATGGAGATAAGTAACGCCCATGGCATCGAACCATTGGGCAAGGGTAATGAAGATGATCGCTCCGGTGGCAAATTCAGTAACAGCCGGATCATCGGTAAAAATGCCAATGAGCTGACGACGGAAAACAAAAAACAACACACCCGCAGTGACCATGAATACAGCATTGATTCGGAATGCATTCCTTGCGTGGCTGCGTGCCTGTTCCGGTTGCCCGTGCCCAATGGCTTGCGCAACAAGGGCTACAGCTATGGTCGCGACCCCTTCGGCGGGAAGGAAGGTGAACTGCATGCAGCGCATCAGGATCGTTCCCGCAGCGAGTGCCTCCTCGCCGTAGCAGGCGATCAGGGAACTGATCAGAACCCCCCAGGAGAGGACATCAACAGCAGCCTGTATTCCCGAGGGAAGACCGGTATTCCATAATTTAGTGATCCCGGCAAGCGACTTAGGGCGGGGGACAGTTCCCAGTTTCCTGTTCGCGGGCGATTTTGCAAAGAGAGCCAGAAGAATTACGCATTCAATTGTGGCCGCGAATACCGTGCCCCATGCAGCACCATCGAAATGCCACTCAGGGAAATAATACGCCCCGAAGATCAGCCCGTAGCTGATGAAGGCGTTCAAGACCAGTCCGATGAGGCTTGCCATGAGTATTGTCAGTGGTCGACGAACGCCAAAATAGAAACTAGCAATTGCGTTGGTTACTAGGACAGGTGCTACTGCCAGAAGACTGACCTGAAAATAGCGTGACTCAAGATTGCCCAGTGATCCGCGCTCGCTTCCGGCAAAGAATTCAAAAATAGATCCACAGGGCCAGAGCAACAAGGAGCCGATGCCTATCATCAATGCCGAGTAAATTCCCAACCAGCCGTAGTGCCCACATTGTTGTTGCTTGCCTGCGCCAAAGCTTTGCCCGACCAGGGCGGTAACGATTCCAAGGAAGGCATAACCAAAACTTACCATGACAAAGATTGCCATCGAGGGCGGAGTGATAGCCGCGAGTTCCCGGTTTCCGAGTTTGCCAATCATCCATGCGTCCGTGGCCTGCATGGCAACAAAGGTGAGGTTGAGCAGAATGACAGGGGTAGCGACCCGAAGCATCGCGCATAGTCCGGGATTAGTGAGATTCACCTTCAGGAGGTGGGGGTGATTGTCCTTCAAGGAGCCCATTAAGACGCGATCAACCTGACCCATTGATCACTGTTCTCGCAAGTGACATTCAAGGGAATGTCTTGCAGAGAGCGTTTATTTATAAAAAATATAAATATAAGTAAAATATATTGAAATTATAGTTGATCTGTTCTCGTAATCACTTAAAATATGGTAAATATTATTAAAAATAACGACATGAAAGTGAAAAATTGGATTTATGGAATTTTAGCAACGGCTTTGGGTGTCGTCGGTTGCGCTCAAAAGGATCTCACTCAAGTCACTGAAAATAAAGCTGTTGGGAAAACAGTGAGACTGATCAGCTGGTCAGAATACTTTGACCCCGAAGTATTTGAAGGATTCACCGCTGAAACTGGAATCAAGGTAGATTACATTACCTTTGAGGATCCGGACGAGCTGGAGGCTAGGCTGGTTTCCGAACCTGGAGCCTTTGACGTTGTGGTTACCGATGACCTGTCGATTAATCGCTTGGCTGAGCTTCATTTGCTGCAACCCCTTGACAAAAAATCTCTTACCAATGCTAAAAATGTGTCGGATGAATACATGGGGAAAGCATTTGATCCGGACAATAAGGTTTCATTACCCTATCTCTGGGGCACGACTCTGATTGCCTTCCGTGCTGACAAGATTGAAGATCCCGGTGACAGCTGGAAGGCGTTGTGGAATGAGAAATACTCGGGTAAGGCGATGATTTTTGGAGATCGGACCGAGAGCTTGGGAATCGGTTTAATTGCAAGGAAACTACCCATTAACAGCTCAGATCCGGAGCAACTCGATGTGGCGGCAGACGCCCTTCTGGAAGCCATTGACAAGGTCGGCATGAAGTTTGGCAGCGATGCCACTGTGCGAGATGGCCTGAAGTCCGGAGAGATATGGATTGCATCATGCTACAGTGGCGATGCCGCGATGGTTGCCGAGGACAACGAGAACGTGAGTTTCTTTATTCCCAAAGAGGGGGCACCGCTGTGGATGGACAATTTTTCAGTGCCGAGTGATGCGCGTAATGTCTCTGCAGCACATGCGTTGATTGATTACATGTTGCGTCCTGAGCAGGCGGCAATGAATGCGAACTTCACCTGGTATGGGAGTACCAACCGGGCGGCTGAGCAGTATATTAGTGAAGAGTTGCTTGCTGATGAATCGATTAATCCCTCTGTGGAGGTGCGGGCCAAATGCCAGTTTTACTACAAGCCGGACACCCATCGTGAAATCCTGCTTAATGTAGCATGGGGACGTGTTCAGGAGGCCTTGCGCCTGAGAAATAAGCAGTCGAAATCTGTCGCGGAAACTGTGGGGATAGAATAATTATCCGCAATGGTAAACCCCTAACTGCCGGCTTCCTGTTTTCTGGAAAGCAGGCAATCCCAAGGTGAACTCAATCCGCGTCAGATTACTGATCGTTCTTCTGGCGGCCGGACTGTTTCCCATGGTCGCCGTGATGTTGTCGACCAATAGTTTGACGCGCACGGCACTTGAGGATTCCGAGCGGGAAAAGATTGCCGCGGTGAACCGTGAGGTGGCTCGTCAAATCAAGCGCGTCATGGAATCCGCTGCCAATGATCTGGTGGCCCTCAAAGGAAACCAGGTAGTCGCCGGTGTCGCCACGCCAATGGACGAACGTGTTGCGGAGATGCTGCGCCTTGTAAAGGCTTACCGGATGTTTGACGACATAACCCTCTATGATTCGAGGGGGTTGATGGTGCGTTCAACAACCCATGAGAATCATCCCGAGCCTGTTGAGAAAACCTTGTGGTTTAAGGTCGCCCTTGAAGACGGCAATGTTGTCACGTCAAGGCCACATCGGGTTATTGGCAAGGATGGTCTACACCTGAAGGTTTACATTCCCTTGGACATTGCCGGGGAGCGTGATGGCTTTATCCTCAGGGCCCGGCTTAAGTTTGATCCGATGTGGGAATTGATTGACGGCATCGAAATTGGAGAGCGCGGGCAGGCTTTCCTGATTGATTCCCGGGGAACATTGATCGCGGGTCAGGATAAATCAAAGATTCTGCGCCCGTTCATGAAGGATACAGTCACGCCATTCTGGGACCGGGAGAGTGGCCTTGTTTTGATTGATAAAGAAGAGTTTTATTTTCACAGTATTGTTGTGCCAATTGTTGATACCAAGGTTGGTGAGGCATGGGTGGTGGCTTGTCTCCGTCCAAGGTCAGAGGTGCTGGCCGCAGTGAGACAGACAGTTGGGGTGCAGCAGAGAATAGCGATTTGTGTTTTACTTGGCACGGGACTTTTGGGCGCTTGGCTTGCACGAAAGTTTTCCGCCCCGGTGATAGCGGCTTCCTTGGCCGCACGAAGGGTTTCGGAGGGAAACCTGGAGACACGCGTGCCTGAACTGGGGGCAACTGAGTTGAAGCAGTTGGCTGTATCTTTCAACTCGATGGTTGATGAGGTGAAGAATCATCGCTATGAGCTGGAGTCAATCGTTGATTCACGAACTGAGAGCCTGCGAGTCTCGCAGAGTGAACTTGAAGACACCTATGCGCAGCTGCGTGCTTCCTACGAGGCGGCAAAAGACGGGATTCTTGTCGTGGGAAGCGATGGCGGCCTTATTGCAGCGAACCAGAGGGTAACTGAATTTTTCATGCTAACAGGAACTATTGGAGAGATAGAATTTGCGGATTTCAAGAGTTCAGTAGCGGCTTGTTTTTCAAGTGACGATGCATTTAGAGGTGCCTGGAAGAAGGTCGACCATGATTCTTCTGTTCCATTGGAGGTAGAATGGGAACTTGTTAATCCACAGGAGCGGATACTGGTCGTTTACTCTGCGCCGGTGAAAAACCTAAGAGGCTGCCAGATCGCAAGGCTTTGGAGTTTTCATGATGTCACGGAGCAGCGACGTCTCCAGAAGGGGCTTGAGCAAGCCCAGAAAATGGAGGCTGTTGGCCGTCTTGCCGGCGGAGTTGCGCACGATTTCAATAATTTACTCACCGGCATAATTGGTAATCTCAGTCTCGCCGAACTGGATGAGAAAAAGAGTAAAAACGGTAATCACGCACAATTGATTGCTTCAGCGAAACGCGCAGGGCAGAGGGCGGCTGAACTGGTTAAACAGCTACTGGGTTTTTCGCGGCAATCTCATCTTGACCTGGATCATTGCATTGCAAACGATGTAATTGAGGATGTTAGATCACTTCTCAGTACTACAATTGATCCTAGAGTGACTATCGAAATCGACTGTGAAGATGGCTTGTGGACAGTTGAAGCTGACGGCACGCAGGTTGAACAGGTGGTAATGAATATGTGCGTCAACGCCATAGACGCGATGGGGGAAACCGGCGGGTGCTTGAAGCTGGCTTCGCGTAATGCGCATATGGGTATGAGCGAAGGCTCAAAGTATTCACATGGTGCCCCGGGTGATTACGTTGTGATCAGTGTTGAAGACGAAGGCTCAGGAATGCCTCCGGAGATCCTGAATAAGATTTTCGAGCCTTTTTTCACCACTAAAGAGCAGGGTAAGGGTACGGGTCTGGGCTTGGCAACTTCCTATGGTATTGTTCAGCAACACGGTGGCTGGATTGGTTGTGATTCTGAGTTAGGTAGCGGGACCAAGTTCCAGATTTTCCTGCCCCGGAAGGATGTCCCGCATAAAAGTATTGAACCGGAATCCGTTGTTAATGAAAAGGCTGGTACAGGTAACGAGACATTGTTGTTAGTTGATGACGAGGTGGCTGTTCGCCGCGTTGCCGAGGGCGTATTGAAACATTATGGCTATAATATCCTGAGCGCGGACGATGGTAAGGATGCCCTTGATGTCTATGAACAGCACAAGGATGAGATAAGGCTGGTTTTACTTGATCTCACCATGCCCAGGCTTTCCGGCAAGGAGACACTGGTTGAGTTGCGCAGGAAATACGGCAATGTTCCGGTGGTTGTTTGCAGCGGTTATCTCGTTGACCTCCAGGGTTTTGAAGAAGAAACTGGATTTCGTCCGGAAGCGGCGATCCAGAAACCCTATAATATCAAGGATCTTGCCAACAAGGTAAGGGAGGTACTGGACCGGGCAGCCAGTGAGCTGGCCAATTCTGAGAATTAGCGCGAGGCCCGGGTTAAGCTGAACTTTACCTGGATCGCCTCTGCTCTTATTCTAGTGAACCTATGAAAAGATATTCTCTTAATATGTTGATTGGTGTGTTGCTGGCCGGAATGGTGAGCGGCATAACCTGTGGCTATTTAATCCGGGCAGGCAGGACGGTAATTGCCGATGGCATAACGACGGATCGCGGAAAAGGCATTACAGCTCTTGGCGGCGGGGAGATTGCGGCAGCTGGAAAAACTCAGGGTGGAGGCGAGGCGGAGGATAACAGCGAGGGGGGCCGTTTTCAGGACGAGTTTGCCCTGCGGGCCGTCAAGTTGATGCAAGAGGGAAGGATTCAGGAGGCTCTTAAGGAAATACTCAATGCCCCGGGTCAAATGGAGCGGATGGAGGCGTTGCTTCGGTTGGTAAAGGGCCTTGATGCGAAGGGAGTTGAGATTGCCCTTGCCGAGGTTCGCGGGATGGGGCGCGGGATGGATCAGTTCATGTCTACGAATCTTTTAATGGCGCGCTATGCGGAGATTGATCCAGAGAAGGCGCTGAAGTTTGCCTCGGAAGCTTCAGGTTTTGAAAGGATGATGGGAACAACGTCCATTTTGAGGACCTGGGCAGCCAAGGACCCGAAAGCAGCGGGTGAATACCTGGTAAGCACAGTACTGGATTCCGGCGTCGATGACTGGCAAATGCGGCGTAGTGCGGCAAGTGTCGCATCTGAGTGGGTGCGTCAGGATCCGGACGCTGCATTGAAATGGGCCAAGGGCTTGCCAGAGGAGGTCAGGGGAGACGCTCTTAATAACGTGATTCAGCATTTCACTGCCGAGAATCCCTTGAAAGCCGCGGAAATTGCGATGGGACTCGAGGGTGAATCACAACAGCGAGCTTTGCGTTCGATTGCCGATCAGTGGTCCAGAACTCATCCGGAGGCAGCTCTCGAGTGGGCATCCGGCCTGGAAGGCGAGGCGAGAACTGAGGCAATGGAGGAGACTTTGGAGAATTGGGCAGGGAGTGATCCTGATGCTGCTATTTCCTACCTTGAAAAAATCACTGATGCCGGGGAGAAGGACAGGTTTGTTCCTGATGTTGCAGAGCGCTGGGCGAGGAGGGATGCTGCTTCTGCGCAGGCGGCAGCCGAGTGGTTATCAGGTCAGGCTGACGGCGCGGGGAAAGATCGTGCCACCGGGTCAGTGGTGGAGGCCTGGATGAGAAGTGACCCGACAGCGGCTTCCACCTGGCTTGGAGAGCAACCTGCAGGCAGTGCCAAGGATCAGGGAATTGTTGCATTGTTGAATGATCGACAGCTGCGTGAGGATCCGGGGACAGCTGTTGTATGGGCGGATTCGATTTCTGATGCGGATCAGCGCAGTGAGCAGGTTCAGAGATCCACCCGGCGATGGTTGTCATCGGACCGTGATTCAGCAGTGGAATACATTGAGTCGAGCCAATCATTGAATGCCGAGCAGAAGAGTGAACTGATAAATCTAACTCCCGAGCAGTTGGCTCCGCGTGACGATCGACGTTTCCGGGGAAGGCCATTCTAGCGCTTGCTCTCTTGCATATAGGCAAAGGAGCAACGATTGCATCGCTGGGTGCGATGCATTATGCGCTTGCATCCAATGCTGGAGATGATACGGAAGGCGTCCGATGGGGAAAAAGAATAAGCCTGCCAAATCCCAATGGGCAGAAGTAAGGGGCTCGGTTGTCCATGGGCGGGGAATGTTTGCCGTCAAAGATATTCCTGAGGGCACAGAGGTAATTAAATATTTGGGGGAACGTATTGACAAGGACGAGTCCAACCGGCGTGGACATGTCCTTTTAGATGAGTCGAAGGATACCGGAGGTGCCCAGGTTTACCTGTTTACTCTTGATGATAACTGGGATCTTGATGGCAATTTTGATTGGAACACGGCACGACTGGTCAATCATTCCTGTGAACCGAATTGTGAGGCGCAGATTGATGAGGATTTAAAGATATGGCTGGTGGCCCTGAGGGAAATCGCGGGAGGGGAGGAACTCTCATTTAATTACGGATTTGACCTTGAGGATTACCGCAAGCATCCATGTCATTGTGGCAGTCGAAAATGCGTCGGCTATATTGCCGGCGAGGACTACTGGCCCAAGTTGCGACGCAAGTTGAAGAAAAAGAAAGCAAAGGCGGAAAGGAAAGCGGCAAAAGAGAGGGCGATAAGCGCAGGGCAGTGAAGGGCGGGAAGAGTAGAGGATATTTCACCCTCAGGGAATTTTAAGGGTGCGTCCCTTTATAATAAGATCTGAAGTCATTTTGTTTGCGCGCTTGATGGCGTTTACGCTAGTTCCATAGCGACGGGCAAGGCCATAAAGCGTATCTCCAGAGACAATTTTGTGATGTTGGTAGCCGATTTTTCTGGCGGAGGAACCGTGATTTCCTGCAGGGTGTGAACCGGGATAGGTAATACGCCCATGGCGTTTCTCACCTTCTGCCGCCCATGCCGGGATGTATTTTCCGCTGTTGTCGAATGGATATTCATGATGCGCGAGGTTGTGGGCGGGCGTCATGCTGGAACCGTCAGGAAGCGAGGCATCAAGTGCGCTCCAGTCATAGTTCCTGGCACGTGAGGTTTTTGAACCGGTTAAGCTGCAACCGGCCAATCCCAGAATTACTGCAGGCAGAACAAGGCGTTTTATCACGCGGGAATATAGCCGTTTGAGTATCGGCTGGACGAGTTATTTCTTAGGATCTCCTGCAGCCCGGGCGGGGAGTGTCTGCAGATAGCGCTTGTAGAGATCGGATATTTCACGGTCGAGCAACTCGATTTTTTCAGTTCCCGCTTTATGTGCCTTGTCCGCTTCACCCAGAACGAGCAAGGCGGCAGCCTCCTCGGATTGCCGGGTTGCGAGATCCTTTTGAGCACCGGCAACCCGGGATCGGATTTCATCGAGCGCAGATTGTGCCCGCGCTACGCTGTGATCCAACAGATCCCTGGTTTGGGTTACTTTCGAGTCCGATGTGGCAAGTGCCTTGCCGGCATCCGTTATAGCTGCCTCGATCTTCGGTTTTAGTGAATCAGGGGCTTCCTTCATTGCACTTTGAATGGTTTCGGCGAAGCCTTGCTGCTGGTTTGCAATCACCTCAGCGAGACGGAGCTCCCATTTGAGCTCGGGCAGGCGGTTGCGTGCAGTGTTTAGGGCAGCAACGGATTGAAGCTCTGTCTTTTGGGTGTCGGCAAGGGTGTTTGCAGCCGTCGCCGCAGTATTTACATGCAGTTCATGCGTTTGCTTTGACTGAGCTTGCGAGAGTTTAAGGTGCTCCAGTTTTTCTTCTAGCATAGGACGAAGAGATGTTTTTTTGTAGCGGTCGAGATTAATTTTGGCGGCTTGCCAGTGGAGCTTATTTGCGGATGCCGATGCCAGTTCATGCTCTGCGGCAGTAACCAGGGCAAGGGAGCCTGTTGCCACCTTTGCCTTTGATGCATGATCCTCTTCAGCGGGTTTAACTCGGGTCGAAGTAGCGCCTAGTGCCGCAGTGGCGGCGGCAAGATTTTTTTGCGCATTGTCTATCACGCTTCCAGTCTCTTTGGATTTAGCTTCATTGACAGCCAGATCTTTCAGTTGTTGATCGAGTGCGGCTTTGGTTTCAGTGAGTGCTGTTTCCAGCTGCGTGCGCTTTTCCTCCTCCGGGGGAAGGGATTTAAGATCAGCTTCGAGCTTGTTGATCTCCTGTTTTCTAATATCTGTTTTGTTGACGATTTCGGCATGGCTTTTCTTGCCTTCCGTTAGTTTTGATTGTGCTTCCTGAAGGGCATTTTCTGCCTTGTTTGCCTGCTGCTTCCGAGCGGTAATCTCGGACTGGAGTGCGGCAAGATATTTTGCGGAGGAATGGGCTGTGGTAAGATTTTCCGAGTGCGAGTGCCTTGCTTTTTCGAGGTTTTCCTCTTTGATTTTAATCACTGTTTGCACCTGGGCAATGCGAGTGTCAATTGATGGAGGATTTGCCAGGAGGGTGCCGATTGGTTTCCCGTCTGAGCTGTTTACAACCCTGACATTGCCAACCCAGTCAGCTGCGATTAAACGCGAACCATCGTAATTCAGGCACACGGTGACCGGGATGTCCGCAAAGTCCTTGGTGGCGCTTTTCTGGTCACCGTTACCATCCCATACCTTTGCCTGCCGGTCTCGACCGCAGGTGGCAATCCGCCCATCAGCAGTATATGCCATGTCAGTGATGCCGCCGCTGTGACCGGTCCAGTTTTTAACCTGTTTACCCTCGTTCATTTCCCACAACCGCACGCTGCCGTCTTCTGATGCTGATGCCACTAGGTTGGAGTCGGCGCGCCAACTGATTGCTGTAATTGATTTGCTGTGAGCCTTTAGGGTATAGAAGGGATTACCGGTGCCGGATTCCCAGACAAACAGACCGCCGTTGCGATCTCCGGTAGCGAGGAGGACGCCATCAGGGCTGAATGCGATGGCGGTTACCCAGTCGGTGTGTTTTTTGATATTGGCGACTTCCTCGCCATTTTTGGTTGAGTAGATTTTAATCCTGCGCCCGGGTCCTCCGAGGGCTACCAGTTTGTGGTCGGCTGTGATGTCAGCGGCAAGCACGGCGTCGTATTCCGCTCCTATCTCGAATACCCGCTTGCCTGACTTCACCTGCCAACCTACCACGAGCCCTGATTTTCCACCCCGTCCTCCACCTGCCACAAGAATGGTGCCGTTGCGACTGAAGGCCAGAGTGGCCGGCGTCCCTTCGGGGAAAGGAAGCACGCCCTCAAGGTGAAGTGTGTTGCTGTTGTAGAGCAGTATTTGTCTTGGTACGGCGAGAGCGATGAGTGGAGCCCAAGGACTTGAGGTGATGTCTGAAGGTGTGGCGGCCCGTGAGGAGGTTACCTCCGGGGCAAGGATCAGGTGCTCAGGCATTGGCGGAGGGCCCTCGGGTTTGCCGGTGGGAGATTCCGCAAGCTCCATGTTGAAGGCGGGCTTGCTGGATTTTGCCTTGCTGCCAGAGTTTTCAAGTAATCCACCGGCAATCCAGTCACGGATAAGGTTGATGCGTTCGGTTGTCAGTTTCTCGCCCTTTGGCGGCATGAAGGGCTCCTCCGCATGGGTTACCGAGCGAAACAGACGGCTACTACCGGGCTCACCGGCATTCACTATTTCCCCTGATGAGCCGCCCTGTGTCATGGTGGCGTAGGTAGTAAGATCGAGTCCTCCCTTGGCCTTGTCCGGATTGTGGCAGTTGAGACAGCGATCAGCAAAGATGGGCCTCACATGATCATCGTAAGTAACCTTTTCCGCGGCTTTCGCTGACAGCAATCCTCCGGATATGAGGCACGCGTATAACGTAAATACTGGCCCGATGCTCTTTTTTTCAGCCAACCGGGCGATTTGTAGTGTGGTTGGAGAAACGCTGGTTCCCATTATCCTCCTAGTGGTTAAAGATGAATTCCTTTGCGTTGAGCAATGCCCAGAAAATATCCTCAAGATCCTGCCGGTGCTTTGCCGGGTCCTGATCAATCTTTGCCAATAGCTGGCCGCGTTCTGTTACGCTTGGCAAACGGCTGAATGTCCGAATATAGAGATTCTCGATGACTTGTTCAGGGGCTTTTCCAGCGGCGAGCATCTCTGCAACAACTTTTCCGCTGGCTATCCTGTTGCCGGTGGCATCACCATTGATGAGGTGCAGGGCTTGGCCCAGATTGGGCTCCATTTTGACCTCGCAGGAGCAAACTGTCTTGCGCTCGGCACGCCCGAAGGTTTTCAGGAAGTAACTGGATACATTGCCGTCAGCAATTTGGACAGCACGGGCACCGAGCGGTAGTCCCTTGAATTTGTTCTTTGTGTCAGTGACCTGGCTGATTGCGTCGAGCATTACCTCGGCACGCATCCTGCGGATGGGAGCGTGTGAGAAGTTACTGGCATCCCCCTCGTTGCTTTCGTTGACTCTGGTGGACAACTGGTAGGTGCGTGATGTGCAGATATCGCGAACAAGGCGCTTGAAGTCATAATTGTAATCAGTGAAGCGTTGCGCGAGGGTGGCGATCAACTGGGGATTGGATGCGGGGTTGCTGATGCGGACATCATCCACCGGGTCAATAATTCCGACCCCGAAGAAGTGCGCCCACACGATGTTCGCCAGATTGCGGGAGAAGAACGGGTTCTGTGGCGATGCCATCCATTCTGCGAGGATTTCCCGCCTGTCCTGCCCGGACTTTATCTCGGGCTTCTCGGCACCGAGGAAAACCGGTTCCATGACCCTGCCGCCAACAGGGTGTTTCATGTCGCCGTTGGATCGGTTGTAAACGACCACCTCGCGCGGATCCTGAGCTCGCTTTCGGCCGATCTGGGAAAAAAATGCGGCAAATGAGTAGTAGTCGTTCATTGTCCACCGGTCAAAGGGGTGGTTGTGGCATTGAGCGCACTGCAGGCGCATCCCCATGAACACCTGTGCAACATTCTCGGAAAGCTTCAGGGTGTCCCGTTCAATCTGGTAATAGTTGGTCGAGGGATTGGTGAATGTCCCTCCGGTTGATGACAGCAGTTCCTGAACAATTTTATTAAAGGGGACATTGTTGGCGATGCGCTCCTGCAGCCAGTTGTAATACAAGAGTGTGGCCTTGTAGCTGACTTGGTTGTTTGGGTTGGTTCGGATCTGCAGAAGCTCGGCAAATTTCATCACCCAGACCTCGGTGAACTCCTTGCGGGCAAGCAGCGTGTCGACAAGGTTTCCCCGCTTTTTCTCAGAGGGGTCAGCCATGAAGAGGCGGAATTGCTCCTCGTCCGGGAGTGTTCCGGTAATGTCAATCGTGGCTCTACGCAGGAATTCCCCGTCACTGCATAACCCGGAGGGCTCAATACGCAGTTTGTGGAGTTTCCCGGCGACCAGGGGATCGATGTAATTCAGGGCAACAAATTCCGGGCGTTGATACTGCAGGTCTTTCGGAATGACGATGACCTGAGCTCCCATTGTAAAGGTGGCAAACCGTGCCATCACGAAGGCTTCACCGCGGTTGCCTGCGGTTACGATTCCATCCTTGCTGATTGCTGCTGTGGGGGAGTTGTTTGACTCGAAAACCGTAAGTGCGGTGACATCCCTTGTGGTCCCGTTCGAGTATTGAGCCACCGCGATGAATTGCTGCTGTGAGTTCCTGCCTTCAAGGACGACTTGTTCCGGGTAGATATCCAGTGCAACAGGCGTGGCAATGTCCTTGGGGTCATCCGGTGCCCCTGCTTCCAGCCAGCGGTTGAGTGTTTTGCAGTAATCGCTGTTCTTGTCAAACAACTTGCCGCCGGTATGCGGTACTGTCTCGGTGACCTTCTCGATAAGCAGACTTTCACCGGGGAGCGCGAGGTTGATGCGCCGGCTGGTGAGTTCACGGGTGATTCGGTGATAATCGCCGGCGGGATCAAAACCGAAGAGCGAAAGCCTGAAGCCGTCCTGTCCCCGGGCTGAACCGTGGCATGAGCCCGTGTTACAGCCGGCACGCATGAAGATCGGCATTACATCAAGCCGGAAACTGACCGGGCGACTTTCAGCCGCCCCGGCGACTTTCAGCGGGATTTTTACCTGCTTGCCGTGAAAGGACACAGTTACGCTTGTTTCGCCGTTAGCCCGGGGGCGGAGGAGGTTCCCAGCGACACTGACCAGCGATGCGTCCTCCGGGCTGAAGGTGATTTTTCTGGTGATGTCGCGGGTTGTACCGTCTTGGTAGCTTGCCACGGCCACAAGCCGCTGCAGATCGGCATTTGTTGAGAGCGAGGCGGTGGGAGGATAAAGGGCAACAGACAAAAGCCCCACGGCATCATTTGCCGTGGAAATACTGTTGGCGGATTTGTTTACCAGGATGATGCCCCCCGGCCACTTAGCGCCTTCACTGACCCATGAAGTGAAGGTTGCAATTTGATCGGCACTCAATGGCTCGTCCTTAGGGGGCATGATATCCTCGTCATCATGGGCAAGGGTGATCCGGGTGAGGATTTCGCTTTTTTCGGTCTTTCCGGGTAAGATGCCCGGCCCCGTGTCACCACCCTTTTGCGCGGTTTCTAGAGTGCTCAGGTTGAGGTTGCCTTTTTGCTTTTTACCGCCGTGGCAACTGATGCAGCGGGTCTCGAGGACAGGCTGGATGTCCTTTGCGAAATCTACCCCGCTTGCGGGTAGGGCAATAGCCATGAAAAGCAGCGTAGGTAGGCCTAATTTCATTTATTTTTTGCCTCAAGACGGAGTTTTTCCAGTCGGGAAAGAGGTTTTTTGGGCGGTTCTACCTTGGCCACGGTGGCAGGTTTTTCTTTTTGCTCAGGCTTGGGGGCTACCTTTGGTGCCGGTTTTTTTGGAGGAGGATCTATCCGCAATACTCCGCCGTGACCGACATTGTGGGGGATGCTTGTACCGGCCACTGGAATAGTGAGATGGCAGAAGAGGTTCTTGTGTTGGCCCTTCGGGCTGTCCGGGGCAATGCTCACCGGAAAGCTGATCTCGGTGGTGGTCTTGTCGATTTCAATTTCCGGAGAGCTTACTTTGGCTGGTAGACCCAGTAATTTCACCTTGGCCTTGCCCTCGAAAGGGGTGGACTGGGTTAATTTACAGACAACTGCGCCGGCCTTACCCTGTTCAACGGCGGCCATCTCAATTTTCATCCCCAGATATGGCTCCGCGATGGTGATGGGCACCAGGGCGGAACTGGCGAGAATCTGCCCTTTTCCAGCATCTGATTCACCCATCACTGCAATTTGCCAGGTAAGCAGGGGTGCCCCGCTGTTGGCGGTAAGCGTGTAAATGATCTCGTTCTGGCCCTTTGGAATTTTTATCGTTGGCTGAGCACTGATGCCGGGCGGATTCCAGAGGTGGCGCACAGTGATCGGGGCATCAAAGCCTTCCTTACGGGTAACTGTGACCCGCAGGCCGAGCGTGCCGTTGCGAACCAGTGGCACGCTGGGAGGGGCGACATTGATTTTAAAGGGAAGTTCCTCGACAACGGCAACAGCAAACTTTGGCGTTCTACTCTTGTAATA
The DNA here is from genome assembly GCA_029940475.1 of Verrucomicrobiales bacterium. Taxonomy (GTDB): domain Bacteria; phylum Verrucomicrobiota; class Verrucomicrobiia; order Verrucomicrobiales; family DEV007; genus CACIUL01. Next base: position 86,041 of record JAPYUT010000002.1, on the reverse strand, counting down.
GACAGTATTGTTGGGTTGTCCTAGGACGAAGTCCAGCGGCTGCGAAAAGCAACCGCTGATGTTCTTTTCTGCTTCAGCGTGCTTGGCAATGAGATCCACCAGTGACCCGGCAACGGGTGCCTCGGGGGCTGCCTCAAAGAGAAGGACGCCAGAGTTGACACTTGTGTGCATTTTGTCGGCCTTGAGCGTGACTCCCTGTGGGAGACCGATTGCCTCGAGCAGGAGATCACCGCCAAAATTTACCCTGCCGGCATTGATGCGTGTGGCGAAGCGGTTTCCACGGGCGACATAGACCATTTGCCGGGACTGGTAATCCGCCCGCCCGAAGTAGGGGATGGTAAGCCCAAGGTCGGGGGAGAGCGCTTGCGCCTCGATGCGATAGACGTAGCTAGCGCCTCCCTTTTTAAGGTGGTCGCGAATTCGGATCGTGAATTCCCCGTCCGAGGGGGCGGTGAAGTCGATTTTACTGTCCTGCCGGTTATCGGCGTCGTCATTACCGCTGATGCCTTTCTTGTCAGGACCATATATATTAAGGACGGTGTCGAGGGGGGAACCAATTGATTTTGCGTGTGCTCGGAAGATGAAGCGCTGTCCCTTCTTAGCGGAGAAGCGGAACCAGTCCTGGTCACCGTTTTCATTAATGATGCCGTTGAGTGCGGCGGGAAGCGGGACGGGGGAAACTGTGGCCTGGGCCATGTTGTTGTTTGGTTCAGTTTCGAGGACATTGGGGAAGGGGGAAACCCGCAGGATATTCGGGGCAGGAGAGATCAGGCCGTCAGCTTCAGCGTGGATGGGGAAACGGGCATCGGCTTGCGGGGGCAGAGTCACCGTCCTGGTTGTTTCCCCTGCGGAGTCGCCGATCAATCTGACTTCAATAACACTGCCGGATTGTCCGCCGGCAGGGTAGACTGCCATGGGGCGGGGGAATGCACCGACATGGAGCCTGTATCTGCAGTTGCCATTCCCTGTGTAGGAGCTCTCGCGGATCTGGATGATGTACTTGCCATCAGCAGGTGCGATTACCGAAACGGCACTGTCTTGCAGGAGCAATGCGGTGTCATCAGATGCGGCCAACTCGAAGCGCTCGCTGTTGAGGATTGCGACATAGGGATCGTAGAAAGCCCCGGCCAGACGGATGCCCTCAACCTCGGCACTGATGCGCTGCCCTTTCCTGGCCTCAGTGACATAGTAATCAACATCCTCATTTTCCAGCACTCCTTCCATTGTGGTGTTCATTGTCACGGGTTGCGGGGCGGCAAAGTCACTGTTGGGTTCCTTTTCCGCGAGGCTGTCAAATTGACCGACCCAGAAGCTCTTTATCGGTGAGAGCCCGCTACTGGTGCGTATCCGCATCAGGTGCTCACCGAGCTTCGCATCCGCGGCGATGGTTACCTTTGCCTTGATGTGTTTGGGGCTGATTACCTCAATTGCCCCGATCGCAAACCCCGGGGTGTAAGGCATGATCTCGACAGCGTCATCAAGCCGGTCGCCGTGAAAATTAAGCTCGATCTCAGTGCCGATCTTGGCACCGCGCGGCAGGATGTTACTGAGGGAAGGACTTGATGCAAAGACGTCTTGAGTGGCAATTGTCAGAAGTGCCAGTGCCAGTGCCAAAAACAGGCTGGTCGGTTTCATCGGGTATGCGATGGGTAATTTTCCGGTCAGGCGATAATGTTGGAGATGATTTTACCGCCGGCGACAATTTCGATAGGCCGGTCCCCCGGGGCCATCAGTTCCTTATCGGCAATGATTCCAAGTTGTTTATAGACAGTGGTTGCAAGGTCTGCGGGGAAAACCGGGTCTTCCTCCGGTTCAGCAGCCAGGGCATCGGACTTGCCGTGGACCACTCCTTTCCTGAGTCCTCCCCCGGCGAGTAGTCCGCTGAAGACCTTGGGCCAGTGGTCGCGTCCTGCGTTCTTGTTGATCTTCGGGGTGCGCCCGAACTCCGAGGTGAGCATCACCAGTGTCGAGTCGAGCAGTCCGCGTTCATCAAGGTCGCGGATCAGTCGCGCGTAGGCCTGGTCGAGGGGCGGAGCCTGTTTTTCAAAGGCGCCTTTCACGTTATCGTGGTGATCCCATCCACCGTAGGTAAGGGAAACGAAGCGCACGCCGGATTCGACAAGGCGCCGGGCGAGCAACATGCGTTGACCGGCCGAGTTGCGCCCGTATTCATCGCGCAGTTTTGCCGGCTCCTTGTTGAGGTCAAAAGCCTCGCGGGCTTTTTGCGAGCTGATCAGGCTGTAGGCGCGCTGGTAGAAGGTGTCCATGGCATCGACCGCGTCGGATTTCTCGGTCTCCCTGAAGTGGGCATCGACGGTTTGCAGGATCGACTTGCGTTTGCTGAAGCGGGATTCATCGATTCCGCCGGGCAGTTTCAGATCGCGAACTGTGAAGTTGCTACTGGCGGGGTCACTGCCGAGGCTGAAGGCTCCGTAGGCAGAACTGAGGTAACCGCTGCCGGCATGCTCGTTTGGCTGGCTCGGGATACATACGTAGGGAGGCAGGTTGGCGCGCGGGCCGAACTCGTGGCTGACAACACTGCCGAAGCTCGGATAACTGAGTGCCGGGCTCGGCTTGTAGCCGGTGAACATGTTGTGCACGCCGCGCTCGTGTGCTGCCTCTCCGTGAGTCAGGGAGTTTATTACCACCAACTTGTCGGCGATGGCTGCGATGTTCTTGAAATGGGGTCCAAAGCGGGTGCCGACGATCTTTGTGCCGATGGAATTAAGCGGGCCGCGGTATTCAGTGGGGGCGTAGGGCTTGGCATCAAAGGATTCCTGCTGGGCCATGCCGCCGGGCAGGAAGATGTGGATCACCGACTTTGCCGGCCCCTCCTTGGACTCGTAGTGTTTCTGCGCGGCGTTTGCCTCCATCCGCAGGAATTGCGGCAAGCTAAGCCCGAGTCCGCCAATCAGTCCCACCTGCAGGAAATCCCGGCGGCGTGACATCAGTGGCTGAAGGTGAACTTTGCTGCCACAGCCCGAATACTGTTTTCTCCTGATGCTCATCGATTGTTTATTATAAGAAAACCAGATAGAACCTAGCAGTGTCGTTCGGTACGTCAAGACAGCTGGCGGGCACGAGGACTTAAGTTTTCTTGTAAATAGACGATCTTCCGGGACTTAATCTCACGGTATTTCAGTCATTGGCCGTTGCATGGGAGGATTGCCTACACAGCCCTGGGCCAAGTCCTCAAGGCAAAACAGACGGTCTGCATTGGCGGTGGGCAACGCAGAGGAGTGATTCCCCTAGAAGAAAAACGTTGTGCCTTCCAGCTTACGGGCGCTCGCATCAAGGCGGCGACGGTCAGCCAGAGGCCTGACCTTATCGCTGTCAGCTTCAGCGCGGGGAGGGTTGTGGCGCAGAAACCGGGCGCGCTTACGCAGTGATTGACGCCAGCGGTCCGCGTCTGAGGAGGCGCGCAGGGTGACCCATATAGCGGTGGCGCTGCACAGGAACAGGGTCAGGCCAATAATGGCAATGGTGGACATCAGGAATACTGTAAATTTCTTGGGAAGTTTATCATTATAAACGAATTATTGGATTTTTCAAGGTCTCCGCTGCAGTTGTGGCGCGAAAGGTGGCGATAAGCAGCAATATTCGACCCTCCCTGCCTTGGTTAAACGGGGCTTTGGCAGGTTTTTTTACTTTAGCGGATTCGTGCTAAAGAATAGCGCAATTCGCTGCGTGGGAGCACGCTTGCCGGTGAAGTCCTGCCGAGACTAATAGTTGCACTTGTGTGGCAACAAAAACATTCCTCAAAATCCAGGTTTCTTGACGATTATCTCGCCGGAGAGATTAACCTTGAGCCGTTGCCTCAGCAGTTTCCTCAATGGTATCGTCTTCACTCTCAACGAAGAGATCAACCCAGGAAATGTAGGCCATCGGTGCCGCGTCACTTGGCCGGGCTCCCAGCTTGGTGATTCGCGTATAGCCGCCGACACGGTCGGTGGAGGCTGGAGCGACTTCCGCAAAAAGTTTTTTTACGGCGTCTTTCTGGCGCAGAAAGGCGAAGGCGCGACGGCGGTAGTGAACTGCTGTTGCTGTTTCCCCGGACTGTTCGGCGATAAGTCCTTTTTTCCCGCAGGTGACAAGTTTTTCAGCAATCGGCCGCAATGCCTTGGCCTTGGCAAGTGTGGTGCGGATCTGGCGATGTTCGATCAAGCTGCATGCCTGGTTGGCGAGCAGGGAACGACGATGCGCTTTGGTGCGCTGGAGTTTACTAGTTTTGCGGCGGTGTCTCATGGCCCGGGCAGCAGTTGTCGTGTTGGCAGAGCTACTGGTAAGGTGTGTGGTATGCTGGGAGCGTGATTATAGGCTCTAGGTTATTTCACGCAACGCGAATTTGTGCTGGTAACCTGATGTTTTTCAGTCGTCCAGGTTAGCGGCGATAAGATCCTCAAGCCCTGGCCCCAGGGGTTCGGGTATGTGGAGGGTTCCGGCCAGAAGGGCGGGATCAAGCAGGGTGGCATCAAGCTGCATGCCGAGTGAGAGCCCAAGCTCCTGGAGTTTTTCCTTGATCTCGTTAAGCGACTTTTTGCCGAAGTTGCGGTATTTAAGCATTTCAGCCTCGGATTTGAGGGCGAGTTGACCAACGGAAGTAATGTTGGCATTGTTCAGGCAGTTTGCCGCGCGAACTGATAGTTCAATTTCGTTGACGCTCATGTTGAGAAGCTTGCGAAGCTCGGCGTTTTCTTCACTTTCAGCTTCCGGCTTATCCTCAAACTCAATCTGGTTGTCGTCGTAGTCGACAAAAACATCAAGGTGATGCCGCAATATTGCCGAGGACTGGGTAAGGGCGTCATGAGGCTCAAGGCGACCGTCAGTCCAAATCTCAAGGACAAGCTTATCGTAATCCGTGCGTTGCCCCACGCGGGTGTTTTCCACATTGTATTTCACCCGGGTTACCGGCGAGAAGATTGAATCAATCGGGATGACCCCGATGGGCATATCCTCACGGTTATTCTCGTCACCGGTGGCGAAACCGCGTCCGACCCGCACTTCCATTTCACATTCAAAGCTCATCTTGCGGTCAAGTGTGCAGATGAGCTGGTCTTTGTTGATTACTTCATACTGGGCATCTTCGGTGATGTCAGCGGCTGTAACTTCGCCGGTTTTGGTCACTTTCAGGTCGAGCATTTTCGGTTCCTTGTTCTCGAAGTGCCTGAACTTGATTTTCTTCAAGTTAAGGACGATGTCGGTAATGTCCTCCAAGACACCCGGAAGACTGCCGAATTCATGTTGGGCACCTTTTATTTTTATCGAGGTGACGGATGCACCTTCGAGGGAGGAAAGTAATACACGCCGCAGGGAGTTGCCAACAGTATGGCCGTAGCCGGCATCAAAAGGCTCTGCAGTGAAGCGGGAATAGGTTTCCGTGGCAGTGGTTTCGTCTTTGGTAAGGCGATCCGGCATTTCGAACCGGGTTAATCGAGCTGGCATTGGTAGTTTGTCTGTTTTGCCGGGTTCCCCCTGACGAGTTTGGTGAACCGGACCAGTTTATTATGTCCGGCACCCAGGGACCAACGGCAGATTATATGACTCGCGGGCGGCAATCATCGGGGAAAATTACTCATTTGCAAGGCGTAAAAACAGCAGATTTGCCCCCCGGCGGGGTATACGAGTCACAAAAAACCCGCCCTTTTTTAAAAGGGCGGGTTTTATGAAAACGTTATTTATAGCAATCCCTGTAGATTTACCATTTCTGGCTTCTACCGGTGCCGAATTTGCTTTGGAAGCCCAGTTCAGGAACAAGTTCAGAGTAGCCGTGATTGAGATCCCACCAAATGCTCTTGCCTCCATAACCCGGGCGGAAACTGCCCTTGTAGGTGGCAAAAGGAAATGTAGCGAACTCGTAAACGCCATAGCCGGCGCGAATAACAGAACGGTAAGTGCCTTTGATAATTCCGTAGCTTGCCGCATACACTGAACCTTCTGCATCCACGGTGCGTGACCAAGTGGAGGGAATCTCATTCATACCGTAAACAATATTTCCCACTGCTCTCGAGAGCTTACGAATACGATTTTGTTTTCCTCCGGGAGGCGACTGGATGTCAGCAAAGGAGGAACTCGTGACGAGCATGCAGGTGGCGAATGCGTAAATGATAAGCTTTTTCATGTGATAACTGCATTAAGTTAGGTGGATCCGGGAAACTTTGACAACCTTAATTTTCGAAAAAAACGTTCAACCCATGATATTCAGGGGGCTAACAGGCGGAAAATTCGGAAAATTCGGAAAATTCGGAAAATTTGGTTAAATTGATTTGCATTTGCCGTTGCGATTGATCTCGGTCGTTTCTATTGTGCGCGCCCTATGCATGAGCAGGTTCAAACATTGGTTGACGCTGGTCGACTTGATCCCCAGATAGGTGAAAAGATTTCTCACCTGGAACCTGGGGCTTTTTGCCTGCATAAGAGTTGGGGCTCGGGGATCGTGAAAGAATGGGATTTGTTCGGGGACCGGATGGTGATTGATTTTGAGGACAAATCCGGGCACGGGATGAAATTGCAGTTTGCGGCCGATTCTCTTGAAGTTCTTGATGCGGATCATATTTTTGCCAAATTTGCCCGTGATCCCGAAGGGATCAAGAAACTGGCAATTGAGGATCCTGTGGATTTTGCCAAGCAGCTCTTAAGCAGTTTTGGTGGATCAATGCTGCTGGATAGGTGGGAGGATAAGGTAAAGGGGCGGATTGTTCCCGAGGATAAATACCGCAGCTGGTGGGAGTCAGCCAAAAGGCAGATTCGCTCGGATCGTTGTTTTGCGTTGCCTCCGAAAAGAAATATTCCATTTGAATTGCGTGATACGAGCATGAGCGCTGGTGAGGCCTTGATTGGGGATTTTGAAGCGGCAAAGGATATCAAGGCCAAGATTAAAGTCCTGGAGAATATCCGTAAGGATCTGGAAATATTCGTGGAACCTGCGATTGAACTTGAAGATATCATCAAGATGGCAACTTCAACAGTAAGCGTTGCCATTAAAAGGACACCCGGGGTGGCAGTTGAACTGTTGCTGGCGCGTGATGCTCTTGTGGCAGACATTGATGGATTTGAGGATGACGGGCGATTGCCGATTGCAGATGTGCTGCGCGATTATCGGGAGAGGTTTCCTGAAATAGTCAAGGGCATGGGGGTTGCGCGTCAACGGCAGGTCTATCAGGTGATACAGGAGATCTCCGGTGAGGCATGGGTCAAGGAATTGATCAGCGCCCTTGAGGGCTCAGGTGCCCGAGCGATTGCGGAAATTTCCAAGTTTATCAACGAGAGTGGCAAAGGTGATGAACTTTCCCGTGATCTTGTCATCGGGTTGCGTCAGCGGAGCCTCGGGGCCGAAGTGCTGGCGTGGATATGCAAAGAACGCAAGGGCTTAGCTGCAGAGGTTTTCTGCGAAGCGGGTATTTCTGCTGCCATTATCGCGGCACTCGAACGGGATCATCTTGACGAATCAACTCCCAAGACAAATCGCCTTCATGATTTGTTGATGGATGATAAGGAACTAGTCCCTGATCTGCTTGCTAGCAGTGATACCGCGGAAGTGCGCCACTTCACGCGCCGCATACAATCGACGGCGGTTTTTGAGGGTCTAAACAAGAATTCATTGTTGGCACGCATTATCAAGGCGTTCCCTGCTGTTGAAGACCTGATTACCGGGGAGAAGGCAGAGAAGAGCAAGCAAGGTTCGCAGTCTTCCGGGGTGATTGTATCCTGGGAGAGCCTCCAGCAACGTCAGGAAAAGCTTGAGGATATCGTGAACAAGAAAATACCGGAGAATTCCAAGGAGATCGGTATTGCCGCCGAATACGGCGACCTGAAAGAAAACTTCGAATTCAAGGCAGCCAAGCAGCAGCAGGCAGTGCTCATGCGTCAGAAGGCAGAGCTTGAGGCCGAAATTACCATGGCCCGGGGAACTGATTTCTCTGAAGCCGACGGGTCAGCGGTTACCGTTGGAACGGTTGTCGACATTGAGGATGTGGGCAGTGGAAATGTTGAGGCGGTTACCTTGCTTGGTGCGTGGGATACTGACATTGATAGAAGCATCGTTTCTTACTTGTCGGTAATGGGAGCCTCCTTGTTGGGGAAAGTTGCCGGTGATGAGCTTGAGTTGCCAACCGAGAATGACGGCGAAACTCGCAAAGTCCGGATTGCATCGATTAAGCCATATGTTGGCCAGAGCGGGTGACTCGCGACAGGATGTCAGGACAGCGGGTAGTTCGGTTCCCTTAATTTGTCTTTTGATCACATTGATCACCATAACCCAACTATCTTGAAATAGAACCATGTCAGCCACTACAATAACGGCCGTTAAGGGCAGAGAAATTATTGATTCACGGGGGAACCCAACGGTTGAGGTGGATGTGTGCCTTGACGGAGGGATTGTGGGGCGTGCCGCAGTTCCCAGCGGAGCGAGTACCGGTGAGCACGAGGCCTGGGAACTGCGTGATGGTGACCATGCCCGCTACCGCGGCAAGGGGGTGCAAAAGGCGGTGGCCAATGTAAACGGGAAGATTGCCGAGATTCTTATCGGTGGTGATGCCGCTGATCAGGGCGCCGTTGATCAGGCAATGATTAATCTGGACGCAACTGCGAACAAGAAGAACCTCGGGGCAAACGCGGTGCTGGGTGTATCGTTGGCAAACGCGAAAGCCGCGGCAACAGCAGTTGGGCTGCCACTGTATAAATATCTTGGGGGTGAAGATGCTGTAACGCTGCCGGTGCCGATGATGAACATTATCAATGGTGGCGAACATTCGGATGCCCCGATTGATTTTCAGGAATTTATGATTATTCCCAAGGGGGCTCCGAGTTTTTCCGAGGGATTACGTTATGGGGCAGAGATATTCCATGCACTGGCAGGAGTTCTCAGTGACCGGGGTTTATCCACTGCAGTTGGTGATGAGGGTGGGTTCGCTCCCAACTTGAATTCGGCGGATGATGCGCTCGAAGTTATAGGCATTGCCGTTGATAAGGCGGGATATTGCCTTGGCGATCAAATTGCCATTGCCCTTGATGTTGCATCCAGTGAATTTTATGATGCAAAGAAGGGTAAGTATGTTTTCAAGAAGTCTGACGGATCCGAGCGCAGTGCCGAGGAACTGGTTGATTACTATGCGCAACTTCAGGAGAACTATCCGATTATTTCCATTGAGGACGGCTGTGATCAAAATGATTGGGATGGCTGGAAGATCCTGACGGAGAAGATTGGTGCTCGGACGCAACTTGTCGGGGATGATTTATTTGTGACTAATGTCAAGTTTCTCCAGCGTGGAATTGATGCCTCCACGGCGAATTCAATTTTGGTTAAAGTGAACCAAATTGGTTCACTGACCGAGACTTTGGATGCGGTTTCACTGGCGATGCGCCATGATTACACTGCCGTGATCTCACATCGCTCCGGTGAAACTGAGGACGCAACCATAGCGGACATCGCAGTGGGCACCAACGCCGGGCAGATCAAGACCGGCTCGCTTAGCCGTTCCGACCGAATTGCCAAATATAATCAACTGCTGAGAATTGAAGAAGAACTTGGTGCGAATGCTGTATATGGTGGTAAATTGAAAGTCTAGGAAACTGGACTATTTATGGTAAATAAGAGATCGCGTCGTGTTCCGGATCGCTTTAATCGACATCAGGTGGGGCCTGATATCTGGCAACGACTGACCCGGTTGCTTGCCTGCGTGGCATTTTTATTTTCTTGCTTGCTGGTATTTTCTTTCTTTGTGCCTGAATGCGAGGAATTAAATGTTCTTGATGCACGGAATGCAGCCTTGCAGGATAGGTATGAAGAACTTTGTAATGCGCAGCAACGTAAGCTTGAAGAGGAGAGGCGGACGATGAACGATCCGCATTATCTTGAGGCCTTCGCCCGGGATCGTTTGAATCTACAGCTTCCTGGAGAAATTATTTTCCGGATTGATGATAGCAGGGGCAAACAATAAAAACAGATGTCCTTACATTGTAACCAAGAGCGGGGTTACTCTCCTGGCTGCTAGCTGTTATTAATTTAAAAGGGCGGCACTGAGTGAAAAGGCTTGCCAGTGAATAAAGATTACTGGTATAGAACCTCCCGCTGTCCGCTTTCCTGTTCTGAAGGTGGACTGCGCTGGCCCCAACATTTCAAACATCTTGTATTCCGCTAAAGAAGATTATCTTGTTGAGATCCTTTTAGAGGCTGAGCTGTTCTCTACAGATCAGGTTGAAGATGCGCGCGGGCAGCGCCAGGGAACGGAGTCAGTGGTTGAGACGCTGATTCGCACCGGACAAGTCAAGGAGTTTGATGTTGCCCGTGTTTGCTCGGTCAACGCCGGCCGGGAATTTGTAGACCTTACCCATTTTACTCCGCCTGAGGAGATTGTTGCGCTCGTTAGTCTTGAGGATGCCAGGCGTTATCGGATGGTGCCTATCGGGTTTGATGAGAATCGTCTGCAGGTTGCGGTCAGTGATCCTTTCGATTTTGAGACGCTGGACAGTCTTAACCATGTGCTCAATTATGATGTTGATGCGCGGTGCGCTTCCCCTGAGCAGGTTAATGACGCCATTGGTCGGTGGTATGAGGAAGCTATAGGCGGTAGCGCAGCCAGCGATGACATGATTGTTGTTTCCGAGAATGCCGGTGGGGTAGGGCCGGCGCAGCCGGAGGCTAGTGATGCGCCGATCATTAAACTTGTTGGCCAGATTCTCAGGGAGTCATTTACTGCCGGTGCTTCTGATATTCATATTGAGCCTCTTGAGAAATCAGTGCGTGTTCGTTATCGTATTGATGGTCTGCTGCATGATGTAGCCAACCATCCGCGCAACCTGTTAACCGCCATTATTGCGCGGATTAAAATAATGACGGGCGCAATGAGTATCGCCGAGAAACGTCTGCCCCAGGACGCGCGTATTCAGTTAAGGCTTGGTGAGAAGGATGTGGACTTACGGGTGTCGACTGTCCCGACGAATCATGGCGAGTCAGTGGTAATGCGGATTCTTGACAAGGAGGCACTTAAACTGGGGTTGCCGCAGTTGGGATTTCTCAGTGACGACCAGGCCATTTTTGAGAACTTAATCACCTTGCCTGATGGCATACTGTTGGTGACGGGACCCACCGGATCGGGTAAGACGACAACACTTTATGCGTGTTTGAATTATATTAACAAGCCTGACAGGAAGATAATCACTGTCGAGGATCCGGTTGAGTACCAGATGTCTGGAATTAATCAGGTGATGGTAAAGGAGGATGTGGGAATGAGCTTCGCGGCGGCTCTGCGGTCGATTCTCCGACAGGCGCCCAATATTATTATGATCGGTGAGATTCGTGACCTTGAGACGGCCTCGATTGCAATTAATGCCTCATTAACCGGTCACCTGGTGTTTTCGACTCTACATACCAATGATGCACCAAGCGCGGTCGCCCGTCTTGCAGATATTGGAGTGAAGCGCTTTCTCATTGCATCAGCTGTCCGGGCGATTATTGCCCAGCGCCTGATCCGTAAACTGTGCGGTGAGTGTAAAACTTCAGGGGAGTTGGCGGAGAGGGAGATACGGATTCTGAATGTTGACGCGGCCCAGATGGCGGACGCTTCTATAATGAAGCCGGATGGTTGCGTAAAGTGCAGGGCGACTGGTTACAAGGGGAGGGCGGGTATCTTTGAGATTTTCCAGATTGATGACGAGGTGCGCCATATGGTCAATGAGAACCTTTCAACGCCGCAACTTCGACGTCAGGCGCGTGAGCTGGGTATGCGCACTCTGCGCGAAGACGGTATTCGTAAAATCCTTAGCGGCATGACTTCCGCTGAAGAGATTATTAATGTGACCATGTCGGACGCCAGTTGAACTCAATTTAAGAATCATTCCCAGTATACAATAATGACCCCCGGAGCAGTTATAGATCTCCTTAAATTGCGTGGCTATCTTTCTGACGCGCAAGCTGAGGAATTGGAGGATCAGCTGAAGACTTCGAGTAAGGATATCGTGCAGCTGACTGTTGATTATGGTCTAATGACACGTGAGCAGGTATTTGGCATTATTGCCGAGGATCTGGGGGCCCAGTATATTGACATCAAGGGATTCAGTCCTCCTCCGGAGCTTGTTGCTGCAATACCCTCGGGGACGGCACGTCTTTACCAGGCAGTGCCGGTAAGTCATGACGGATCTGCCCTTACCGTGGCACTGGCAGACCCACTCAATGCGCAGATTGGAGAGGATCTCCGCTTTGCCCTTGGTAAGGAGATTGTTTTTTGTGTTGCTGATACCAAGCAAGTCCTTGATTTCATCGAGCGAGTCTATACAGCGGGTGAAGGCGCCGGGGCAATGGATGACATTCTGTCCCAACTGAAGACGGTGGCATTCAGTGATGAGGATTCAGATTCTGAAGTAAACTCGGCGCCAATTGTGCGGTATATAGACCTTGTTCTGGAGCAGGCGATGCGTGAACAGGCTTCTGATATTCATTTTGAGCCTTTCGAGGATGACTTCAAGATCCGCTACCGGGTGGACGGGGCGCTCTATGAGATGGCGCCACCACCGCTGCACCTCTCCAATACAATTATTTCTCGCATCAAGGTGATGTCGAACCTCAATATTGCCGAGCGCCGTATTCCGCAGGACGGGCGCATTGTGATGTCATTGGCCGGGCGTGATGTGGACTTCAGGGTTTCCACTTTGCCGACAACCTTTGGTGAGAGTGTGGTACTCAGAGTGCTGGACCGCGCGTCGGTGAGTCTTGATCTGGACAACCTGAGCCTGCCGACTCCGATTTATGACTATATTGAGGAGACCATTGTTAAGCCCAATGGTATCTTCATTGTTACCGGTCCCACTGGTGCTGGTAAGACGACTACACTTTATGCCTGCCTGCGGAGGATTAACACCATCGACAGCAAGTTGCTTACAGCCGAGGATCCAGTGGAGTATGATGTTGAGGGGATCATGCAGATCCCGGTTAATGAGGGGATTGGCTTGACATTTTCACGCATTCTCCGGGCCTTTCTTCGTCAGGATCCCGATCGCATTCTTGTTGGTGAAATGCGTGATGTTGAAACAGCGCAGATTGCAATCCAGGCATCCCTGACCGGGCACCTCGTCTTCTCCACATTGCATACCAATGATGCTCCGGGTGGAGTGACCCGCCTGGTTGACATGGGCTGCGAACCTTTTCTGGTAGCCGCTTCACTTGAGGGGATTCTCGGTCAGCGGCTTTTGCGTACCATTTGTGAGGAGTGTCGCCAGCCTTATGAGCCCAGTGTCGCACTTCTTGGAGAGCTTGGACTGAGCCCTGAGGACATTGGCGACAAAAAGTTTTTTACCGGCGGAGGATGTGATAATTGTGGTAATTCCGGCTACCGGGGACGCCAGGGGATTTTCGAATTACTTGATATCAGTGAACCTATAGCCGAGTTGATAACCGAGAGGGCTCCAACCGTGGTTTTGCGCCAGAAGGCGATTGAACTGGGGATGAGCACTTTGCGTGATGACGGTCTGCGCAATATTTACAATGGCAAAACGACAATTGAGGAAGTGCTTAAATACACCTAGAATCCAGTATTGTATTGACTCTGATTAGGGCAATCTTGGATTGCCAGCAGCGTGGCACCAAGGCTAAAGTCTTATTTTAACCCCAACTCCAAAGCTTTCCATCCCAAGTTACCATGCCCGTATTTAATTATATCGCCGTTGATGCCAAGGGTGAAGAGATCTCCGGTGCCCTTGATGCCGGTTCAGAGTCCGAGGCTATCGGACAGCTTCGCCAAAGCGGTGTTTACCCAACCCAAATAGTTCAGGAGGGCAAGGGCAAGTTGAAGGTTGGAAAGAGCAAAGGCAAGGGCCGTGCTCGGCGTAAATCCAAGGAGCTTTCATTTCTTTCCTCGGGCAAGATCAAGGGCAAGGTGCTCATGATTTTCACCCGGCAACTGGCAACGCTGATTGATTCAGGTCTGCCGCTTCTGCGTGGTCTCACAGTCTTGGCCAAGCAGGAACCGAATCCGGTTCTCAAGAGAACAATCGTTAATATTGCTGATTCAGTCCAGACCGGAAGTACTTTCTCTGAGAGCCTTGCCCAGCATCCCAAGATTTTCAATAAACTCTACGTCAATATGGTGAAGGCGGGTGAACTTGGCGGTGTGCTCGAGGTGGTACTGATACGTTTGGCTGAGTATTCGGAGAAGGCACAAAAGCTGAAGAACAAGATTATTGCGGCGATGGTTTACCCGGTGATTGTCATGCTTATCGCCTCTGCGATCATGGTTTTCCTGCTTACCGTCATTGTCCCGAAGTTTGAGGATATATTTGAAGACATGCTCGGCTCAAAGGATGCGTTGCCTGGATTGACGAAGTTTGTAATCAACCTGAGTGCCAACCTTAAGGAACAGATTGTGCCGATTGGTATAGCGCTGGTTGTGCTGGTTGTAATGTTCAAGGTATTTGCTACAACTGTTGCTGGTCGTCGGGTGATTGATGCGATTAAGTTAAAGCTGCCGCTTTTTGGGTCGGTGCAGCGCAAAAGCGCAATTGCCCGGTTCAGTCGGACGCTGGGAACTCTGGTGACAAGCGGGGTGCCGATTCTCCAGGCGCTTAACATCACCCGTGATACTGCCGGTAATGCGGTGATTTCGAATGCTATCCAGAATGTTCATGATGCGGTCAAGGAGGGTGAATCCATTGTAAACCCTCTCGAGGCAAGCAAGGTTTTTCCGCCGATGGTGATAAGCATGGTGGATGTGGGAGAGGAAACCGGACAATTGCCTGAAATGCTGCTTAAGGTTGCTGATGTCTATGATGATGAGGTGGATAATGCCGTGTCAGCACTGACATCAATGCTGGAACCACTGATGATTGTTGTTCTGGCTGTGGTGGTCGGTGTAATTGTGATGGCATTATTCCTTCCCATGGTGGAGATTATCAAGGGAGTGGCTAATCAATAAAAAGAGTTGGCCAAATGTCCTTCACTTGAGTGAATCAAAATTCACCGTTCCGTGCACCTTAACCCCCAAATCCATCATGAACCCCATCCATGACAATCGGGGCAGAACAGGGAGTTCTGCCTTTACCCTGATTGAACTGCTTACCGTTATCACGATCCTCGCGATCCTGATGGCAATGACAATCGCCGGTATCAGTTACGCCCAGAACAAGGCGGCTGAGGAAAAGACCCGTGCGGGATTGGTCGTGATCGAGGCCGGGCTCAAGAAATATTACCATGAATGGGGTGAGTATCCGCGACCGGTTAATAATACTGGTGATGGACGAGAGGGAGCGATTGCTCTCTACCAGGCTCTCAGTGATGACGGGGATGACGAGATTGAAGGAGGAAAAGGAATCACTTCAGATGGGAGGGAAGGAAACCATAAACTCGTTGATCTTAAGTCCGAGGGGCTTGTTGCTGAACAAGACGGCAAGGGTTGGTTTGTGATTGACGGGTTCGGACATCCTTATCATTACAGGGTTTACGATAAGAATCAGGAGGATCGGTTCTACAATAAAGGCTCCTTTGACCTCTGGTCATACGGGGATGATAAGGAGAAGAGGGAAGAGAACAGGGCCAAGTGGATCAAGAACTGGTAGTTGCTGATCCTGTTTTATAGGGTTCTCCTACGTGCTGGCGATCTCTGTGCTGATCAACTCGCCTCAAGCCTTGCCGGTTGATTGAATTTACCGTGGCATTGTGCCCTAGACAGGGTAGCTGTGGGGAATTTCCCCTTAAAATACGTTGGCAAGAGTGCCATTACCTGGATGGCAGCGGGAAGATCCGGGCGAGAGGACGTGCTCACCTTTCCGGAGGCATTTATTACAAATGCAGCCTTGAAATAGATTTATCAGAAACTCCCATCCTATTAATGGTGGATTCATATTTGCCCGCTACGGTGAACTCAGGTGGTCCCATCGTCCCATCGTCATTTCTTCAACCCCCACTCCTACCCCCACGTTCCATGTGTCGATTCTGTGTATTCACAATTGTTTGTCTGGCATTTCTCTTGCCCGCCACAGCTCAGTTAACCATCACTGAGTTCCTTACGGAAAACCGCTCGGGTATTACCGACTCTGACGGTGACACTTCCGATTGGATTGAGATTTCCAGCCTGGCTGAAGGACCTACGAGTATGTCCGGCTGGTATCTTACGGACGACCCGGAAGAACTCACCAAGTGGAGTTTTCCCGCGGTCTCGATTACTGCCTCAGGTTACCTTGTTGTTTATGCTTCAGGTAAAGATCGCAGTGACCCGGCAGCGGAATTGCACACCAGTTTTTCCCTGGATTCCGGGGGGGAATATCTTGCGCTGGTTGCTCCCGATGGTGTCACTGTTGTATCTGAATTCAATTATCCCGAACAGTTTGAGGATATTTCATACGGCGCGTCGGCACGCCTTGTGTCCCAGCTTGTGGTGCCCGAATATGCTCCGGCAAAGTGGATAGTGCCGGGTGCGCAGCTCAGCGGGTGGAATGCTCTGGATTTTGAGGATGGTGCGTGGACCGCGGGAGCCACCGGGGTTGGCTATGATACCTCAACGGATTACGCGCCGTATATTGATGATGCCAGTAATATCCTTGTGCAGCAGATGCGTAATGTGAATGGTTCTGTCTACATAAGGATTCCCTTTCAGGTGGAAACCCCCGGGAACGTTGCGGCTCTTGTCCTCAATATGCGCTATGACGATGGATTTTCCGCCTGGATAAACGGTGAGCCAATTGCTTCTTCGCGTGCACCGGCGGTTCCGGCGTGGAACTCGCTTGCGACGAACTTTCACTCTGACTCGGTGGCAACGATTCCTGAACAATTCAGCGCCTCAGCCGGTATTTCCGCCCTTGTTGCCGGGGATAATGTTCTTGCCATACAGGGCATGAACTGGACGCTGGACAGTTCGGATTTACTGATGCTCCCGGAGCTTAGTGCGCGCAGCCTTGACCCTGCCGCCCCCGGATCATCAGGGTATCTATCCCCGCCGACCCCCGGGGCAGTGAACGGCAACGCGGTGAACGGCTTTGTTGCCGATACAAAATTTTCCGTAGACAGGGGATTTTATGGCGACCCATTCCCGGTTTCCATTACCACGGAAAGCGAGGGGGCAACCATACGTTATACCACGGATGGATCGATGCCGGATGAGCAAACCGGGACAATCTATTCGACACCGGTTACCATTAATTCCAGCACTACCCTGCGTGCTCTCGCTTACAGGGAGGGCTACCAGTCAACCAATGTTGATACACAAAGCTATTTCTTTGTCTCCGATGTCAAGGGACAGGCTGACATGGACAGTGACGTGGTTGATGACCCGGCATATTCGGCAACCATAGAGGCGGATCTTTCTGCAAACCTTCCGGTATTCTCCCTCACCGTTGATAACGATTCCTTTTTCGGGCCTAATGGCATCCATAGCAACCCCAGCCGAACCGGGAGGGGCTCGGAGGTGCCTGTATCGATGGAGTTCTTTAACCCGGCAGATGCCTTTGACCAGTTCCAGATAGACGCCGGTGTCCGTATCCATGGCGGTAATGCTCGGACCCATCCCAAGAAGCACCTGCGCTTCTATTTTCGCGGAGATTACGGAGATCGCCGTCTTGAACATTCAATTTTTCCCGATAGCCCGGTTGAATCCTTCGATCAGCTGTTGCTGAGGAGCGGCGGACATGATTCCTGGTCGATTGGCGCAAGGTTCGGACGCAACCCGATTCGCAACCTGCCCCCCCACGGCACAGTCATGCGTGACCAGTTCCTGCGCAAAACTGAGCTGGAGATGGGGATCCTTACCCCGCGCAGTCGTTATGTTCATGTCTATATCAATACCCGTTACTGGGGTGTCTATGATCTTCATGAGCGCGCCAACGCGGCATTCTTTGAGTCCCACCTTGGTGGCGAGGAGGAGGACTATGATGTCCTCCACCATCCGAGCGGCACCGTGGTGGATGGCAACACCACGGCGTGGAACCAGGCCCGCTCAATCGTTGCCGGGGGTATATCCTCAGCGGCAGAGTATGCCGCGATACAGGAGTATATAGGCCTTGATGACTACATTGATCACCTCATTGTGCGTATCTGGTCGGGAGATTATGACTGGTGCGGCCCGCTTTACCTCAACGGTGTTGACGAGACGCATTTCCGCAGAAAGAACTGGTATGCCGGTCGCAGGAGCCGGGGAATTCCCGGGAAATTCCGCTTCTTCACATGGGACGCGGAAATGTCGATGGGGCTTCATCTCGGCCAACCGGGTGACCAGGGGATCACCAACTTTGACCTGAGCCGCGTGAACGACAGTGGCTCGGCCATGGAGTTCTATGGCGCGCTGCGCTCGTATCCTGACTTTCAGCTGCTTTTCGCTGATCATTTGCACAGGCATTTTTTCAACGACGGGCTGATGACTGTCGGGGAGAACCGCATCCGCTGGGATGCGATGACTGAGGAGTTGCACGCGCCGATGGTCGGTGAGTCCGCTCGCTGGGGAGATGAGGGAACCAGTCAGCCAACCCCGTTTACCCGTGATGGCACCTGGTTGCCGGAGGTTGCCTGGTTGAGGAATGACTTCATGGGGGTGCGTACGGCAATAGTAATTGATCAATTCCGGGACCGGGGATTGTACCCGGACACGGATGCTCCGGTCTTTAACCAGCACGGCGGGCGTGTGCCTGATGGCTTCGCCCTCAGTATGGCTGCCGGCGGTGCGGTAATTTATTATACCACTGACGGCAGTGATCCGCGCTTGTCTAATGAGGCAGTGCGCTATACGGGCGCCTTTGCCCTTGAGGAGAGTGTCCTGATGAAGGCCCGGGCATTTAGTGCCGCTCGCAATGAGTGGTCGGCGTTGACGGAGACTACGTTCCTTGTGGGTGAGCTTGCCTCGGCATCAAACCTTGTGGTCAGTGAGCTCAACTACCGGCCCCGTCCGCCTTCCGGGGAAGTCGAGTTGGCTGTCGCTGACAGCCGCACGGACTTTGAGTTCATTGAGTTGAAAAACATCGGCAATTCCACCATCGACCTGACGGGCTTGAGCTTTTCACAGGGGATCGGGTTCACCTTTGACCTTGATACCCCGCTGCGCATGCTTGCCCCCGGGGAGGAACTGCTGATTGCAGAGGATGCCGCCTCGCTTGCGGCGCGTTACGGCAACGCGATTCTGGAAAGAATCGCCGGGGAATTTGAGGATGACAGCAAGCTCAGTAACGATGGCGAGAATATTACCCTCCTGGCGGCGGACGGAGAGCTCATCAAGACCTTCTTGTATTCCGATGAGCAACCCTGGCCCAGCGAGCCGGACGGAGAGGGCTTCACCCTTGTCCTTGTTGATCCCGGGAGTAACCCTGATCATGGACTACCCGAGAATTGGACAGCTTCCCAGCGCATCGATGGTGACCCGGGCGGGGAGACCTCCTCAATCGGCTACGCCTTCTGGGTAACGGAGCACTTTGATCCCAGTTCCCCGGATTTTGACGTGGTTTCAGGGCCCGCTGCTGACCCTGATGGCGATACCATGAGCAATGCTGCGGAATACGCTTTTGGCACCGGCCCCAATGATTCATCCGACATGCCGCAGATCGAGGTATTGGTAGTCAATGTTGAGGACGAGGATTACCTCGCTGTGCGTTTTCTTGCGCGTCCATCCGGCAACGACCTGCAGATTAGCGGCGAGGTTTCTGATGACTTGAGCTCCTGGCAGAGTGCGACAACTGTTGTCGGGGATGCTATTGCCACAGATGACGGCCGGCAGTGGTTGACTCTGCGTGCTAATGATCCGGTGCTTGGTGCCCTTACCCGGCAAATCCGCTTGCGGATCGAGATTGCCCAATAGCTGGGTGAGCCCCCTTTCCCGGGAAAGGCACACTCTAAATAAAGGAAAATACCGATGGTCGGACTCGAACCGACACGTCCAGAGGACAACGGATTTTGAATCCGTCGCGTCTACCAATTCCGCCACATCGGCTCGTTCATTATCAAGTATACAGTGAGGGTCAGGGTTGAGTCATCCGGGGTTTACCGGTTTTCGCCAAGGGCTTTGGGCTTGCCCAGTATTTGAGTAAAAATGAATGCCTCCCTGGCTCCGCCCTCCTTGAGCAGCTTTTGAATGATGGGATGTTGACTGGACCTGCGGCTTGAGCCGACAACGTGATAGCCCTCATTTGATGGAAGTTCATGAACAGGTTCAGTGGGAGGCGGTGGCGGGGCTTGTTCTTCCACCTCCATGACGGGCACAGGCGGGGCTTCCACTGGCGGGGTTCCGGAGAGCGCTGCGAAGAATTCACGGATTTCACTGTTGGGATCATCCGGCTCCGGATTGGGAGCTGAGGCAACCAGTGGAGCAGACTCCTGTTCATCATCAGGGGCAGGCCAGCTGTCATGATCGGCGTGGGAGAGGGCATCTGCACTGGCCTCGCGGTGATGGGCCTGACTTTGCTCATCATCACCGTGTTGGGCAGACTTCCTTTTCTTCAGCGTGCCTGAGAGCCAGTTGATAAAGGCAATCACCAGCGCGGCTATGATGAAGAGACCCTGTTCGCCGATTCCGTCCATTATTGAAAATGCCGATGTGAATGATTCCGGTTATATTTCTCTTATACGCTTGGGTCTTCACCTGAGGTTTCCCCGCCTTCCCCGGCAATCGAGTCGCGCATCTTGGTGTCGGCGATCAGGTTCTTGTACTTGGTGTAGTCCATCACCCCGAGGCCACCGGTGCGGAAGGCCTCTGCCATTGCCTGCGGGATTTGAGCCTCAGCCTCGACGACTGTTGCGCGCATCTCCTGGGTGCGGGCCTGCATTTCCTGCTCGTTGGCGACTGCCGCCGCACGGCGCACCTCTGCCTTGGCCTGCGCGACTTGCTTGTCGGCCTCGGCCTGCTCGGTCTGCAGCTTGGCGCCTATATTCACGCCGACATCGACATCGGCGATATCAATGGAAATGATCTCAAAAGCCGTCGCGGCATCCACACCCTTGCCCAGCACCAGCTTGGAGATGTTGTCCGGATTCTCAAGGACATCCTTGTGGGATGCGGCGGAGCCGATCGAGGTGACGATGCCCTCGCCGACCCGGGCGACAACGGTTTCCTCAGTGGCACCGCCGACAAAGCGGTCGAGGTTGGTGCGCACGGTAACCCGGGCACGTACCTTCAACGAGATACCGTCTCGGGCAACAGCCTCGATCTTATCCTTCCCGGAGGTCGGGTTCGGGCAGTCGATGACCTTCGGGTTGATACTGGTGCGCACCGCCTCAAGCACGGTCTTACCGGTGCCTTTCACTGCGAGATCAATCGCACAGGCACGGTCAAAGTTCATGGTGATGCCCGCTTTTTCCGCTGCGATCAGTGCCAGGACAACCTGGGAGACGTCACCGCCTGCCAGGAGGTGAGCCTCCAGCTGGTCGGTCGAGAGGATGAGCCCGGCCTTTGATGCGGCGATGCGGCTGTCGACGATGAGGGAATTGGGAACCTTCCGCAACCACATGGCGACAAGGGTTCCAAAACTGACCGGCGCGCCGGAAACCTTGGCACGTAGCCAGATCTTGAAGAACATTCCAATCACCGCAAGCAGTGCCAGAATGATGACCAGAGTGATGCCGAGAATGATCAGGGTGACGTTGTCGGGCAGAGCTGCGAGGAGAGGAGTCATGATTTATCTTTGTTGTTGGTGATTTGGATCTGGATGTGCAGATGAACTCATGTGGCGCAAGGTGCCTTGCGAACAAGGACCCTGCGGCCGTCGACCTTGATGATCTCAATGCTTGAGCCACTTTCAATGAACCCGGTCTCGGCGATGATGTCACAGGTTTTCGGCAGGCCCTTGATCTCGACCCGGCCGGAGGGGCGCAGGTCAGTGAGGGCGATGCCTTTGCACCCGAGGTATTCAGCAATTTCGTTACCGGCAACCTTGTCTTTATTGGCAAGGGTAAGCACGAGCCTACGGCAGAACGGCAGGCGGTCGAAATATTTCAGCCACAACCCGATGAACATCATGCAGGAAAACAGGATGGCCGTTGCCACCAATATGCGCCCTGCCATTCCCAGGGAGTCAAGCTCCGCCGTTCCAAAGGTAAGCGCAATTGCCGCAATGATTGCAATACCCCCGATAATTCCCAAAATCATCCCGGGAAGGATAATCTCCAGGGAAATGAGGACAATGCCTGCCAGTGCTAGGAGAATAATCAAGCTCATCGATTGGAACCCATGGTCTTTGGAATGTGGGATTTGTAAGGATCAATGTCAAAGCTCGAAACAGATTGTTTCCTCCTTTAAATGGGGGAAGGGAGATTTGTGGGTGAATAGTCAGCGGTGATCGAGGCTTGAGCGAGAGTCAAGCCACGGGTAAGCTGAGCCTTTTTTAAGGGAGCCCGCTGCATGCAGAGTGATTTTGAGTTTTTCATTAATGGAAATTCCCACCGTGGTGGAGGAACTCCTGCGCAATGGGGTTTGCTCGATTATCTGCGGGAAAACCGAATGACTTCCGCCAAGGATGCATGTGACAGGGGGGCTTGTGGGGCGTGCTCGGTGCTGCTGGTTGATAGTGATTGCCGGCAGCGCCCGGTTCTCCGGGTGGTAAATGCGTGCCAGCTGACCTTGCCTATGGTTGCCGGGCGGGAAATCTGGACGGCGGAGGCCATGACAGGAGGAGAAGAAGAGCACCCTTTACAGAAAGCCCTGTCGGAATGTAAACAATTCTCCTGTGGTTACTGTTTGCCCGGATTCTCAATGGCTTTTGGGGAAATTTACGAAAATCCCGTAAAAACATGTTCCAGCGGCCCGTTGCTGCCGGCAGTGGGGAACATTTGCCGATGCACCGGCTATTGGCCCCTGTATTCAGCCTTAAATGAGCTGCTGCGACATGAGAAAATGTCTACAAACAAGTCACAAGCCGGTTTCCTGACTTCATCGTGTGACGGACTGCTGCCGGCATTTGCCTATAGGGATCAGGTAGGGGATCTGTTCTACAGGCCGGGGACGCTGACGGAGGCCTTGAGGTTGCTTCAGGCGCATCCTGATTCGAAACTGGTTGCGGGAGGCACTGCATATTCTTCTTCGCGGCAATTTTCGCCACGCTCCAAGGCAAGTCGGCGGACGATAATTTCGCTGGAATCAGTTACTGAATTACGGCAAGTGGCAAGGGAGAAGGGGCAGTGGCAGATAGGTGCCGCAGTCACGATCCGATCATTGTTTGATGCCCTTGCCGGAAAATTTCCGCTCATTGCCCAAATGGCAAGCCGCTTCGGCAGTCCGCAGGTGCGCAACCGTGCGACTGTAGGCGGCAACCTGGCGTTGGCAGAGCATGATTCAGACCTGGTTCCCGTGTTGCTTGCCCTTGATGCGCAAGTGGTGATCAGCAATCTCAGAGAGCAGAGGAAGCTCAGGCTGGAGGAATTTCTTGGAGGTCCCTCACGAACGGTCTTGAGCAGAGGGGAAATCCTCAAGACAGTGCTGGTAGAATGTCCGGACTCAACAGCCCGTGAACAGGATTCTGGTCGTAACTTGTCCGGTTTCTATAAGGTCTCCAGACGACACCACAATGACAGGGCAATTGTCTGTGCAGCATTTCTGGTGGCACTCAACGAAGCCGGGCGGGTCAGCAGGGCAAGGCTTTGTTACGGAGGAGTTTCAGCGCAAGCAATGCGCGCATATGAGGCTGAAGAACTTTTAACTGGGGCGCTCTGGGGACCAAAGGTGGCCCGTAAAGTGGCGATATCATTGCGGCAGACATTTCCCGCACAATCCGATGACATGGCCAGTGCCGATTATCGTAATGCAATGGCAGGGCAACTCTGGAGGAAGTTCTTTGCCGAGCACAGGACACCGGGTCAATATACGCCGGTTGATGGTGGTTTGGTTGAGAATCTGCTGCCATTTGAAACACATCGGGAAACTGTAGAGGATGGCTAGTATTCATCCAGATACACGGGGGTGCCCCTCGGACAGCGAAAAGGCGGTATTCGCTGACGATGCGGATGCAGTTCGGGGAATGCTTGAAGCTGCGCTCGTTCTTGCTCCATACGCACATGCATCGGTGAATGCCATTGACATTCAAGAGGCATTGAAGCTGGAAGGCGTGCATGCGGTCCTTACCGCCCGGGATATTCCGGGACAGAACAATCTTTCCACAGAGTTTGGGCAGATGCCGTTATTTGCGGAGGATTGTGTGTCTTTCCATAGTCAGCCTGTGGCCGCGGTGATTGCGGACAATTTTGTAATTGCCCGTGAAGCTACCGGGCTGGTTCGGGTCGACTACAAGCCGAGAGTGCCGGTTTTGGGGATTAGGGAGGCAATCGCAGTGCAGTCTTTTCATGGCGAAGAGCAGGTATTGCAGAGAGGGGATGTCAATGCTGCGGATGAAAAGAAACTTAGCGAGATTAACAAGGAGTTTACTGTTGGAGGGCAGGACAATTTTTCTTTGGAAACCTGCGTTGCTCTGGCTGAACCGGGGCAGGATGGTAAAATAAAGCTTCGGACATCAGTTGGGGATCGTGGATTTGTCCGGAGGGGATTGGCAGGATTGCTGAATGTTGAGAAAAGTGATATCAGGGTTGAGCGTTCGCTTGTGGGTGGCTATGGCGATACGTCCGCAGGAGCTCTTATCGCCCCGGCTATTGCGGCTTTGGCGGCAAAATTAAGTGCTTCGCCGGTGCGGATAGGACTCAGGCGTGAGACCGGGGTAAAATTGACGGCAAAGCAGAATCCCGTGAGTGTGATAATCCGGGCGTTTCATGATTCCAGTGCCTGTATCCAGAGCGTTGAATGCGCAGTGCATCTTGACGGCGGATGGCAGATTGATCAGGCGGCATCCGTGCTGTGCAACATACTCCATCATCTGGACAGCGCGTATTTTTTTCCGAACATCAAGGTTTCGGGACGTATCTGTAAGACAAATTGCCTCTCTTCTACTTCATCGTTTTCAAATGGCACGGGGATCGCGGCTTTGATTGTCGAGGAAATCATTAGCGAGGTTGCCCTGCATCTGAAAATGAACCCCAAGATGGTAAGGGAGAGGAATTTCTATGCGCCAGGAAGTGATCGCGCAGTGACTCACTATGGCCAGAACGTTGATGGGTTGCGCCTGAGGGATGCCTGGAAGAGGGTGACCAAGCTTTCATCGTATGAGGATCGCCTGAGAGAAATCAGTGAGTGGAATCGAACCTCCTCCTTTGCCAAGCGCGGACTTGCAGTGGTGCCGGTTAAGATCGGGTGCGGGGCGAGTCGGGAGGAAGCCAAGCCGGTGCAAGCCGGTGTATGCCTGTTTGCCGATGGCAGTGCACAAGTCACTTGCGATGGTGTGGATGCCGGCGAGATCCTGCGCAGATCAGTAGCGGTGATTGTTGAAGAAGAGCTTGGGATCTGCGGGGCATCGGTGCGAATTGCTGCAGGCGATCCTGATCAGGGTGCGGCGTTACATTGCGATGAACTTTATGCCGAGGCGGTTCTTGATGCGTGTCGTCAACTGCGTGACCGGTTAAGGATGATTGCTGCCGCACGGCTTGGGGAGAGCGATGTGGATATTACCGACATAATGGAGCTCAAATTTTCAGAGGGAGGCGTGTCTGATCCGGAACACCCCGATATGCCGGTTTCGCTGAGTGAGATTGTCGACAGGGCAATTGCTGATGGAATTGATGTAAAGGCCACAGGTTGCTTCAATGCGCTTGAGGTGCTGGGTGATCGTAATTTCAGAGACTTTGCATGCGGAGCAGCCGCGGCAGAGGTGTTGATTGATGGCTTTACCGGGGAGGTGACGGTGTTGCGGGTGGATATTGTCCAGGACGTGGGATTTCAAATTGAGCCGGTTACCGCAAAAAACCTGATATGTTCGGCTTTCATGAGAGGGCTTGGCTGGCTGACCTGTGAGGAACTGCAATGGGCTGCAAATGGCGAGCTTATTACCGGCGAGGTTGACAGTTACCGGGTTGCCACCGCCGGAGAGGTGCCCCGGCAGTTTAACTGTGAATTACTTGCAAGTCAGGGCAGATATCCAAAGGATCCACAGGCAGCGGCATTTTGCCTGGCGCTTTCGGTTCGCGAGGCGATTCGGGATGGGATTGCGGCATTTGGCGGGGCAAAGCCGGGTTTGATCCTGCCGCTACCCGCTTCTCCCGAGGCAGTGTATTTTACAATTGAAACCAGTGCTCCTTGATAGGTCTGGTGAACTCCACTACAAGTTTGCCTGCTGAATTTTGCCGACGTAGCCCAACTGGTAGAGGCAAGCGACTTAAAATCGCTCAAGTGCGGGTTCGAGTCCCGCCGTCGGCATTACCCCCTCGCGGGTTGGAATTATGCTCAGGGAATTCACTCGAGTATTGACTTTATGTGCTGGCACGCTTTTCTCAAACAATGAGTAAGGGTGCAATTCTGGTGACCGGAGGAGCCGGCTACATAGGCTCTCACACGGTTCGGATGTTGGCCGAAGAGGCTGGCTATGAAGTGGTGGTGATTGACAACTTGGTCTTTGGGCATCGCGATGCCCTGATCTCAGAGGGAGTCACTCTTGTGGAAGCGGATATCGCGGATGCGGCTTCTGTTGAAGATGTATTTTCTAGGTATAAGATTGATGGGGTAGTGCATTTTGCTGCATTCTGTTTTGTGGGTGAATCTGTCACTGATCCGCTTAAGTATTATGCCAATAACACTGCTGCACCTTTGACTATCCTTAAAGCGATGCGCGCTCACGGATGCGATAAATTTATCCTGTCCTCGACATGTGCAACTTACGGTGATCCTCAGGATATACCAATGCCTGAAACACATCGCCAGGAACCGATCAATCCTTATGGTCATAGCAAGCTTATGCTGGAGAGGATCCTCAAGGATTGTGATGAAGCCTATGGCATTCGTAGCGTGAGGCTACGCTACTTCAACGCCTCGGGGTGTTCTCCGGATGGTGTGATTGGCGAGGATCACGAACCGGAGACTCACCTGATCCCAAATGTATTGCGGGCCGTCAAGGGGGAGATTGGTCCAATGACCGTGTTTGGTAGTGATTACCCTACTGCTGATGGAACTTGCATCCGGGATTACATACATGTGGTGGATTTAGCCCGGGCGCATGTCAGGGCTTTAAATTATCTCGAGAATGACGGAGAGTCATTCTCGTGTAATTTAGGGACCGGCAAGGGAGCATCGGTAAAAGAAGTGATTGATGCCGCTGAAGCCGTGACAGGAAAACGAGTGCCTTTGCAGTATGGAGAGCGCAGGGAAGGCGACCCGCCGGAATTGATAGCTGATTCCACTTTGGCAAAGGATTTACTGGGCTGGGAGGCGGAAATTACTGACATTAAGACAATTATTGAAAGTGCATGGGCTTGGATGAATGGGGATAAAGGTGGAAAATATAAGGATTGAACTTGAGAGAGGGCGGTGAATTCATTCGTTAAGCGTTCACAATGAACGTATTTCCTTGTTTAGTGATGGATAGGGTGGGTGAAAAGAACCTTGCGCATCGGCTGGTAGAATGGTATTTAGATAATGTCCGTGATAACGGGCAATATTGGGTTGAATAGAGGCAGTTCGGCTGGATAAATCTGCGCGAGTTTTTTTTGGGGGATCTCGCAATGATCTGGTCGAACTGTCTCTATTCAATTTTCAGGGAAATGACACATTATTATGTGTGAGAATGCCCAGGCATTTTCCCCTGCCGGCTGCCGTAGACGATATGCCTGAATTCCGCAGATCCTGACCGGAATCCCTATGGCATCGAGAACCTGAGAATTACGAGATATAGCTCACAGCATTGGGACTGATCCGACTAATCGGGTGATGTGCTGAGGGGCTATAAATTAAGTAACTTATCGCGTTCCACTTTCAATCCCATCTTTCGATAGAGAGTGGCAATGCTGACACCGAGCATACTGGCAGTTTTTTCCCGCGATCCCTCGTTGAACCTCAGGGTTTCACGAATAAATATTTTTTCCTGTTTTTTAATGTAGTCAGAAAGTGCTGATCCGATTGGCAGTTGATGCTTGAATGCCTCATTTTCCTCATCAGTAATTTCAATTTTTTGTGTGATCTTGGGAGGAAGATCGACCGGGCGAATTCGTTTTTCATCGTCATCGGAGAATGCGCAGGCGCGCTCAATGGCGTTTTGCAGTTCACCGACATTACCTGGCCACTTGTAGTTGGTGAGCATTTTCATCGAATACTTGTCGATTTCTTTTTTCTTGGTGCCGGTTAATCGGGAATAGTTTTCCAGGAAATGATCGGAAAGCAGTGCGATGTCCTCCTGTCGCTTGCGTAGTGGAGGAATCAGGATTGGAATAACCGAAACCCGGTAATAAAGGTCTTCACGGAATTTTCCCTCGGCGACCCATTGCTCCAGGGGTTCTGTTGAAGTGGCGATAAACCGGAAATCGAGGTTCGCTGATAGATTACCGGAGAGTCGCTGATTTCCAATATCTTCAAGCAGACTGTCAAGTTGAGATTGGAGGCGCATTGGCAGGACGTTGATTTCCTCGAGTACGACCGTGCCCCCCTGAGCGCGGTTGAAAATTGTCTGCCGCCCGTCACCACCGAAAAGTTCTGCTTCCAACAAGTTTTCAGGGAGTGATGAACAATGCAGGATTTTGAAGGGTTCGTTGCAGCGGTGACTGCGATCATGAATAGCCCTGGCCACTATTTGCTTGCCTGAGCCGAATTCACCTTCAAGTAACGCAGGGCTGTCATTATCGGCAATTTTCTCCACGATCCGCAATATTTCCTTTATTCCTGAGCTTGCTCCTATGAGTTGGCTGCTGGGGCGGATGGCCTCGGGCGAACTTGTGGCCTGGTTTTGATCCCTGGGGACGCTGAGTTGTTTGAGTGCTCGGTTAACTGTGCGTTGTAGATCATCCAGTTCAAAAGGCTTTGCGAGGTAATCAAAAGCGCCAAGGCGCATTGCTTCGACCGCATTTTCAATGCTGCCAAACCCGGTTACCATAATGATTGGCATTCCGGGGTATTCGTTGCCGCACATTTCAATAATATCGAGACCGTTCATGTCGCCGATACGAAGGTCAACGATTAGCAGATCGGGTCGCTTGGTTTTGATTGCCTCCACTCCATCCGCGCCGCTTTGCGTAGCGTGGACTTCATGTCCCAATCCTTCACAGAGTTTGGTCATGAGTTGAAGGATTGCTGCCTCATCATCAATGATTACAAGTTTGGCCATTATCGTGGTGTGGTTGTGGTTTTTGGACTTCTTAGCATCCAACAATCTCAAATGATAAAGATTAATTAGCTAATTTAAGAGTTATCGTAACGCGAGAATATTTATTCTCAATAATGAAAGTTTCATATTTGTTGATTTTCTATTTACATAATGGAAAATCAGTCTTTACAGGCATTCTTATCAGCAAAAAAGTTCATTTCTGAGGGTTTTCCCCCAAAGAGACTTAAGAAGCGGATGCCGATAAACTGGCTTTTTGCGGGCTTGCTCGTCAAAATCGAGCAATCTTTCTGTGCGGTATCGCACCTGCTGGAGCTAAAAAGCGCGGGATCAGCGAAATTATTGTGTCTAGAGGCTTGGAATTTGAGAATGATGACAAATTAGTTTATGTTTCCTAAACAATGCCGGAACAAGGGACGACATGCTTTTATGGAACAATTTGCATTGGATTTGCGGGGTTAATTCTGAATTCCTGTAATTTCTTCAAACAAGGGGAAGTTCCCTCCCGGATACCACTAGGTGGTCAGAATTTTCGTACCAATGGGATGCAGGAACATTTGTCCAATGCGCGTGCTGCAAGAGGACGATTATTCTTGGCAAGGAATGCAACGAAGCCCGGGGTGGAGGAAAAACCCAGCGGGCTGCAGTTTCTTGTGCTCAGAGAAGGTTCCGGATCCCGACCGAGACTGGGTGATACGGTGATTACCCACTACAAGTTACATACGGTCGAGGGCTTACTCATCGATGACTCGATGGATTACGGCGAACCTCAGGAGTTCGAGATCGACAAAGTAATTGCCGGTTGGCGTGAGGCTCTTCATGAGATGAAGGTTGGAGCGAAGTGGAAACTGTTCGTGCCTCCTGAACTTGCCTATGGCACGCACGGCCTGGCCCAGATTCCCGGAGGGCAAACCTTGGTGTACGAACTGACCTTGCTGGGAATCAAGGTGAATGCCGATTCAGTGTCAGTGGCGCTGCCAGAGAAACCTGTGGACGCTGATGTTGCAGAGGGGATGCGTTTATCTCCGGAGGCGGGTTCGAGGGTTCACAGCGGTGACCTGTCCCGCGATAATCTTGACCTGCTCGATTAGAAGCGGATGCGCTGTGTCATTGGAGTGTTCAGTTAGCGTATTGCTGTGATTGCCGCCACGATGAGCAGCAGAGCAAAGCCCAGGTTGAGCTGGCGTTGATAGCGCAAGAATGCGTTCCTGATGATCCGTGCTTGGAGCAGGTTGGCGAATAATGCCCAGAAAACTGCTCCTTGAACGACAATGATTGTTGCGTAAATCCCTTTTTCAAGGGGCAGTGAGCAGGGATCAAGGAAACGAGCTAGCATTGCGGAAATGAACACGACAACCTTTGGGTTGAGAAGGTTTGTCAGGAAACCTTGACGGAACGCAGCAGAGCAGGGCAGGGGGGCTTGTTGGGGCGGATCGTGTGCTGCACTCGCGGAGGAAAGTGCCTTTGTCGAGATGAAAAGCCGGATGGACAAGTAGATCAGATAGGCGGCCCCGGCGTAGCGTAGTGCTTGTCCTATAGCCTCAGAACTATTGAACAGGAATGCCAGGCCGGCGATGGCCAGGGTGGTGTGGATTATCAGTCCCAGGGTTATTCCCGCAGCGGAGAAAAGTGCGCTCTTGCGCCCGTGGTTGAGGGCGTTTTTGAGAATCAGCAAGAAGTCCGGGCCAGGTGAAAACTGCCCGATCAGCATTACCAAGCTGAAGAGAATATAGGAACTCAGGGCTGGGAAGGGATTGTTGAGATGAGATCCTGTGCCAGTGCCAGTGCTCCAAGGACACCGGCTTGCGCTCCAAGCCCGGGCGGCATAATGAACTCTTCTAATTCCGGGAGGCTTAAATACCCTGCCAGACGTTGGGACAGGCGCTGTCGAATTTTGTGGAACAGGTGAGATTGCTCCATGACACCCCCTCCAAGGATGAAGCGCCCTGGTGACAGGGTGAGGGTTAGATTGGCCAACGCATCGGCGAGATAGTGAGCCTCCAGTTCCCAGCCGGGATGATCTTCCTTGAGCTCACGGGGATCACATTGCCATCGCTGTTGGAGGGCAGAGCCGCTGGCCAGGCCTTCAAGGCAGTTACCGTGGAATGGACAATCGCCATCGAACGG
Source organism: Verrucomicrobiales bacterium (assembly GCA_029940475.1). Taxonomy (GTDB): domain Bacteria; phylum Verrucomicrobiota; class Verrucomicrobiia; order Verrucomicrobiales; family DEV007; genus CACIUL01. Next base: position 54,844 of record JAPYUT010000002.1, on the reverse strand, counting down.
GTCAATTTCCCTGTCATGAGGGACCCGGAGATGTCCCATCTCCGGGTGTCCTTCGCCATGGAGGATTTTTCCACCGGAAACTGCTCCACCGCCAATACCGGTGCCCACCGTGATGTAGACAAAATCATCAAGATCGCGCGCAGCTCCCCATTTTCTTTCTCCCCAGGCAGCCGCATTTACATCGGTTTCGAAGGCCAGAGGGATATCGCCAAGTGCCGAGCGGAGTGGTGTGGCAAGGTCAGTATTACTCCAGTTGGCTTTTGGAGTATTTTTGATGGAGCCGAAAGTTGCAGAGTTAACGTCGATGTCTGCCGGTCCGAAAGTGCCTATCCCGATTGCCCGGATTGAGCCCCGGCGTTGTTGTGTGGATATGAAGAAGCTGACAGCCTCGCGTATGCTTTGCTCGGGAGAGGTGGTTGCGAAACGGGTTTCCTCCAGATCATTTAGACCACTCCCAACGGCACAGACCATCTTTGTGCCTCCTGCCTCCATTGCTGCGATCAGCGGGTGATTTTCCGGTGTATTCAAGGACTATTACGGGTTCTCTGCCGGGAGGTTTCCAGAATTCTGCAACCCCAGGTTAGCAAAGATTTTCCTGGTGGCATCACTTTGGTTGAGAGTGTAGAAATGAATGCCCTTGACGTCATTATCCAGAAGATCTGCGCATTGATCTGTCGCGTATTGTATGCCGATTTTCCTGACGGCATCGGTGTCGTTGTGGCAGCGTTCCAACGATTTTAGCAATCTTGCAGGGAATCGGGTGCCTGCGGCAAGTTCGGCCATCCGCTGCATGCCACTGATAGAATTGATTGGCATGATGCCGGCAATGACCGGGACAGTAATTCCTGCGAGTTCACAGCGTTCGCGGAAATCAAGGAAATCGTGGTTATCGAAGAACATCTGCGTGCAGATGTAGTCAGCTCCCTGATCAACCTTGGACTTGAGGTGATCGAGTTCCTTAATGCGGTTGGGAGTTGCCGGGTGCCCCTCGGGGAATCCGGCAACCCCGATGCCGAAGCCTTTTGCCTGCGGGTGCTTCTCCGCGTTGTTAAAGTCCTTGATGGCCCTTACCAGTTCGCCGGCAAACTGGAATGTGTCTTCAGAGTGATCGTGTTCCGGGTGATTACTGGGAGGGTCGCCTCTGAGCGCGAGAATGTTTTCTACACCCACATTTGCATAGCGTGTGAGGATCTCGGAAATCTCAGCCCTGCTATGGCAGACGCAGGTCAGGTGAGGGATGGGAGTGAGTGAGGTCGTATTTTTGATTCGGACGACCAGATCGTGTGTCAGTTGGCGGGTGGATCCTCCGGCACCGTAGGTGATGCTGACGAAAGAAGGTTGGCAGGCCTCGAGAGCTTTGATGCTCTTGAAGAGTTTTTCCGAGGCATCTGCTGACTTTGGCGGGAAGAACTCGAATGAGAAGGTGGTCCCTTGGCGGGCAAAGATGTCGCTGATGTGCACAGAAGTAAGGATATCGACAGTGCGGAGCTAATTGCCTCCTGTCGCGTGGCATTTTAAGTGTCCTACAATATGGCGTAATGCGTTGGGGGCAAATTCTAGATGGATACCTTGCGAGCGCGTAACCCGCGGAATGTTATTCAGCTTTATTGATTGCTTTCCTTTTCAATTCCTCGACTGCCTTGACTGCCACGCTGGCGGGCAGGGCGAAGGTGGTGACCCGATCCGCACGCGCAATGTTCAGGCCCATGGTCTTGCCTCGGAGATCCACCAAGGGGCCGCCCATGGCCTTGGGACTGAGTGGTAACTCATGCTGAATTACATCGCTGAAGCCCGCTTTTCGCTTTGATGTCAGGCCGCTCATGCGCTGGTTGCGATCAAGCATGTCGAAGACATTTGATTTATAATTGAGAGTGACGGTGAAGGCAATGCCTTCCTCGCCCCGGAGTATCTTGAGGTTAACTTCGTCCATCGGATCAAATTTGCTGATTTGTCCGGCGAGCTCCTTGCGGCTCCTGATGTCTTTGGTTTCCACCCGAATGATAAGATCTCCGGATTTAATGCCCTGTTTTTGGGCGGGACTATTTGGGCCGAAGCCATCGATGGCGACGCCAAGTTCATCAGGATCGTCATTTGGATCAAGAGTCACGCCAAGAACTCCGGGACGGCGTTTAATTTCCCGTCTGGTAGCGGAAATCACTCCGATCATCAATGAATCGGCCTGATGAGTCATTGCACCGACCCAACTGCCCTGGACCAGATTGTCGGGATTACCCCAGTCAACCGGAGTCGCCTTACCGGGAATAACCTTGAGCAGTGCGAGATCGGTGACCGGGTCACTGGCGAGTATTGTGACTGCCAGTTTTTCTCCGGAGGGAGCAACGGCTGAGATTTCCCCTTTGGTTTCAAGCTCACTGGCCTTGGTGAGGAGATGTCCTTTGGCATCGATTGCCGTTGCGAGGGCGATGTGTTCCCCTTCCAGCAGGATAGCCAGCGTTGACATTCTTGCAGCTTCACCACCGCGACCGAAGGCTTGCACTGTTTGCGCACCATTGAGGCGGAGTTTTGAGGGAAGTTCGTCCAGGGAATCCTGAGTAAGTGCAGAATGTGTGAGGGTAATGGAGATAATAACCAGCACCGGCAGGAAGGGTTGTGCTTGTCTTTGAGGTATCATTTGCCGGGGATTGTGGGTTTTCTGGCGGGAAGGAAATCATTTCGGTTACCGAGAACGACTTCGACTTGTTTTGTTCCGCCTTCCCAGCGTTTCAGGATATCGAGAAGAACCTTTTCGCCGGGACCATGTTGATTGATGAGTGTCCTGAAGGAGTTCAGGCTCTCGATTTTTTTTCCATCGATATGGCTAATGACATCTCCTGCCCGGAGCTTGCTCTGTGCGGCTGGTGAATTCTTCACTACGCCAGTGATCTGGACGCCTTTAGAATGAGGAATACGTTTCACTCCCAGGAATCCTCCCTTGCGCTGGATTTTTGCGTATGAATCGTCAATGGTGACGATTTCACCGGCAAGCATTCGATCCCAGTCACGTTTAAAGGCCCGAACCGTGACGTGGAAGTTTTGTTCGACTTTCTTTGACACGCGGCTGTGGATGCCAACGACTCTTCCTAGCATATCAAACAACGGGCCGCCGGAGTCACCGCCTATCAATTTGCAGTCGCTCTGGATGGTGTTGGTACTACGGTGAATTACGCGGCCTACACGGAGAACGATGCCGCGTTCCTTGTCGAAGCCTCCGGGGTGGCCAATGGAAAAAATCCAGTCTCCCCGAAAGAGTGTGGCCGCCGGAGCAATTTTGACAAAGGGGTGCTTGTCTTTTTCCGTGATGCGGATCAATCCTGAATCCGCGGCTGCCGAGCGGCCGAGTGATTCCGCTTCAAGCTTGGTTCCATCCGGCATGATCACGTGAACCTTAGTGCCTGGTTCGCCACTGACATGGCCCGCGGTGAGCACCAGTCCATCCTCTGATACAATGACCCCGCTGCCTGATCCATTACCAAGAATGCAGACTGTCGCCTCCTTGGCACTCTTCAGGACGGAACGTACTTGCTTTTGAATTACAAGGAGGTCCTCAGGGGATTCCGGTGCCGGTTTACTGAATACGGGATGATCAAGGGCGTCCTTTGCCAACCGGGTATCGGCACCGGCGGAAAAACCGATGAGTAAAACTGTCAATAATATGTGGAGCAATCCCTGCATTGTCTAAGACGATGGGTGAAAATCCGCTGGCGGCAAGTTGAAAGAGGCACCGGACCGGGTAGAGGGGCTATTGTTCCGGCGGGGGGGATTGTCCGGTATTTTGAGGGACTGGGGTTTCAGGGATCTCTTCAATTTCCTCGTCATTTTTGTAGAGCACCTGCTTGGTAGGTGTGCCGTTTTCATCCCAGTATCTGGTGATGCCATGGCGCATGCCTTTCTTGTAAAGCTTGTAGGTACTTCTTTGGGCATTTTCATACCATTCCTCGACAAGGCCATCCAGGAGGCCGTCAACAAAATTCCAACGACTCTTGAGTGTGCCGTCCGGGTAATGCTGTATTGCGCGTCCTGAAAAGGGGATGCCGTCCTTGGTGAAGATTCCCTTTGTATACCCAAGGTCTTTATACGCGAATTCCGGAATTACCGGATCGTTGTTTGCTGCTCCCGGCGGGTTGTCGCCTGCGCTTGCAGCGGAAGGGACAGCACTGTCCTTGCATGAGGAGACAAGGCTCAGCAACACAATAGCCATGGCAGTGAGTAATTTTCCGTGATTGATACACATTGGTATATAATAGGGGCAAATGTGAGCTGCTGCCAGCACACAGCTCACAGAGGAGCTGACATCATAGCCCGAAATTCCATGCCACGTAAATGACGTCGGCAACCCATAGCAGAAAACCTTAGTTCTCCGGGCCACCAAAGGCTTTTAAGAGTTGGTTTTCGGGAGAGTTTGGGGAGTCGTTACCGGGGGGCGGGGGGGAGTCGTTACCGCCGGGAGATCGCCTCAAGTTTTGAGATGGTGGAGATCCTTTGGATGGAGGTCCCTGGGATGGAGGTCCCTGGGACGGAGGTTCTTTTTCATGTTTCGGCGGGGCATGGGACATGAGCGAGGGGGTTGGCTGGCGATTACGTGCTTCCTGTGCCTTATCGCGGCGGATTTTGCGGTCTCTTGCAGAATGCGGGGATTTTCCGTGATGCATGAAACTGGTCTGGATGAGCCCGGCTCGACGACTCTGGTTGCGGTGTTTGTCCTGATTTGCTGCCTGTTGCTTGGGACCTTGTGCGCCGTCAACGTTTAGTTCGATCAACCTTGCCTTGCGTTTCAATCTGGTCTGAGCGTTAACGCTGTCGTCAATTTTTGACATGTTGGGCAATTCCAAGAATCCTCCTTGAAGCAGTTGTGAGGTTTTACGGAGTTGAGCGATGTCGAATACCAGGACGCGGGGGAGTTCCGCGGCGTTTATCGCCATGGTCACCATTTCACCTGCTTCAAGTTTAAGCACCTTGTTTGGGGAGATGTTCAGGCTGAAGCGCAGGGTGCCCTCCAGAACAAGCAGTTTAACGATTCCGGCGTCCGGGCTGCTCTCAACCATTACCGTTGTACCTGTGATTGCCGCACTGATCCCTGCAGTACGGATCTCAGTGCGTCCCCGCCACTTGGGTTGCTGGAGGAGGATGGTTCCTGTCTTGAGCCCAAGTTCGCGTCGTCCCTCAAGGAAACTAAAAGAAGTGTTTTGCCCGAGTCGTATGATCGAATTGTCCGGCAAAGTGAGTTCCGCCCGGGACTTTTTCCCGGTGAGCAGTTCGCTGCCCCTGTTTAGCTGGTTACCCTCACTGGCTGTCCGCGCGATGCCTCCGCTTAACAAGAGTCGCACATCGTTTATTGCACGGGTTATCTCGGCTGAGGTGAATCCTGCCGCTTGCGCGCAATCCAGCAACAGCAGTGCAGTTAGGGAGGCAATTATGTATCTGAATTTCATGCTAGACCCCTGCTTGACGATCAGGATGCAGTGCTTATTCAGAATTTGAGAATAATTCCGGCTGTCGCTCCCGCGGTGGTTGCCTGGTAGTCGGCACCGCTCATATCGGAGTCGTTGACCACAAAAGAGGCGGCGGCACGGATAAGAAGATTGTCTCTGAGGTGATACCCGACGGCTGCGCCAACGGTGTGGTTGAGGTCCGTTCGCCCGCTTGAGTCATAATCGTTGATTGCGAACCGGTAGTAAATTTCCAGTGAAAGTTTCTCGGCAGGACTGTAGTGATAGCCTGATGTGATGCTGTGCTCGTGACGTTGCGCATATCCCGGGTCGGCATCGACTGAAAAATCTGATTCCCATCCGAAGTAGAAATAATGATAAAGCCCCAGCGGGATTGGTTTGAATGCAGCGATCTCTATACTGTGGTCACTGAATAATTCCTCCCCATTGCCTGAATACCGGGTGTAATTGTAGCGTGTCGACAGGGAGAGGTTGCCCAGGTTCGGGAAGATGTTTACCAGTCCGCCTCCGGTGTCAAGAGCTTCGAAATCCAGGTCACTGTTGTCGGCATAATGATAAGAGCCGTAGGCTCCGGAGATTTCGCCGTAAAGATTTCCTGTGAGATGCGGCAGAAAGGTCGCGCCTGAGTTGTGACGCCAGAAGAAATCCTCCAGTTTGTCGGATTCGGTAAGTGCCGCGTTTGAAGTCCAGTGAGCGTTGCCGCTGGCGTAAATACTCAACGCTCTGTAGCTGTTGACTGGTTGCAGGAGCAGTTGTTCACCGAGGTCGGTGTCACCCGGGCTTTCCGGGGCGTGCATACGGGCAGAAGCCTGCCCTGCAAGAATTGCCTGAGCAGGGTTGTTTTTGTCGAAGGGGGCGGACTGGTTGTCGGTGTCCCTCTGGCTTTCTTGAGCGTAGATTCCACAGGCCCAAAAACTGATGATGATTACGATCCCAAAACCCTTATTTTCATTCATCATTAATCTATGGAAAATATAGTCTCTGTATGGATTTTGCTCAAGTGCAATTCAAGCGAGAGGATCGACTCCTTGGGGCAAGTGATAGAAAATATCAGGCATTTCCTCTGATTAGGTGAGAGTATGGGCATTTAATTCAATGGGGAATCCTACCACAAACAGATCTGTGCGCCCGACAAGGATATTCGCGATTATCTGTTCGGGGTGTGGTACCATTTTTCTTTTATTGTTTGTGGTTATACCGCTTTGGTTTGATGGGGTAGAGCCCTTGGAACGGGTCGAGTTGGCGTTTTCGCGTGCAATCGTTGATTGGGGCGAAAAATCCCCGGAGAGGAATGACATTGTCTTTGTCGGGGTTGATAACGTGTCGGTGAACCTTCTGGAGACCGGCGTCATGAGTGAGGAGGAGATTGCCGCATCACCTGCCCTCGACCTGATGAGCTACGGTTATCCTTTTCCCCGGCAAGTATGGGCAATACTTGTTGATCGTTTGTTGGCAAGCGGGGCAAAGGCGGTGGTGTTTGATATTGTCTTCAGTCACGGGCAAGCGGAGAGCGAAGGAGACCGGTTACTTAAGGAGGCGCTTGACAGGCATCGTGACCGGGTAGTGATCGCTTCTAGGTTTTCCTATACGGAAGCGGGCAAGGTGATGGGGGGAAGTTCAATGAATGAGCCTGCGGCGACTGTATTGGATCCCGGGGGCGTGGAAGATCGGCGGCAGGGCTATGCCAACTTTTTTAAGAGTCCGGACCAGTTGGTGTGGCAGGCGCATTTCAGGATGCGCCTTGGACCTCACCCGCAAGCACCCGAATACCGATCGCTTGCCGCTGCAGGCTTGAGCCAGTCCGGTTATGGGCACATGGTTCCCGATGACCCGGTAATTGGGATTCGCTTTGCCGAGATGCACGCATCTCCTCGAGCTTATGAGCCAGTGCCACTATACAGCATCTTTGACGAGAAAGCCTGGTCGAGAAACTATGAGAACGGCGGGTTTTTCCACGATAAGATCGTGGTGGTTGGGGGTTGGAATCTTATAGAGCACCGCGACGTGGTAGACACTCCGGTGGGTACAATTGCCGGTGCTCAGGTTCATATCAACGCCATTGCCAGCCTGTTAAACGAGGACGGGTTCCTGTTTGCCGGGTTTACCCTCCGCTGTACCACGGTATTGCTTGGGGCGTTGTTGGCCTTTATCGTGGCGCACAGTTTTCGGCACCCGTTGCTTGGAATCGGGCTGCTGCTTGGTATTGGTGTCGGGTATGTCTGCTGTGTGGTGGCCGTATATAACAGGGGATTAATGCTTAATGGGGCGGCTCCGGTTGGCACTCTTATTTCAGCGGGAATCTTGTGTTTTGCTGCGCAATATAGCTTGGAGAGGCTGGAGAAACTGCGATTACGAAGGGCGCTCGACCGTTATTTCTCTAAAGATCTAAGTGCTGAAATACTGGCCCGTCCGGAAGGATTCCTGGATTCCCTTGGAGGCAAGCGGGTGGAGGTAACGGTCCTGTTTTCGGACTTGCGGGATTTCACGGCTAATTCCGAAATGACGGATGAAAGAGAGATAGTGACGCAGCTGAACGAATACCTTAAAGCGATGGTTGACTGTGTTTTTGAGAATGGCGGAATGATAGACAAGTTCATCGGGGATGCAGTAATGGCGGTGTGGGGAACTGTGCACAGTGACGGCGAAGATAGTGATGCGTTGGGAGCTGTAAGGGCAGCGCTTGCAATGCGCGCACGGCTTTCGCAACTTAATGAGAAATGGTCCATTGAGGGTCGTCGCACATACAGGTTCGGAATCGGGATAAATCAGGGGCCTGCGGTTTTCGGGAATATAGGATCACTGGAGAAAATGGAGCTCACCGTGATTGGTGATGCGGTAAATCTGGCTTCACGTTTGGAAGGCCTTACCAAGCAGTTTGGCGTTGACCTGCTGGTGAGTGGTAGAGTGGCAGAAAAGCTGGGGGGAAATGTGCTGTTGCGCCCGGTCCATGAGGTTATTCCAAGGGGAAAAACGGAAAGCTTGATGATATTCTCAGTGCCTGCCGCAAGTGAACCTGAGCTGAGTCCTGGTGAAATAGAGTTCCTGAAACTTTATAACCAGGCGCATGGCGCGTGGTGCGAGGCGAACCCGGAAAAGGCGCTCGACCTTTTCCGCCGTTGTGCCGCCTTGCGACCTGAAGACAGGATGGTCGAGGTGTTCCTTGCCCGGCTTGCCAAAGTGCAGGGCAATCCAGGCTTGATGCGCATGCCTCTGGCAATTGAAGAGAAATAGGCAGCTAGAGCCAATAGGCTAGGGCAATTATATAAGCGGCCTTACAGAGCAGGTGAAGCAGTTGATCGACGTGCAGGTTAATGATTTTCTCCTCCTTGAGCAAGTCGATGACCCAGTGCAGCACGAGTTCAATGATGCCAAGAAGCTGGCTGCCGGTGACAAGCCAGACACCGCCGCCGTGAATCAGGGCGTGGGCGGAGAGGCAGTATGGCCAAAGGGTGGTGGTGCGCAGCTGCGCATCTTTCGGGAGGTAGTGTCGATTTTTATTGAGTGCGAGAAATCGTCCCTGCAGGGGATGATCACACAATGCATGCGCAATGAGCAATGCGAGAAAGACAGGCAACGCAGCAGAAAGGTTACCCTCAGCAAGGGCCTCGATTTGATGGGATAAGGGCACGTTCGCTCGGGGATATGAGTTAGAGTACCTTTTCGTTGGCGTCTCTCAGGCGGCGGGCCAGGCCAGTAGCCACAGCGGAAGTCAATTCAAGTGCTTGTGCAGGATGGGACTTGCACAGGGCCTTGTAGTTGTCCCTGTTTATTTTAAGGACGATGGCGTTCTTCATTGCCTTTACTGAGGCGCACGCATGAGCAGCTGAGTCGAAAAAGGAAATCTCACCAATGAACTCACCGGGCTCAATGCGGCCAAGAAGTCTCTGCGGAGTTTGTTGATTGGCATGACTTACCGCATGGAATAAGCCTGATATTGTGAAATAGATTGAATCTGACTCCTGCCCCTGCTGGAGCATTAGTGTGTCCTCGGTATATTTAATGACTTCCGAGAAATTCTCGCTTGCCAGAAGGGCGCGTGTTTCCGTGTTGATGCCGGCTGATTCGGACAGCAGGCCGCAGTTGAGCAGTTCGCTTGTTTCGGACATATGTGCAGGGTGATTGGCAATTGGGATGTGTTCAAGATGTAAAAGCAGGGAGTATAAGTGATCGGGCTGTGAACGGTGAGTGTTATTTTTGAACTTGCAATAAGGGAAAATCTCGCTAACTCTTTTCGCCCTTATGGCCAAGAAGTGTTGGATTGAACGCAACAAGAAGAAGCGGCGAATTGTTGAGAAACTCGCGAAGAAGCGTGCGGAATTGAAAGAAAAAGGTGATTTCATCGGACTTTCAATGCTGCCCCGTAATGCGAGTCCATGTCGTTTGGTGAACCGTTGTGAGGTCACCGGTCGTCGTCATGGCTTCCTGCGTCGTTTCAAGATGTCCCGGATTACATTCCGCGAATTAGCCTCAAAAGGACAAATTCCGGGGGTTACCAAATCGAGTTGGTAATAAAGCAATAATATCAGTAGGAACGAAGTTCTTTTCTGAGCCCCTCAGTCTCTTTTGGAGGCTTTCAATGGAGGGTAAAGCATCTTAAGGTAGTGACGGCGGATTTTTAACGCCAGCAAATGCCGCTCTACGAATACATAGCGGAAGACCCGGAAGGGGGTTGCAGGACTTGTTCGAAGGGCTTCGAATTGCGGCGCCCCGTGGACAGACTTCCGCTTGGGGAGTGTCCTCTGTGCAGGGCGCCGGTTCGCAAACTGGTTTCAACTGTCAGTAGTCCGAAGCTTTCCAAGCCCCTATCGGTTTCCAGTGCCAAGTCGGCCGGGTTTACCGTCCTGGAAAAGCGTGATAAGGGGACATATGAGAAACTTTAGTCGCACGTGATCCCGGAATTTACAGTTTTACTGCTCGCTGAGGGGGTTGTCCCGAGTGAGTGGCCGTCTTTGGGCACTATTCTTTTTGAGCTTTTCATCATCCTTCTTTTTGTGATTCTGAACGGTTTTTTCGTGGCTGCCGAGTTTGCTTTGGTGAAGGTGCGTGAGAGTCAACTTGATGAGAAAATTGCCGGCGGAAGCAGTGCCGCGGTGGCGGGTAAGCGCATGCTCCACCAGTTGAACGCGTATCTTTCGGCGTGCCAGTTCGGGATAACCGTGGCCAGTTTGATCCTAGGGGCTCTCGGAGAGAAATGGCTTGCCGGAATGATTGAACCCTTGTTTGACTCTTTTGATTGGCAACTTTCCGGGGCATGGGTGCATGGCATTTCCTGGTCGATTGCAATCATTGCACTGACGTTTTTGCATATCACCCTTGGTGAGCAAGTGCCGAAAACACTGGCAATCCGCAGGCCGTTAGGGACAACGTTGTTCTCGACTATTCCGCTAAACCTGTTCTTCAGGGTGTTTGGTTTACCGATCAAGTTTCTGAATATTGCCTCGAACTGGATGTTGAAGCTCATTTTCCGGGTTGATCCCGTTAATGAGAATGAACTCATCCATACCTCAGACGAACTGGCATTGTTGGTGGAGGAGAGTGAGAAGGTTTCCGAAGTTACGGAGACTGAGCGCGACATCCTGATTAATGCGCTGGCCCTTAATGATTACGTGGTCAGGGATATCATGACGGCGCGCAGCGATGTTGTGTGTCTTGATGTCAATGATAATTTTGAGGAGAACGTGTCCAAGGCTGTCGCCTCGCAACACACACGATTTCCTCTGGTTGACGGACACCTCGATGAATCTGCAGGCTTGGTTCATGTCAAGGATATGCTGCGGCTTACCGGAGAAGCCAGTCCTGATCTAATGGATATCAGGCGGGAACTGCTGGAGGTGCCGGAGATGCAGGCAATCGATGAACTGTTGGGTAATCTCAAGAGCCGGCGCTCGCATCTTGCGCTGGCAGTTGATGAGTTCGGAAACTCGGTGGGTATTGTGACCATGGAAGATATCATTGAGGAGCTGGTGGGTGAGATTCGGGATGAATTTGATGATGAGGAACAACCTGAGTTCAAGAGGATTGACGACAATAATTTTCTTATTGAAGGGATGATGTGTCCGCGTGAGTTGCCGCAGTATACCGAGCTGGAGATTAAGGATGCCGAGGCCAGCACCATGGGTGGCTACGTGACGCATTTGTTGGGTCATCTTCCCGGCAAAGGCGAAAGGGTGCGCATTGAGAATTATGAGGTCACGGTTACCGAAACTGACGGCAGGCGGGTAATTGCGATGAAATTCGAGAAGCGAGATAGCGAGGAGGAATTTCCTCCGGAACTCAGGCGACAGGTGGAAGAATCACCAGGGGGCTGAATTTTCCTGAGAACTGGAGGAGCTTCATGGAGTAGCGAATTTTTTCCGGCTGTGTGTTGTATGATTTTAAGCCGGTGGCCCCGATAACCTATAGCAATGGAACTTGCCAGTCAGTTTTTGCTTAAATTCAACGATAAACGACCACGTGATTGGTGGGCGGTTCGGGCCGTTGTTGGATTTTCTGCGGGTGTTTTTGTAGCTACGCTGTTGGCGGTTTTTTCAGTCAAAGCGACTGATGAGCTGGCATCATGGTGGGGGTTGGCGATGGTTTTTGTGATCATCTCCTGGGTTGCTGTAGTCACAGTTTGTCGGGTGACGGTTTTCGTGTTGCCGGCAATGATGCCCCGCGGTGGGAGTTTTCCGTCCTGGGTCAGGTTTTTAATGATCACCATTGTATCGCTGATAATGATTTCCGGGACGGGGGCGTTGTTTCAACTTTCATTGACTGGGCTTGCCTTTACCTTTGTGCCGTTTGTAATGGCGGTCGCGCTATTCTGGACAGTTGGCCGGGGCATGGGGGTGAAGAGTTGCCTTTGTGCCGTCGGGGTGTTGATTGTTACCTGCACAAGGCTGTTCACGATTCCGGAAGGCAAAGTTGCAGATACTGTGCCCCTGGCAGGGGCACAGGATGATGATGTATGGGTGATGTCCTGGAACGTTGGGGGTGGAGCCCCTTTCTTCCCGGGCAGTGACGATGGTGATATTGATAGGATTGCTGCAATTGTGAGGCACCATGATGTGCACGTGCTTTGCCTCCAGGAGGTATCTTCGAAGAAGTTTTTGGGTAAATTACAGGCAGTTCTGGGCAGTGATTGGAAAGGGGGAGGATCGGAGGGTAATGGCAAAGCAACAGCTGTTCTAAGCCGGATTGGCGGGGAGATCGAGTCTCCGCTCAAGGATATGGATCATGGCGGTCCCACGGTATTGAGGATAAGGAGCCACAAGGGCATGCTTCAATTTGTCAGTTGCCATGCAAGCCCGGGGCGAAATTCCGGGCAACGGCGAAAGATGGTTGAATGGGTACTGCATGAACTGAGGGATTCGAAAAACAACACGGTGGTCACTGGTGATTTCAATATCGACACCAGCCGTGGGTGGACTTTTCTCGCGCCGCTGTTAAGTGATTCCCTGTCCTTTGACCGGGCTACCTGGCGGGCCTTGAGTATATTGGGCAGGGACCCGGGGTTTGGTTTGCAGGCAACTTCCTCAATGGGGCGGCGCAGTGACTGGGTTGTCGTTGATTCGAAGATGCCCATTACCGCCTATCGTGTGCTGGAGTCCGTACAAGTTGGCAGGATGAATCATTTTCCGGTGCTGGTTCGTGTGGGCTTGGGGAAGGCTGGGCGTGATAGCGCCGGCGACTGAGTGGCAACCCCTTCTGCAATAACAGATTGGGGTTATCTCACCGGGTCAATCCACTGGGAGCTGATGAGAGCTAAGGAATCCATTTACCGGCTGGTGACCCTCCGGAGTTGATGTCTTCAGCGACTTCGTTCAGTGCTTTGGCGAGTGCGTCCCATTGATCGCGACCAGTGTCGAGGCCGGAACTGATACGCAATGCCCTGTTGATTTCCGAGGGGCTTAATCCCATTGAGGTGAGGACATGGGAACCGTCCTCGCTTCCGGAACTGCAGGCGGATCCTGTGGACACGGAGAAACCGCGCTGCCCGAGGCGGGTGAGCCATTTCAGGTTTCGTCCGCTTGGCATAATGAGCATTGAGGTGTTTGGCAGCCGTTGTGAATTTCCCGCTATTATCGAGGTGCCGGGAAGATTGGCGACAATTGTTGCCTCAAAGCAATCACGAGCCTCGCGTTGTTGCTCCCAGAGGGAGAGATTGGGAGTTGTCTCCTCAAGGGCCCTTACCATTGCGGCAATCCCGGGTAGATTTTCTGTTCCCGCCCGTCTTCGCTGTTCCTGTGGTCCGCCGGATTGCAGCTGCAGGTGTCGTGCCCGCTCGCTGGTCCTGAGGAATCCGGTTCCCTTTGGCGCGCCGAATTTGTGGGCGCTGCCAACGACGATATCCGCCAGTGCAACGATTGCAGTGGGGTCATACTTGCCGAACCACTGCACTGCATCGCAGTGAAACAGAACGTTGTATTTGCGACACAGGGAGGACACCTCGGAACATGGCTGAATTACCCCGGTCTCGTTATTGGCGGCCATAATGCAAACAAGGCAGACATTTCCTTTGGCAAGGATTTGTTCAAGATTGGCAAGTGAAATTGTGCCATCTGTGCTTACCGCAACTTTGATGAGGCGTTCACCGAAGTGCAGGCTGGCGGGGGCATCAACGGAGGGATGTTCAATGGCGGATAACGCACAGTATTTGTCCGGGTTGGCGTGTGCGAAGTGAGCGATGGTGGCGTTATTGGATTCAGTGGCCCCTGAAGTAAAGACAATGCCGGGATCCTCGACATCGTTCACTCCCAGTAATTGAGCGAGACTTTCCCGCTCGTCCTCAAGGCGACGGGCAACGGCACCGGCTTCCGGGTAAAGGCTGCTGGGATTTTGCCAGAATTTCTCCACCGCTTCCAGCCAAGCCTGGCGGGCGGCAACCGATAGCGGGGTTGTGGCATTGTGGTCAAAATAAAAACTCATATTTTACGCCTTTAAACTCATCTTGTATTTCCTGCAGAACTCTGCCTTGTTTCCACGCATTAGTCATGCGTTATGGAGTATCGTCGGTTCAAGCACGCCCGTTTCTCGGCTCGGTTTCCTGAAAATTTCAGGTATTCGGGATCGCATTACTGGATGTCTGAGGCAGAATCCGGGCAAAATTTGTGGCGGGTGGGATTTACCAAATTTGCCACCCGCATGCTTGGTGAACTTGTCGAGGCGCAATGGCAGACCGGGGCGGGCGGCACGGTTGAGCCAGGACAGCAGATCGGCTGGGTGGAGGGATTTAAGGCGGCAAGCGACGTGTTCAGCGTGATGCGGGGGGAATTTGTTGGCGGTAACCCGGTCCTTGAAGTTGATGCCTGTATTGTGCGCTCTTCGCCATATACCGAGGGCTGGCTGTATGAGGTAAAAGGTGACCCGGAGGAGGGGAGTCTTGATGTTGACGGTTATATTGCACTTCTTGAGGCCACCATCAGCAAGATGCAGGAGAGTGGCAATTACGACTAGAATGAACATGAAGACAAAGGACCTGAACCATATCGCCCTGCATGTGGAGAATCTCAATCTGAGCATGGAGTTTTATGGGGAACATCTGGGGCTTGAGGAGATAGCGCGTCCCGATTTTGATTTTCCCGGCGCATGGTTCCGGTTGGGGAAACTTCAGGAGTTGCACCTCATTGCCGGGCGGAATGCCGAGGTGAATTCTTCCACGCGGGGCAACCATTTTGCGCTGGGGGTCGAGGACATGGACGAAACTGAAGCCTATCTCGCCGGGAGGGGCATTGAGCACACCCCGCGGCAGACGCGCCCTGATGGCGCATTCCAGATTTACATTGAAGACCCGGACGGTTACTGGATCGAATTCTGCCAGAATCCGGCGTAGGGAGCTTTGGGCTTGTCAGGATGGCTGCGCTCTGTGAAAATTATAATTATGAGCCATAAGAGTTTTCTGCCGTTGTTCCTTGCCGCCGCAGCCCTGTTGGGGGTTGCCGGGTTTGGCATTTCCAAATCAAGCAATCCGAAGATTCGCGTGCTCATTATTGACGGGCAGAATAATCACAACTGGAAGGACACTACCCCGTTCCTCAAGGCGCAGCTGGAAAAGACCGGAAAGTTTGAGGTCAGTGTTGCGACCACGCCGCCGAGGGGAGGCAACGCGCAAGCCTGGGAAGATTTTAAACCTGATTTTGCGGCATGTGATGTGGTGCTGAGTAATTACAACGGCCCGAAATGGCAGCCTGCGGGTGTGCGTGAGGCATTTGAAAAGTTCCTCGCCGGTGGTGGTGGACTCGTCAATGTGCATGCTGCAAACAATGCACATAAAGGATGGGAAGAGTTTGAGAAGGCAACGGGACTTCTCTGGCGGGGAAATAAAGACGGTGCCCGGGTATACCTTGATGAGGTGGGTAAAGTCATGCGCATGGATGTTGGTGCCGGACCGGGAGCGGGGCATGGTCCCCAGCATGAATATCTGGTGAAGATTCGTCAACCGGAGCATCCTATAACCAAGGGTATTCCCGCCGAATGGCTACACACCAGGGATGAGCTTTATCACGGTCAGCGTGGCCCCGGTGAGAACATGAGGATTCTGGCAACAGCGTTTTCCGCCAAGGAGAAGAGAGGCACCGGGGTCCACGAGCCAATGCTCTGGTGGATTCCTGTTGGCAAGGGCAAAGCGGTGACCAATGTCCTGGGGCATGTCGGCAACCTGGAGAGGGACCCGGCGATGAAATGTGTTGGCTTCCTTACCCTGGTTGCCCGCTCATGCGAGTGGGTGGCAACCGGCAAGGTGACTATTGCCGTGCCTGAGAATTTTCCGACTGCCGATAAGATCAGCCAGGTTGAGTAAACGCAACCACGGCTTGGTCCTGGGCAGGATCAAGGCGATGACCGGGCTCTATAGCTTGGCGTTCAGGAGTTCGCGAACCAGTGCCGGGCCGCGGTAAATGAGCCCTGTGTAGATCTGCACGAGCTTGGCGCCTGCTGCAATCTTTGCCCGTGCCTCTTCTGCGCTGCCTATGCCGCCAACGCCGATGATTGGAATGGTTTTGTCGAGGGCGCCATGGAGTGTGGCGATAACTTCTGTGCTGTCCCGGGCAAGTGGAGCGCCGCTCAGGCCGCCGCTCTCGCTGGCGTGAGGCAAATCCTGCAGGCCATCGCGGCGGGTGGTGGTGTTGGTGGCGATTACCGCATCGACATGCAAGGCGTTAAAGAGCTTGGCAAGGGCAAGGAGTTGACCGTGTTCCATGTCAGGTGCGATTTTTACGGCGAAGGGAACAAGCTTCCCGCTTTGCTGATGCAGAAGTTGCTGTTCCTCCTTGAGACGGAGCAGGAGTTGTTCCGCAGTTGCCGGTTGCTGAAGGTCCCTCAGCCCGGCTGTATTGGGTGATGAGATATTGACGGCAATGTAGTCGGCTGCCTGATAGGCTTTGCGAAAGCAAGTCAGGTAATCATCAATCGCCTGGGCATTGCCGGTGTCCTTGTTTTTGCCGATATTAATCCCCAGGACCCCATCAAAGTTTTTTCTCGATCGGGCAATATTCCTGAGTGCAGCGTCGATTCCTGGGTTGTTGAATCCCATCCTGTTAATGATCGCCTGACGTTCCCTTATTCGGAAGAGTCGTGGTTTGGGATTTCCGCTCTGGGGTAGTGGGGTGATTGTTCCCACCTCGATGGTGCCGAAGCCCATTGCACCCAGCCCGGAGATACAATCACCTGCCTTGTCGAGACCGGCAGCCAGGCCTACCCGATTGGGAAACTCAATACCCATAACTTCAACGGGTTCTGAGCGGATGCCAGGATGGAGCAGCCATTCGACTCCGAGGCGTCTCGTCATTCGTAACCCGGCCAGTGTTAAGCGGTGTGCCTGTTCGGGACCCAGACGGAACAGGAGAGGGCGGGTTAGTTTGTAAAAATCCACGAATTTTGGGGTCTTTTGAGGGCGTAGTTTTTAATTAAAGATTCCCTAACTATTTTTGCGTGACATCTTGGTCTACAGGGCTAAGTCTCGCCATCTAAAGATCCATGACCAACGAGACGGCTAAGGCCAGTTACCTCATTAGTAAAGTTCCTCTCGATGCATTGCGCGAGCCCTTTTACGAGGGTTCAGTTCAGCGCCTGTATGCGATTCCCGGTGAGCCGGACTATATGGTGACTGAAACCACCGCCGGCGGGTCGGTGTTTGATGTCGGGACCATCTTCTCTATTGAGGGAAGTGATGTTGCCCGGGCGGTTTTTCGCCATGTTCTTTATACTGCTTTGGGAAAGCGGGAGATGTGGCAAGAGGTGAAGTCAGCTGTTGAATCAGCCGATGGGCTTGATGGCTCGATTCGCAAACTCTTACTTGAGGACACAATTGATAAACTCACAGCAAGTGGCGCAGTTACCCATCACTGTGGAATGGTGGACGCGCAGAGCGGTGAGGTCATGCACGACGGATTGCCGGAGAACGAGAGTGCTTTTAATATCGTTCGCCGCTACAAGATAGAAAAGCCCGAGCTGTCATCCTTCCTGAGGCATTCTGTTTACGATTACAGCAAGTTCAAGAGCCTGGACCGGAATGTTGTGCCACTAGAGTGCATTGTGCGCTTTGGGATCACCAGCGGCAGTTCGGTGTTCCGCAAATATCTAAAGCTTTCCGATGTCCAGCGGCGTAGTTTTGAGAAGGAGCTGGGTAGCGATGGTGAGTTGCAGGCCTGGCAATACCTGGCGACGCCCATTGTTGATTTTACCAGTAAATATGAACCGGAGGATCGGGCAGTGACCAAGCAGGAGGCTCTTAATATGTCAGGGCTTGATGCCGGGGCCTTCAGCGAGATGGGAAAATTGGCAGTGCTTGGCGGCTGGGCAGTGAGGGTGCTGGTGGAAAAGATGGGGCTGCAGCTCTGGGATTTGAAATGGGAATTTGCCAGGGATGGTGAGGATTTGGTTTTTGTGGATACTATTGACACGGATTCCTTCAGGGCCACCTCGATATTAAACGACGGCGATGACCGGTTTATTGTTCATTATAACAAGCAGGCCATGCGTGATTATTACGGGATTGCCCATGCTGACTGGCTGGCCGCGGTGGATGATGCGAAGAGGGATGCCCGTGCTGACGGGGTGCCTTTTGTGGAGGTTTTGCGTGACAGGCAGGCAGCGGGAGCTGTGCCGGAGGATCCGCAGGTGGACAGTGAGTTTCTTGCTGTTCAGGTTGAAAAAATGAACCTGATCAAGGATTGCATCCTCGGTCATCGGGACGGCGAGGATGTCACCCAGGCACTGGAGGATTGCGGGCAGCGTGAGGTGGCTTTTTATACCAGGGGGCAGTGGCGTGATGCCCTTAGGGAAATTAACGGGATTGGCTGACAAAGACGATGGCGATTCTTACCGCAGAAGTGATCAGTGAATTTGACGGCAAGGTTGATGCGAACAAACTCGTATATGCGCCCCTTAATGAGAATGCCAGCTATCAAAAGACGAGAGTTTATTTCATTGAGTATGCGGGGAAAGTTACGGATGCCGAACAATTCGTGAAGCGCACATTGGTTGACAGTTATGCAGAGGATGTCAGTTTTGGGTGTGAGCCGGTTCTCAGCGGGTTCGCATTTTTTATCGATTATGGCATGAAGCCCGGGGCGCTTGACCTGGAACGGGAGGCAATCCTGGCCAGCCATCGGGGAGCCCGGGACAAGGCTATGGAGATACTCTCTCTCAAGCTTACTCAGCGTATTTATATTTTCTCCGATGGCGGAGTGGCGCCCGAGCGCTTCATCCGTGATGTTTGCAATTCAGCAATCCACGTCTGGAGCGTGACTGATGCCAATGACCGTGATGTCGCCTGATTTGCCTGTAGAGAATTTCCGCAGGATAGCGATCCGTGATCTCGATCCTGAAGGCCTGGGGGAGCTCAGTGAGGACATGAAGTTATCACTCTCGATCGATGACATGATTGAGATTCAGCTCTATTATGCTGCGGAGATGCGTCGCGAGCCAACTGATGTTGAGCTTGAGTGCATTGCCCAGACCTGGAGTGAACACTGCAAACACCGGATTTTCGGGGCTCGTATAGAACATTGCGGGCCGGGTGGAGAAGAGGTGATCCATAGTCTTTTCAAGACCTACATCAAGGAGGTTACCGAGCGCATTATGGAGCGTAAGCCGGGCTTCGTCCTGGGTTGCTTCATTGATAATGCCGGTTTTATCAGGCTCGATGAAAACAAGGCTGTCTGCCTTAAGGTGGAAACCCATAATCATCCTTCGGCCATCGAACCCTATGCAGGTGCAAATACCGGCCTTGGTGGTGTTATCCGTGATATTCTCGGTGCCGGTAAAGGGGCTAAGCCGATCGCCAGTTGCGATGTTTTCTGTTTTGGCCCGCCTGATATCGATTCAGCTGACATTAAGGCTGTCGATGTTATTCATCCACTGGGAATTATGCGTGGAGTGGTGCGTGGAGTGCGCGACTATGGCAACCGCATGGGTATCCCGACCATCAGCGGGGCGGTTCAATTTGATCCGGCGTATATCTACAACCCCCTTGTTTTCTGTGGTACTGCCGGAGTGATCCCGATTACTGATATCGACAAGCAAATGCGGAGTGATCTCAGGATCATTGCTGTTGGTGGTCGCACCGGCAGGGACGGGTTAAAGGGCGCCACGTTTTCCTCGATGGCTCTTGATACAGAGAGCCATGAAGATGATCAGCAAGCGGTGCAGATTGGCAACCCGATCGAGGAGAAGAAGGCTGCTGATTTCGTGCTTGATGCGCGGCAACGCGGGTTGGTGATCTTTATCACTGATTGTGGAGCAGGGGGATTTTCAAGCGCTGCCGGCGAGATGCTCAGTGAAGTTGGCGGCAACCTTTACCTTGAGCGTGCGCCTCTCAAGGAACCCGGGATGACCAGTTGGGAGATTTTTCTTTCGGAAAGCCAGGAGCGCATGGTGTTGGCAGTCGAGGAAAGTGCATTACCCCAGTTGCGGGAACTTGCGCAAACCTATGAGACGGAGTTAACCGAGATAGGAGAATCCGATCATTCAGGACTTCTTAAAATCTGGCACGATGGTGAACTGGTATGCGAGCTTGATAACTCCCGCCTGCATGATGCGCCGGTGCGGCACATGCGATCTGAATTTATTCCCGGTGTTTCGAAAGCGGACATGGATTGGGTTGCGGGTGACCTTGCTGCCGATCTGCGTGAGGTGCTTGGTGACTTTGCGATTTGTTCACGTGAACCCATTATTCGTGAATATGATCACGAGGTGCAGGGGAACACAGTCCTCAAGCCCCTTGCCGGGGCAAGTGGCGATGCGCCCCAGGACGCCTCAGTGGTTCGCATTGACGGCAGTGATCAACTCATGGCAATGGGTCTTGCCCTGCTTCCCGAGTGGGGTAAGTCTGATCCCCGTGCCATGGGGCGCGCGACCGTTGATGAGTGCGTTCGATCATTGGTGGTGGCTGGAGCGAATCCGGAACGTATAGCCCTGCTGGATAATTTTTGCGTTGGTAATCCCGAGGATCCACGGGAATTGGGAATGCTGGTGGAAACCTGCAAGGGAATTGCTGAGGCATCGGAGGCTTATAGTGCGCCCTTTGTTTCCGGGAAGGATTCGTTCTACAATTATTTCGAGACGGAAGAGGGTGCAGTATCTATTCCGATAACCTGCCTGATCAGCGCCATGGGAATTGTCGAGCAGCAGTCACATGTCACGGGAGCTTCCATCAGGAAGGCGGGGAGTTTGTTGGCTATTGTCGGGCTTAGCGGTTCGGATCTGGGCGGCAGTGTTTATGCACGGGTGAAGGGTGTTGAGGGTGTGAAGGTGCCGGAGATTGACCTGGGTGCGGCGCTGGAGAGTTACAGGACATTCCACAAGGCGGTTGCGGCAGGACTGATCCTTGCCGCACATGATATCTCCGAGGGAGGGCTTGCGGTGACTGCCGCCGAGATGGGATTTTCAATGCAGGCCGGTCTTGAGATTGACCTTGATGCCTTGCCGGTGAGCGGTTCCCCGGGAAGTGTTGCCCGCCTTTTTGGTGAATCTCCTTCACGTATCCTTATTGAAGTTGCCGAGGCTGCCTCGGGGCAGCTTGAGGAACTTTTCACGGGCATTGAGTTTGCCGTGATCGGCAGGACAAATGCTGCGCATGCAAAACTTCGCTTTACTGATGGAGGTGAATATATCCTGGACGCTGAATTGGCGTCCATTAAAGAGCAATGGAAGAACGGCCTAACGCATTACTACTAAAGTTTCCTGGAACCAACTGTGACGGCGAGACTGCTCGCGCGCTTGAGGTTGCCGGTTTCGTGACCGAGGTATTGCCGATCACGCGTGTCACTGAGCTTGCTCTGGAGGCGGCTCACCTGGTGGTTCTCAGCGGCGGGTTCAGCTATGGTGACTATGTGATGGCCGGCCGTCTTGCCCAGCTTGAAACTGAGCGTAAACTTGGTGATTCCCTGATCCGTTTCCGGGATAAGGGTGGTTACCTGCTGGGTATTTGCAATGGCTTCCAGATCCTGACAAAACTTGGATTTCTTCCGCGGGGTAGCCTGATTAATAACACTTCAGGACGTTTTATCTGCCACTGGACGGGGCTTAAGCGGGAAGTTTCCGGTAATCCGTTCATGAACGGATTACCGGAGAGTTTTGAGTTGCCGGTTGCCCATGCCGAGGGACGCTTTATTGCGCCTGAAGGGGCTGCGAAGAGTTACCTTGCCAAGGGGCTCGTTGCTCTCACTTACAGCTCGGACATTAATGGCTCATCCAGCGCAATCGCCGGCCTTACCGACGAGAGCGGACGGGTATTGGGGCTGATGCCGCATCCTGAGAGATTTCTCTGGGCGTGCAATCATTATGATCCCGACTGGCAGGGGGATGGCAGTGAGTGGGGATGGGGGTATATGATGTTTAAATCAATTCACGACACCATCGCGGCGGAGCTCGCCGTCGTGTCAGTTTAAATTCAATGGCAGATCAGATCAGTTACAAAGAGGCCGGCGTTGATATTCACGCCGCAGCGCAACTTGTTGGTGATATCGGGGCACTACGGGCAAGGACAGAGAAGAAGCGTAAACTCTTCGGAGCATTCGGCTTGTTTGCCGCAGGGTTTGACCTTAGCTCCTACAGTGAGCCTGTTATTTTCACCGGATGTGACGGTGTTGGCACCAAGCTGGAGTTGCTGCTGGAATACGATTTACTTGAAATAGCCGGCAAGGACCTGGTGGCAATGTCGGTTAACGACATCCTCACTACCGGAGCGGACCCAATCATGTTTCTTGATTACATAGGGGTTGGAAAACTCGATAAGGAAAAGATTTCCCGGGTCATTACAGGCATTGTTGACTGGTGTGAGGCATGTGATTGCGTCCTTGCGGGAGGGGAAACAGCGGAAATGCCCGGCTTGGTTGCCGATGACATGATAGAGCTTTCAGGTTTTGGTGTGGGTGCTGCGGAGAAAGCCGACGTGGTTGACCCGGGGACAGTGAGTGAGGGTGACGTGTTGATCGGTTATCCTTCAGAGGGAATACATGCCAACGGCTGGAGTTTGGTGCGCAAGGTAATTTCCTCTTTCCCCGATGAATTTTCCGCCGATGATGTGATTTCAATGCTTGCCCCGACACGTCTCTATCATGATGTGGTCAGGGGATTACGTGAGAACGGAGTGAAGCCCAGGGCGATGGCCCATATCACCGGTGGCGGGTTACCTGAGAATCTTGAGCGTGTGCTTGGCGGCCGCGGTGCTGCGCTGGAGGTGCCGCGATGGGAACTGGGTGCAGTTCAGAAAATGCTCGCTCACGTTGATGCTGACGAGGCTTTTTCAACTTTTAACATGGGTGTTGGCTGGGTGGTCGTGGTGGCCACCCATGATGTGGACTGCGCGATGGGACTGATTCCCGGAGCATTGCGCCTTGGCGAGGTGGGAACAGGTAATTTGACAGTCAGGACCGTGTAAATGAGTGACTTTATAAAACACGAGTGCGGCATCGCGCTGCTACGGCTGAAGAAGCCCTTGGCCTACTACCACGATATGTATGGCTCGGCACTCTACGGGTTCCAGAAATTGTTTCTGTTGATGGAGAAACAGCACAATCGCGGGCAGGACGGGATTGGCATAGGTTGTGTGAAACTCAACATGGAGCTTGGTGAACCGTATATGTTCCGTGAGCGTTCCGCGGCAAGGGATTCCCTTACCGTGGTGTTCCAGGAATTGATGGAAAAATACGCGAATGTTTGCAGTAAGCGCGGGATCAACCCTGATGACCCTGGCAACGTGAGTCGTTATTTTGACTTCGGCGGTGAAGTGCTCCTGGGGCACCTGCGCTACGGGACATCAGGAGAATTTGAAGAAGGTTCCTGCCATCCGTTCCTGCGTCGCAGCAATTGGGAGACCCGCAGCCTGATGCTGCTCGGAAATTTCAATATGGCCAATGCGCCAGAGTTAAACCGTGCACTTGTTGAACGGGGTCAGCACCCGGTGTTTGGTACCGACACCCAGACAATTCTTGAGGAAATCGGGTTCTTCCTCGATCAGGCGCACCAGAAGATCTACCAGTATTCGAAGAAGAAGAAAATGTCGGGAAGCGAGATTCCCGGCATGATCAGTGATCGTTTGCACATGCCGCGCCTGCTGCGTAAGGCAGCAAAGGTATGGGACGGTGGCTACGCGATTGCCGGGACAGTTGGTAACGGAGACTGCTTCGTGATGCGTGACCCGAATGGCATTCGTCCGGCATTCTATTTTGAGAACGACGAGTTTGTGGGATTCGCCTCCGAGCGAGTGCCGTTGATGACTGTGTTTGGCCTTGAAAAGGACGCCATTAGCGAAGTGCCTCCCGGGCATGTGGTTGCGATCAAGAATACCGGGGAATTGAGTGTTGAGCAGTTTGCAGAGGAACGTGAGCATACGCCCTGTTCCTTTGAGCGAATTTATTTTTCCCGTGGCAATGACCCGGATATTTACCGCGAGCGTAAAGAGCTTGGCCGTCTGCTTGCCCCGGAGATCCTCAAGTCGATTGACTTTAATCTCAAGGACACGGTCTTCAGCTTCATTCCAAATACTGCAGAGGTGGCCTATCACGGCATGATGGGCGGGTTACGGGAGTATCGCCGACAGAAGGTAAAGGAGGCAATTGTGCATGCCATGAGCAATGGCGGACTGAATGATGAGGAAATTGATGATCTGGTGGTTCACAATTGGCCGCGCGGGGAAAAAATCGCGCACAAGGACATCAAGATGCGAACCTTCATCAGTCAGGAGAAGGGACGCAAGCAACTGGTTTCCCATGTATACGATATCAGTTACGGGGTTGTTGAGCCCGGGCAGAGCCTGGTTGTCATTGATGACTCCATCGTGCGTGGCACTACGTTGCGCGAATCAATCCTGAAGATCCTCGCGCGCACCAATCCGGAGAAGATTGTCGTGGTTTCCAGTTGTCCGCAGATTCGGTATCCCGATTGCTATGGGATTGACATGTCGGAACTCGGGAAATTCATCGCTTTTCAGGCGGCGATTGATTTGTTGAAGAACACCGGACGGACTTCCCGGATCGGGGTGGTTTATGACCAGTGCAAGCTGGAGATCGAGAAACCGGACGGCGAGGCGGTTAATGCCGTTTGTGATATCTATGAGCCTTTCACCGCGCAGGAGATTTCTGATCAGATTGCACGGTTGATATATCCGCAGGAAACCAAGTGGAGAGGTGAGGTAAAGGTGATTTATCAGGACATAGAGAACCTGCATGTGGCCTTGGGCAAGCATTGCGGGGATTGGTATTTTACCGGTAATTACCCGACTCCGGCGGGTATTGCGGTGGCAAACCGCGCGTTCATCCAGTATTGCGACGGCATCGAGGGGCGTCCTTATGACCTGGGATTTTAGGAACAAGCAATCTTATGAAAGTAATTGTAGTGGGGAAAGGTGGTCGTGAGCATGCGCTGGTCACGGCTTTGGTGGAATCGGATTGCGCACCGGAAGTTTACTGTTACCCGGGGAGCGATGCGATTCTTGATGTGGCCAGGGAACTGCCCGGCGTGGTGTCCGATGTCGATTCGCTGGTTGCGGCGATGGTTGCGGAGGGAATTGACCTCTGTGTCGGCGGTGAGGAAGTGTGGTTGGCAAACGGACTTGCAGATAAAGCCCGGGCGGCTGGAATCCCGACCTGGGGCCCGGTGGCGCAATCCGCGCAACTGGAGGCCAGCAAGCAATTTGCCAAGGAATTCATGATTCGGCATGATATCCCAACCGGCGCTTATGCGGTTGCGGAGAACGCAAGTGAGGCGAAGGCGGCGATAAGCAGTTACCCGACGGTGTTGAAATTTGACGGACTTGCCGCGGGTAAAGGCGTGGTGATCTGCAATAAGGAGGCCGAGGCGGATGCGTTTCTTGGCGAAGTCTTTGAAGATCGCCGTTTCGGAGAGGGCAGGGTGCTCGTTGAGGAATACCTTGAGGGGCCGGAGGTTTCCGTGATTGCGACAGTTGCCGATGGCAGTTATCAGATTTTCACCCCGGCTCGCGATTACAAGCGCCTGGGGGACGGTGATGAGGGTTTGAATACAGGGGGCATGGGAGCGGTTGCCTCGCGGGAATTGATCGAACCAGAGTTATTGGCTGCAATTGAGGAACGGGTAATGCGCGCAAGTGTGGACGGGTTGGTAAAGGATGGACTTGATTTCAGGGGTTTTCTCTATGCCGGGCTGATGCTGACCAATGATGGGCCTAAGGTGCTTGAGTATAATTGCCGCTTTGGTGATCCCGAAGCCCAGGCGGTGCTGCCTCTTGTCGGCGGCGACTTGGCAACTTACCTGAAGAAGGCGGCGGAAGGGGAGATTGATGAAAGCCTGATTTCCTTTGATCAGAGCTGGAGCATTTGTCTGGTCATGGCATCGGCGGGTTATCCCACCTCATCGCGCAGCGGAGACGTGGTTTCA
Organism: Verrucomicrobiales bacterium; assembly: GCA_029940475.1. Lineage (GTDB taxonomy): Bacteria > Verrucomicrobiota > Verrucomicrobiia > Verrucomicrobiales > DEV007 > CACIUL01. Next base: position 28,562 of record JAPYUT010000002.1, on the reverse strand, counting down.
GGTCTCGATGATGTTAGCGATGCTCGGGTTTACCATGCCGGAACGGTAAAAAACAGGGATGGGAAATTTGAAACCAATGGTGGCAGGGTGCTTGCGGTCGTGGCTCGGGGCAGTGACCGTGAATCGGCGCGAACCAGGGCTTACGCCGAGGCGCAGAAGGTTACGTTTGACGGGGCGCAGTCTCGCAGCGACATCGGTAGCATGCATTTTAATTAGGAGCACCAAACTAAATCCCGCCCGAATACGTTTTTAAAGAAGCCCAGGATACTTAAAACAAGAGATGAAGGTTATTATTATTTACGGAAGTGCGAACGATAAGGATTACATGAAACCGGCCCGATCTTACCTTGAGGAGAAGGCCATCGGGTATGATGAGCATGTTATCTCGGCTCACCGCAATCTACCCGAGTTAATTGAGTTTCTTCGCATACTCAACGCTTCCGGTGAGAAAGCCGTGATCCTGGCCGTTGCAGGACTGGCGGCGGCTTTGCCCGGAGTCGTGGCCGTGGAGAGCGAATTGCCCTGTATTGGCGTTCCTGTCCCGGGTGGCCCGTTAAATGGCGTTGATGCCCTGCTTGCCATGTGTCAGGTGCCGGGCGGGGTTCCGGTCACTACGGTTGGACTTCACAGTAAAGCGCCATTGAATGCTGCGATGTATGCGTATAGGATACTAAAATTCGCCGGACTTGAGTAGCATAGATGATGTGGGAAGTGCGAACACCGAGGGGCATCGGATCCTCGGTGAGAATGACCTTTCCAATAAGATCCAGCGTCTGGCGGCCCAGATTACCGAGCGGCATCCATCCAGGATTCCTGCCTTTGTTGGCATTCATACCCGCGGGGTTACTGTTGCGCAACGGGTACGCTCTGCCCTTGGTGAGGGTGGCACTGATGTTGTCCTTGGAACACTGGATATATCGTTTTATAGGGACGACCTAGATCATTGCACGACCAACCCTGTCGTGCAGGCCTCAGAAATTTCATTCGAGGTTGAAGGCGCTGAGATTATTATCTTTGATGATGTCCTCTACACCGGACGAACGATCCGTTCTGCGATAGACGGGTTGCTTAACTATGGACGTCCCTCAAAAATTGAACTCGCAGTAATCATTGACCGGGGTAATCGCGAGCTTCCCATTCAGCCTGATTATGTCGGAGAAACGCTGGACACGCAGCGCCTTGACCAGATTAGGGTCTGTTTCAGGGAGCATGACGGGGAAGACTCTATCAGTTTAATTACCGCAGAATGATTGAGCCTCGCAAAGATCTCCTGCAGATAGCAGACCTCAGTCGCGAGGAGATCGAGCATGTGCTTGCCGCTGCCCAGCCATTCAAGGAGCTTTTTAAGCGTTCGGTCAAGAAGGTGCCGACACTGCAGGGGAAAACAGTCTTGAGCCTCTTTTACGAGCCTTCAACTCGCACCAGTTCCTCTTTTGAGGTAGCGGCCAACCGCCTTTCTGCTGATGTCACCAACCTGGCGGTCGCGACATCATCGGTGGTGAAAGGTGAGTCGGTGCTTGATACCGTCGACACCCTGCAGGCGATGCGTGCTGATTACATCATTATCCGTCACAAGCAGGCGGGTATCCCGAATTTGGTTGCGCGCCACACCGGGGCTGCGGTGATTAATGCCGGTGACGGGTTTCATGCGCACCCGACCCAGGCCCTGCTTGATGCCTCTACTCTCCATGACGTGTTCGACAGTGCTGACTTTTCCGGGAGGAAGGTCCTTATTGTCGGTGATATATTGCACTCGCGCGTGGCGCGTTCCACCGGCTGCATTCTAAGCAAGCTTGGTGCTGAGGTGGGTGTTCTCGGTCCGGGAACGCTGGTGCCGGAGCATCGACCGGCGGATATGAAGAAGTTTCCTGACTTTGAGGAGGCGTTCAACTGGAAGCCTGATGTGATTTATCTGCTGCGTGTACAGTTTGAACGCCAGGGAGAACAGTTTTTTCCGAGTGCCGGTGAGTATCACTCGGTGTATGGGCTTACTGAAGAGCGACTTGGGCGTGTGCGTGAGGAAGGAATCTGGGTGATGCATCCGGGACCGGTCAACCGCGGCGTGGAACTGACCGACTCGGTGATGAATTATGAGCGTTGCCTGATCAATCAACAGGTTGAGAACGGCATCGCAACGCGTATGGCAGTGCTCTACTGGCTGAAACCCCAACTGGAATCCTCGCTATGAGTGCCACGATTCTTTTCAAGAATGCCTCAATCGCCTCTGCCGGGCAGAAGGAATTGGCGGTTGCCGATGTGCTCATTGAAAAGGGCAGGATCAAGAGCGTGGCACCGGGCCTAGGGGAAGATAAAGTGGGGAGGGTGGTTGAGGCAGCCGGTAAGGTGCTGTTACCCGGCCTGTTTGATTTGCATGTCCATCTTCGTGAACCCGGACAGACGGGCAAGGAGGACATAAGTTCCGGCTCTGAGGCGGCTATTAACGGTGGGGTTACCGGCATCGTTGCCATGCCGAACACCTCGCCGGCAATTGACAGCGCCGGGCTGGTTCACAGTGTTCTGGATATTGCCCAGCGCAAGGCGCGTATCCCGGTCTATACCACCGGCTGCATTACCAAGGAACGTGCGGGCAAAGAGATGGCGCCGATCGCGGGAATGAAGTCCGCCGGCGCGGTGATGCTGACCGATGACGGTTCGCCGGTTTGTAACCCGCAGTTGCTTCGCCATGCGATGGAGTATGCGCGTGAGTTTGACCTGCCGCTCGCCTCCCATTGTGAGACGATGGAGCTCTCCGGTCATGGGGCGATGAACGAGGGCAGGGTTTCCTATCAGCTTGGCATTCCCGCAATCCCCGCGATCAGTGAGGAGATCTGTATCGCCCGGGATATCCAGATTGCCGAATACACCGGGGCACATTTGCATATCCAACACGTCACAACTGCACGGGGCATGGAGATCATCCGCCGTGCGAAGAACGATGGAGTTCACGTTACCTGTGAGGTCTCCCCGCATCACCTGATCTTTAATGAGGAGCATGTCATTGATTACGATACTCATTTCAAGATGAATCCGCCCCTGCGTACGCCGGAGGATAACGAACGCCTTCTCGCGGGGCTTATTGAGGGGGTGTTTGACGTTATTGCCACTGATCATGCACCGCATACTGATTTTGAGAAACGGCAGCAGGATTTTGCCAGTGCACCCTTTGGTATCACCGGGCTTGAGACTGCTCTACCTTCACTTTTTCATTATTATATCAAGCCGGGAGTGTTTGGCTGGGACCTGCTCGTGGAACGTTATGTCGCGCAACCGCGAAACATCCTGCAACTGGAGCAGGTTGCCGTTACAGAAACTTCAGTAGCGGATCTTGTGCTTTTCGATCCCGAGGGAACAACCACCTTCAGCAGGGAATTCATGCGTTCAAAGGCATGCAACACCCCGTTGCTGGATCAAACGCTCGATGGCAGTGTCGATATGGTGCTTGGCGGGGGAGACATACTGCTGGAGCGTGATTAAACCAGCCGCAGGCTACTCTCTGCTGTATGACTTATTCCGAGAAACTTACTGCCCGAATAGAAGCCACCGGGTCAAACCTTTGTGTCGGTATTGATCCACGCCCTGAGTTAACCGGTGATGATCTCGAGGGCTTTGTGTATTCCCTCGTTGAGCAAACTTCCCCCTATGCGGCTGCCTTCAAGCCCAACATCGCTTATTTTGAGGCGGCGGGTTCAAAAGGTTATGCTCTCCTTGAGAGGTTGGTTGCCGATATTCCTGGGGAGATCCCGGTGATTCTTGATGCCAAGCGCGGTGATATCGGCGCCACCCAGGCCTATTATGCCAGGGCTTACTTTGAGAGCATGAAGGGTGTTGATGCCCTTACCATAAGTCCCTACATGGGGTTTGACTCGGTTGAGCCGATGCTCACTTACCCGGGCCGTTGTGTGTACCTTCTTGGAGTTACTTCAAACCCGGGAGCCGAGGACATTGAACTGCAGATTCTCGCTGACGGCAGGCAGGTTTTTCACCTTGTCGCAGACATGGAAAAGCGCGCGGATAAGCATGACGGGGAAATCGGTTTTGTGGTGGGTTTGACCAACGCGCAGCCTGGAATCGTGGCCGCCATCCCCGATGCGCCGCTCCTGCTGCCCGGGCTCGGGGCGCAGGGAGGGGATCTTGACCTGCTGAAGGGCAGTGGGCGCAAGGCGCCGGTTGTCATCAATGTTTCACGCGGCGTGATGGTTGGTGAAGGCAGTGCTGCTGAACGCGCACGTGCTTTCCGTGATCGCATTGCCGCCGCCCTTTAGCGCTCTGGGGAAATCTTTACGGGGCAGGGCCCGGGTTTTACTGCGGAATCTTTTTCAAGCTCTCAGGGATCCTTACGTGCAGCAAGCCAATCTTCAAGCCACTGCAGGGCGGCATCGCGCCCACTCAGGGTTCCCTCCAGTTGAAGATCCTCGATTTCGCGCAGGATTGCCCCGAGTTGCGGTCCCGGCGGAATACCCCGGCTGATCAGGTCATTGCCAGTGAGCAGTGGTGGCGGGATGATCGGTTCATCGGCAAATTCCTGCTGCTTTGTGAGCAGGAACTCGTGGTTATCGAGCAATCCCGAGCTGCACTGGCAATCAATGAGGTGCAATTGCATTTCATCATGGTAGGTGGGGCGATCCATGAAGCGCTTGAGCTTGGCGATACGCATGTGCTGAACATCCTTGAAGGCCATGTGGTTTTCCACCATGGCGGCGACTGACTCGATTACGGTGTTGGGATATTTCAGGCGTTTCAGGATATTTGTTGCCATTTCCGCCCCCAACCTGTCGTGACCGTTGAAGCGGATTCTTTGTGCGTCTTCATCATAGGAGAAGGTCGCCGGCTTGGCGATGTCATGCAGCAGGATGCTCAACACCAGGTTCAGGCCGCTTGTGGCTTTGATTTTTCCGACCTTCTCGAGCATCAACCGGGTGTGGACAAATACGTCACCCTCGGGATGAAACTGCGGCGGCTGCTCGCAACCCTTTAACTCTAGGATCTCCGGGATAATGCCGGTTATCAGGCCAGTTTCCACCAGCAGGTCAAATGCCTCCACTCGGTTACGATCCTGCATCATCATGGAGAATTCGTCGCGTATGCGTTCGGCGCTGATTTTTTCCAGATCATTGTTTGCAGCGCCCATTTCCAGGGCGGCAAGAGTGTTCGCCTCTATTTGGTAGCCGAGGCGTGCCGAGAAACGTACTGCGCGCAGCAGGCGCAGGTGATCCTCGCTGAAACGCCGGGAGGGATCGCCAATTGCCCGGATAATACCGCCGGCGATATCTTTTTGCCCCCCGACATGGTCAATCACCTCCCCGGAGACCGGGTCCTGGAAAAGCCCGTTGACGGTGAAGTCGCGTCGTATTGCATCTTCCTTTGCCGTTGTGAATTCCACGGAGTCCGGACGCCTGCCGTCACCGTAGGGACCCTCATTGCGGAAAGTGGCGACCTCAAAGGCGAAGTCCCCTTTTAACACGAGCATGACACCGAAGTGGGCACCCACGGCGCGGGTCTTGTGGAACATCTTCCCGACTTCTTCAGGTTGCGCGCTGGTAGCGATGTCGTAGTCCTGGGGAGTGGCGCCACGGATGGAGTCACGCACGCACCCGCCGGCGAAGTAGGCGATAAAGCCCTTATCCTGCAGTGTGCGCACGATCGCGATCGCCTCTGTTCTTTTCTGGTCCATTGCCCGGTAACTCCTCAATTAACCCATTACGCCAGCTCTTCAAATACTCTGCGCAGAGTATTGTCGGGATTCTTTTTGCCGACGGGCAGGGAATACTCGGGAATGCTTCATGGTCACGGGTTGATTTGACAATAAATAATAGGGGAGTAAAATCGGCCTGTTGCGTTCAAGTGCGCGGCACGAGATGGCAGGATAGCTCAGCGGTAGAGCAGAGGATTCATAAGCCTAAGGTCGGGAGTTCAACTCTCCCTCCTGCTACCACTGCCCACATGCTGGCAGTCATTGATTATCTTATTTTAGTTACAGCGTGCCGGATAACCCCAATTCCCCAGATCGTGATTTTCCGTTGCAGCATACGCGCAACATCGGGATCTGCGCGCATATTGATGCGGGGAAAACAACGCTTACCGAGCGGGTGCTGTTTTATACCGGCATGATTCACAGGCTTGGGGAAGTGCATGACGGGCAGGCGACCACTGACTGGATGGAGCAGGAGCAGGAACGGGGGATCACCATTACCTCCGCCGCGGTTACATGTGCCTGGAAGCAAATTGAAAGCGCTGGTTTAATGAAGCTTTTTGAGGGGGTTAGGCATCGCGTCAACATTATTGATACTCCCGGGCATGTTGACTTTACCGCTGAGGTGGAACGTTCTCTGCGTGTTCTTGACGGGGCGGTTGTGGTCTTTTGCGGAGTGGCCGGCGTGCAACCTCAATCGGAAACGGTCTGGCGTCAGGCTGATAAATACAATGTGCCACGCATGGTCTTTGTGAACAAGATGGACCGTGTCGGGGCCGACTTTAACAATGTGCTCTGCGATATTCGCGAGAAACTGGGTGCTAATGCTGCACCGGTATTGATCCCAATAGGTGCCGAGGATGTCCTCAGTGGCCAGATTGACGTCGTTAACGGCAAGGCGATTGTATACTCTGATGATGATCTTTTAGGCTCTACCTATGATGTGCGCGACCTCAATGAGGAGGAGCGGGGAATTGCTGATGAGGCCTACTCCCAACTGCTTGATAAACTGGTCGATGTCGATGAGCTGATCGGGACAATGTTCCTTGAGGAAAAGGAAATAAGCAGGACTGAGCTCAAGGCGGCCCTGCGGCGTGCCACCATCGCCAATAAAATCATCCCGGTCGCCGGTGGTTCTGCCTTCAAGAACAAGGGGGTACAGGCGACACTGGACGCGGTGTTGGATTACCTGCCCAGCCCGCTTGATATTCCTGCAGCAGAGGCCCTGCAGGCGAGCAATGAGGATGAGAAGGTTGAGATCATCACCGATGACAACGCCAAGTTCTGCTCTTTGGCATTCAAGCTCTGGAGTGACAAGTTTGTCGGCAAGCTGGTTTTCTTCCGGGTTTACTCGGGAACAGTCTCCAAGGGGGATCAGGTTTATAATACGCGCACCCGCCGCAAAGAACGTGTCGGGCGCCTGATTCAGATTCAGGCCGACGAGCACAAGGATATAGATACCTGCTATGCCGGTGATATTGCAGCCATTGTGGGGATAAAGAACATTACAACCGGTGACACCCTGTGTAATGCTTCGCTCGACGTCCTTCTGGAACCGCCGTCTTTTCCGGAGCCGGTTATTTCAATGTCAGTTGAACCCAGAACAACTGCAGGTCAGGAAAAAATGGCAGTGGCCCTGCAGCGCCTCGGGGAAGAGGACCCGACTTTTGTCGTCAAGAGTGACGAGGAGACCGGGCAAACGATCATTTCAGGAATGGGGGAGCTTCACCTTGAGGTGATTCAGGATCGAATGAAGCGGGAATTCAGTGTCGAGACCAATGCCGGTAAGCCGCAGATAGCCTATCGTGAAAGTATTTCACTGGCAGCCGGCGGCGAGGGCCTGCTCAAGAAGCAAACCGGGGGGCGCGGTCAGTATGGCCATGTGATCCTCAAGGTTTCCCCCAATAAGCGCGGTGAGGGCCATAGCACCGAGAACAAGGTTGTCGGTGGCACCATTCCCAAGGAATTCATCAATGCCTGCATGGCCGGGATCAGGGAGGCGATGATATCCGGCATTGTGGCAGGGTATCAGGTGATTGATGTCCATGTTGAGCTGCTTGACGGATCCAGTCATGACGTGGATTCCAATGAGCAGGCATTCAAGATGGCTGCGATTTTCGCCATGAAGGATGCATTCAAGAATGCCGGCTGCCACCTGCTTGAGCCGATTATGTCTGTGGAATGCACCACCCCGGAGCAGTTCCAGGGGGATATCATGGGGGACCTTAACAGGCGCCGTGGACGTATCGGTGAGATTGATGGCAGGAACAACATCTGCATCATCAAGTCCGAGGTGCCGCTTGCCGAAATGTTCGGCTATTCCACGGACATCCGCACCCTTTCCTCAGGGCGTGCCAGTTATTCAATGGAGCCTTCGCACTTTGAAGAAGTCCCTGCCGCCATTGTCGAGACACTCGTTGAGCAACGCGGAGGGTATGGGGTTTGATCCAGCACCGATGGCGTCGGTGTGGGAGGACGAGCAGATTGGGAATTTCCCAGACGCTTAAATTTCGCTTAAAATTGCGAACATAAAGAACAAGAATGTCGTGATGCCAATGATGGCACATACCATGCCGGCTGTGGCCATCCCGTGGCCGTCATAGCGGCCAGCGGAAGATTGAATGGCGCGTTTTGCCTTGGCGGCCTGCACGATCGCGAGTATTCCCAGCATCAGGCTTCCGAAATGAAAGACAAGGACTTCGTCGTCGCTGCCAAAGGCTATTAATAAGAAAACGTAGCCACCGATAACCAAGGCAAGGGGAATTGAGAGTATCCCCAGCACCAGGCTGCTAACCGATCCCGGTGCTCGCCTGCCGGCGGGCGTTGGTTGAAGGACTGCAGGATCAGGTTCTGGAGGGTGTTCCGGTTTATCTGATTGCCCGGGATTACGGCTCTTCGTGATTAACGCCTGCCTTAATGAAGGCTCCGGTTGGACACTTTGGCTGGGTGGCTTGCTGTCAGCCACTGTGGGTACCCGCAAATCTCCTGAGCACGCGGGGCATTTTATTGCCTGTCCGGACATAGAGTCCGCTGCCTCAAGCAACTGGTTGCAGTGGGGGCAATGTAATTTCATTTGAGTTGCCTTTTGATCGCGCACTTAAAACCAGGAACCGCGTAACAATCTCCCGGTATTAGGTAAGCGTAATCCGCTTCCTGTATACCATGGAAATGCATAATATGAATGCAGGCATTGCTTAAATTGATGTTGGCACAAGGTCCGGTGGAAAAGATGGAGAGCGACATGAGATAGTTCTGCACTGTTCCTTGGATTTGCTTGTTATGAGGAAGTTACCTGCCACAATTGGATATTATGAGATCTGCTTTGTGGGGAGTTTTTGCCATTGTGTTTACCATCGCCATCACGGCTATTTGCGCGGCTTCCGACTGGCCGACCTATATGCATGACAACTCGCGTGTTGGAGCGACACCGGATTCGCTTGGTGCGCCGTTGGCCTTGAGCTGGACCTATAAATCACCAGTGCCGCCGAAGCGAGCGTTCTCGGGACCGCACGACAAGGTGCATGAGGGTAAGAAACTGCGTTCCCGGATCCGCTTCGATGACGTGTTCCATGTGGTGATTGCGGCGGGGCGGGTTTATTTCGGGTCATCGGTTGACGGCAGGGTGCACTGCAAGGATGCGGCGAGTGGCAGCGAGCACTGGACGTTCTTCACTGATGGCCCGATCCGCCTGGTACCAACTGTCGCCGGTGGGCGGGTTTATGCCGGGTCGGATGACGGCTGTGTCTATTGTCTTGATGCGGTATCGGGGGCACTGATCTGGAAACGGCGGGCGGGCCCGCGTGACGAGCGCATCCTCGCCCGTGGCCGGATGACCTCACGCTGGGCAGTGCGCACCGGGGTTCTGGTTGATGACGACATCGCTTATTTCGGTGCGGGTGTTTTTCCACATGAAACGGTTTACCTTTATGCGGTCGATGCCGCCACCGGCGAGGTGCTCTGGAAAAACGACTGGATCAGCCAGCGTGATGCCGGTCGCGATGATCTCTCTCCGCAAGGTTACATGCTTGCTTCAAAGGAAATCCTTTTTGTGCCCTCCGGGCGTTCAATGCCGGCGGCAATCAGGCGCTCCAATGGTGAGCGAATCTACAAGTCGGCGCCGTCATGGAGGCGTGATGGTGGCGGGCAGATCGGCGGCACGGAGGCCATGCTCGCCAACGATCAGCTTTATTCCCTTGCCGAGCACCATGTCCTCGCTCTCGATCAGGAACGCGGCAAGACCGGCTTTGGCTGGTTCCTTGCCCGGCGCATGACCATGGCCGGTGACATGGCCTATATGGCCAACGGCAAGGAAATTATTGCCGTTGACCACAGTGAGCATGCCGTGGCGACACGCAAGCGGCATCCTCTTGACCTGAAGATGAACGATTTAACAAGAGTGATTGCCCGCCACAAGGCACCCTCAGAGCTGAAGAGCGCGGAATCACTCAAGGCGAAACTGGACACGGCGATGCTGCGGCTCAAGGAGTTGACCGGCAGTGGAGAATCCGGAGCGCCCGGTCATGCGGCGGCGCGAGAATCGGTAAAAGCGGCAAGTAGCGCCTATGCGTCAGCGGCGAAAAAGTATGAAAAAAGCCGCCGGGACTTCAATGCGAAGCAGGTGCAGTATAAGGAGCTGAAGTCGGGGATCGAGAAATTCAAGCAGGTTGGCATCAAGTGGCGCTTCAGCTCGAAGAATGAATCATCGCTGGTGGTGGCCGGAAATTCGGTGGTGGCCGGCGGGATCGGCGAGGTGGCATTGTTGGACATTGTCACAGGGAAACCGAAATGGCAGTCAAAGCTTAAAGGGGAGGCACGCGGGCTTGCCATTGCCGATGGCCGGTTGTTTGTCAGTACCACTGAGGGTGTGATTTACTGTTTTGCACCTCCGGTTAAGAACAGCGCGGTAGCGGCGACTGCTGCCGTTACGAATCCCTACCCGGAGGATGCCCTCTCCAAAACCTATGCGCTAGCTGCACAGTCAATCCTTGAGGAGTCCGGCATGATACGCGGATTTTGCCTGATTCTAGGTGCCGAGAACGGTAGGCTGGCCTACCAGTTGGCGAAGCGGAGTGAACTGCTGATCTACGGCATTGATCCGGATGGAGCCAGGGTGGCGGCTGCCCGTGAGAAATTATCCGCTACCGGGCTATACGGTTCGCGCATTACCATTGATCACGTACCGGCAGGCTCACCGGTTCCCTACCCGAACTATTTTGCCAACCTGGTCACCTCGGATACGCTGCTTCTCAGCGGACATGTTCCCGGACGTGCGCAATCAGTGGTCAGGCATCTCAAGCCGGGGGGTGGAGTCATTTGCCTTGGCAGGCCCGGTGAACCTGGGGAGGTGCGGGAGATACTCAAGGGTGAAGTTGTTCCCTGGCTTGCATCGACCGGGCTGATAAAGGACAAACAGGCAACGCTAAGATCCCGTAACGGCTGGTCGCTGCTCACGCGCGGACGACTGCCCGGAACAGACGACTGGTCCCACCAATACGGCAATGCCGGTAATACCTCGAGCAACAGGGATACCCGGGTGCGTGATGGACTGAGTGTCCTTTGGTACGGGGATCCGGGACCCGAGCACATGGTGAACCGGCATGCCGGTGCTGTGGGCCCGGTTTCAGCCAACGGCCGCTTATTCATCCCCACCGATCACAGCGTGATGGCTTATGATGCCTACAACGGTTTGTTCCTGTGGGAGGTGGAGAATCCCGGTGCGATGCGCACCGGGTTGAAGAAGGCCTATGAGCCCGGCAACATGGCTGCCAGCGATGACAGTCTTTTCATGGTTGAGGGCAAGCGATGTTTTCATATTGATGCTGCCAGTGGTGAGGTGGTTCGCACCTACACAATTCCCGACCCGGGGGACGGCAGTTCGGAGAGCAGGCGCTGGACCTATATTTCCCACAGCGATGGTATTCTTTTCGGCACCAGCACTGACCAGCGCCGGCTGCTCAAGGTGCGCGCGACCAAGGGGCAGACGGCTGCCGCTGCGACCGACCAGCTTTTCGCATATGATACGAAGAGCGGTCAACGTCTCTGGACCTACCAGGGGAAAAGTGTTTCACATGTCTCGATTGCCGTTGGTGACGGGCGGATCTTTTTTATTGATGCCACGATGCGAGCTGATCAGCGTGAGGCGTTTTTGCGCCAGGATAAGTCCGAGTTCAAGAAACTGACGGGTAAGGCGAGGGAACTTGCTGAAGAGCGGTTGAAGAAACAGGATCTGCGGCTTGCAACCGCGCTTGAGAGCAGGACAGGCAAGAAGGCGTGGGAGCGCGCGGTCGATGTCACCGACTGCTCGGGGATCGGTATCGGTGCGGGTTCACTCACGCTGATGCACGCGGATGGGCATCTTGTCCTCGGTGGGGCGAACGCGAACGGGCACTACTGGAAACAGTTCCTCAGCGGCGAGTTCGAACGGCGCCGGCTGGTGGTCCTGTCGTCCGCCAGCGGCGAGAAGATATGGGCAAAGGATGCAAATTATCGTCATCGCCCCATCGTGATCGGCAACGAAGTGGTCGCCGAGCCGTGGTCCTATGACCTTTACACTGGAACGCAGAAAACTCGTACCCATCCACTGACAGGGGAATCGACCCCGTGGAAATTCATCCGCCCGGGTCACCATTGCGGTGCGATTTCAGCGACACCGAACATGCTGTTCTTCCGGTCCCGTTACACGGCATACTACAATCTCGAGACCGACAGCGGCACGCAGCATTTCGCCGGTCACCGGACCGGCTGCTGGATCAACTCGATACCTGCCAACGGCCTGGTGATGGTTCCGGAAGCGAGTGCCGGGTGTGTGTGCCTGTTTTCCATTGCGGCGACGGTTGTCTTTGAGCCAAACGACGGTCGTGAGAACTGGGGAGTGTTCACTGCCGAGGGGAGCTCGCAGCCCGTTCGTCACATGGTTTTAAATCTTGGGGCCCCTGGTGACCGTCGTGATGTTTCCGGAAAACTCTGGCTCGGATATCCGCGTCCCAGCTCGCGGGCGGGTCTTGACCTGCCGCTGGACTTGAAACCGGTATTTTCCGATGCCGGGAGGTTCTCGAGCGGGAATGCCGGGGAGATGGCTGATTCCGGGAACAAGGATACGCCTCCAAGCTGGATCTATGTCTCCGGTGGCAATGGCCTCACCCACTGTGAACTTCCGCTATTGGCCAAGGGTCAGCCCCATGCGAGTTACACAGTGCGGTTGTTTTTTGCAGCCGGCGGAGATGCCGACGGGATTCGACTTGAAGACAAGATTGCGCGTGCGGCAAAAGTCACCGGTGCTGAGAATGGCCGTATTTTGGAGTTTCGCGATATTATCGTGGCAGGAGGACTGACGATTGATCTACCGGAGGCCACGACAGGCGCATCGATCCTGAGTGGCATCGAGGTGATCCGATCGGGTGCCCGGGAGATCCGTCAATAAGTTGTGTGCTGATTGCCTGATGATTGATTCACAGCGGTGGGTAATTGCTTTGTCACAATGAACCCCACTACGCACGATATGGTGGCCGTGTATGGCATTGATCTTAATGGCAATGAATAGTCATGAGATTGTTACATTCAGGGTATTGTTGATAATCACTTGAGGGGGGGTAAAGTCCAAGATCAGTTGGAATCAGGGTAATTAGAGAAATTTGGTGATTTTTTGCCACGAATCATTGAAAATACTATGAATTCGCCTTGCCAGAATGTCTTTACTCTCTATATTCGCGCTCCCTTTTCGGGGATGATTGCGCTCTGTTCTCGCACCTGCGGGTGATGATGTGACAGACGACGGGTCGAAACTTTCTGACGCTCTGCGGGTTAACCGCGTGTCGAAGTATCGTCTCGTCCTTTCTTTCCCGAGACATTTCGCACCAAATTATGCCCACTATCAATCAACTCGTTCGTCACGGTCGTAAGCGTCCCGTGGAGAAATCCAAGTCACCGGCACTCTCTGATTGCCCGCAGCGACGAGGAGTTTGCCTGCAGGTCTATACCCGGACGCCGAAGAAACCGAACTCCGCATTGCGGAAGGTCGCTAAGGTGCGCCTGACCAATGGGCAGGAGATTATTGCATACATAGGCGGCGAGGGACATAACCTGCAGGAACACTCTATTGTGCTCGTTCGCGGGGGAAGAGTGAAGGATTTACCGGGGGTGCGTTACCACATTGTCCGCGGTGCCCTGGATACCCTGGGCGTTGATAAGCGTCGACAAGCCCGTTCAAAATACGGCACGAAGCGTCCGAAATAAGGCGGCAGTAAAGAACCAAACAGATTCAAGTAATGTCCCGTCGTAGAAGAGTAAGGCACAAGATCGAAGTCAAGGACCCGCGTTATGACAGCGTGTTGGTTGCAAAATTCGTTAATACCGTGATGGGAGCGGGCAAGAAATCGCTTGCTGAGCGTATTGTATATGCGGCTATTGAGCGCGCTAATGATGGCAGTGATAACGTGGATCCCCTGGAAATACTGACCCGGTCGGTGGAAAACTCCAAGCCGCGAGTGGAGGTCAAATCACGTCGCGTTGGGGGAGCAACTTACCAGGTTCCCCTTGAGGTAACTGGCAGTCGTCAGGAGTCTCTGGCTATTCGCTGGCTTGTGAACTTTGCCCGTGCGCGCCGGGGCACACCGATGCATGTTGCATTGTCTAACGAAATCCGCGATGCCGCCTCCAATAGCGGCAGTGCCGTGCGTCGACGCGACGAGATGCACAAGATGGCGCAGGCAAACCGCGCCTTTGCTCATTTCCGCTGGTAGTCAGCGCCTTGCGATTGCGTAAAACTTTATTCACGAAATTTTAAAAAGATGGAAAGCCAAAGTATCCGAATCCGCCTGAGAGCATACGATCATCGCGCGCTAGACCGTTCGGCTGAGGAAATCGTTGATACGGCCAAACGCACCGGCGCCAAGGTTATCGGACCGATCCCATTGCCGACCCGTACTGAGAAGTTCAGCGTCAATCGCTCGCCGCACGTTAACAAAAAATCTGCGGAGCAGTTCGAGATCCGCACTCACAAGCGCCTCCTTGATATCATTGATCCGACGTCACGCACCGTTGATGAGCTGAAGAAACTTAATCTCCCGGCCGGTGTTGATATCACAATTAAGATTTAAATAACCTTTAGGGCGGACTTCCGTGAGCTGCCAGAAACTGCAACCAAGCGAATCATTTAAACGCGACGCCATCAAGACCTGAACGCGACATGAGCATAGGACTTCTAGGAAAAAAGATCGGGATGACTCGTATCTATAACGATGACGGGGCCATGATCCCTGTTACCGTTATAGACATCAGCGATAATTCGTTTTTGCAGAGAAAAACCCAAGAGAACGACGGATATTCTGCCATACAGGTGGGGTTTGACGAGCAAAGGCAATCCCGTGTTACCAAGGCCCGTGAAGGTCATTTTAAGAAATTCGGATCCGGATCCAAGCGTTTGATTCGTGAGTTTCGCCTTGAGAACGATGAAGAAATCCCTGCAGCAGGGGAGCATCCATCGGCTGAAATGTTCAAGAATGGAGAGTTCGTTGATATTATTGGCACCAGTAAGGGAAAGGGTTTTCAGGGCGTCTACAGAAGATACGGGTTTGGGGGATTGCCGCAATCCCATGGATCAATGATGCATCGTCGTCCCGGGGGAATTGGTGCCGGTTCCACGCCCGGTCGCGTCTGGAAAAATACCAAGATGCCCGGTCGACAGGGAGGTCAGCGTATTACTGTCCAGAACCTGAAGGTTATTGAATCGCGTCCGGATGACAATGTGCTGCTCATTAGTGGTGCTGTTCCAGGGGCTAAGGGGGGCTACGTCATTATCCGTCCGGCCTTCAAAAAGTCGGCTGCACCAGAATAAGAATTAACCCGATTATCAAATTTTCGAGAAATGTCTGCGAACGTTTTAACTATAGAGGCTGCGAAAAAGGCTAAATTGACTTTCCGTGAAGGAGAAGAGACTGCTATGCAGGCTATTCATGATGTCATTACAGCGCTTCGTGCCAACCGGCGCTCAGGCACTGCGAATACAAAGACCCGCGGCGAGGTTGCCGAATCCGGCAGGAAGCCATTCCGGCAAAAAGGAACCGGTAATGCGAGGCAGGGAGGTAATGCATCGCCGATTAAGCGTGGTGGTGGTGTGGCATTTGGACCGCGCCCACGTGATTATTCCAAGCAAGTTAACCGTAAGACCAGGCGACTGGCATTCACGGTTGTACTTAAAGACCGCATCGCTTCCGGTGACGTCTTTACCGTTGATGGATTTGAGATCGCTGACGGTAAAACAAAGAGTTTTGTTGCCGAGATGGATAGTATCGCAGGCACGGAGAAAGTGCTGCTAATTGCCGATTCTTTTACTGACAAGACCTACCTCGCGGCACGTAACGTGGCGACCGTGCAGTTGATAACTGCTGATGAAGTTAACAGCGAGCAGTTGCTGGCATACGACAAACTGGTGATTACTTCGGGGGCGATGGAGATCCTTGCAAGCCGCACGGTGGTGTAACAAATATTCTGAGAACGGATAATCATGAAAGACATTTTCCAGGTCGTTAAGACAATTCAACTCAGCGAGAAGGCGACGCTTCTTGGGGAGCTCAATAATGAGTACGTTTTCAAGGTCGATCGTTCAGCCAACAAGCTTGAGATCAAGGAGGCTGTTGAAAAGATTTTTGGCAAGAAGGTTGAGTCGGTTCGCACATGCAATTATCGCGGCAAGAAGAAACGTGAACGTCGTGCTGATTTTGGACGCACTGCCAGTTGGAAGAAGGCATTTGTTAAACTCAAAGAGGGTGAGTCAATCGACCTCGTATAAAATCTGAGCTCAATCTACGGTAATGCCCCTTAAAAAATTTAAACCATATACACCTTCCAGCCGCTATAAAGAGCTGCCGGATTTTGCGGAGATCACCAAGACTACTCCGGAGAAATCCCTGTGCCGGCCTATCAAGAAGAGCGGGGGCCGTAATAATCAGGGACGCATTACCTGTCGCCACCGTGGAGGTGGTCACAAGCGCAAGTATCGTCTGGTTGACTTTAAGCGTACAAAACGTGATGTGGTCGCAAAGGTGGAGTCAATCGAGTACGATCCCAACAGATCGGCGCGCATTGCCCTGCTGCGATATGAGGACGGGGTAAAGGCTTATATCATTGCTCCGGTTGGTCTTGAGGTGGGAGCGAAAGTAGAGTCTGGCGAGTCGGTTCAGCCGGATGTCGGGAATGCGATGCCATTGAGCAGAGTGCCCATCGGATCGGACATTCACAACGTTGAACTGGTTCCAGGTAAGGGTGCTTGTATCGCCCGCAGTGCAGGTGGCCACGCAACACTTGCAAACTGTGAAGGAAAATATGCCCTGGTAAAGCTTCCCTCAGGTGAGATTCGCAGGATTAACGCGGCTTGTTATTGTACCATTGGGCGGGTGGGAAATATTACTCACGGTGACGTTGTTTCGGGCAAGGCGGGGCGTACTCGCTGGCTGGGAATTCGTCCCACCGTGAGAGGGATGTGCATGAATCCCGTTGATCATCCAAATGGTGGCGGTGAAGGCAAGTCGAAATCCGGAGGTGGACGTCAGCATTTAAAGAGCCCGTGGGGACACGTTAAGGGGCAAAAGACACGTAAAAAATACAAGACGAGCAATAAGTTCATTGTTCAGCGACGGAAGACAAGGAACGACAATGCACGCTAACCTCAATTTACACCTTTCTAATACCTAATTAACTAATTTACAATATGGGACGATCTCTAAAAAAAGGTCCGTTTGTTGATCAAAAGTTGCTCAACAAAATTGACAAGATGAATGACTCGGGCGAGAAGCGCCCGATCAAGACCTGGTCTCGTCGGTCGATGATTACGCCGGACTTTGTTGGGCATACTTTCCTTGTTCATAATGGCAAGGACTTCATCACCGTGTATGTTTCAGAGAACATGGTGGGACATAAACTCGGTGAATTTTCACCAACCCGGAAGTTCGTTTCCCATGGGGGCATGGGCAAGAAGTAAAATGTATTAATAGCCGTATTTCACCATTTTCAATTTCATGCTCATGTCTTACCTATACAGCTCACCTGGCCTTTCGCTTGCCATTGCAGCAGCGATGGGCATTGGCTTGGCTTCAGCCTCGGGGCAAGGGCAAGGGCAAGGGCAAGGGCAAGGGCAAGGGCAAGGGCAAGGGCAAGTTGAGAGTGAGGAATTGCGGACTGCCCTGGCGGCGGCGATTTCACAGAATCGTTCACTTCAGGCTGCAAACTCCAGCCTGAAGCAGGTCAATAAAAATCTGAGTGATAGCCTGATGGCAGCCAACGCAGAGTCGGAGGAATTCCGCAGATCGTATGGGGAAATAAGGCTCCAGATGGAAGCTCTAGGTATTGAGGCTGTCACTGAGGGGACAAAAGGAGTTGAAGGCAAATTGCTCAAGGCAGTGAACGACATTCGCCTGCTTGATGAGGAGAAAATGAGGATATCGGATGCGTTGATCGCTTTATCTGATGCTGCATTGCGGCTTATTGACTCGGTAGGGGATAACAGCCCTGAGGCAGTTAGTTCAGTGGAGCAGGCAGTTGCGGATGCTGACGTGGCACTTGGGATCGAAAGTGCGAAGGCGAATGACCCGCAACTTGCTGCGGGGACTCTTCACCATGCACGTATCATCAGCGCTAAGAAAGATTACGGGGTTATTGTGTTTAATGTCGGGCGTGAGGGAGGTGTTCGCATCGGGATGCCCTTCAGGCTTCACCGTAAAGACCGTCCCATTGGACGTACAATCGTGGTGGATGTGCGCGATAATATTTCTGCCGCACTCGTGCAAACTTTGATCGTTGCAGATGATGGTCCCCGAGTAGGAGATATCGCATCCGTGGCAACCACCCGATAATTAGAACTTTTCAAACTATACTCAAACCAATGGAAGTCCGCTCCCTTCACCGTTACGCACGAATATCGCCTCAAAAAGCGCGCGATGTTGCCCGCGAGATTCAGGGTATGCCTGTATCAGTGGCACTTGATGTGCTGAGCTTTACTCCACGCAAGGCGGCACTTCTTATTAGCAAGACACTGAAATCCGCGCTCGCTAACGCTGAAAACAATCATGAGCTTTCCGTTGATGGACTTGTGGTCAAGGAAGCGGTTGTTGATGTTGGGCCCACTTTTAAACGCTATAAGCCACGGGCACGCGGATCTGCCGGGCCGATTCGCAAGCGTACCAGCCACATTCGTATCGTCTTAACGGATGAACCAGTTGCCGATTCCAAAGAAGAGGCGCCGAAGAAGAAATCTGTTTCGAAGGCCAGCAGTAATGAGCCGGTTGCCGTCGCAGACGAAGCCGGGGAGGCATAATCCAGCAACCAATTAATCACCACCGCACGCATTCATTAATTATGGGACGAAAAGTAAATCCGATCGGCTTCCGCCTCGCTGTCCAGAAGGACTGGCGCTCAAAGTGGTATGCGGCAAAACAGGAATACACCCAGTTTCTCCATGAGGACATTAAGGTGCGTACCTATCTGAAAAAGAAACTTCACACTGCAGCTGTCTCAAAGATTGTGATTGAGCGTGCCTGGAACAGCGTGCGTGTAACGTTGTTCACCGCCCGTCCTGGACTGGTTATAGGTCGCAAGGGATCAGAGATTGAGCGAATGACCACAATGGTTTCGAAAATGTGTTCTGGCCGTGAAATCAAGGTTGATATATGTGAAATCAAGCAACCGGAACTGGACGCTCAACTTGTGGCGGAGAATGTTGCTGTACAGTTGGAGCGGCGGATTGCATTCCGACGAGCCATGAAGCGCGCGTTGCAAACCACAATGGACTTTGGTGCTGATGGGGTGCGGATTCGTTGCGGCGGACGTCTTGGGGGGGCTGATATTGCCCGGGCAGAGTGGTATAAGCGGGGGAAGGTTCCCTTACAAACCCTACGGGTGCCGATTGACTATGGATTTGCAGAGGCTCGCACGAATTATGGAATCATTGGAGTGAAATGCTGGATTAACAAAAAAGAGGAAATCGAGAAACCGAAGCAGGAAACAGGTGGTGGTCCGCGTCGTCGTCCACAGAGTAAGCGTCCTGCACGTGCTCGTTTTTAATAGAGCATGCTCTGTACGCCAGAAGTTCCAGCAATAATCTTAAAATTTAACAATCAAGAAAGGATACTGAGATATGCCCCTGATGCCAAGAAAGGTGAAGTATCGCAAGAGCCAGCGCGGCAACCGTGCCGGTAATGCCCAGCGTGGCACGCGATTGGATTTTGGCGATTATGGTCTCCAGGCCTTGGAACGCGATTGGATTAAGAACAACCAGATCGAAGCGTGCCGGGTTACAATTAACCGATTTCTAAAGCGTAAAGGTAAAGTCTGGATTCGGATTTTTCCGCATAAACCCACTACTTCCCGTCCGCCGGAAACTCGGATGGGCAAAGGTAAAGGTGCTCCCGAGCACTGGGTGGCGGTTGTCCGCCCCGGGTTAATGCTGTTCGAGGTAGCTGGTGTACCTGAGACACTTGCCCGCGAGGCTCTCCGGAGAGCGGCCAACAAGATTGGGATTCGTTGTCGCTTTGTTAAACGTGAATCGCACTGATAATAATCTGAAAATTTAAAGACGGTGATGAAAATAAAAGAACTTAAAGAGATGACGAATGAGGAACTGGCTACCCAGCGTCGTGACCTGAAGCACGAGACGATTAACCTGCGCGTTCAGCAGCAGAGCGGTCAACTGGAGAACCCGGCACGAATCAGGGCAGTGCGCCGCACCATTGCACGCATTGAAACTGTTTTATCGAACCGTCGCCTTGAAGATGTCGCTGTAGCCAGCTAAGGGTGGCTAGGATGAGGTTTGCATAAAAAAGATTTAAATGAATTAATCGATGAGCCAAGAAGTAGTAACTGAAGAAAGTAAACGCACTCTGCGCAAGGAACGTGTTGGTATTGTGGTATCCGACAAGATGGATTCAACCATCATTGTTGAGGTCGTGCGTCGTGTGCCGCATCCCAAGTTCCGCAAGATAATCAAGCGGTCCACTAAGCTTCATGCTCACGATGCGAAAGGCGAGGCTAAGGCTGGAGACAAGGTTCGGGTGACCGAGATTAAGCCCATGAGTAAGAACAAGCGCTGGCGGCTCATTGAAATTTTAGCTCACTAGTGCGAAATCCCAGTATTTTTTGACTGTTTGAAAAACTTTAAACTGTAAATGTTATGATCCAGATGGAATCCAAGGTCCAGATTGCTGACAATACTGGTGCGCGTATGGCGAAAATGATTGGAGTGCTCGGTAAGCGATCAAGGAGCGCGGGGGTGGGTGACGTGATCACGGCCCATGTTCGTGAGGCAACTCCGACGGCCAGCGTCAAGAAAGGTTCCGTAGTGCAGGCTGTTGTGGTCAGGACTGCGGCACCCATTCGCCGTGATGACGGCTCGGTCCTGCGTTTTGACAAGAACGCGATTGTTCTCATCGACAAAGATAAGAACCCGCGTGGCACCCGCATTTTTGGGCCGGTGGCACGGGAACTTCGCGAAAAGAATTTCATGAAAATTGTATCCCTTGCCCCGGAAGTTTTATGAGCAGAGTCAAAACACATGTCAGAAAGGGTGATGCCGTTGTCGTGATTTCCGGTGTAGAGACAGGTAAGACCGGAAATATCCTTCAGGTTTTTCCGGAGAAAAATCAGGTTCTTGTTGAAGGAATACGCATGATAAAGAAACACGCTAAGCGCACCCAGGATCGTCCTGATGGCGGAATTATTGAGCGTGAAGGACCGATTCACATTTCCAACGTTAAGCTTGTTCCCAAGTCGCCGGCAAAGTAAGTGCCGGTTTTTTTACCAGAAAACACAGTTCACCAAATCCCATGACAGCGTCATTGCTTACAAAATACAGAGAGAATGTAGTCCCTGCTCTGAGGGAGAAGTTTGGATATAAGAATACACATCAAGTGCCGATTGTTGAAAAGATCGTTATCAATTGTGGTGTTGGCAGGGCTGAATCTGAGCGTAAACAGGCTGTTCAGGATGCCCTTGATGAAATGGCACTCATTACCGGGCAGCGTGGGGTTGCCACGGTGGCGAAGAGCAGCATTTCAAACTTCAAGTTGCGTGCCGGCGAAGTAGTTGGAGCGAAGGTAACTCTGCGCGGTGGGCAGATGTATGATTTTTTGCATCGTTTAATCGCAACTGCTATTCCTCGGATTCGTGATTTTCGCGGTGTTTCAGCAAAAGCTTTTGATGGTCGAGGCAATTACACCCTTGGTATTTCAGATCACACGATTTTTCCGGAAATTGAATTGGACAAGATCCGCCGGGCACTGGGATTTGACGTCTGTGTTGTCACTACTGCAAACACCGATGACGAGGCCAGGGAATTGCTTCATTTGATGGGAATGCCGTTCCGTGGTCGGGAAAAGAAGGCTGCATAACGCTAGCCAGAATAAACAAAAAGAATCTTTAAAGTAATAACACGATGGCTGTTTTAAGTGATCCAATCTCTGATTTTCTCACCCGGTTCAAGAATGCCTGCCGGGCTAACAAGGAGGAATTCGTTACGCCTTTTTCTAAGCTAAAGGCTGAAGTTGCCGGAATTCTCAAGGAGGAAGGATATATCTGGGCCTATGAAGTGGATACTGGCGAAAAGTTTCCGCAACTTAAAGTCAAGGTGAAGTATATTGATGGCATTCCGGCACTGACGGATCTCAAGAAAGAGAGCAAGCCCGGACGGCGACGGTATGTTGGGGTTGATGAAATACCCAAGGTGCTGGGTGGACTTGGGATGACAATTATATCTACCTCGAGAGGGTTAATGGCGGGTCATCGAGCAAAGAAGGAGCAGGTGGGAGGCGAACTGATAGCTTCAGTTTGGTAAAGATTGAGATCTAATTAAACGAAAACAATGTCACGCATCGGAAATCAAACAATATCCTTACCCGAAAAGGTAGCCGTCTCGGTTGCCGATGGGGGAGGATTATCAGTGGAAGGACCAAAGGGAAAACTCGAGTGGACTCTTCCCGAGGGTATAGCACTCAATCAGGAGAACGGCATTGTTTCCATCACCAGGTCCAATGAGTCGCGACAGCAAAGGGCCATGCATGGCACAAGTCGCAGCCTTATTGCAAATATGGTTGAGGGCGTTAGTGATGGCTTCCAGCGCAAGTTGGAAATCCACGGAGTCGGTTTTCGTGCTTCGGTCAAGGGCAAGGAACTGGATCTTTCCCTGGGGTTTTCCCATCCGCTAAGGCATCCCATTCCCGAGGGGATTAAGATCACCGTGGAAGAGAATACGAAAATCACCGTGGAGGGTATTGATAAGCATGCGGTGGGGCAGTTCGCCTCGGAGGTCAGAGCTTATTATCCGCCGGAACCCTATAAAGGTAAAGGTGTACGCTATGCGGGCGAGCATGTCCGGCGTAAAGCTGGCAAGAGTGTTTCAGCATAGAATTGTCAGATAAGAATCATTTAACACTTCGAACATCATGGCACAGATCAATCGCAAGAAAAATCGTTACCGCGTGCATTACCGTATACGCAAGAAGATTTCAGGGACTGGTGAACGTCCACGGTTGGCTGTTCATTTTTCCAACAAGAATGTATACGCACAACTGATTAATGATACGGATGGCAAGACTATCGCTTCGGCTTCGACAAAAGATAAAAAAGGCGGGTTGTCTTGCGGAGCGAATTCGGATTGTGCAGCGAAGGTGGGGAAGATGATCGCTGATCGTGCGAAATCAGCGGGTGTTGAGAAGGTCGTGTTTGATCGAGGTGGATTTCTTTACGGTCAGAAGGTTAAAGCGTTGGCCGATGCGGCACGCGAAGGTGGACTTCAATTCTAGTAAATACCTATGAGTAGCGAAGAAAAATCAAATACACCCGAGACCGATGAGGTTGAGGAAGTAGAAGTTACTGGAGATTCCTCTATGGAGGAAACCCCGGCAGAGGAAACCCCGGCAGAGGAAACCCCGGCAGAGGAAACCCCGGCAGAGGAAACCC
>JAPYUT010000002.1:3527-4833 GCA_029940475.1 Verrucomicrobiales bacterium | reverse complement strand
GGCGAAGGAAGCCCCAGCGGCGAAGGAAGCCCCAGCGGCGAAGGAAGCCCCAGCGGCGAAGGAAGCCCCAGCGCCAACGGAGCCAGCCCCCACGAAGGAAACCACGGCTACGGGTTCTGAGAATGATACCATACGCAGCACTACCTACTCACCTCCTGTTGGTGGAGAAAAGGGTGATGCAGAAAGGGAGGAAGAGCCTGTTGTCACTGAAAAAGTCGTAACGATCAATCGTTGTGCAAAGGTGGTGAAAGGCGGACGGCGTTTCAGTTTCAGTGCCCTGGTGGTTGCCGGTGACCATGCTGGCAACGTTGGTTACGGTTTTGGCAAAGCCAATGAGGTTGCTGAATGTATTCGCAAGGCAAGTGAGTCCGCCAAGACGGCACTGTTTCCGATAAAGATGCGTGGCAGCACGATTCCCCATGAAACAATCGGTCAATTTGGTGGAGGGAAAGTGCTTTTGCGCCCTGCGTCCCCGGGAACAGGAATCATCGCCGGCAGTAGTGTGCGGGCTGTGGTTGAGGCTGCCGGGATTAAAGATATCCTTACCAAGTCACTAGGCTCGAACAATCAGTTCAATGTTGTCAAGGCAACCCTGGAAGGGTTGCGGTCATTGCGTACCCGGGAACAAGTTTACAAATTGCGCGGCAAGAAAGTCGCGCAAAAGAAAGCTCTTTAGGAGCTAATTAACCAATAGCCACGCGAAATTTATGCGTCTTCATGATATAAAACCAAATCCAGGATCCACTCACCGTCGGAAGCGCCGCGGTTGTGGCGAGAGTTCTGGATTGGGAAAAACCAGCGGTCGCGGTCATAAGGGGCAGAAATCCCGCTCCGGCGGTGGTCCCCGCTCAACCTTTGAAGGCGGGCAGATGCCTCTTTACCGACGTTTGCCCAAGCGCGGATTCAACAATAAAGAATTCAAGACTCAGTATGCAGTTGTCAACGTGGCGACCCTTGAGGAACTCTTCGAAGAGGGGGCGAAAATTGATGAATCAATTCTGCGCAGTACCGGTGTTGTCAAAGGGCGGTATGATGGGCTCAAGATCCTTGGCAATGGTGATTTGAAGAAGAAGTTTGCCGTCTCTGCTGATAAAGTGAGTGCTTCAGCCAGGCTGAAGATCGAGGAAGCCGGCGGTTCAATCTCAACCCCTGCTGGGAATACTGAGAAAAATCCGGAGAAAGGGAAGTCCGAAGCGACAAAAGAGGCAAGCAAGAAGGCAGCAAAGAAGGCAAGCAAGAAGGTAGCAAAGAAGGTAGCAAAGAAGGTAGCAAAGAAGGTAGCAAAGAAGGTAGCAAAGAAGGTAGC
>JAPYUT010000002.1:0-3427 GCA_029940475.1 Verrucomicrobiales bacterium | reverse complement strand
AGACCAGCGAGACCAGCGAGACCAGCGAGACCAGCGAGACCAGCGAGACCAGCGAGACCAGCGAAGATTCCGTTGAAAAAAGCGAGTAGGTTCCTGTCAGATCCATTTAGATCAGGATAATCCAAGGCCCGTAGATAGTGCGATTATAACCCTAGAGAAGGCCGATCATGAACCTTTCAGCATTTTCCAATACTTTTAAGATTCCGGAACTCCGCCAGCGTATTTTGTTCACGCTGGCGATGGTGATTATTGTCAGGGTCGGGGCTGCTATACCATTACCCGGGGTTAATGCCGAGGTATTACAGGGTGCCCTTGATGCGGCAAGCAAGAAAGGCAGTGATGACAGTGGCGCGATTGGTGCCCTCATCAATGTATTCAGTGGTGGAGGATTGAAGAACTGCGCAATTTTCGCCCTGGGAATCATGCCTTACATCAGTGCGTCCATCATGATGCAGTTGTTGACCGCCGTTGTTCCGCGCCTGGGTAAACTTTCCCGGGAGGATGGCGGAAGGGCCAAGATCAACATGTTGACGCGGCAGGTGACAATCGTGCTCTGTCTTGTCCAGGGATGGATGCTTGCAAGGTCCCTTGAAAATCCGGCGAATAATATATTTCTTGCGGATATCGCTTCGTATATAAACGATACAGGCAAGGCTTTGGTCCCTGAATATGGAATGTGGTTTGTTATCGTTACCGTCATGGTAATCACTGCCGGCACCATGCTGATGATGTGGTTGGGAGAGCAAATTACCGAGCGGGGGATCGGGAACGGGATCTCGCTGATTATTGCAGTGAATATTGTGTCGGCACTTCCTGGAGCCCTCGTGCAGGTTTGGGAGACCTATATTACCGGGGCGGAGTCGGGAGCCGTGACCAAGCCGGTGCAACTTGTGTTGCTGGTGGCCTTGCTGATCATAGTCATCGCGGGGGTTATTTCGATTACCCAGGCATTGAGGAAAATTACCATTCAGTATGCAAAACGTGTCGTTGGTAGAAAAGTTTACGGCGGGCAAAGCTCGTTTCTCCCCCTGAAGGTGAATTATGCAGGCGTGATGCCGATCATTTTCGCCCAGGCAATTGTACTTTTCCCGGCACAGATTATCAGTTTCCTTGCAAAGGATAGTCCCGGTCTGAACAAGTTTGCCGGAGCCATGACGAGCGGATGGGCGTATTACACCCTTACCGGGATTCTGATCTTTTTCTT
Source organism: Verrucomicrobiales bacterium (assembly GCA_029940475.1). GTDB lineage: Bacteria > Verrucomicrobiota > Verrucomicrobiia > Verrucomicrobiales > DEV007 > CACIUL01. The sequence continues at coordinate 2,223 of JAPYUT010000002.1, read as the reverse complement.
CAGCTATTTCTGGGTAGCGACAATGTTTCAGCCCCAGCAGATTGCCGATGACCTGAAGAAGAATGGTGGATATATTCCCGGCATCAGGCCTGGTAAACCGACCGCCGGGTTTCTCGACTTCACCATGGGGCGGCTGACTTTTGCCGGTGCATGTTTCCTGACGATGATTGCACTATTGCCAGCTCTCATTCAGCGTGCCCTGGGGATTTCAATGACTGTTGCCCAGTTTTTTGGAGGGACCAGCCTGCTGATTCTTGTTGGTGTATTGCTTGATATTATGCGTCAGGCCGAGACGCATCTCATTCAGCGTCATTACGATGGGTTTCTTCGCAAGGGCAAGATTCGTGGCCGGTTCGACCGGCGCACGGGGACCGGCAGTACTGCGGGCAAGAATACCATGGTGTGGCTGTACACCCTGATTGCAATATTGGTGATTGTCGGGGTTACGTGGATGTTAAGCAAGAATCGCGGCTGAGATTGATTAATGCGCAATGCCGCACTCTTGTGCAAGAGGGGCATTTAGCGCCGCCGAAAATTTGAGTTTCTAGATGCCTATTTACTGCGGCAAGCAACTCGACGGCATGCGCGAAGCCTGTGCATTGGCTCGTGATATACTGCTGGAGACCGCAGCCGAGATTCAACCCGGGGTTACGACAGGAAAGGTGGATGAATTTGCTGCTGAATTGATACGCAAGTCCGGGTGCAGGAGCGCGTTTCTCGGGTATCAGCAGAAGGGAGGCACTGCATTTCCAGGGAATGTCTGCATTTCAGTAAACGATGAGATTGTGCATGGGATTGGCGGATCCAGAGTGATACAGCCGGGTGATATTATTAAGCTGGACGTGGGTATTATAAGTGAAGGCTGGGTGGGGGATAATGCGCTCACGGTGCCGGTTGGCGATGTTGCGCCAGAGACACAGCGTTTACTTCAGGTAACCGAGGAGTCTTTGCATATAGCGATCAGTTATGCGAGGGAAGGGGTGATGCTTGGGGATCTTTGCGCGTCGGTTAACCGGCACGTGAGCAAGCATGGATTTTCAGTTGTCAGGGAATTTGTCGGACATGGAGTCGGTAAAAAGCTTCATGAACCTCCCCAGATCCCAAATTACCGGCCGGAAACAAATCGCCCGAGATTGAAGGCGGGAATGATTCTTGCTATTGAGCCCATGGTTAATCTCGGGGTGGCGGGAATTAAGTTGCTCGACGATGAGTGGACTGTCGTGACCGCAGACGGCAAGGTTAGTGCACATTTTGAGCACACGGTCCTTATTACTTCCGGAGAACCGGAGATTCTTACCTGGCGGGAGCGGACAATGAGCGGGAATGCTATCATATAATCATATTATCCATATTATCCATATAGTTCAATTCTTTAAAATCCTTGATAAATTGGGTAATCAAGACCTTGCAGGAAGCGTAATTTGTGCTAAAGATTTCGTCCGCTTTTGTGGATGCCTATTGAGTTGGGCAAGTTGTTGGGGATCGGGATTTTACCCTGGATCACAAGGGCTTCAGGAAAGTTGGCAGACAGGAAGGTAATGCTAAAGCATTACAATTAGAAAAAGATATTTATAGCGATGAAAGTAAGGCCTTCAGTGAAACGGTTCTGCGAATCATGTCGAGTGATCCGCAGGCGTGGGGTGGTGCGTGTCATCTGCAAGAATCCGCGGCATAAGCAGCGGCAAGGTTAAAAGGCATCAATTAACAGTTATGGCTAGGCTCCTAGGAATAGAAATCCCAAATGAAAAGCGTATTGAGGCATCGCTTCCTTACATTTATGGCATTGGCCCATCTGGAGCCAGGAAGATTCTCGAGCAGGCGGAAATCGATCCGAATATCCGCACAGGCGAACTTAGCGATGAGCAACTTAGCCAGATCATTCATATTGTAAACAGCAATGGGATTCTGATCGAAGGTGACCTGCGCCGTGAAATACAGGCGAACATGAAGCGCCTGCAGCAGATCAACTGTTACCGGGGGATTCTTCACCGGCGAGGGATGCCGGTTCGCGGGCAACGAACCAAGACCAACGCGCGGACGCGCAAGGGTGGAAAGCGTACGGTTGGGGTTGAACGCAATCCCAATGCAAAGAAGGGTAAAGTATAGCCTGTTGCTGGCAGAACTGAAACAAATCATTTTTTATGGCCGACGAAGATCAGGTGAAACCCGAAGAGGAAGAGTCCAAGGAAGAGGCAGCGCCCAAGGAAGAGGCAGCGCCCAAGG
>JAPYUT010000021.1:55015-58941 GCA_029940475.1 Verrucomicrobiales bacterium | reverse complement strand
GCACATCCAGCCGCGACTTTAGTGCCGCAGGTGGAAATTACGGCTTCACGGTCAGTTCCAACACAAACTGGAGGTGGAGCGGCAAGCCGTCCTGGGTGAGCGCCAACGAATCAACAAGCCAAAGTGGCAACCAGTCCTTCAGCTACACCGTGCAGCCCAACACCTCAATCAGCTCACGCAGTGTCACGCTCACCTTCACCACCACTTCAGGAGGCAACACAGTCACGAAGACCCATCGCATCAGCCAGGAAGGAGCCCTGGATACCGTGCCGCCGGTCATCACCCGCATCGGCCCACCGACATCGACCATTGAGGCAAGCCGGGAAGCCGAATACATCGATCAAGGTGCCACCTGCCTCGATGAGGTCGATGGAGTTCTCAGCGGTTCGGTTGAGGTCTCCGGGAACGTTGTCGACCTGAGACAACCGGGCACCTACATCATCCGCTACAACTGCGAGGACTCCGCCGGAAATGAAGCTGCCGAGGTGATCCGCACAATCCTCGTGAAAGACACCCAGCCACCGGTCATCACCCTCGCCGGAGACGACACGGTGAACGTCGAGGCTGGCTTTGCCTATGAAGATCCCGGAGCCAACGCCGAAGACTCCCTTGATGGAAATATCACGGTCACCATTGATGATACCGGCGTGGACACCAACATCGTGGGAAGTTACACGCTCACCTACAATGTCACGGATGCGGCAGGCAATGAGTCCGAGGTCACTCGCACGGTAAACGTGATCGTGACCCGGGCACCGGCCATCACCAACCTAGCCGGCGTGGGAGTACCGAAGACACTGAACGCATTGTCCATCACCTTTGCCTCATACCTCAATGCCAGCTACATCATTGAATACTCCAGGGACCTTGTGAACTGGGAACGGGTGCGCGAAGTCCAGGGTGAGGCACAAACCACCACAATCACCATTGATGAGCCAATCCTCGATGGCGGCGGTGTATACTACAGGGTGGGTGTTAAGATCGATTAGGCTAAGGAATTCTCCCGCCCTCCGATCAGGCGGAACGGCAGGGCCAGAATCGCGAAGAAAACCAGCGCAAGGACGGCCATCACCCCGATATAGGCCGGCCATGGGCCGATAAAGTCCATCAGGGAAGCCTCCGCCTTCTCACGCAGGAAACCGTAGTTTGAACCGATGAGAAAATTGACCGCTCCCGCCAGGACCATGTAGCCCAATCCCCAGAACCAGGCGCGCAGGACGGCCCCCTCACGGGGGCGCCAGCCAAGGCCGATGGGCAGGTAAAGGGCGGCAATCACCACCCCGGAATGCAACTGGAAAAAGGTAAAGAAGGCAGGGCTTGGATAATCAAAGCAGGTGGAAGGTGTCAGCAGGGCCTGGAAGGTTCCCGCCAATCCCCAGAAATAAGTCAACTCCGCAGCCATCCGGTGGCGAAAAACCAGCGCGAAAAATCCTGTGATCGCAGCCATATCACACAGGTGCAGGGGGAACATCATGTCACGTGTGATCTCTATCTCTCCCCAGAAACGCGCCAGGATCTTTGCCGGGTAGGAGGAAATCAGCAGCATTGCCAATAAAGTCTCTGCCCATTTCAGCACCCGCGGCCACCGTCGTGAACGCGCTGCAAGAATAAACAACAAAACGGCCACAAGAGTGATTCCCAGTGCCGTGAGGTGCGCACTGCCGAAAGGTGGCAGGAGCGGTGGATTACCGGTGGCAAGAATGATCACAAATTCAATCGAGACGTCCTTGTTCCTCTACATCCCCAGGAGCCGCTTGGCCTCCTTGAGGAGAAAATCAGCTTTTTGAAACGGTTCGGAACCAACGTCCATCCAGCGCAGCCTACCCTCCGTATCAATCAGAAAAGTGCCATGCAGCGGAAGGCCTTCAAAGTCATCGTAACTGCGATAATCCTTGAAGGCGGCACTCGTGGGATCCGAATAAAGGGGAAATGGAAAATGTTTTTCCGGCGTATCACAAAACGCATGCGCCTTGGCAAGTTCAACAAGCGGTTCGGGTCCGATCGCAGCCAGCTTGATTCCTGCAGATTTAAACTTGTCGGCGACAGGAGCAAAGGCATTGAGTTGCTCCACACAGTGCTCACAGTTGTGGCCAAGGTAGAAGATCAGGATGACAGGTTTTCCTGAGAAGGAAGCCAGTGAGACCTTCGCGCCGTCCTCGGCAATCAAGTCAAAATCGGGAGCCGACGGCGCCTCATAAACCAAGGGTCCCAGGTGAGCGAGGTCCTCCGGCTTGTCCTTGCCAAAATCCTCTCCGCGCCAGAGTTTGTCAGTGCGCCAGTCCGCTTGTTTGCCAAGCCGGGCAGCAACGGGCGCAATGCGACTGAACGGCGAGGCATCGAGCTGCAACTGGCTGGAGATTGCCTGCAGCTTGGCAAAGGCACCTGCCGCCTCATCCTTTTTGCCGGACTGCTCCAGGACATGCACCTGCACGGCAAGGGGAACGGTGCGTTTCTGGTTTTCCTTCACCGCCTCCGCGGCAAGCTCCGCAGCCCTGCCTGCCTCACCATATTCAAGGTGCAAGAGAGCCAGGATGCTCTTGGAGCGCTTGATCTTTTTGGCTTTATCAGCATCCAACTTGCCGCCATCAAGTAATTCAAGGTAGATGGTGATCTCCTCCTTGAGAGGCCGCAGTTGCTTGATGTCTCCATCCACTGCCTTGGTGGCATCCTTGACCATCTTGTCCGTGTCCTTCTTGTTTTTCTTTTCCTTCTTGGCTTTCTCTTTTGCTTCTTCCGACTGCTTTTTCTTCTTCTCCTCGGCATCTGCAAGCCGCGGGGCAATTTCATCCCGCAAGGCAACCAGGCCGTCCTTGGCTCTCAGGCCGAAATGCGCACGCGCCATGGCCTTGAAACGCACGACCTGCTGGGAGAGTTGATCGGTCGGCTCAAGATAATGGCTTTCTGCAAGTTCGAGTGACTCCTGCCAGCACTCAAAGCGCTCGAGGGTCTCAAGCAGGCGCCTGCGCCCATAGGAAGCTGATGAGTTGCCTTTGCCATAATGATTGAGCTTGGGATGTTGCGGGTTGTTGATCATTCCCTTGGCCATTGCGATCGCATCGTCAGCCCGCCCGACGTGGTTCCAGTTGCGCACCAACCACTCATTGTTGTGCGCATAATTGTGAATGGTATCCGGCAGCACCCGGTATTCGGCCTGCCGCTTGTGGTCAACCCGGGCAGAGGCCTCCTGGTGGTAAGAGGATTCGGGATAACGCTTCAACTTGTCATAGATGTGCCCGGGCATGTGCCACATGTGGGCAATCGCCGGTGCGGTTGTATGCAGCAATCCGGCTGAGCCCAGCGCGCGCCTTGGCTTCTTGCCGTCCCACAGATGAATCCGGTAATGATGAGAGGGGTGCTTTGGGGTTGCGGCAAAGACCTGGTCGAGCAGGGCATCCACGGACTGCCGGCTGCCAATCGGAATTCCCTGACGGCTGAACTCCCAAAGGCGCACCACAAGAAAGGCCTTGGCCTCAAGGTCATCAGGATGCTCGTGAATAATGTTCTCCAGATTCTCGATGAGCTTCTGCTTGCGCGCCTTGGCGTCCTTTGGTTCATCCGCCAGGACCGCTGACTGTGCCTCAATGTAGAGGCGCTCGCGCGGGCTCACCTTGTCCTTGAGCGCCATTGCCTTCTTGATAAATTCCTTGGCCCGGCGGGCATTGCCGTTATTGGCCAACGCCATCCCCCAGTAGGCCATTGCACAATCCGGGTCTTTTGCGGCAATTTCACGGAACGTCCGCTCGGCCTCATAAGACCAGAAGCCGTGCAACTGGCCAACCCCCTGGTTGAAGAATTGCTGACCTTCGGCCCATGCGACCGTGATCGGGAAATTCACATTGCCGGTATCTGCAATTTTCACTGCACTCTGCCTGGGGCCTTCATTAAAAGCCTCCCCTGCATGGGAGTGCCCCGGTGCCGGCTTCTCC
>JAPYUT010000021.1:44322-54915 GCA_029940475.1 Verrucomicrobiales bacterium | reverse complement strand
CTTCTCCCCGGCCTTCTCCCCGGCTTTCTCCTCGGCCAACGCCAAGCCGCCAACACAAATGATCGCAATCCAAATCAGAAGACACTTCATAACCAAAAAATTATCACCCACAGTATTTGGTCATACCGGGCGCAAAGCAAGCCCCTGTAATGCAAATTCAAGGGCTGCTGGCACGGGGGATTTTCACAGGATAATCAACAATGCCGGTCACCTGAACCCCTTTAAGTTTCCCCTGCACACTGCTGCAGGCAGCCCGGGATCTGTGGCAATTCAGATGATCATGCCGGCAGCCACCGTCTCGTTGGTCTGCTCATCAATGAGAACAAAGCTGCCGGTAATCCGGTTATCCTTGTAACTGTCGTAATACAGCGGGGCCGAGGTGCGCAACTCCACACGCCCGATCTCATTAAGGCCAAATTCCTTTTCATCCTCGATCTTGTGCAGGGTATTAATATTGATCTTGTAACTGAGTTCCCTGATGATCGCTTTCACCTCCTTGGTGGTATGACGCAGAACATATTTGCTGCCAGCCCGCATCTTGTTATCGCCAAACCAGCATACCATTGCCCCTATGTCCTGACCCTTTACCGGGGGATTATTGGCTTTAACAATCATGTCACCACGACTGATATCAATATCATCCTCCAGCAGGATGCTGCAGGATAACGGCGCAAAAGCTTCCCCGAGTTCACCTTCAGCGGCATGGATTGCCTTGATGCGCGAAGTAAATCCCGAGGGCTGAACCCGCACCTCGTCGCCGGGCTTGAAAACACCGCCGGCTACACGTCCCGCATAGCCGCGAAAGTCATGATATTCATCAGAGTGGGGGCGAATCACCCACTGCACGGGAAAACGAGCCTGCACGTGATTGTGGTCGGTGCCAATGTATACGGTCTCAAGGTGATAAAGCAGGGTAGGTCCGGAGTACCAATCCATCTTCGCGGATTTCTCAACCACATTATCACCGTGCAGGGCACTGATCGGCAGGAATGAAATATCAATCAGGTTGTTCAGCCGGGACGAGAATTCCTTGAACCTGGCAACAATTCCATCGTATACCTCCTCACTGTAGTCGACCAGGTCCATCTTGTTCACGGCAACCACCACATGCTGGATGCGCAGCAGGTCTGCTATAAACGAGTGCCTGCAGGTCTGCTCAATCACGCCCTTGCGCGCATCGACCAGGATGATCGCAAGGTTCGCAGTGGAGGCCCCGGTCACCATATTGCGGGTATATTGAATATGCCCGGGTGTGTCAGCGATGATGAACTTGCGTTTGGGCGTGGCGAAGTAACGATAGGCCACATCAATGGTGATGCCCTGTTCACGCTCAGCCTTCAAGCCATCGGTCAACAGAGCAAGATTCACATTTTCATCACCGCGGCGCTTTGAAGATGCCTCGATTGCCGCCAACTGATCTTCAAAAATATTCTTGGAATCATAGAGCAGGCGCCCGATCAGGGTCGATTTACCATCATCGACTGAGCCGGCAGTGGTAAAGCGCAACAGGTCCACCTCGGGGCAATCACCGGCCTGCGGCAAAATACTGGGTTCAATATCAGGCATCATCACGGGGCTTAAAAATAACCTTCCTTCTTGCGATCCTCCATCGCTGTCTCCGAGCGCTTGTCATCAGCACGAGTACCGCGCTCGGTCTGCCTGGCCGCGGCCACTTCAGCAATGATATGCTCCAGGTCGACAGCTGAGGATTCCACCGCACCAGTGCAGGTGGCATCACCAATGGTGCGGAAACGAACGCGTTTCCTCTCCACCTTCTCTCCCTCCTGGGCAGTCACAAAATCCGTCACCGCAAGCAGGGATCCCGCCCGCTCGAAGACTTCACGCTCATGGGAAAAATACAGCCCGGGAAGGTCAATGCCCTCATGCTTTATATATTGCCAGACATCCATTTCCGTCCAGTTGGAGAGCGGAAAAATCCTGAAGTGTTCACCATGATGCTTGCGCCCGTTAAAGATATTCCAGAGTTCCGGCCGCTGGTTCTTCGGGTTCCACTGTCCAAACTCGTCCCTGTGGCTGAAAAAACGCTCCTTGGCCCGCGCCTTCTCCTCGTCACGGCGCCCACCCCCCAGTGCCGCGTCATAATTACCGGCTTCCAGCGCATCAAGCAGGGTTACCGTCTGCAATGCATTACGGCTTGCATTTACCCCTCTTTCTTCAATCACCCGTCCCGAGTTGATCGAGTCCTGTACCAGTGCGACATCAAGGCTGGCACCTATCTTTTTCACGAAGCTGTCCCGAAATTCAATCGTCTCGGGAAAATTGTGACCGGTGTCGACATGCAGCAGCGGGAAAGGCAGCCTTGAAGGATGAAAGGCCTTATAGGCAAGGTGCGCCATGACGATGGAATCCTTTCCCCCGGAGAACAACAACACAGGTTTCCCAAACTGTGCGGCAGTCTCGCGCAGGATAAAGATAGCCTCACTCTCAAGCTGTTGAATATGACTGAGCCGGTATGAATGCATCGTGGTAAGAGTCAGGAAATTGAGGCTGGAGACCGGGTTGTGGAGAGTGCCCACTTTGCACCTGAATTGTAATTTCTTGAAATGTTTAAATCCCCTGCCCCAGAAAAGTATGGATACCGCACTCGGTCTTCTCGAAGCCCTCCCAGCGCCCGGCTCGTTCATCTTGCTCTTCGCTCACCGGCTTGGTGCACGGCCAACAGCCTATGGAGCGGTAGCCTCGATCATGAAGCGCATTATAAGGAATTGCCTTTTCTTCGAGGTATTGCCAAACGTTTTCGCGGGACCAGCTGATCATCGGGTTAAGCTTGAGAATGTAACTACCCCGCAATTTGTCGAACTGGTAAAGCTCAAGGATCCCGGTATTCTTTCGTTGCTCCGACTGACCGCGACGCACGCCGGTAATCCAAACATCCAGCGTGGCTAATTTCGCCTGCAGGGGCAACACCTTGCGCATCTGGCAACAACTGTCCGGGCGGGTCTTCCAGAGCTTCTCTCCCATGGTGTGCGCCTGCTCCTCAATAGTCTGCTCTGGCGTAATCCCCTCAATATCAATATTCCAGTGATTCTCCAGACGTTTTTTAAGCGCGATCGTCTCGGGAAACAAAAAACCGGTGTCGATGGTAAAAATCGGAAAATCAAGATCGGCCTGACGTGCATTATCAATAATTACCAAGCCCGATCCCTGAAAACTCGTGCCGACGGCTGCCCGCTTTCCAAAAGTTTCCCAACACCAGGTCAGCACTTCCTTAAGAGATTTATTATCAAGACGATGCGCCAGATCTTGCACATCAAGATCTGGCTTGCTATCAAGAGTGAAGGCCATGGTTTTGTTCGGTCAGGGAATGGGGAATAATACACCCTATTCTCTATAGGTAAAGTATAGATTGTCTTTGAGGTATTTTCCGGAGAATCAATCGGCGGCATTCAATAATGCCAGCGGATCCCTCCCTGCTGGGAGTTTAATGAACAAAAGGGAGCCCTCCACAAACCACACAAAGCGAAACCCCGAATGCACGGGCAGTTCACCTATACGCCAGCGCTGGCGGTGTCGGTTAGCACAAAGCGAAACCCCGAATGCACGGGCAGTTCACCTTGAAATGTCCAACTGCTTTACAATTACGGATCACCGACCTATACTCCGCGCCCCATGGTTGGATTTTTAATTGGATTCCTCACGGTCGTACTGGCGCTGGTATGTCTACTGCTGGTTTTTATTGTACTCATGCAAAAACCTAAGCAGGAAGGACTTGGTGCGGCTTTCGGTGGTGGTGTTACTGACCAGATGTGGGGTGCGGATGCCACAAACATCCTGCAGAAAATTACAGTTTGGCTGGCCGTGATGTTCTTTGTTCTCACCATGGCGCTCGCCGTCTTCGTGGGGATTAAGCAAAAAGCCACAATCAATAAGGAACAACTCACAACACTCCCCACAAATCCGCCAGGTGAAGGCAACATTACCAGCGCCGGCCTGCCCCCTACCGCTCCCCCACCTGTAACAACAGAGCCCATAAAGATTCCTCCTGCTCCCAAGACCGAGGACCCTGCTCCCAAGACCGAGGACCCTGCTCCCAAGACCGGGGACGATACTCCTGCGGCTGAGGCTCCATCGCCACCGGCTGGAAAAGATTCTGCTGCAACAGGTGAGGATACCTCTGCAACTGAACCCCCGGCCAAACAACCGGCCACCTCTACGCCGGTAACGCCAAGCCCCTGAATTGTTCAGGAGTGGCTATTTTCCCGTCCGCTCATCCGATGAGAGTGCCGTGGGAAAAAATTAGCCACCTCGTCGCTTACCTTGCCTATCGGGCATTTGAGGGATTGCTTAAAATCCTGCCTCTGCCATTCGCCTTCTCAGCAGGCAAGCTACTCGGCTGGAGCTCTTACTACCTTCTGGGTTATTACCGTCAACTGGCACACCGCAACCTCAGGCATGCCTTTGGTGAAGAAAAAACCAGGACCGAAATTCGCACACTTGCACATCAGGTATTTACCACTCTCGGGGCAAACCTGTTGAGTAGTATCAAGCTTTCCACAATGCGTGAGGAAGCTATCTACAGATATGTTGAGTTTGATGGTAAAGAAAATATCAGGAAGTGTATTGAGCAGGGACGCGGTTTTATCTACCTGATAACCCATCTTGGCGCATGGGAACTCCTTGCCCAGGTCAGTGTGGTTGCCCCTGAAATCCAGCGCGCCACCCTTTACCGGCCTCTTTCAAATCCTTATTTAAACGCTCACATCCTTCGGCGTCGTGAACGCACCGGACTAAAGGCCTTTGACCGCAAGGATGGCTTTGCTGCCCCAATTACCCACCTTCGGAAGGGCGGCACCATTGGTGTCCTGGTCGATCAGCACGCGGGTGATCGGGGAAATTGGTGTCCTTTTTTTGGTCGCCTGGCATCCACATCAAGCCTCGCGCCACTGATGGCCGCACGCACAGGCGTAATGATGTTTCCCCTGTCAATCACCACCGTTGGCCATGCCCGCTGGAAAATGCACATAGGAAAGCCACTCGAACCGGTCAAGGGGCAGCCTGTTGCAACAACAGCGGCACAAATCAACCTTCTGGCGGAGGAAATGATTCGCCAATCACCACGGGATTGGTTTTGGGTCCACAATCGCTGGAAAATACCGACCCCAAAATTCCTCCTCACTCAATACAGACGCGGTTATTCGCTTCCTAAGAATATGTCTGTGGCGGAGCTTAAGCCGTTTAAGATCCTTGTCCGTTCCCCCAACCCACTCGGGGACGCATGCATGTCGGTGCCAGCAGTTCGCGCGATTAAACGCGGCCGTCCGGACACGGAAATCAGTGTACTTTGCCCGGAGAACCTCACCACGTTCTGGAATGATGTGCAAGACATCGACCATGTAATTCCCCGCTCCAAATCAGCAAGCAACCGTTCAATCGGGAAAATCCTGCGCACAGCAGGGCCCTTTGATGTCGCCATCCTGTTGCCCAACTCAACCCGTTGCGCCATTGAGGCGAAAAAAGCAGGCATCCCCCATATTGTCGGCTACCCGGCAAAATGGCGCAACAGGATGATCCACCAGAAAATTCCACCCAGGGATGCTTCAGCAGGTCCCCGCCCACATCACGTTACCCACTATTTGAAGATTGCTGAAACAATCGGCGCCGACCTGTCAGACAATACAATCTTCCATCCTCCTTCCGAAAAACCAAACCCGGAGCCAAATCGTATCGCAATCAGCGCCGGCGCGGATTATGGGCCGGCAAAATGCTGGCCTACCGAACGCTTCATTGCCGCTGCCGACCATATAAGTGAAAGGCACCCGGATGCAAATTTCGTACTCCTTGGGACCAAATCCGAGACCAGCACAGGTAAACACATCGCCGGTAAGCTTGGTGATCGCTGCGAAGACCTGACAGGCAAGACCAACCTGAAGAACCTCATCAAGGAACTCAGGCGCTGTGTGTTACTGATCACCAATGACACCGGCAGCATGCACCTCGCAGCCCACCTTGGAATTCCCACCGTGGCAATATTCGGTTCTACTGAACCCGCGTGGACCGGGCCCATTGGTGAAGGACACGAAGTGCTGCGCAATCATGTCCCCTGCAGTCCCTGCTTCCTGCGTCAATGCCCAATTGACTTTAGCTGCATGAAAAAAATTACCCCGCTTGAAGTCGCCGGGGCAGTTGATGATATATTCAAGCGCCTCGCGTGAGGCGACGTCTCTTTTTCAGGTTGTCGCCGCACCAACCGCGGGTAGAATACCCGCGGTTGTCCAGAGACTATGGATTATCGACTGACGAATCCGCCAGGGCCTGACGGCAGCAACGGCAGTTTGTTCGAGAATGCTGTAGCTCTCTGGCAGCCACTTTTTTTACTGCTATTTGGAACTGTCCCCTGCGATCCCAAAATCAATCGTCGCTGCATCTTCCTGGAATTCACGTATCCCGGGTGAATCGTTGAGCAAATCATCAGGGGCACCCCGCCACTCCACGATCATCTTCTCCGGGTTGCTCCGGTTTAGCTTACCCGAGTAATACCCCATGCCTGGATCAGCAACATCTGAATCCCTAATCTCGAAATGGAGATGTGCCGGATAGCGCCCGTCGGCACCACCCACCTCACCCACTAATTCACCCCTTTTGACCAACATCCCGACCCCGGTGCGGATCGACTCAAGATGAGCATAAACCGTCTGCATGAGGTGCCGTCGACCGCCACTTCCTGAAGCGTGCTCAATAATCACCATGTTCCCCCAAGAACCAGATGCGCGGCCGGCAAACACGATCCGGCCTGCCGCTGCGGCATAAACCGGGTCACCCAAGTCAGTATCCCCGCCGCCGATGCCATTGAGATCATCGGCAAGGTGATGGCCGCCAAACACCGGGTTAAATGCCATGAATGGCTGCGCATTATAAGTCAGTGCCCCGTGCTCGGATCCGATAGGGCTGTCAAAGCGTGTTGCCTGCGGGCTGCGGGCTGCGTCAATTGGCCGAACAAAGCAAAACCTGCTGTCAGCGGCAACTGCCTGCCCGGTAGCAGTGAGACGAGGCCGCCAGGCTTCATAATCCTTAAGGATGACCCATTTCTGCTCCAAAGGCGCCTTATTCAGGACAATTGCAATCACAATAACCAACAATACGGCAAAAAGGGTTGCAGGAATCGCCACTGAAAACCTCAAACCTTCAAAAAATCTTCGTGGCGGCACATATTTGACGCTACCATTGCGGCGGTGGAAAGTTGGCACTATACCAAACTGCCTTATGACTCCAGAAGTGCGAGAAAAAATCCAAGTCCTTTTTGACTTAAAGGGCCTACGCATGACGCACCCTAGGCAGGTTATCCTTGATGCCGCCTTCTCGGACCAGGGCGCCCATTTCACCGCCGATGAGCTATTTGAAAAAGCACGGGCCCTCGACAACAGGGCATCCCGGGCAACGCTCTACCGGACCCTTGCACTCCTTGTGGATAGCGGGTTACTGCATGAAATCGACCTCGGCAAAGGGGTCACCTCGTACGATCCCAACTTTATTGACAGTCCGGACCACAATCACCTCATATGCATAGACTGCTCTGAAGTCATCGAATTTGAAGATCAGCATATCAGCGTGCTTGGGGATTGCGTAACCCGCCGCCTCGGTTTCACGGCCGCCAATAAAACCATCCAAATTAAAGCCAACTGCGAAGCACTGCGTCGTACAGGCTCTTGCGAGCACAAGAAGGGCTAGGCATCCCTTCCCGCCTCCAACCATCAACACCATCATGTGGAAAGGCCGTTTTAAAGAAGCCACGTCTTCATTGCTGACCAATTACGGGGAATCAATATCCCTAGACTGGCGGCTTTATAGGCACGATATCGCCGGCTCGTGTGCTCACGCACGTGCACTTGAACGCAAAGGTATACTCAACAGCGATGAACTGGGCCAGATCATCGATGGCCTTGAGGCCATTGAAGATGAAATCACAGCGGGGGAGTTCGAGTTCGATATTGAACTCGAAGACATCCACATGAATATCGAGGCTAACCTGACCAAGCGGATTGGAAATGCCGGTGCCAAATTACACACCGCACGCAGCCGCAACGACCAGGTTGCGCTCGATGTGCGACTCTACTGCCGGGATGAAACCGCCCGCATGGTGACAAGACTTCGCAATATACAGCGCTCACTGGTCAATTGCGGAGAAAAATTCAGCGCAGCCGTATTGCCCGGCTACACTCACCTGCAACGCGGGCAGCCCATACTCTTTGCACATCACCTGCTCGCCTACGTTGAGATGTTCGAGCGGGATGCCGGCCGCCTTGGCCACTCCCTGGAACGTATCAACGTGATGCCTCTGGGATCCGGCGCTCTTGCCGGCAGCACAATTGTGCTCGACCGGGATTTCATTGCAGAGCAACTCGGCTTCAAGGCAATCAGCCAAAACAGCATGGATGCAGTCAGTGACCGTGACTTCGTCGCCGAGTTCTTATTTAACCTGGCAATGATCGGCACACACCTTTCACGACTCAGTGAGGATATTATCCTGTGGTGCACTACCGAGTTCGGATTCGTAACCCTTAGCGACGCGCACACAACCGGATCAAGCCTGATGCCGCAAAAGAAAAATCCCGATATTGCGGAACTCACTCGCGGGAAATCCGGGCGACTTTACGGCAACCTGATGTCGGTGCTGACAACCCTGAAAGGATTGCCAATGACATACAACCGCGACCTGCAGGAAGACAAGCAACCCCTGTTCGACTCGATCGACACAACGGGTGCCGCATTGGATATATTCGCCGAGATGATTGACGGCATGCAGGTCAATGAAGCCACCACCCGTGAAGCCTGCAGTGACCCCCTGCTGTTTGCCACCGACATCGCCGACTACCTTGTAGAAAAAGGAGTTGCGTTCCGCACGGCACACGAGGTCGTCGGCAAACTCACTGCTTACTGCGTTGAACATGGCGTTGCTTTCCCTGAGATCAAGCTGGACACTTATAAGGAATTCTCGCCGGAGTTCGAGGAATCCGTCTTCTCATTATTCGAGATCGGTTCCGCACTTGCAGCACGGAAAGCGATCGGGGCACCCTCGCCGGAAAATGTTGCCGAAAAGCTCTCCTGCTGGAAAAAGAAACTGGGAAAAGGTTAAAGCCAGAATTCTGCTTCCTCTCCGGAAAATTCCTTTTCAAGGGTTAATAATCAGTTTTTCCACGACATCCTCAACGCCAACCGGACACTTTTCTCAATCACACTTGATCCCAGAATAATTGCAATTTGCGTGGAGTGGCTTATCAAATCTGCCCGTCCCACCTTTTGCAGGGACGATTAAATCACAATGTTTTTCCTGAACAAACTCTTGCAGCTCGGCAGTAAAGCCGCGGCAAAGAAGTTTGGTGACACTGAAAAGCCGTTCCTCGATCATCTCGAGGATCTGCGCGGCACCCTGATGAAGGTGATCGGCACCCTGCTGGTCTCAACAATCATCGCGTTCATCTTCTACAAGGACCTGATCAATATCGTCAACTATCCCGTCGAGCAGGCGGGGTACGACGCGAGATTACTGGTGCTCAGTCCCTTCGAGGGTTTCATGAGCGTCCTCAAGATCTGTCTGTATGCCGGCCTGATCTTCTCCTTCCCGATCATCCTCTACTTTATTGGCGAATTTGTCATCCCCGGCCTCAATCAGAAAGAGAAGAAACTCATTATCCCGGTCATCATCGCCAGTTTCCTGCTGTTTGCCTCCGGCGTGCTGTTTTCCTACTTCGTCGTCATCCCTCGGGCGCTGGAATTCTTCCAGGAATTCAATAGAGGTGTCGATATCTCCACTGAACTGAGGTTCAAATATACCGTCTCCTTCGTGACCATGCTCAGCCTGGTATTCGGGCTGTGCTTCGAGCTCCCGGTGGTCGTCATGTCCCTGGTCAAGCTCGACCTCCTCAACTCGAAGATGATGCGCTCCACGCGTTCCTACGCCATCGTTGCCATGTTCATCCTCGCGGCAGTCATCACGCCGACACCCGATATCTTCACCATGTCTCTGCTGGCGGGCCCCATGGTGCTGCTTTACGAACTGTGCATATGGATGGCGTGGTGGCTGGAACGTAAAACCGCGAAGCGGGAAGCCTTTGAAAAAGAAGAGCAACGCCTGGCTCTTATTGAACGCCTTAAGAACCAGAAACAGCGCAAAGACTCGCAGAATGCCGACATCATAGATCCTGAAATCACGAAGGACGATTCGGCCACAGCGGGAACCCGGCAGTATGCCCCTGACAACGAGGCGGTTTACAGCGACGAGACAAGCGATGGCGGAGATCACAAAAATGACGCGGATGACGACAACAGTGCTGCATTCGACGAGTATCACACCGGGCTACAGGATGATCAGAGGGAAATAGACCCCAGCAGTGACGCAGTCTGGGGGAATGACAGCCCTGAGGTAAGCGAGAGCGATTCTAATGAAGATTCCGCTGACCACGATACTGACCCGTATCACTACGACCATGGTTACCACGACGACGGCTACTACAGTGGCCCGACCGAGGAGCTGAAACGCTCCCTGCGTGAAGAGCTCAAGGCGGACCTCAAGGAGGACCTCAAGGCAGAGCTTAAGGAGGACCTCAAGGCAGAGCTTAAGGCGGACCTCAAGGCGGA
>JAPYUT010000021.1:0-44222 GCA_029940475.1 Verrucomicrobiales bacterium | reverse complement strand
AAGGCGGACCTCAAGGCGGAGCTTAAGAGCGAACTCAAAGAAGATCTCATTGATGAAATTAAGAAATCGCTAAGCGACGACCAGGAAGAGGATCCATCCTAGAAAAACCAAGTGCTTGCCATTGACTGGCACTTGAGCGCGCCGCCGCCGGTTGTTAAGATAGAAAGCCCTGCGGGGCATTAACACTCCATCCCATTCTGGATGGGAAGCAAAACACCGGGCATGCACATCGCCGGTAAAAGGCAGAGGCGATACCTGCTTACAGATAAAAACCCTGCAAATCCCGTCAATAAAACCTTACGCCCTGGAAGAAGCGGTTACGACTTGTAACGCAAACGCTTCTTGTGACGGTTCGCACGCATACGCTTACGGCGTTTGTGCTTATTGGTCTTGGTCTTCCTTCTTTTCTTGAGTGAACCCATTGGATTGTTTCAGGACTCCCGGCAGAACCGGGGGAGGCTTATACCATCGATAACCCGCTTTCGCTAGGCCTTTTTACCTTTGCATTGCCATCAGGGACAAATCAACACGCGTTCAACCAAGAGATTTGTTGCCATCCTCCTGCTAACTTATTCCTACAACACCAGCTTGTTGAGCGGATATTCGATGATTCCCTCCGCCCCAAGCGCCTTAAGCTGTGGAATTAATTCACGCACCACGGCCTCATTCAGCACAGTTTCAATGGCCATCCAATCCTCATTGGCAAGCCTGGATACCGTTGGATTGCGTAATGCCGGAAGTTTCTCAAGCAATGCATCCAACTTGGCCGAGGGAATATTCATCTTCAGGCCAACCACATCACGTGCCGCCTGCGCAGCAGTCAGGAGAAGCGCCATATTATCCATCTTTGAACGTTTCCAATCATCCACCGCCGCTGTTTTATTGGCAATAAACTGAGGGAAAGATTCCATCAGCGTATCCACGATGCGCAGTTTGTTTGCCCGCAGGGATGAACCGGTCTCGGTAACATCAACAATGGCATCAACTAATTCCGGAACCTTGACCTCAGTGGCCCCCCAGCTGAACTCCACCTCGGCATTAACGCCCTTACTTTTCAGAAAATCTGTGGTAATACCAACGCCCTCGGTCGCGATGCGCTTGCCCTCGAGGTCCTCCACCTTCTGCACCGGTGAATCCTCCGGCACCACCAGCACCCAGCGCGTTGGATTACTTGAGGCACGGCTATAGGCCAGGTTACACATGACCTCTATATCAGCCCGGTTCTCCGCGATCCAGTCCTTGCCCGTGATGCCACAGTCAAGAAAACCATGATCCACGTAACGACCGATTTCCTGAGCACGGATCAGGCGCAATTCCAGCTCGGGATCATCAGAGGTCGGGCGATAAGACCGCGAAGAAACATAGATATTCCACCCGGCCTTCTCAAAAAGGTCGAGCGTTGCCTGCTGCAGGCTGCCTTTCGGCAAACCCAGGATTAACTTTCGGGATGACATGATACAAAGTTATTCAGATAACTCGGGGCGGATAGATTGCGCCCGCTCACCGACGCTGTCAACGCTCGGAAATGAAAGTCGGCACAATAGCGCAGGGACAGCACGCGCTAGCCCTCCACCCTCAAGCGCACGAAATAATGGCTGTTCATATTGACCTGAAAGGGCGTGCGCCAAACCTCAGTCTGTGTGCCATCACCATGGCGGATTATCGAGTAGGCAACTGCCGGGAATAGGTTCCAGGTCTCAAGATCTTCGGAAAATTCAACAAAGTAGCGCAGATCCTCGGCAGCAGCCTGACGACGAAAAGTAAATGTCATATATTCCCCGGTTTCTTCACCCTCGGTAAACTGACGCCTATCGACCTGTGGACCTGCCTCAGTGGATGGAACCCCCGGATTTGTTGCAAGCGCGTATTCAAGCAGGTTATTCAGCCCATCCTCATCCGCGTCATCATTCAACCCTGCCGCATCGCCAAGGCCGTTGGCAACCGCCCAACTCGCAAAATCAATGCCGTCATTCGTCCCGGGAGATCCACCCGGCAAGCGGCTGCCACGCCATGCGGAAGGCTCAGCGTGATCAGTCGTTTGCGAAGCGGCCGGGGCATTCAAAGTCAAACTGAATCCCTCGCCATCCGGTTCTTCCGGCCAAGGCAGCTTATCTCCATAGGAAAATTCTATAATCGGAATTCCAGCACCAAACGACAATCTCAGGTTTTCCCCGCTGTTATCGAGCTTGTTGTCGGTTGCCCATTCTCCGGCAACAGGCAATCCGCTCCCGTAACGCGATTCAAAAGCATCCTGATTTTTCACTACCAGCACATACGAGCCGGCGGCAATGACGGTGCCGGGGGCAAAATCAAAGTCTATTCCCTTGGTAAACCGCACATCAGTAAGGTCAATCTCAAGGACACTGATATTGTGCAGTTCAATAAATTCAAAGTCAGAAGCTTTCCACCCCTGCGCCTCTTCTGCAGAAGTTGATGCCTGCGGATGGTAATGAATCTCACTGATGCGCAAGGCATCAACATAGGCACTGATATCCGGACTGGATGCAATAAACTCCACTGGTGCCGACCAGTGACTCCAGCGACCCTCAATGTCCTTGTGGCGAACCCTGGCCCGGTATCTGAAATCGGGCCGTACAGCCCGCGCCGGGTAATCCAGCGCAGTGGTGAAATGGTCGAGTTCACCACTTTCCCAGCCAGCCTCAATCTCGTATTTTGGTCGCTCGATCTTGTTCAAATCCTGTGGACGTGTAACCTCTGCCAACCGCCATTCCATTGCCGCAAAACCCGACCCGGAAGGGCTTGAGTAGGCAGAGGAAACAAAGCGCAGGGCGTTTACCGGGAAACCGGGGCTCCCCCCGTAGGTGATGACAGGTGTATTTGGAATTCGCGACTCATCGGTATTGAGGATATTTGAACGCATATAGGAGCGCTGGGAAGCGATGTAATCCTTAACGTGCCCGATCATGTTGCCGAAATTGCGCGGTGAAACCTCCTGCCAGTAGCGGTTGTGGCCGGCTTTGCCAGAATTCACGTAGCTTGAGCTGAGTATCGGGTTGGTGTCCCACATTTCCTTGTCCGCATCAACAAAGCTTCTTGCCGACCCGGGCGTGTATACAAACTGCGCAATCTCATCAAGCAGCAGCCCGGTCTGCTCATCATTGAACAACAGGTCCATGATCTCGCGGGTGCGATTGCGGTAACCCAGCGCAAAGTGGGGAATACTCAGGACGCGCGAACTGAGCGGTCCTCTGGTTCCGCCTCCCCCGTAATGAGTGGTCCAAGTCAGGTCAAGGTCCCAATTGAGCACCTGCCACTTGCCCGAGTGCGGATCCTCCGGATTCTCGGGACGGTGCAAGTAAAAGTAATTCTTCCCGGCATGAATATCGTAATCATGAATCGCCGTGGCAATGGCGCGAAAGCTGTAGTAATCCTCCAGCATCAGGCGTGCCTCCCACCACTGCTGACTCTGGGCAGAATTCTTGTAGGCAAAAAAAGCATTCAAGTCAGAACGGTCATCCGGTTGCTGGGATCCCTGATTATTCAATGTGCCTGTCCCTCCCTCCATCTTGTAGAGGTTGCCATCCGGCAAGTCATGCTCACTGAGGAACTGACCGTCCATCTGCTCAATCGCCATGTAGAGGCCCTGGAAATCATCGTCGAAACGCGATGCGCCCAGTCCGGTCTCGCTGGCATGTTCAATCATGCGGAAATGGACATAGTGGGTCTTGGGTGCCGGGTTTCCTGCCAGGTTATGCAGCTTGAATCCTGCTCCCTCAAAAAGTCCCTGCTCACCACGCTGTGCAAAATTCCCCTGTTGGATAAGGGCTGAGAAGTTCAGTTTGTCCCAGCTGCGCTTGTATTTCTCGTTATAATCATCCCGCGCCTGGAAACGGTGCCCGCGATGAAAATCAAACTTCCACATGTTCTTGCCCATAGCGTAACGCCACACGCCGCCACGTGCGCGGAAGCGAACATGGTCATAGACCTTCCCCTCAGAGACGAGCGCACCGGTCCAGCGATAATCGCTGCCGCCATAACTGGAGGTATTGGCACTGGGAATGTGCTGTGATTCCTCATGCTCCTCACGGGTGGTAATCAGGTGATAAACCTGCACCGGTTCCAGTTCGGAGAAGTCGTAGGAAGTGTTACCGGCCGTCCAGGCCGGTAGGCTTCCGTAGACGAAGTACGCAAAGTTGAGTCCATTATCGTCTGTGTAGGGACAGCGAATCCCCACCCCGGTGGCATCAGTAGCCACGATGCGATAGCGAATGAGGCGCCGGTGTAAATGCAGGGACGCCGGCATTGTCACACTGTAGACATCATCCGTGCCGGACAGGTCACCGCCGCTGCCATCATCGAGCATCGGCAAGCTGCTCCAGAGTGTCGCATAACGCGGGTCATCATGCTTAATGTAATCGCCAGGCTCAACCACCTGATACTGGAGGGTGACTGAGGATATACCGTCCGGGTCGGTGGCCTTGGCACTGATCAGCACCTCCTCCCCGGGAAGGATGCTCCCGTCCTGACCAGGAACGCGACCAATCGGAACGTGCCGGACCTGGCGCAATTGTGGTGGCGCATTCAATGCGAAAGATCTGTTCTGTGCGCCGGGCGTGGGACTTTTTGCCGATGAACTGCCACCAACACCACCAATCAACTCAAGATCAAAGCTGATATCACTGCTGCTGGTATTTGCTTGATGGATTTCAACCGCAACCACGTTGGTGCCCTCAACAAACAGGCTTGGCGAGACATCATGCTCGAAAAACGTATCCTCTGCTCCCCCTCCCTGGGTGCCGCTGGCCAGTGTCTCCGCAGTAATTATGCCCGCCGGCATGGTATCGCGGAAGGCCTCGACACCGTTCACATAAACGACGGCTCCATCATCACGAACCAGCCGGAACTTCATGTTTGAAAACCCGGCCAGACCGGCAATGGACACAACCCTTCGGAAATACGTCGTCACCGCGCGCGGGATGGTGCTGAAATCACCATCACCATCGCTTACCAGCGTGGCTTCATCTCTCTCGTTATAGCCGAGCTGCGAAGGACCACTCGCCCAGGCTGCACTGTTCTCGCTGTCCGTGGTCCAGTTCGTTCCGGTAAGGTCGCTGTCGTCATCCAGGTATTCCCAAACATCCCCGGATTTCACAAAAGTCACCGGCCCGCCGCCCACAACCGCCGTGGTAACGGGAAAACCCGACGCCCTCCAGCTGCCTCCCAGGTCGTTATCCAGCAATGGATTTATCAGCTCAATTGACGGGCTCGCAGACGGTGATCCCACCTCATCCCCGACAGTCGGCCACGGAAACCCAAGAGCATAATCCACTTCATCAATCTTGCTTCCCGACGCATCACGCAAGGTGATCTTCTCACCCGAGTTCTTCAGTGAAGTGTTATTCCTGAATGGTCCGTCTGCCCCATCCACACCGAAATACGAGCTCATCACCGCGGGGTCCTCAGCAATCACCAGGTAGCCTCCCGGCCTAAGTGTTGTGGCGGCAGGAAAAGTATAATCAATTCCATTGGAAAAATACCATCCGGAAATGTCAACGGCAGCCTCCCCGGGATTGTATAATTCGATAAACTCAGCGCGTAATGTCTTGTCATCCTCATCGTGATAAATTTCATTAATCACCACCCCAGGCAGCTTGGGGATGCAAGTTAACAGGAAGCAAAGCAGGGTCACTCCTGCAAAGAAAGGGGGAATTCTCATGAGTAAAATCGGTGGGGTTTACTGAAGGTAACTGCGAAGCCACCCTTCAGCAAGCACCCCGGGAAACACCCGCGCCGGACGCCATATTGCCTGAATTTACAGACACAGGAAGAATCATTACTCCATTTTCAGTCCTTGCAGCACAGCCCCATCACTCTAACATGGCGCGAACCATGAGTGACCTTAACACGACTGCCCTCACTGAAGCCGCCAATACAGCCCGCGGGCTGGCCATCGACGCGATTCATAAATGTTCATCGGGCCACCTTGGCCTGCCGCTCGGTGCCGCCGAGATTGGTTCAGTCCTCTTTGGTGAAGCACTTCGCTGCAATCCCGGGACACCCGACTGGATCAACCGCGATCGCTTCCTGCTCTCCGCCGGGCATGGATCGATGTTCCTTTATGCCTGGCTGCACCTGGCAGGCTATGATCTACCGCTTGAGGAAATAAAGAATTTCCGCCAACTCGGAAGCGCCACGCCCGGTCACCCGGAATATGGCGAAACTCCCGGGGTCGAGGCCACCACCGGCCCGCTCGGCCAGGGTATCGGAAATGCTGTCGGCTACGCCGTTTCAGGCAAGATGGCAGCCGCCCGCTTTAATACTCCCCAACACACAATATTTGACCACCACGTATTCGCACTCGCCGGGGACGGCTGCCTGCAGGAAGGCGTGGCCGGTGAGGCAGCTGCCTTTGCGGGACACTTCCAGCTCGATAACCTCATCCTGCTCTACGATTCAAACGATGTCACCCTCGATGCCATGGCGGTGAAAACACAGAGTGAAGACACTGCCGCACGCTTTAAGGCGATGGGCTGGGATGCCGAGAGCATCGATGGACATGACATTCCTGCCATTGTAAGCGCAATTGAAAATGCCAAGTCCAATGACAACGGCCATCCGAAGCTCATCATCTGCAAGACCGAAATCGGTCACGGTATTCCTGAAGTCGCCGGCACCGCCGCAGGCCACGGTGAAGGTGGAGCGAAATTCGCCGAGTCAGCACGGCATGGGCTTGGCTTGCCGGCAGAAACCTTCCATGTCCCGGACACCGTGCGTGATTATTTTAAAAGGCACCAGGCAACACTGGAAGCCGGTTACAAAGAATGGTTAAATATCTACGAAGGCTGGTCACAGGCCAATCCTGCCCAGCAAGAGCTCCTCACCGAGGCGCTCAAGGGATCGGCCCCGTCCGACTTGCTGGAGCAAATCCCCGAGTTTGACGCCGAAGCAAAACTTGCCACCCGTGCCGCCGGCGGTGAGGTCCTGCAATCAATTGCTGAAGCCATGCCAATGCTGATATCCGGCAGTGCCGACCTCTACGGATCAACCAAGAACTACATTAAATCCGCTAAAGATTTCGAGCCGCAAAACGGTACTCCTGAAGGTCGCAACATCTGGTTCGGGATTCGCGAACACGGCATGGGCGCCATCATGAACGGCATCTCCTATGATGGCATTTTCCGTGCCAGCGGTGCCACCTTTGCGGTTTTTGCCGACTACCTGCGTCCCTCTATACGCCTTGCCGCTCTTGCCCATCTCCCGACAATCTATATCTTCACCCACGACTCGGTCGGTGTCGGGGAAGACGGACCCACCCACCAGCCGGTGGAGACTGTCAGCGGATTGCGGGTTATTCCAGGCCTTGACGTGCTCCGGCCGGCCGACCCGGAGGAAACCGCCGGTGCATTTGCTGCAGCGCTACAACGCACTGACGGCCCCAGCGCCCTGATGCTAACCCGCCAGGGAGTACCGCCACTCAACCAGGCGAGTGTAAAAACACGGCGTGAGGGTGTCCGGCGCGGGGGCTATGTCCTGAAAAGCGAGGCGGGACAACTTGAGCTCATCCTGATGGCCAGCGGCAGCGAGGTGCAACATGTACTTGCCGCCGCCGGGAAAATTGGTGACGGGGTACGTGTTGTCTCAATGCCCTGCCTCGAGAGATTCGATCGCCAGCCTCTGGAATATCGCGCCGGAGTGCTTGCCCCGGAGTGTAAAAAACGTATTGCAATAGAAGCCGGAGTCAGCGGCCTCTGGTGGAAATATGTGGGTGATCACGGCAAGGTCATTGCCATTGACCGCTTCGGTATCAGCGCACCCGGCGATACGGTCATGAAGGAATTATCGATGACCCCGGAAGCCGTCATTGAAGCTGCAAAGTGACAGGCGTCATAAACGGCATCTTACTGCCTGCTGCCCAGAAATCCCATCGCCCGCATCCATTCCTCGCAACGCTGTGGCCAGGTATGCACCGGGTTATGGGATTTGCGCATGCCATAGCCATGCCCGCCCTTCGCATAAATATGTAACTCGCCGACCACATTGTTTTTCCTTAATGCAGCGTAAAACAAAGCGGCATAATAAGCGCGATCAGCATCATCATGGGTGATCGCCACGAAAGCCGGCGGGGTCCTGCCGGTGACCTTGACCAGGGGTGATAAGCTGTCTTTATTCTCCCTGTCCCCTAAATAGGCAGGGTAAATGGGAATCAGAAAATCCGGGCGTGCACTCAGCTCATCAGCCACATCAATTTTGCCGTAAGTGCTTTCACTGTAATGAGTGCCGGCCATCACGGTTAAATTCCCTCCTGCCGAAAAGCCCAGCATTCCCACGCGTTTAGGGTCAACTCCCCACTTCCCGGCATTTGAACGCACCAGGCGAATCGCCCGCTGCGCATCCTGCAGCGGCAGGGCATGCGGAGTGACGGGGTCACGGCGCGGCACGCGGTATTTCAACACGAAAGCCGACACCCCTATTGAGTTGAGCCACTCGGCAATCTCTGTTCCCTCATGGGTCCACGCCAGGATATTATAACCTCCTCCCGGGCAAATCACCACCGCCGCACCATTGGCAATGCTTTCAGGTGCCCGATAAACAGTCAATGTCGGTACGTCAACATAGGCGATACGCGTTTTGCCGGTTTTATCAGTGGTTGTTGGTCTGTTGCGTTTTTCAATGCCATCGGGTTCATCAGGAACCCCACCCTGCGGCCAGATTTCAACCTCCGGATGAGCAGCATGACCACTGGAAATAAAAACCAGCAACAGGGCTGTCAGAAAAAAATGGAAAAATCGGGAAATGTTCATGTGCTGCATCCTAAGGCTCCATGCCTGCCACGATCAACCCCTCTTCCATTAACATTTTTTGGCGACCCCGGGATTAAGAGAGTGCGTATGGACATCCGCATCATAAAGTGTCTTATTCACTGCAGGAATAGGGAAATGCAGTCCACAGATCACCTTACCAATAATGACCGCCGGGAACATGGTGGACGACAGATGATCAGAACAGTCCCGCAACCCGGAAAAACCCTGTTGCCGGCAATCTGCAGCATCCTGATATGGATCAATGCAGGTATTCCCGCAAGTGCCGATCCGGCAAACAAGCTCACAACCTTCAGCAATTGCCGGCTGGCAGCCACCGAATGGGCGGACGGTGACAGCTTCGAGGTTCTTTTTCAGGACGGTCAAAAACATACATTGAGGCTCTACGGTGCTGACTGTATTGAAAAACAGGCCACCAACACAACCGATGCGCGGCGACTGCGGGCGCAACGACGTTACTTTGGAATTTCCAACCACGGGGGCAGTCACCAGACATCCATTGCCCGGGCCAAGGCACTCGGGATCCAGGCAGGAAAAGAGGTGCAATCGCTGCTGAAACACCCATTCACTGTCACTACCGCTTTCGCTGACGCGCGCGGTGACAGCCGCTACAAGCGTGTCTACGCCTTCGTGGAAACCGCCACAGGCGACGACCTTGCCGGCCTCCTTGTTTCACGGGGCCTCGCCCGGGCATTCGGTGTCTACCGTCGCCGGTCGGAAAACATCAGTGCGGATGAATATCGCGAGCGACTCAAGGACCTGGAACTTAAGGCCGCTACAGGCGAAACAGGAATCTGGGCATTTACCGATTGGGATTCACTCCCCGACGAGCGCCGTACCGAGCGCGAGGAGGAAGAGGAACTCGCCCTCGCCAGAAAACCCGCCATGCCGCGCTTGGGATCAATTGATCCGAACAGCGCCAGCCGTGACCTTTTAATGCAATTGCCGGGCATCGGTGAACACCTTGCCAACCGCATCATTGAGGGCCGCTCCACCGGCTCCTATCGTGAAGCCAATGACCTGTTGCGCATCGCAGGGATTGGCAATGTGACCCTTAAAAAGCTGCAACCGTTCCTCCACTTCGGGAAATAAAAGCCGGTAAAATCCTCAATATCACCGGGCTGGCCTTCTTGAATGGATTAAGCTACGATGAGAGTGCAGTGCCTTGTGCGAACACGGGGGCAGCCGTTGCCATCGGTCGCCGATGCGCTGCCTGCCACCCGGAACCCCTTGCCCGGACATATGACAAGAACCATCCTACGCCCTTCGGCACTGTCTGTGGCAGTGGTCCTCTTGGCTTTAAACGCACTGAACACGCCATCGAAGGCCATTGACACAATTGTCGTCTTCAATGAAATCCACTACCACCCGGAGGATAACGGGGCATCGCTGGAATTCGTTGAGCTCTACAACCAGAACACAGTCAACATCGACCTTTCCGGGTGGCGTATATCCGGCGGAATCGATTTTACCTTCCCGGCCGGGACGGTAATTGATGGCGGTGGCTATCTGGTTATTGCCGCCGACCCAACTGCCCTCGAGGCCAACTCGGAGATTACTGATGCCCTCGGTCCGTTCACCGGCAAACTGAGCAATGACGGGGAAGTCGTGCGTTTGCGCAACAATAACAACCGCGTCATGGATGAGATCGACTACAACGACCGTCCGCCGTGGCCGATTGCGCCCGACGGTTCAGGCCTGTCCCTGTCAAAAATCCTGCCCATGACAATGAGCGTGCCTGCGAAAAACTGGGCAAGGAGTTTACAACTCTCCGGAAGTCCGGGCAGGATCAACTTTCCGCCCCCTGATGCTCCGCCACCAACCGTAAAAGTTCCGCTGATCGCCCTCAACTCTTTGTGGCGCTACAACGAGAGCGGAATCGACCCGGGTGCAGACTGGGCAAAACAAACACATGCCCTCCAGGATGGCTGGCAATCAGGAATCGGCGTCCTGGCGCGGGAAACCGGACTCGATGAACCCATCGGCACCACATTGACCAAGACCTTCATGAACGATCCCTTTGTGGTGACCTACTACTTTGAAACCGAATTTAATCTCACCCAGGAAGAGGTCGCCGACATGCAGTCCCTTGAGCTCAGTTTTCTCGTCGATGATGGCGCTATCTTCTATATCAACGGCATGGAGGTCTACAGGTACAATATGCCTTCCGGGGCCACGAATGCCTCAAGCTTCTCCGCCGCCGCTGCCGAGGCTGAACTGACATCGCCGATCAGCATACCCGCATGGAACCTGACCGTAGGAAGTAACCGTTTTTCAGTTGAGGTTCACCAGGCCAACGTCGGCAGCAGTGATGTCGTTATGGGAACCCGGCTCGATCTTCTGCGGCAGGCCTCATTAACAGAATCATCCCTTTACCTGCATGAGCTTGCCGGAAGTATTGATGACAGCTGGTGGTTTGAACTCTACAACTCCGGGGGATCAGCAATTGAGCTGGCCGGCTACCATGTATCAATCAATGCTGATACAGAACGCAGCTATACCTTCCCCGCCGGCAGCATCGCCCCCGGTGCCCTGGCTTCCTTCCAGGCCGCCACAACCGGATTGACCCCCGGGGACGGCGAGCGGCTTTTTCTTTTTTCTCCCGAGGGGTTTCCTATTGATGCCGCAATTGTCGATGACGGTCCGCGGGGCCGATTGGACAGCAATCCTTCCGGGCCGTTTTATACACCGGAAGCAGTTACCCCGAATGCTCCCAACATCATTTCCTTTAGAGAGGACATTGTCATTAACGAGATCATGTATCATCATCGGCCGCAGTATGCCAAGGCTGGCGACCCCCCGAGTTTTTTAACAACGGAGCTCTTTGGCTGGAATGCCACCTGGCGCTATGACCAAAGCGGGCAAGACCCCGGGGTAAACTGGGCAAACAGCGCGCATCCAATCGGGGGAAACTGGCAGGTGGGTGCGGGTCCCTTTGGCTATGAAACCACCGCCGGGCGCCCCCCGGAGCCAATCGTTACCCCCCTGAGGAACCCGTCTTCAAACGCGCCGCGGGTCACTACCTACTATTTTGAAACCGAATTTGAGGTGAGTGCAGCCTCCCTGTCTGAAACCACGCAGTTAAGTTTCAGCCACCTTACCGATGATGGGGCAATCTACTACCTCAACGGCCAGGAAATCGCGCGTTACGATATGCCTGCGGGATCAGTCACATCTGCCACGTTCGCAATAAACAACACCTCTACTGAAGCGGAGGCAATCCGTTCCTTCAGGATCGATCCGGACCGCCTGGTTGTCGGCACTAACCGCATTTCCGTCGAAGTCCATCAGGCCTCTGCCGCAAGTAGCGACGTTGTCATGGGACTGAAACTGGAGGCACAGCAGGAAATCGCCGGCCCCTCACCACCGCAACCCTACCTTGAGAATCCGGAGGAATGGATCGAGCTCTATAACCGCTCAACCGGTTCGGTTGATCTTTCAGGCTGGGAACTTGCAGGGGCAGCACGCTTCACCTTTACCGAGGGCACGCAAATTCCTGCCGGTGGTTATCTGGTCATCGCCCGGGACGCTGCAAGTCTTGCAGGAAAATTTCCCGGTGTTCAGGTGGTGGGCGATTTCAACGGTCAACTCTCCAACCGGGGCGAGCAGTTGTTACTCCTTGATGAGCGCAATAACCCGGCTGATGAGGTAAGTTACCTTGATGACAAGCCATGGCCGCCGCAGGCAGATGGCGGCGGATCCAGCCTTGAATTGCGGCACCCTGACATTGACAACCGCCTTGCAACATCCTGGACCGGCAGCAGCAACGAGGCCACATCCGGGTGGCAGGATTACAGTTACACCATCACGGCTCAGGATCCGCCCTACCGCCCGGGCCAGTTCAACTTTCACGAGTTGCGCCTTGGTATGCTTGAGGAGGGCGAAATCCTGCTCGATGACCTGTCCGTCATCGAGGATCCCGATGGAGCAAACATTGAGCTGATCGCCAACGGCACCTTTGACAACGCTGGCGGCTGGCGCCTGCTCGGCACGCACCAGGACTCAAGAATAGTCACCGATAATGCACAGAATGTGCTCAAGATCACCGCCTCGGCCAGGTTTAATTACCTCAATAACCTGATCGAGTCGAACCTGACCCGCAACGGGGGTCTGCGCGCGGTGCAAAACGGCACAAACTACCGTGTCAGCTTCCGCGCTAAATGGCTCAGCGGATCAGCTCAGTTGCGCTTCGAGCTTTACTACAACAAACTCGCCGCCCTGGTCATCCTTGACCAACCCGCCGTAAGCGGCACACCCGGCAGGCAAAACTCTGCATACAGCACATCCCTCGGTCCCGGACTTTCGGGCCTGGCGCATCATCCTGCGCTACCCTCAGCCGGTGAAGCCATCACGGTAAGTGTCCGGGCGGGCGACCCAAACGGAGTTGCTTCCCTGCTCTTGAGGTACTCGATAAACGGGGGGACTTTTCAAAGTGCCCTGATGAACCCGGCGGGACGCGACCTCTGGTCGGCGATCATTCCAGGCCAGTCCAACAATTCGCAGGTGCACTTCTATATTGAAGCGCGTGACGCGAGTCCTGCAGGGAATCTCGCCTATGCCCCGCCGCGCGGCCCGGAGTCACGGGCAGTAATTACGGTAGCCCCGCCAAATACCGGGGGTCTCAGCCAGAGCATTCGCATCAATATGCTCACCTCTGAGGCAAACGCGATGAACAACGCAAACGATATCCTCAGCAATCACCGCTTCGGGTGCACCCTGATCACCGACGAGAAGAACATCGCCTACGACTCGGGCATCCGCCTGCGCGGCAGCATGTTCAGCCGCAGGAACAGTGGCAGCACCGCGCTTAACCTGAAATTTCCCGCGAACCGGCGCTATCGTGGCGTACACTCGACCATTTCCGTACGTCGCGGCAACCGGCGGGAAATCCTGGTAAAGCACATCGTCAACGCGGCCGGGGGGATCCACGACAACTACAATGATATCATCCAGTTAAACGGCCACATACCCGCCCAATTTGGACGCGCCCGCATGGAGATGAGTCGTTTTGGCAAGATCTACCTGGAAAGCCTGCCCGGCGGCAATGGGGAAGAGGGCACCGTCTTTAAAATGGAGGGCATCCGTCAATTTGAGGCTACCCAGGACGGCTCGCCGAACACGCCAAAGAAACCGTTCCCAATCGGCTGGATCCGCAGCTTTGACCTCGCCGACCAGGGGGATGACAAGGAGATATACCGCCACAACATCCGCATCAACACGGGCCTTGCCCGCGATGACTACACGAGTCTGATCAATATGTGCAAACTATTCAGCATGAATGGACAGCAACTGGAGGAAGTGGCTCCGGGTATCATTAATGTCGACTCCTGGACACGCCAGTTTGCCATGCTTTCACTGTGCGGGATCGGCGACACCTACTCACAGGGAAACCCGCACAACCTGAACCTTTACGCCCGCCCCGACGGTCTCGTCGAGCCAATGCCCTGGGACTGGGATTTCACGTTTAACCGATCAACAAGCGCATCGCTGTGGGGTGATCGCAATGTGGCTAAAATCTTCGCCCGACCGGCCTACACCCGCATGTTTCACGGCCACCTCCTTGATATCATCAATACCACCTATAATACAGGCTACCTCACCGGGTGGTTCAATCACCTGGGGACTGTCTCGGGGGAAAATTACTCGGGTCTCCTCAGCTATATCACCAGCCGTGCAAACTTTGTGCGCTCCCAACTGCCGGCTCAAGTCGCCTTCACCATCACCAGCAACGGCGGTGCAGACTTCTCCGTCAATCAATCGTCTGCCACCCTCACCGGCAACGGCTGGATCAATGTCCGGGAAATCTTCATTGAGGGGGCAGATATTTCGCTGCCGGTAGTCTGGACTGATTCCGGTTCCTGGCGGGTGACTGTGCCCCTGCAGCCCGGAAATAACTCCCTGAATATTTACGCAATAAATCATCAGGGCGGGGAAGTCGGCCGTGACACCATCAACATCACCAACACCACAACGGCGGCAGCAGCCAACGCAGCCAACCTTGCCATCAGCGAAATCATGTACCACCCCGTGGACGGCGGCCAGGAATTTATTGAGCTGTTGAACTTGAGTGCCGCTAATACAGTCGACCTCAATGGCGTCCGGTTTACCAATGGCATCGACTACACCTTCCCTGCCGGGGCAACGCTGGCGCCGGGCACGCGAATTGTCGTGTTCCAGTCGCAGTTTGCCAACCAAACCCGGCTCGCAAACGGCGGAGAAAGAATCACCCTGGTTGATGCATCGGGTTCAGTGATCGCGGATTTCAGCTATAGTGACAACAACCTGTGGCCGGCAGGCTCAGACGGTCTCGGCTTCAGCCTGGTGCGCATTGACCCGGCCGGCAGCGGCAACCCGGATCTCGGGGATGAATGGCGACCGAGTGTCAGCGGCGGCGGAACTCCGGGTGGATCTGATGCCACGGCATTTGCCGGCGGTAATGCCGTGGAACTCATTGCGCACGCTCTTCCTTTTCCCGGCAAACGCATCAACGCAACCCTTGACCCGGACGGAAATCTCGTCATCGCCATCCGCCGCAACCTGGCAGCCGATGATGTCATCTTCAGTTTTGACTACTCGGCCGACTTGAGTATCTGGCAGACAATCCCCCCCGATACGGGTATCCAGCTGAGCAGTCGAAACAATCATGGCGATGGCACCGAGACGCTGTTTTTCAGGGCTGGCGGGCTGTCTCCCGGCGAGGGCAAAAGAGCAGTGGCAGTGCGGGTGGGGATAAGCCTGCGCTAGCTTCGCTAGCCCGTATTAAATCAAGGCCCGGCCATTTGCCCGATGTCAAGGAACCTTCCGCGATTACGTGATTCCCCCCGGGACGCATCTGTCATATAGTGCCAGCATGAGAACCCGATTACATGCCCTTGAGAGGCGCTCGTTCCTGCGTACAGCAGGTGCCGCAACACTCGCCGCCATCGGTGCCCCCGCGTCAGCACTGTGTGCCGCCGCCAATACCCAAAAGCCTGAATCACTGGTAAAGCTCCTCTACCACGGCCTTGACGAAAGACAGCGCAAGGTGGTCTGCTTCCCGTGGAATTATCTCGACAAGCAACGCGGGCTTTTACGCACCAGGATCGAGAACAACTGGCGCATCACCAAGCCGACCATCGCCAGTGGATTCTTTTCCAAGGATCAGCAGGCCCTCATCCGGGCAATCTTTGAAGGCATGACCAACCCGGCATGGCACAAGCGCTTTGACCAGCAACTCAAGGACGATGTCGGAGGGTTTGGAAAAAACCAAGCAATCGCGATTTTTGGGGAACCGGGATCCGGTGATTTCGAGTTCGTGCTGACAAGCCGCCACATGACCCTGCGCTGTGACGGTGACAGTGCGGGGCACGTCGCCTTCGGCGGGCCCATTCTCTACGCCCATGAGGGAGAACGCCTTTACGAAAGGCCCGACCACAAGAATAACGTTTTCTGGCCCCAGGCAGTTGAAGCCAACAAGCTCTACGCTGCCCTCGACCCCAAACACCGGGAACTGGCACTCGTCACCAAAGGCATGCCCTCCGAGGAACTGGTCGGCTTCAAGGGTGTTAAGGGTAGATTCCACGGCTGCCCGGTCAATGAATTCGCCGGCGACCAAAAGGCCGAGTTGCAGCGCATCCTGAAGATACTGCTTGAGCCCTTCCGGCACTCCGACCGCAAGGAGGCTCTCAAGTGCCTTGCAACCCGTGGCGGCCTCGACAGTTGCCACCTCGCCTTCTACAAGGAGGGTGACCTCGGTAATGACGGCATTTACGACAACTGGCGGCTTGAAGGCCCTTCATTTGTCTGGTATTTCCGTGGTCGCCCGCATGTGCACGTCTGGGTTAATGTCGCCGACGATCCCTCGGTAAAACTGAATTCCCACCAGGATTCAGTAGGAGTGTAGCTGGAGAATACCACCAGATAACCCAATCGCCCGGGAAGAAAAAAGTGGGCATTCCACCGCTTGACCCCCTAGACTCACAGCAAATCGATAGACTCGGGAAAGAAAATGGCGGCATTGGACCAGGAACAAATCGCAGCATATCACCAAGACGGATACCTCCTGGTGCGCAATCTTTTCAACAGCGAGGAGACCGGGCTGCTGGGTGAAACCGCCCGCAATGACCATGCCATGGACCAGGCCGCATCAAGCATGGATGACGGCGAGGGCAACGCCGTGCGACTCTCACTGTGGAATCACCCGGGGGAGGGCATTTACGGCATGATCGCCCGCAGCGAGAGAATCGTGGACCGGGTGGAGCAACTTCTGGATGACGAGGCCTATCACTACCACTCAAAGATGATCCTCAAGGATGCCCGGGTCGGTGGTGCCTGGGCTTGGCACCAGGACTACGGGTATTGGTACCAGAACGGGCTGCTCTTTCCCAACCTGTGCAGCGCGATGATCGCCGTTGATGCGGCGACAACGGCAAACGGCTGCCTGCAGGTCCTCAAGGGCTCGCACAAGATGGGCCGGGTAAACCACATCCTCTCCGGTGAGCAGGCCGGCGCGGACACCGCACACGTCAACGAGGCGCTCAAGCGGCTGGAAACCATCCAGTGTGAAATGGCTCCCGGTGATACCCTCTTCTTCCATTGCAACCTGCTGCACTGCTCTGCAGCCAACCTCTCCGACCAGGCGCGCTGGGCACTGATCTGCTGCTACAATGCGCGCTCAAACGACCCCTACAAGGAGTCACACCATCCGGGATACACCAGGCTGGACAAGGTGGGTGATGAGATGGTCCTGCAGGTCGGCAAGGATGACGCAAGGCGCTCCAGCGTGCAGTTTGCTGATCTCCTCGCCGATGACAAGAGCGCCAAGAGCCTGGACGAAAAATAAAAACCAAAAACTTCAACCTAAGCACCTCATCAATGAAACTTGGAATCATCAACAGCGCATTCGGCCAGGCCGGCGTGGACACCAAAACCGGGCTTGAACACATCGCCAGGATAGGCTTCGACGCAGTCGATATCTTCACCGAGGCGATGTCAATCGACGAGGCCGAGATCAGCACCATTAAGGAAACCTGTGCGGCGAACAACCTGCCGATCACCTCAACCGTCGTGGTATCGGCCGGCCTGATTGACTTCAACGACCCGGTGCGCGACTTCCACGTCGAGCGCAGCAAGAAGTTTGTCGACCTGGCACAGGGCCTCGAAGCGAAAAACGTGCTGCTCGTCCTCGGTGAATATATCTGGCAGCGCGAAGTCATTCCCCCCGAGGCGCAGTGGGAATGGGGAGTCGAGGGTGTCCGGAAAATCGGTGAATATGCCGGGGAACGTGGACTTGAGATCGCCCTTGAGCTTGAGCCCTTCCGCCTGAGCCTGCTCAACAGCATCCCGGAGATGGCACGCTTTATTGACGACTGCGCAATGCCCAATGTGAAGGCCAACATAGACATCAGCCACCTGGTCTTAGCCGACACCTCGCCGGCCGAGCTGGAAAAGCTCAGGGGCAAGGCCACCCACGTCCATATCAGCGACTGCGACGGCAAGGTGCACGGTGACCTGCCGCCCGGGCGCGGCGTGGTTAAATTCGCGCCCTATCTGCAGGCAATCAAGGAGCTGGACTTTGAGGGCACCGTGTCCATTGAGCTGGAGTATTCACCGGATCCCTCAAAGATCGTCGAGTGGGTCGAGGAAGCCTATAACGCCACCAATGAGCTGATGCAGCAGGTCGGCCTGCGTGACGCAAGTTGAGAATACAAAAAACGAAATCGCCACAGCCGTGCTTTTTCATATCGGCACGGCTTAAATCCAGTTACCGGTCACCGGATTGACGCATGGCACCGGTTCCTCCATGACGGAGCCCGGTGGCATGCCCGGCATTGTCAGCTGCGCCTCCCTTGCGTGTCGCCGTTACCTCGCCCGATTCCACATCACCGGCCTCGATAAGCTTTACCAACGGGGGATGCTGCAGGGCTTTCGCGCTTACCTGCCCGGTTTTCCCGGGTCCCAAAAACAGCTTTTTCCCACCGGGCAGGGGAATACTCAGCGGCTTGCGGGTCTTGTTGATAATATCCATGAGCGGGCGCACGGTAACATGAACTGGGTCATCGTCCAGTCTTCGCACTCCATCATGGAGGCCTTCACGAGAAAACCTGTAGCTACTTGATGTCAGTATAAAAGTGGGCAGGAGAGGATTCGAACCTCTGAAGGCATAGCCAGCAGATTTACAGTCTGCCCCGTTTGACCGCTTCGGTACCTACCCAATTGCTACGTAAGCGGGCGCATCAAAGCGTTTTGAAGGGCATTTTGCAAGCAGTTTTCTTGCCGCAGCCGGGACAAGCCCGCGACAGGGATCACCCGGATTACAGGATAGCAATGACAGTTTGCTCTAAACAATGGACACCAAAGTGACATCCAGGGCCCCTTAACAAGGAAAACTCCTACAACTGCCAGGACTGCGCAGCCCAGAACGCGCGGAGTTGAGCCGGCGTTCCGTTGAATGCACTGCGCTCAGTCGGACGATCAAGGTCCCCGAAATAAGCCGATGCCCGATAGCGAATACCGCTGTAGAAATCCGCTCGCGAGCGCTTGCGGCGGGAATCCCAGTGCACACCGCCGTATTGCCAAAGCGCCCAATGCCTCCAGATGCCATATGCACGCATCAACCGATCCGGGGTTTCCAGCCCTGCCTGACTGGAGGAATAAAGGGCAACCCAGTAGGGACACTGTGCAATACGCCGCTTTTGGGAAGAGCTGGCCAATTTCAGTGACTTGCGCAAGGCTGCACTGTTCTCAAGGTAGATCATCGGCAGTCGGCCGGTGCGCTGCTCAATCCTGTCCACAAAACGCACAATGTCACGCGGAGTGGATCGTGAATCAAAATCCCCCACCAGCAGGATTCCCGGGGCCTTCAGCCCCTTGGATGAGCTGATCGCACGGATACGATCAACGAAGTGATCCGCCTGCCAGACGGGATCCACTCCCTTGAGGACAAAGTAATACGAGCCAAGCAGCATATCCTGCTTCTCTGCCGCAACGAGAAATCCCGCGCACTTCTCATCAAGCTTGCGGCCCTTTCCACAACGGGCAATCAGGCCGAGCGCACCATTTCGGCGAAGTGCTGAAAGGTCATGCAGGCTATAGGAGGATCCTTTGCGCTGGCGTTCCTTGGGATCATATGCGGAAACATTAATAATCTGGGGTGCTGAGGTAAGCGACCAGCGAAAACTTGCCGAAGAAGCCGCCTTGCTGGACGCCAACAGTTCCCTGGAGGCATCTGTGCCTGTACAACCGGTAAATACAAGTACCGGAAAAACGCAGGCACCTATCCACACAACTACGCCTTGGTATCCACAGCTCTTCGGACAGCACACGGCCATTATCATGATAGAAAGTAGACGCTTTTGCAAACTTCATATTTTTAATAAATATGAAGACACTCCTAAACTCCCTGAGATCACCGGATCCAAGCCATCACGAGGGGCTTTGACCATTGAGACAGTGCCGTTCAAGCTGCTCCAAGTTGGTTGAATTCTCAACGCGGCAAGAAGATGAATTATACAGACAATACTGTTTATTAAGTAAGCTGAGATTTCTATAATACATTTCGATTAAATATCGATTTAAAGACACATTCACCCAAACCCATGAACAGGAATTTCGAACCGATTATCATAGAGACTTACGCTGAGCTTTGCATCAAGTGGCGACTCTCACATGTTGCCAACCGCGTTCAGGCGCAGGGCTTTGATGCGCAACTCAGCAGCCTTGAGTCGGTCATTAAAGCATTTGGGTTGCGCACCCCCGGGATCACGGAAAACGCCCCGCGCACTGCCAACCCGCCCGCCGGCAATGAGCCTCCACACAAAAAGCAAACGCTGGCCCGCGAAGGCGGCGGAATAATGCTTGAAGATTAAACCCTTCACTTACGGCAAATGCCCGTTGCGGGCCTTTGTCAAAAAAGCTGTGCCCTTGGTCATGTTGCCGATCCGCATTACCGGGGACAACAGATGGGCAATCTGCGTAGTATATTGCGGTTCGCATCTCCCGGTGGCAGTATAATCACTGATGAGCAGCAATGACATGCCGCCAGATGAGGCGCAGGAAATGCGCTACGACATGCTTGGCGACCAGCGCCCGACTGAAGCCGAAAAACTGGAGAAATACACGGCAACAATCGACTGGGGTTACCTCAAGTCCCATTTCGAGCAGGATGCTTTATTGTATGTCGATCCTTCGCTTCAACTGGTCCAAGTCGGGAATGTGATTGCCGGTGACGACAAGGTTCAGGTCGCAACCTGGCTAAAGGCCGGAGACCTGCTGAAGCCGGGACCATCACATGCCGAACATTGGCAATCCTCTCAAGCCAAATTCACGGCACTGGTGGTGTCACCCTTTGTCCTTATCCAGCCACTCGCCACCCGGTCACCGTAAACAATAATGGCAAGCCAGAACACGACACCAAAAAATGTCTCCGCCGTCGCCGGAGGTAAAGAACTGACAATAAAATACGGTATTCAAACCGTCCTTGATGGTGCGACGCTGTCCGTTCACGAAGGCGACCGTATCGGCCTCGTTGGTCGTAACGGTTGCGGAAAATCAACATTCCTGAAAATCGCCGCGGGGGTAATGACACCCGATTCAGGTGAATTTACCCGCCGCCGGGATCTGGTGACCGGCTACCTGCCGCAGATATTCGATCTCGATGAATCGGCTAATGTGATCACTAACGTGCTCCAGGGAGCTGATCATGTCAGGCAATTGATCTCCGAATACGAGGTGCTTGATGCTGACAACCGGCAAGCCGCGCAGCTGCTCGATAAGATCAATGCCCTCGACGGCTGGAACCTTGAACAACGCGCCACCTCCCTCATTAATCACCTGCATGCCCCGGATCACGAAGCGCCGGTTGAACTGCTTTCCGGTGGAGAAAAACGTCGCGTAGCCCTGTGCAGGGCACTGCTGATGCAGCCGGATTTCCTGATACTCGACGAACCCACCAACCACCTGGACACCGGCGCAATTGAGTGGCTGGAAACTTTCCTTGCCCGCTATAGCGGCACCTGCCTGTTCGTTACGCACGATCGCTACTTCCTTGACAACATAGCCACCAGGATTGTGGAGCTCGCACGAGGCCAGTTTAATTCCTATGCAGGAAACTATACTGACTATCTTCTCACCCGTGCCGGGAATAAAACCACTGAGGAGCGCAGTGAACATAAACGGCAACGTTTCCTTAAACGCGAACTGCAATGGATACGAAGATCTCCAAGCGCACGGCGGACAAAATCCAAGGATCGCATCGAACGGTATTATGAAACCGCATCCCAGGAGGCACCGGAAGAGGAAATTGATGTCGACCTGATTATTCCACCTGCTCCCAAGTTGGCGAACCGTGTCATCGACCTGGAAAATGTCAGTGGCGGGTTTGGAGACCGGTCGTTGTTCGAGAACATAACGCTATCCCTGCAGGCCGGAGAACGGCTGGGAATCGTGGGTCGTAACGGGCTGGGAAAATCAACCCTGTTGAAAATTATCCTCGGCCTGCAAAAACCCGCTTCCGGTGAAGTGAAAATCGGTACACGCACGAAAATCAACTTCATTGACCAGGAACGATTACAACTTGATGGCAACAAATCAGTCTTTGAGGAAGTTGGTGAAGGCACTGAAACGGTGCGCCTTGGCGAACAGGACCTGGGGCTTCGCTCCTACCTACGCCGTTTTCTGTTCACCGAAGAACGCATCAACACGAAAATCAGCCAGCTCAGTGGGGGAGAAAAAAGCCGTATTCTGCTGGCGAAAATCCTAAAGCGCGGAGGTAATGTCCTGATACTCGATGAACCGACCAACGATCTTGATCTCAGCACCCTGAGGCTGCTTGAGGAGGCTCTTGTCGGCTTCTCGGGAAGCTCCATCGTTGTCAGCCATGATCGATATTTCCTCAACCGGGTATGCACCGCCATCCTGGCATTTGAAGGACAGGGCATCGTCCGCTACCAGACGGGAAATTATGACTATTACCTCGAGAAACATAGTGGCAAGAAACCAAAACCCCGCGGCGGCAAAGAGGGTTCAGCAACGTCCAAGGCTGGAAACCTGACAAGTAAGCCGCAGCCCGGTTCTGCCGCTCCACGGAAACTGAGTTATAATGAACAGCGCGAATTCGATACAATGGAAGGCACCATCACCAGTGCTGAAGAAGAGCTCGCGCTGCTTGACGCTGAATCTAGTCAACCCGAGTCCTACCGGAAACATAAAGACGACTGGCAGGCACTTGAAACAAGGCAGGAAAACATCCGTGACAGGGTTAAAAGTCTCTATCTTCGCTGGGAAGAACTTGAAGCCATCCGGGTTGCCTATCAGAAATCACGAAAAAAAAACGCCATCTGAGCCCGGTAATGTTAAGCTCTCTCCATGAAGGTTGAACGCGTTAAATATATAATCTGGGCAGTTGACATGGAGCGTTGTGCCAAGTTCTACATTGATGTCTTTAATGGTTCAGCAATCAAGCAAACCGATCACATCGCGGAGGTCGAAATCTGCGGCAATACCATTGGCATCCATGGTGGTGGAGAGGGAAAACGCACCTGGACCGGGATCAGTTTCCAGGTGGCAGACGTGGTCACCGGTGCGGCCGATGTTATCGCGGCAGGAGGTGCGCTCAGTCGCCAGCCGGAACCTGAAAATGGTGAGCCGCCACACCTGGCAATGTGCATCGACACTGAAGGAAACGAAATCATGCTGACCCGCAAGCGTTAACAGGCAGGGAGGGCCAGGGGCATCCCCTTTGATTACTCTTCCTCAGAAGCCGGGGATCAAGAACAAACTCTTCTATTGTGCAGAAGAGCCTCAGCGCGCCTCGATTGCAATATACTGCAGTTACCCTACGCTCGGATTCGCCGCTGCCGCTTGCTCCTGCATCCTGCGGATCTCCCGCATGCGCCGCCAACCAATAAGAACCTTGTCAGTTTCATCCCAGAGACGGTAGCCCAGTGACTTGAAACTGCCGAACATGGTAATCGGTTTTATCCTGATGAATGCCGGATGTGAATTGTGACAGGCCTCCAGGCGGTAATTTGGAATCTTTGAGCTGAGATGATGAACGTGATGATAGCCGATATTGCCCGTGAACCACTGGAGAACCCTCGGCAGTCGATAAAAAGAACTCCCCTTAAGTGCTGCCGAAGTGTATTCCCAGTGCTCATGCCTTTCCCAGTAAACCCCCTCAAACTGGTGCTGGACATAAAACAGCCACACGCCTGCTGACGCTGCAACCGCCATGATCGCGACCTGGATCAAAATGTAAGGCAGGATCCCGAAGATAAAGCAGCCGATAATGATCATGCACAGCAATGCAAGGTTGGTAAGCTTCACTGTTTTTCTGGTCACCTGGTTTGCCTGTGGCGAGGATCTCCGCTCACGAACAAGGAAAATATAAATCGGGGCAATCCCGAATAGAATCACCGGGTTGCGCACCATGCGGTAAACAAGACGATCCCACCTGGAAAGCTCCATATATTCCTTCACTGTCAGTGTCCAGATATCCCCGACTCCGCGGCGATCAAGATCACCGGCAGTCGCATGATGGACAGAATGCTCCCAGCGCCAATGCTTAAAGGGAGTAAACGAAAGCGTGCCGGTGAAAAATCCCAGCCACTGGTTTAATCCCTTATTTTTATAGAACGAATGATGGCAGCAGTCATGAAAGATGATAAACAGCCTTATCAGGAACCCGCTTGCAAGCAATGCCAGTGGCAACACAAGCAGATAGGAAACTTCCCTGGCAAAATAAATCGCCGCCCACGTCGCCAGGTAGCAACTTAAAGTGGAACCCAGTTGCCAGGTGGCACGCCAGGCGCAGGGTTTTTCGAAATCGGCGACAACCTTTTTCCATGCAGAAATTTCTGCAGGTGCAGGCGGTGCAGGCTCAAAACTATCCTGAATTGATCGTAAATCTGGGGAGGCTATGGCTTCAGACAAGTGGCACTTAAACTCAACTTGATACGTAACGCGAACACGAAAACATGAAATTCTTGTGCATCCGGCATCCTGTAAAATACCCGATGCTAGCTCAAGGACAGGGCGCCATCCTGACAGAATTGCGCTTTGCCGAACGTTTTTATGCCGTGCCCGACACCATGCGCAATACTGAGCCACAAAGAGTTGTGCGCTTTACCCTTAAAGTCGAGAGCCCTTCCGGTCTTGAATCCACAACCGCCGCCAAGCAACAGAAACGGAATATTGTCAAGGGTATGGCTGTTGCCTTTGCCGAGTTCGTTCAACCAGACAATCTGCGTGTTATCCAGCATTGAGCCATCAGCCCCTCCAGGTTCTGGAGTCTCCTTCAGTCGTTGCGCAAGGTAGGCCAATTCGCCCGCAAACCAGTGGTTGATCTGCCGTAACTTTTTAACCGCCTGCTTGTCGCCGTCCGGCTTGTGCGAAAGCGTATGGTGACCGTCCTCAATCCCAAGCCAGCGCATGCGTGCCTGCCCAACTGAACGCATGAACTGCAGGGTGGCGACCCGCGTCATGTCATTGGCCATGGCATTAACAAGCATGTCAATCTGCATCCGGCTGACCTGTGGCGTGTTGTCATTGACAACTTCAATTTCCGGATCGATTTCCGGCTGCGGATGAGCCAGTGAGTTGTCCTCCCTGCTTGAAGCGAGTTCAAGCTCGAGTTCCCTGACCAGTTGCATATGCTCCTTGAGAAGCACGCGATCCTCACTGCTAAGTTTTTTAGATACGCGCTTGAGGTCATCAAGCAGGTCATCCAGCACGCTCGCCAGGTTATCGCGTTCCTTCACCCCGCCATAAAGTTTCCCGAACATTTGCACGGGATCATCAATAGGGGCAACCGGCTTATTGTTGCCCGCATAACTCATCCGCGTCCACGGGTCCGCACGATTGGGTACGGCAACACCAAACTCAAGGCTGCCAAAACGGGTGCGGGAACTATCCTGCGACTGGAAAAAATTCCTTATTTCCTGATCAATCGAGATTCCGCTGGCCCAGCCCGCAGGAGTATGCGAGCCCCCCTGGATGTTCCCGCGGTTGAGTTCACGACCGGTCAGCAGGCAACTGATACCCCGCATGTGATTGTCACCATCACCACGCACACGGTTGTGCACGCCCTTGAGGATGAGTATCTGCTCTTTAAACGGCTCGAGAGGTTCAAGCATCGCTCCCAGTTTGAGTGGCTTGTCATCACCAAAATTCTTCGGCCAGAACTCGCCGGGCAGTGTGCCGTTAGGCGAGAACATGATAATCACGCGCTTGCGTGGACCTGAAGCGCCTTCCCCGGCACATAACCCGGGTAACCCGGCAACAAAGGGCAATGCCGAGGCAGACAAGCCAAGGTCACGCAGGAATTGCCGCCGGAAAACAGGATTGAAGCTCATGGTGGTGGTCTTTATTCTCCGGCGGGCTGAGGGCTCAACACCCCTTGTGCAGAACGGTCATGCAGGGCATATACCTTTGCGATCTCAACCATCAGGGATTTAATGCTAAATAACGAGGCTGAAAAGCCTTTACGCAAGTCAATGAGTGCATTCGATCCATATGCAGCAATTGGCTGCTTAGCCAGGTGATGGAAAACCGCGTTAACGAAAGCATCGTGCGCTGCCGGGCTGTTGGCAGCATAATCAGCAATATCACGGGCTCCGGACAATGAAAGCACCTCGCCGGCGGCGGTCATGTATTCACTCCTGGCATTAACCGGTTTATCCTTATCACTCGTGCGCCAGCGACCAATGGCGTCAAAATTCTCCAGGCTAAAGCCAAGCGGATTAATTACCGAGTGACAGGACATGCACGCGGTGTCCCTTGTAATAAGGGTAATCTTCTCACGCATGGAAAGTTGCGGGTCAAGTTTATCATCGCTAAAGGCGATGGCTTTTGGCGGTGGCCTGAGCACCCGCCCGAGAATATTACGCGTCAGAAAAACGCCACGGTGGATCGGTGAGGTATTATCATGATAGGCAAAGGCAGCAAGCAGGTAGGGATGTGTCAGGATACCGGCCCTGCGACCGGAGTCGACGGCCACCTTCCTAAACTCCGGGCCAACAATATCACCGCCATAAATGGCGGAAAGGCGCTCATTTAGCAGAAGATATTCCGCCTTGAGCAAAGTGCGGTAATCGGAACGTTCCCCCCAGGCAACGTTCTCAACAAAGCGCAATAACGATTCACGCAGGTCGGTAATCACCGTTTCGCTGAAATCCGGGAACAGTGACCGGTCCTTGGCCGGATCACGGCCCTCCATTTCCAGCCAGTGCTCAAAAAAAGAACTCATCTTGGCCCGTGCCCTGGGATCATCCAGCATCCTCCACGCCTCGGCATCCACGCTCTCCGCTGTGCCCAGCTTCCCTGCTGCAGCCGCCTGTAGTAATTTCGCATCCGGAATCGAATCCCACAAAGCAAACGACAAGCGGGATGCGACCGTGTATGAATCGGGAATCTCATCCTCGCCGGACAACTCGGGATAGAGAAACCGCGGGGATTTCAGGCAAAGTAATACGCAGCGTTTCACGGCAACCTTCACGTCCCCGGCAGCGTTGAACTGTCGGTCTATAAAGAACCCGACTTCTGTGTTCCCAAGGGGTCGACGGAATGCCGCCTCAGCAAAACGCGCACAGAAATCCCTTAGCCTCGAGTTGCGTTGCGGGTCATTTTCCCTGACCCCACTGAAATCCTCCAGCCTGTCAGTAATCTCCCCCGCAGTCTCGATTGCTCCTGCGGTTACGCCCTCATGCCAACCCTTGGAAACCGAAGTGCCGCGCTCATAACCCTGGCTGCGATCATCGGCAGGAAAGTTTGCTGACACCACAAAGGTTCGCGGAGCAATCGTGGGGAAGGTTACATCACCACCAAACACAGCCCACGTGCCGTGCGGCGGCTTCCATTCAAGCCGTATCTTGCCGATTTTTTCCTTATACTTGAAATAGTCCAGCCTGACAGGGTAATGTCTCCCGCCCAGAAGCAAAATCTTCGCGGTCGACTGCCGAACTTCAGGCCCGGAACTCACCCAATCATCAATCAGCGCCTTCTTGGCCGCCTGGCTGCTGTCATCACGATAATTACGCTCGGCCACCCGCAATACAGTATT
This sequence comes from Verrucomicrobiales bacterium, assembly GCA_029940475.1. Taxonomy (GTDB): domain Bacteria; phylum Verrucomicrobiota; class Verrucomicrobiia; order Verrucomicrobiales; family DEV007; genus CACIUL01. The sequence continues at coordinate 16,406 of JAPYUT010000021.1, read as the reverse complement.
GACATAGAGACGCAGGCCATTGGGTGTACTGGTCCGGAATTCATAATAGCCTGTATCGCGCACATAAAATGATCCCTCCCATACAATTGAAAACTGCTCTCTGCTGATGCCCCCTACCGGTCCCCTCTCTCCAAAATCAAAATCCAGAAACGGGTCAATCTTGTTTACTGATTTCCCTTCCTTCTTGTTCATCCCCTTGGAATTAAAGTAGTATCCCCTGAGCCCGCCGGGCTCATAGCTTATCTCCGGAACCTGCGGTCCCGCACGGGCAACAAGATCAGCAATGGCATTGCGATATTGAATCCCCGTCATCCGGGAAAATCCAATGACACCAGCTTCCTGCAAGCCCATGCGTTTGCGTGCACCCGGTGAATAGAATGCGTCGTAAATGTATTTTGCGACCGCCTGCGCATCTGTTCCAACGCACAGTTCAGGTTCATCCTCCGGCATATTCCGTTCAACAAACCTTGCCAGTGACGCTACTGAACGTTGCCCATACAGGGCATCAACTTCCTCAAGAGGATTTCCCTGCCCCTGCTCGCCGTGACATTCAGCACAGTGCTGCCGGTAGATCACCAGGCCCGTCTGCTGCTGCTCAGGACCTGCGCGTTCTCCCGAGCATCCTGCCAACAACAGCAGGGTGAGGATCATGACAGTCTGCCAAGTAATTCTCATGGGATTACCACATTATCAGAAAAACCCGCTTCCCGCCTGCGATCTGTGACTTCAAGGTTTCACCATCGCCAATCCCCATCAATAATCTGCAATCCGCTGTATTATGCCATGGCAACCGGTAATCACGCGCAATCATCACCTCCGGCAACCTGCTTAAAGTTTCTTTAAGCGTATTCGGCGATATTCCATCTGGCCGCGATCACCCTCCAGCCCGATAGGCCCTGACAACGGGACTTTCATTGCTTTCTCAAGCACCTCACCATTACAGGTGCAATAGGCAACTCCGCCCTTAACTCTGACTTCAATCTGATTCCAGTCCTGGGGCCTGTACTTGCTCAGGGCCTTATAGGGACCTGCCACCAGGTAATCCCGGCATTGCAACTGTGGCTTGCGAATAAACACGCCGCTATCGGCATTAGCCGTAGCACGAAATTCAAGCCTCAGCACAAAATCGCCGCCAAACTCCTCAGTGGTCCAGAGTTGCGCAAGCGCCCTGCCTTCCGGCGGCACCGTGACAATCAAGCGCCCGCTCTTCGCCAGGTAACGTTCCTCACTACTGGTTTTTTTGCCGTCAAAATTCCCGGTTTTCTCCAACCTCTTGTTCCGGTATCCCCAGCCACTCAAGTCCCGGCCGTTAAACAGGCTCTTGAACCCGGGCTCCAATACAAAGTCATCCACTTTGCTCTGCAATAAATCCAGTGTTTCCAGGACCGGCCGTAATGTCGCCGCCCATTTCTCATAGCCGGTTGCATTGGGGTGGAGAAGATCGGGAAACTCCTCCTTTTTTGCGTCACCTGCAGGATCCGCAAACATTGACCAGGTGTCGATCAGCGTCACCTGCGAGTCCCCCTTGACGGCAGACGCGTAAAGCCTGTTGATCTTTTTGATTTTATCCGCAGGACGCCTCTTGCCGGCGGAACTGGGGAACACATTGCACAGCACGATCGGCATTTCTGGATTAGAGGCCTTCAGCCCGGCAATGATAAGGCCCAGGTTGCCGGCAATCGTCTCCGGCTCGGCGCCTTCCTCAAGGTCATTTGTGCCCAGCAGCAGGACAACCCCGGCAGGCTTAAGGGCAATCACATCTCTTCCAAGGCGCAAGAGCATCCCGCGGGTTGTATCTCCACTAATCCCCCGGTTAGCCACCTTGACCCCGCCAAACTTCCCGCCCATATCATCACCCCACCCCTGGGTAATTGAATCACCAAGGAACACCAGGGCTCCCTGGTCCTGCTCCACGCTCTTCGCCCATGCCTGCCTCTTCCTGTTCCACAGGTTGGTAAACCATGCATACCGGCGAATCGGGCCCGCTCCCGGCAGGCCCTCATCAGTCGCCGGAATTCCAAGTGAGTTCTTAAAATCCCGGGCTTCCTCAGCATGGGCATGTGAAGCCACGCCACAGAAAACTGCGGCAAAGAATAGAAATATAATAGCTTGTCTCATGGCAGGCGATTCTCGGGGAAATCTGAGACGATAGCAAGCAACTGGGCTGCTCACTACACGGTATCCCGCCCTTGAAGATTTCAATCGCGTCTCTCGGCAAGATAAATGCAGTGATTTTTGCGCTTTGCGTTCGGGTGTTTGGCCACTTCAATCTCCTCGGTTCGAAACCCGGCACGGCGCAAATCCCGCAGCAAACCCGGCTCAGTGGTTGCCGTCCAGAACGCTGCCCTGCCACCGGGATTCAGGGCACGCTTGATTTCCAACAAGCCCTCATGACGATAAATCTGAACATTCTGCGACTGAATCAACGATGATGGCCCATCGTCAACATCAAGCAGGATAGCATCGTAACACGATGATTTTTCAGCCGCGTCGCGAATACAGGAATAAACGTCGCCTTCCACGATCCGTGTTCGCGGGTCATTAAGCAGTTCATCATTCAGCCCGTCAAGGCATTCACGGTTCCATCGCACAATCTCAGGCAACAACTCGGCAACCTCGATTATTGACCCACTGCCTGTAAGCTCCAGGCAGCGCCTCAGGCTGTACCCCAGTCCCAGTCCGCCAATCAGTATCCTCGGGCTTTTTATCTTGTCGCGAAAATCACAGCCTATATCAGCGAGTAACAACTCGGAATGCGTCAGGGTCGTGCTCATCACCTGACGATCCTCCATATAAAGATAAAACTCGCCATCATGCGCATACAACCGGAACGTTGTTCCGTCCGGGGTGGCAGTCTCGGCAATCTTGGTTGTCGGCCTCATAATCTCTTTAAAAATCTAGTTGCTTCCACATCAGTGCGACCTCGCAGAAATCAGGAAAATCCACTGGCTTCCAAGATACATTACCCATGTTATCCTTTTCTGCAGTTTGCATACTGAAAACTTGCATTAGAACCGCTCTGGCTTCATTACATGAGGCGTAACAACTTCGCTACACTGTTTTCCCTGTTCCATAAGACCCCAACCCATGCACATCCCATTCACTCCGGCAATCGCAACCTGTCTACTCCTGGTATTATGCGGTGACAACGCGGCAGCTAAGGAATCCCGTCCACCAAACCTGGTCTATATCATGGCGGATGACCTCGGTTACGGTGACCTTGGATGCTTCGGGCAAAAGACAATCAAGACCCCGCACCTCGACAAGCTTGCCAAGGACGGGATGAAATTCACAAGCTACTACGCGGGCAATACAGTGTGTCGACCTTCGCGACTCGCCCTCTGGACGGGCAAGCACATGGGACACACGCCGATCTCATCCAATGCCCAATATCATTTCAAACCTGAAGACATCACTGTCGCGGAATTACTCAAGGAAAAGGGCTATGCCACCGGCGGGGTTGGCAAGTGGGCAATGGGTGGCACCGGCACCAGTGGTCATCCGAATGAAAACGGCTTTGACTTCTGGTTTGGCTATCTGGATCAGGGGCAAGCCCATAATTACTACCCCACCCATTTATGGCGCAACACGGAAAAAATCCCACTCACGGGAAATGTGCTTAGCGGCAACCCGAAGGATCGCGGGCGGGTTGCAAAAATACGCAGCACTTACTCCCACGACCTCATTACCGCTGAGGCTCTTAACTTTGTCCGTAAAAACAAGTCGCAGCCTTTCCTGCTGCACATCCACTGGACCATCCCCCATGCCAACAACGAGGGCGGGCGCGCCACCGGCGACGGCATGGAAATCCCGGACTATGGAATTTACGCTTCCAGGGATTGGCCAAGCACCAAGAAAGGTGCTGCAGCAATGATCACCCGCATGGACAGCGATGTCGGGAAACTCATCGTGCTGCTCAAAGAACTGCAGCTTGAGAAAGACACCCTGGTATTCTTCACCTCCGATAATGGACCTCACTCTGAGGGCGGGCATAAGCATGAAACCTTTAATTCAAACGGACCGCTGAGGGGCTACAAGCGCGACCTTTACGAGGGTGGTATCCGCGTGCCAACAATCGCATTCTGGCCGGGACGCATCGATGCCGGGAGCAGTTGTGCCGAGCCGCTGGCTTTCTGGGACTGGTTGCCAACCGCCTGCGAGTTGGCCGGTATCGGCAAGCCGGAAGACACTGACGGGCTGTCCTTTGCCCCCACCCTGCTGGGCCGGGCATCAGAACAGGTCTCCCATCCTTATCTATTCTGGAAATACGGTAAAAAACAGGCCCTGCGCCGGGCACACTGGAAATTCGTGCTCAATGCTCCGCAAACCCCTCCTGAACTCTACGATCTGCGCACTGACATTGGCGAAACAAGCAACCTCGCGGGAGACAAACCCGATATCGTCGCTGAACTGAATCTATTAATGACGCAAGCTTCACGATAGATTATTGGTCGAAAGAAACCCAATGTTCCCGCAATTGCTGATCCTCTTCATTATTGTTCCTGTTATTGAACTCATCCTGTTATTTCAAGTGGGTGCACGCATCGGCCCGCTGCCCACACTCGGGATCATCATCATCACCGCCATCATTGGCGCCAGGTTAACAAGAGCCCAGGGTGCGCATAACATGCAACGCGCACGTACAGCCATGAACGAGGGGCGAATGCCCCATCAGGAAGTGCTTGATGGCATGATGATCATCATTGCGGGCGTGCTGCTGATAACCCCGGGATTGCTGACCGATGCCCTTGGCTTCACCCTGCTGTTTCCATCATTACGCGCAAAGCTTCGTAAACGTCTTGCCAAGTCATTCAACAAGCGTGTGCAGTTTGTCGGCAACCCGGCAAACGGGCAGCGTGACGATGAAGTGGATGCCGACTCGGTAATCGAGGCGGAAATCATCGAGGACTGACCCTTTAATCCGGCCCGGCCAGCGCCTTTCCCACGATTCTTCAGCAAAGGCTGCGGCAACACAAGAATCAGGCAACGTTGGTGAAGACCGCCTGCACATCCTCATCGTCCTCAAGCTTGTCGATCAACTTTTCCACCTCCTCGATCTGATCCTCACTGAGTTCAGCGGGTGATGTCGGGATACGCTGAAGGTTTGCCCTGGCACTCTGGATGCCCAGTTTTTCCACTGCCGAGGTAAGGGTCCCGAATGCAGTAAAATCTCCCTGCAGATAAATGGTGTCGCCGTTAACGGCAAGCTCCTCAAGCCCGTGATCGATAAGCTCAAGCTCGATTTCATCCATATCCATTGATTCCTGCTTATCAAATTGAACAACCGCCTTGCGTGAAAACATGAATTCCAGCGACCCGGTCTGAACCAGTTCCCCACCGTTCTTGTTGAAGGCGAGTTTAAGGTTCGCCACGGTCCGGTTGGTATTGTCGGTGGCAGTTTCCACGAAGATGAGTGAACCGTGTGGGCCCTTACCCTCGTAATTGACCTCGGAAAAAGTGGCGGCATCCTTGCCCGAAGCGCGCTTTACCGCCTTCTCAATATTATCCTTCGGCATATTCTCTGCCTTGGCGTTGGAAATCGCGGTGCGCAGTGAGCTGTTCATCTCTGGATCAGCGCCGCCGGCCTTGGCTGCCATGGTAATTGATTTTGCCAGCTTTGGAAAAACCTTGGACATCTTGTCCCAGCGTTTTTCCTTGGCAGCCCGGCGGTATTCAAATGCTCTTCCCATGCTCTGGCAAAGGTGGTCACATTTACCGCCTCCGCAAGCTCGAAGCCCGCTTAAAAGTAACCGCAGCGGACCTTGTCCAATAGTTCCTGCTAAAGTCGGCAGGCGAGTAATTCACGCTGGAAAACAAGTTCCTTGGGCAGATGATCGTGAAGCTTGAGATACAATTCCCCCTGCGAGAAAATCTCATGTTTCCATTCCTCCGGATCAATCTTCATTACCAGGTTGAACCGCTCCCGGGTAAATCCCTGAAGCCCCTCAGTGTTAAAATCCTTCCAATGCGGAATCCAGCCAATCTGGGTCTCATGCCCCGGAATGCGTCCCCGGCAACGTTCAATGATCCATTCCAGAACACGCATGTTCTCGCCAAACCCGGGCCAGAGAAAGTTGCCGTCCTCATCCTTGCGGAACCAATTTACGTGAAAAATACGCGGTAGATATCGGATATGCCGGCGCATCTCAATCCAGTGCTGAAAGTAATCACCCATGTTGTAGCCACAGAAAGGCAGCATTGCCATCGGATCACGCCGGACAACGCCCGCGGCTGCTTCTGCGGCGGCAGTGGTCTCCGAACCGACAGTCGCGCCGATATATACACCGTGCGTCCAGTTAAATGCCTGATAAACCAACGGCATCGTTCCCGGGCGACGACCACCAAAAATAATGGCATCAATTGCCACTCCCTCCGGTTTCTGCCAATCCGGGTCAATGCCTGGATTCTGGTCAGCCGGTGCCGTGAATCGCGAATTCGGGTGCGCTGCTGGTTCCCCGAGATCAGCCGACCACTCCCTGCCCTTCCAGTCAATCAGCCCCGCAGGGGGCTCCTCGCTCATCCCCTCCCACCAGACATCCCCATCCGCGGTAAGTGCCACGTTGGTAAAGACCGTATTCCGCGACAATGTCGCCATGGCATTCGGGTTTGACTTGTTTGAAGTGCCGGACGCCACGCCGAAATACCCGGCCTCGGGGTTCACCGCATACAGTCTGCCGTTGGCTCCCGGCTTCAGCCAGGCGATATCGTCGCCCACGGTGGTGACTTTCCAGCCCTTGTAGTGCTCGGGCGGGATCATCATCGAGAAATTGGTCTTGCCACAGGCACTTGGAAAAGCAGCAGCAACGTATGTCTTGTCACCATCAGGTGACTGGCAGCCAAGGATCAGCATGTGTTCTGCCATCCAGCCTCCTTCCCTGGCCATCGCACTGGCGATACGCAGCGCCAGACATTTCTTGCCCAGCAGGGCATTACCGCCATAGCCGCTGCCGTAACTCCAAATTGAGCGCTCCTCGGGAAAATGAACAATATACTTCGTCTTGTTGCACGGCCATGCGACATCCTTCTCATCATCTGCAAGCGGATGTCCAACGCTGTGAACAGCGGGAATGAAATTTCCTGAGGTTGCCAGCTTATCCCAAACCTGCCGGCCAATCCTAGCCATGATGCGCATGTTGACGACCACATAAGGGGAATCAGTGATTTCCACTCCAACCTGTGCCAATGGCGAATCCAATGGCCCCATACAAAACGGGATAACATACATCGTGCGCCCCTGCATACAGCCCTCAAACAGAGGCTGCAGGGTGGCGTGCATTTCCTGCGGATCACACCAGTTATTAGTGGGTCCGGCGTCAACCTCACGGCGGCTGCAGATAAAGGTGCGCGACTCAACACGGGCAACATCATCCGGATCGGATCTTGCCAGGAAAGACCCCGGGCGCTTTGCATCGTTTAACCTGATGAAAGTGCCCGTATCCACCAGTTCGGTGCACAACCGCTGGTATTCAGCATCCGAGCCATCACAGAAACAGACCGCATCCGGCTTACAAATCGCTGCAATACCTGCAACCCATTGCTTAAGGCCGGAATGTCCGATATCAGAAGCATCCATAGGTTCCCTGTGATACACCCGATTGCCCATCCGGAAAAGCTTTCTGAGTGATATTGGCAATATGCCGCAGGCTCTGCTATATGCCCGGGATGCATACACCTCCAGATTCGGGCCTGCCGGCCCTTGACCGCTTGCGGGAAATTGTACACATCCTGCGCTCACCGGGTGGCTGCCCGTGGGATATTGAACAAACTCAGCAAAGCCTTATCCCGAATATCCTCGAGGAAGCCTATGAGGCAGTTGATGCAATACGCAGCGGGAATCTTGAGCACATGAGGGAAGAACTGGGAGATCTTTTGTTGCAGGTTGTCATGCAGTGTGAAATCGCATCGGAAACCGGCAAGTTTGTGATTGAGGATGTCGCACACGATGTTTCCGAAAAACTGGTGCGACGCCATCCGCATGTTTTCGGTGACAGTCAGGCTGGCGACAGCGAAGCGGTATTAAAGCAATGGGAGGAAATTAAAAATGCCGAGAAAGGCAATGAGCACAGACGACTGCTTGACGGGTTGCCGGGAGGGATGCCTGCCCTGATGAAAGCGGGAAAAATCCAGAAAAAAGTAGAGAAGGTCGGCTTTGACTGGCCAAGTGCCGAGGCAGTGATACCGAAAATCCGCGAAGAACTAGACGAGGTGGAGGAAGTGCTTCGGGAAGGAACCCCGGAACAAGACGATGCCGCTCTCGGGGAGGAACTGGGCGACGTCCTGTTCGCGGTGACCAATCTCACCCGAAAGCTTGGCATGGAGTCCGAATCGTTGCTGGCTGCTGCCAACGAAAAATTCGTCAGGCGTTTTGATAAACTGGAAAATCTGCTCGAAGAGGAAGGCACGAATGCCACAGCCGCCGGCATTGAGGAAATGGAAAAAGCCTGGCAACGGGCCAAGGCACAGGTCGGCTGAGAAGCTCTGGCGGACTCTCAGCTATTGGGGTTAACTTGTCGCCAAAATATTTGCCATGGAAATCCTTAATCATCTCCTCACACTGCTGATGCTTCTGCTCCTGCAGGTCGTGCTCGGCTTCGACAACCTGCTCTACATCTCGCTGGAATCCAAGCGGGCACCCGCTGACAGGCGCGCCTACGTGCGCAAGGTGGGAATCGCGGTGGCCGTCATTGCGCGGATTGTGTTGCTGTTCCTGCTGACAAGGGTGATTGCAATGTTCACAAGCCCATTCCTTACCCTTTCCTGGTCCGGTTTGCTGGAAGGCAGCTTCAACCTTGAGAGCGTGATTGTGTTGCTGGGTGGTATTTTCATCATCTACACCGCAGTCAAGGAACTCTTCCACATGATCGGTAGCGATCATCTGGGTGGCGATGGGGAAAGGCAGGCTAGCAAGTCCACAGGCATGGTGATCTTCACGATCGTGCTGATGAACCTGGTCTTCTCCTTTGACTCCATCCTCAGTGCCATGGCGCTGGCTCAACAGCCGGCGATGGACAATGCCGGTAATCCAACCGGTGAAACCGAGTATATCATGTGGGTCATGGCAACAGCCATCATCATCAGCGGGCTGTTGATGATCTGGCTGGCAGACCGGGTCTCAGCATTCCTCGAGAAAAATCGACTCTATGAAATCCTGGGGCTGTTCATACTGCTGAGTGTCGGCGTGATGCTGGTTTCCGAGGGCGCGCACAAGGCACATCTGAAGTTTTTTGGCAACGCAATCATGCCCATGACCAAGACAACATTCTACTTCGTCATCGCCATCCTTGTGGCCATCGATATTGTGCAGGGGAGATTCCAGAAAAAACTCATCGCAAGGAGGGTGAGCGCAGAACGGCCAAGTAAGGTATAAACCGCCCGCCTTGCTGGCCACCTCCCAAGGAACAAGGGGAGGGGATTAATTCCCCGGTTCCTGATGAGCTCCTGCCAGCACCGTGTCGATTGCCTGTGCCGCACTGCCCACAATCCCGGCCTCGTCGCCGAAATGTGCCGGCAGGATACGCAGGCCGTCCGATATCACGCTCGAAACACTACCCCGGATTTTTTCCTCGAGCGGCTTGAATAAAAGATCCGCCGCATTGGCCACCCCCCCGCCAATCACAAAAGCATCAGGATTGAGCAACCAGGCAGTGCTGGCAAGCAGTGAACCAAGCCAGTCGGCAACCTCAGCCCAAATATGACATGCCACCGGGTCACCCTGTACCGCAAGTTCAGCAACTGCCCTTGGCGTCCACCCCCCGCTTGGCTCCGGCCGATCATGCAACCGGGCAGCAGCAAGCTCACTGATTTGCCGATTACCCATGTAACCCTCAAGAATACCGGGAAGCCCGTATGGTCCGGTCCTCCCCTGATAATCAATCGACATTTGACCAATCTCCCCGGCTGCAAAGCTTGCCCCGCGGTAAAGTTTCCCGTCAATGATCAGGCCACCACCTATTCCTGTGCCGAGAGTCAGGGCCACTACATTACTGCAACCGAGTGCCGCACCGTGACGCCACTCGGCATAGGCCATGCAATTTGCGTCATTGTCAACGATGACCGGAAGTCCCGTCTCTTGCTCAAGAATCTCACGTAACGCAATGCCATCCCAACCCGGGACATTGGTCAGGGTATGGACATACCCCCGCTCAAAGTCCACCAACCCGGGAACGCCGCAGCCAACGGCAATCATTTTTTGATGCCGCCGGCTGATATCAGTCACGCTCCCTGCTATCGCGCCAATCAGATCATCCACTGATCCATAGGCTGCCGTCTCAAGAACAATCGGCTCGGCACCACCATCGGTGAGGATGTCAGACAACGCCCCGATTTTCACCGATGTCCCGCCGAAATCAATCCCGATTGCCCGCAGGTCTCTGGTATCCGGCATCTTCATCCCGGAGAATTAAGGCCCGCAATGATCCGCAGGCCCTCAAGGGTGAGGTTCTCGTGCACCAGATTGATCGCCGGAATCCCATTTGCAATCAACGTGGCATATCCCCCGGTGGCAATTACCGGCGGAGTTTCACAGCCCAGTTCATCAGCAATCGCGCCGAGGATGTCCTTTACCAGGCCACGATAACCCAGAACGGCACCCGACTGCATCGCCTCCTCGGTCGACTTGCCGATTACTGAGGCTGGTTCCTCAAGGTCAATCCTGGGCAGGAGTGCTGTGTGATCAAACATATATTCAGTCATTGCGGAGAGGCCCGGTGCAATTACCCCGCCAACATAAGCGCCTGCTTCGGAAATAATGTCGAAGGTAACCGCAGTCCCGAAATCAACCACCACCGCCGGCGCGCCATAATAAGAAACAGTGGCTGCGGCATTGGCAAGACGGTCGGCACCAATAGTTTCAGGAGTGGGGTAATCAATCAAGATTCCCAGCTCTATCGAGGGGGACACCTTGAGTATGCGCCTACTGCCGAAAGTCTCCTCGATAACCTTGTCTTTATCAGGCACCACGGAGGAAAGCACGACTGAAAATCCTGCCTGTGGCGACTTCCACGGCAACCCCAGCAGGGTCTCAGTCGTAATTTCCCCGGTTGGAATCAACAATGGCTCAGCCTCGATCTCCATGACCCCGGAGGGAGCGATCTTGGTCATTGAGTTGCTGATGTCAATCAACAGGTAATCAGACACGGGAGGCACTGGCTAGAACGCTTGCCCGTGTAAATGCCATCGGTAAAGAGAAATCGACCGGCACGCTCTAAAAGAGCAACGGCGCAGTGCCCTTAAACACCCCACCGCCTTGTCTCTGTTGAAGCAAGGTTCCCGGCGGAAATATCAGCCAGGAGAAATCGCAATCGGCGAAGCCGTCCGGTATGCCTTTAAAGACAGGCTGCGTACCCAATATGGAAAATTCGTCACAAGGCCCGCCATGGACGCAATTTAAGCCACTGAAGAATAATTATTTACCGGAACAAAGCTGTCAGGCCCTGGGATGCGCTGTGTCATAGACCTTTTTCAACCTCTCGGTGCTGACATGGGTGTAGATCTGGGTTGTCGACAGGCTGGCATGGCCAAGCAGGGTCTGGACACTGCGCAAATCCGCTCCATTGTCCAGCAAATGCGTGGCAAAGCTGTGGCGTAGCTTGTGCGGACTGACACCGACAGGCAGGCCGGCAAGTGCAGTATATTTTTTGACGATATTGGAAACTCCCCGGGCCGAGATACGCGATCTTGATTTACTCAGGAACAGAGGCCCGGCACTGACCTTTGCCTCACCGCGATATTTCTGCAGGGCAGCCAAAGCGTGTGAACCAAGGGGGACAATGCGTTCCTTGGAGCCCTTGCCGACCACCCGGATCGTCTCGTTGAAAAAATCAAAGGCCTCCACGTCCAATCCTGCAAGCTCTGCAAGGCGCAGGCCGGTGCTGTAGAAAACCTCAAGGATGGCCGCATCACGCGCAGCACTCCATGACGGTGCCTGCCTGGGTTGTTTAACCTTAAAAGGAAGCCCCAGCAGCTCTTCAACCTGCCTGATTGTCAGTACCAGCGGCAATTTGCGCTCAGCCTTTGGTAATTGCACCTCAAGCAAGGGGTTTGCCGTGAGGTTTTTTCTGCGGGTGAGGAACTTGTAGAAGCTGCGCAATGCCGCAAAATGCAGCCGGATTGTCGATCTCGCCAACTCACGCTTCATGCATTCAAACAAATAGAGGCGGAAATCATCAGCAGTGCACGACTTCCAATCCTTGAATTGCGGGTTGCGAACACGGTATTCACCCAGGGCAAAGGCATAGTTTGTCAGGGTTCTTGGCGAGGCATTCTTTTCCACCGCCATGAACTCAAGGAAATCTCTGGTGAAAGGATCAACCTCCGCTTGATCCTTTAATCCCACGGTCGCATCAGGCATTACTCAGGAATTTAATTTAACCCATATAAAGCAAATATCCATCGTGATGGTGGCAGAAGCTTGACCTTGGGTAAACGGAGGCAATGGTTGGACGTGTTTACCTCCGGTTTGACCAAACGCATCATCCCCTGCCTTGACGTCACCGACGGGCGGGTCGTCAAGGGTACCAAGTTCCTGGAACTGCGCGATGCCGGGGACCCGGTGGAATGCGCCCTTGCCTATAACGACCAGGGCGCTGACGAGCTGGTTTTCCTCGACATCACCGCCTCCTCGGACGGACGTGATACCATGGTGGACGTGGTTGAACGCACCGCCCGGAAATGTTTCATGCCACTGACTGTCGGCGGCGGAATCCGTACCGTGGAGGATATGCGGGTGATGCTTCATGCAGGGGCGGACAAGGTCGGTGTCAACACCGCGGCGGTCAATGACCCGGGAATTATCTCCGGTGGCGCAGAGGCCTTTGGCTCACAGTGCATCGTGGTGGCCATTGATGCCAAGCGGCAACCCGAGACGGATTCCTGGCAGGTTTACACCCACGGTGGCCGCACACCGGTTGATCTCGATGCCCTTAAGTGGGCAAGGCAGGTTGAGAAGTTCGGTGCGGGAGAAATCCTGCTTACCAGCATGGATGCCGACGGTACCAAGGATGGCTACGACATTGAACTCACCGCACAGGTCAGCCAGTCGCTGAACATCCCGGTAATCGCCAGCGGTGGTGCCGGAAAGCTCGAACACATGGCGGATGTTCTAGACCGCGGCAAGGCGGATGCGGTACTCGCTGCAAGCATTTTCCACTTCGGTGAATACACCGTCGGCGACGTGAAGGACTACCTGGTCTCCAAGGGAGTGCCCGTGCGTCCCCTGCACGTCGAGACCTGAACCAGGAACAGCGCCAGGAAATTCGCAGCCAGTCCCCAGATGCCGGCATGGATGCCATACGGCTTGATCTCAGGTCCAAACATGATCGTTACCGCGACTGCTGTCCCGGTGATCACCCCGGCCAGGACCGCACCTGCGGAAAGCGCCCTCCACTGCAGTCCCAGCATCACCGCCGGAGCTATCTGCGCAAGAATTTCAAGCTTGATCTTCAGGAGATTCCAAATGGTGTGGTGCTGCAGAAGAATCGTCAGGATAACCACCAGCACCATGACAATGATCGAGGTAGTCTTACCAACGCTGGTCAATCTGGCACTTGAGGCATCAGGTCGGGCAATTCGGTAAAGGTCATTGCTGACCATTGAGGAAATCGCCAACAGTGCCGAATCAATGGTCGACATCGTGGCGGCAATGACCGCAGCCACCAGTAATGGTCCCATGATCACCAGTGCCGGCATATCCTCAACAAGCCTGCCCACCATCAACAGGGTTGTCTTGTCTGACTCCGCCCCCTCTAGTTCCGGAATAATCGCGATCGCCATCACTCCGAGCAATACCAGGATAAGTGTCGTCACCAGCGGCATGAACGCCATTACCTGCAGCGAACGCTTGAGGGTTTTTTCATCACGCGCGGCATAGATGCGCTGGATGGCATGCGGATACATTGAGATGCCAAAGAAAAACAGCAGGGCACTGCTGAGCCAGGTGACCTTTTCTTTCCATGCGGGAGGCTCCCAGACATCGGGGCGGGCAACCTCAAGCTCCCCGGCAATCCCCGCCGGTCCGCCAAGGTGGACAAAAAGCGCAAAAGCAATAAAGCCAAGGCTGAGCAGCAGGATCACGCCCTGAGTGACGTCAGTCCACGCCACGCTGCGCATGCCTCCCATGGTCTCATAGGCAAGCATAACTGTGGCCAGCATGAGGACTGCAACATTGAAATCAACCCGTCCGCCGCTGACCACTTCGGCAAGCTTTCCAAGCGCAAGAAGATTGGTGAGTACGTAATTGCCAAGACCAAAGATTCCCAATAACACGATGCACACGGTAAGCAGCCGCAATGAGAAACGATCCTGGACGTAATCACCAAGGGTCACATAACGACGCTGGTGGGAAAGCCGGTGCAGGCGTGGAGCAAACAGGAAATAACCGCCGACGACCGCCATCATGGCAACCACGGCAGAAAGAAAAGGAAATCCGCTGCGGTAAGCCTTGCCGACAAATCCCATGAAACTGTTGCCGCTGTATTGCGTGGCATAAAGCGTCAGGAACAGCACACCGAAGCCAAGAGTTCGACCTCCCAGGTAGTGGTCCTCAAGCGTGTCCGCCTTCTTTGCACGGTGACCGAGCCAGCCAATCACCAACAGTGACAGCACGTAAAGGGCAATGAAAACCAGGCCGCCGGTGCCCAACACATAGCCGGTATCTTTTGCATCACTCATCATCCTTTTTAGGTCCGGCAGAGACATCCCAGCAGCAGCCGATCAGGACAGCCACCACAAGCGCATACACGGCAGCGGCAGCAAGCGCATAGACAACCCATAAGGGAAAGCCAAGGAAACGCTCTCCTGAGTCCCCGGTAAACAGCCAGGGAACCGAGAACCCCAGACCCAAAATCGGTAACACTAAAATCAACAGGCGGGGCACTTGCCAAACAAAGCGGAGAATTCCCGTGCTGACAAGGGCACTTGTCACCCCGTTAAGCCTTAGCCAACGATCTCCGCAATGCCCCGCCCAAGGGCTGTCAATGCCTCATCAATCTGTGCCGGCGTAATCACCAGCGGTGGCATGAATACCACCGTGTCGCCGATTGCCCGGGTCAGCAGCCCGTGTTTCCTGGCGGCGGCACAACACCGGGCACCAAGGGTCCCGTCGCCTCCTGATAAATCAATTCCCGTAACCAAACCGCACTGGCGCACTTCGCCAAGGTGTGGATTACCTTTCGCAAAGGATTCAAGCCCGGCGGCAAGATGCTCCACCTTTGCCGGAAGGTGCTCAAGTGTATGCTCCTGCTCAAATACCCGAAGACTGGCCAGTGCCGCGGCGCAACCCAGCGGATTGCCGCTGTAGCTGTGCCCGTAATAAAAAGTGCGCTCACTGCCGCCAAGAAATGCCTCGTAAATCCTCGCGGTTGCAAGAGTGGCTGCCAATGGCAGATAGCCACCGGTTAAACCCTTGGCGAGTGCCATCAAATCGGGCATGACATCTTCATGTTCACAGGCAAACATTTTCCCGGTCCTGCCAAAGCCGGTCATCACCTCATCAAAAATCAACAACACGCCGGTGTCATCACACCACTGGCGCAACTCCTGCAGCATTCCCCGGGGCCATAGCCGAATGCCGGCAGTACCCTGCACCAGTGGTTCAATCACAACCGCGACAACCTTCGTGCCATCGATATCCTGCAGTTGTGCGCTTGACTGTAAATGCCGCACAGGCATTCCCAGGCCTTCAAAACGCTGATGAATAGCGGGGATTTTTCCAAGTGCCGCTGCTCCCAGCGTGTCACCATGATAGGCCCCTTCAAAGGCAATGAATTCCCGCCGCTCCCGCTGCCCCGTCAGCTGGCAATACTGGATCGCCATCTTCAACGCACACTCAACCGCGGTGGATCCGTCATCGCTGAAGAACACCCGGCTGAATGTGGCACGCGGGAACAAGCCAACCAGTTTCTCAGCCAGGAGAATGGCAGGCTCATTGGTGGTTCCCAGGAAAGAACAGTGGGCAATCCTGTCCAGTTGCTCACGGAGCGCAGCATCAATGACAGGATGGCAGTGACCATGGATATTGGTCCATATGGAAGCATTGCCGTCTATGTAGCAGTTGCCATCGATGTCATACAGATAGACTCCCTCACCCCGGTCAATGGTGAGGGGTTGATGATCGCTTGCACACCATTGATCCATCTCGGTAAACGGATGCCAAAGATATGCTTTATCCTTCTCAGAAAGGGTCACAACAAGATCAATTATCAACCACCCCATGCCTCCGCGCAATGGCGACAAACGTTGGAACTCCCGCCAAGGAGCACAAAAAATGCCCGCCTGTGTTGGCGGGCATTTTCGTAGATATCAATGATTAATGCGTCCTGCAATCAGGCGCCAACTGACTTAGATTCGGCTGCGGGTTCGGCTGCGGGTTCGGCTGCGGGTTCGGCTGCGGGTTCGGCTGCGGGTTCGGC
>JAPYUT010000020.1 GCA_029940475.1 Verrucomicrobiales bacterium | reverse complement strand
ACGGCGATCTGGCTGCTGATGTTCCTCAGATTGGAGGCGGTGAGGAAAACCGGCCACATATAACTGTCAGGAGATATCTTGGCCATGTTGGAACCCCGGACCAGGGTATCATTGATATTCCTGGTGGCAGCATCCACGGGAATTCGCTCCTCTCCAAGGAATGCGTCAAAAACGGGAAATTTTTTAATGGAGGACGCGGTTGCGATCAGGTCAATGGTTCCGGATTGCTCCATGGCCTTACGTATACGGGCCGGACTGCCTATGCCCTTGCCGGTCACTGTGATTTTTCTGGACAGCAGGTCATCCTCAAGAGCCCCGGCAAAAGCCCTTCCTGTTTTATTTTCACCTGCAGCAATAAAGACCACGAGATCCTTTGGAAAGTTGACCGGGTCATCCTCGGTGAGCTGGAAAATGTCCTTGGCCAGTTTCCTGCCGGCTGAGGATCCCTCGGGGCTCCTCTCCTCGATTGTCAGGATACTGAAAAAGACGGCGAGCAGGAGCAGGACGGCTGCCATTCCATACTCGCCGGATACAAAGGCAAGCGGTTTCCTGAGGAGCTGAGCAATTGCTGACATGTTTGTTGCCTGCCCGGATCCGGCTCAATGTCCCGGCCCTGCCTGCTTGCTGATGAATCGCCTGCTATTGCAGCTTGGCGTTGTGGGCATCAATGACTTTCTTGAATCCATTGACCCGCTCGATGCAGGACTCAACCCCCCGGTAGTCAATGATCACCACCTTGCCGCCCTCCGCGCCAAGGGCATCGATCATTGCCTGTCCGGCAAGTTCACCGCCCTGGGCGTTGTCAGTTCCGACGTGGGAGACAACCTTGGCACCCTCTGCCTGCACCCGGACATCAAAGGAAAACACCGGGACGTTGGCATTGTTCGCCTCCTTGACTGCAGTCCCTATGGCTTGCGAGTTGGTTGGGTTGAGGGCAATGGCCACGACTTCCTTCACCAGGAAATCCTTGATCTGTTTCTGTTGCTTGGAAATATCATTCTCGGCACCAAGGTAAATGAGGTCGTAGCCGTGCTTCGCCGCCTCATCGCGCATGTTGGCTTCAATCACCTTGAAGAAGGGGTTGGCAATGTCCATGCAGGTGGCTCCAATGAGACCCCTTGACTTCTTGCCGGCTGTCCCGCTGGCCGGCTTTTCGGGCGTCAGCGGTTCATCAGAGTCAACGGTATCCTTTGTGTAAAGGGTCGCCGGGATGTCAATGTTCGGCTTTACTTCCTCGCCACTCAGGTAAGCCACGATTGCCTTGATGCATTCACGGCCGATCTTGTCCGGGTGCTGAATCGGGTCGGCGTAAATTTTTCCCTCCTTGATTGCCTGTTTTCCCGCCGGCATGCCGTCAAATGCAATGACGGTGACCTGGTCAAGCTTACCGGCCTTTTCCAGCGCTCCCACCGCACCGAGGCCGCTGGGGTCATTGATGGCGAAGATGCCTCTCATGTCCGGGACCCTCTGCAGTGCGTCTTCAGCGGCCTTGAATCCCTTATCCCTTTTGCCGTCACCGGAAAGCTCAGCGACGATCTCGATCTGTCCGTGAACGTGGTCCTCGACCTGCCCGTTGGCCTGGTTCTTGTTTTTGCTGCACCCGATGAAGGTGACGGTCGTGAGGATGGTGAGAAATGGCACGGTGAAGTTTTTCATGTGGGTAGGCGTGTTGTTTCCCCTTATTTATCTGTTGGAGCTCCCCTAATGACAAACAAAAACCTGATTATTTAGGCAAGTTGAACGCTGTGAAACATCAGATTGATGCCTGAGCGTTGTGAGGCTTATGTTGAAAGGCAAAAGACATGAAATTTTGGGTTACTATTTTCTCCACCACCGTAAGCTTTTTTTTAATCACCCTATGGCCGTCTCCTGCCGCGGAAATTGAGGGTAAGACCAGCAACTGGAAAGGATTTGAGCGGCGCGACTTCATTCATGAGGGGCTCAAGTGCATTGTGGTGGTGCCGAAATCGGAGGCAAAAGGCAAACCCTGGGTCTGGCGTGCCCGCTTTTTTGGACACCAGCCGCAGGCGGACATCGCCTTGTTGAAGCTCGGTTTCCATATTTGCTATTGCGAGGTTGGTGGTCTCTTTGGCAATGAAGAGGCAGTGCAGCGCTGGAACCGTTTCCATGCATTGCTTACCAAGGAACACGGATTCTCGAGCAAGCCGGCACTGGAGGGCATGAGTCGCGGCGGCCTGATCATCTACAACTGGGCTGCAGCCAATCCCGGCAAGGTGGCCTGCATCTATGGCGATGCTCCGGTATGTGACATCCGCAGCTGGCCCGGAGGCAAGGGCAAGGGCAAGGGCGGCGGCGGTGCATGGGCGGGTGCACTCAAGGCCCATGGCATTACCGAGGAGGAGTCGGTGGAGGCGCCGGTGAGCCCGATCCATAAGCTGGCACCCATTGCCAAGGCGAAGATACCGCTGCTGCATGTCGTGGGAGCTGCGGACACTGTCGTGCCGGTTGAGGAGAACAGTGCCGTGATTGTTGAGGGTTACCGCAAGCTGGGTGGTGAGATCAAGGTGATCTCAAAGCCGGGTGTTGGCCATCATCCCCATGCGCTGAAGGATCCCGGGCCGATCGTTGACTTTATCCGGCAACATACAACCGGCCTCTAGGTCAATTATTTCAGGCGGTGCCGCTGCTTTTTCCCCTGGCGCGTATACGCTGGACCTCGGGCAGGATGATCAGTGAGGCAATGAGGATCAGGATTGCGCTGAAGATGGCGACACCGTTGCCGAACCCGCGCAGCAGGGCGAACCCGATTACGGGTGCTGCAATTCCCCGCAGGCCGGTGGTGAAGGTATGAACCGACATGTATTCCGCGGTGTGCTCTGGAGGCGCGATCTTTGTCACCCAGAGTGACCAGGCGATGTTTCCCCCGGCGAAGGCGAAGCCCTGCAGGCCCGTGCCGATGGCGATGACCCAGAATGACTGCCCGTAAAACACCACCAGTATTGCGCTACAGAAAAGGACATTGAGGATGAGGCGCAAAAAATAGAAGTTGAGCCGGTCGAAGAGCCAACCCCACGGGTAGGTGAACACCAGCTTGACGAGATGCGGGATGATGAAGGTGAGGAGAGTCACTTCAAAGGCGGTGAAATTATTCCCGTAATCCTCATTGGCAAAATATTCGGTCCATATCTTCAGCGAGGTGAGGTTGCCGATGCCCATGAGCATCCATGAGATGATCAACACGCGGAATTTTTTGTCCTCTTTCAGCCAGCGGAAGGCGGTGAACGGGTTGGTGCTCCCCGGGCTCAGCTTGATCCTGGGCATAATCCAGGTGGCGGCGGCGCCAAGCAGGGCGAAGCCCGCGAACCACCACAGCAGCGGCTTGAAGTTCTCGATGTCGGCGTCAATCCATTTGCCGGCAACCCAGGCGAAGATGATGGCGATGATGCCCCGGAAGGTGGCGGTAACGGCGAAGATTTTTCCACGGCGTGCGGTGGGGAAATTGTTCTGGTAGATTTGCGTGAGCAGCGGCAGCGGCAGCATGAAGGCAAAGAACCCGATGCTGATCCCGGCCATGTACATGCCAAGTGAATCAGGGAAGGCGGCAGCTAAGGCGATGCCGGCGGCACCGATCAAGTTGAATACCGCCGCACTGTGGGTGAGTTGCCAGTTGAGTTTGCGCACCAGTGGCACGATGGCGATGCTGGCGACCATGCCGCCCCCGGAGATCGCCAGCAGGAGGGCTTTTTGCCAGTCACTTGCCTGGTAGTATTCAAGGGCGATTAATCCCGCCAGCGGGATGAACAGGTATTCGATCATCCCCACCGGGATGGATCGCCACAACTCGAGACGGAAGGTCCTGCGGGTTGTCTCGGGGCTCGGTTCCATTTTTAGCGCAGGCAGCGGCGTGCCCCTAAACGACCACCAACCAGCGGGAAGTCAATGCGTAGCATTTGCTTGCCTCAGGACTTAACCTTAGCTGTTCATCAGCCAGAACGCCACCGCCATCAGTGTCGCGTCGACCACGGCGTGGCTTGCCCAGGCCCCGGTCAGTGTGCCCTGTCGCTGGTAGAGCCAGCTCCAGAAAAATCCACCGATACCGACAGCGGCACTGAATAACAAGGCCCAGTGCAGGGGAAAAAATTGCGTGGTGACGACGATGTGGTGGAGCGAGAATCCAACAGCGGCAATCACGTGCGCGGCGGGGCGGGATACCAGGTTGCGCAGGTTTCCATACACGAACCAGCGCCAGTAATATTCCTCAAGCAGGGAATGGAAAAGGCTGAGGCAAACAGCGAAAAGGATAAAGTGTTCTTGGATTCCAAGGTTGACTACCTTTGCCTCAATGGCGCCGGTTGCCGTTGCCACCAGATCCCCCATCGGGCTTGCCATCAATACCGCCATCATCCCTGCAATGCCAAGGCCGATGATCAGGCCCAGCGGGATGGCGCGCAGGTGGACTGTCATTGGCCGCAGCTTCCACCGGATTGGGCATTTCAGGATCAATGCCGTTGCCATCACGGGCCAGAGCAGGATGAACAGCTTGGCGCTGCCATAGACAGGCTGGGCGGCAGTGGAATCCTTCAACCAGACAAAGTAGAAGAGTGCCGTCAGCGCCGGGACAGTCATCGCCGGCAGCAGGACAAGCCAGGTTCGGCGTCGGCAGCTTGGTTCCATTGCCTCTCAGCGTAACCGTTTTCCCTTTACCGGGACGAATTGAAAAATGCCCGGTAAGTCATTGATTGAAGCGATGTTTTGTAAGCCTAACAGGGGGAGTTTTCCATGGCGGTTCATGTCGCGCTCATTGTGCCAAAAGGCGTCAATTGATGGCTTATGCCACGTGAAGGCAGGATCATTTGTGCATTTTTTCCCACCTTGCCTCCATCAGGTGGAGGGCATCTATGCTGTTGAACCAGTCGTGTTTCTGGGCGTAGAGCAACCAAATTGAGAGCGCTCCGGTGAGGATCGTTGTTACGATGATCAAGGGGTTGCGGAGCAGTTGCTCCGGTTCAAGGCGGGCGGTCTCCTCTTTCATGGCATGCCTGAAGTAGGCCATGAGGGCGAGCATGATGGCCGGGAAAACCATCACCAGATTGTTCAACGGCTGGTAGACGGCCATGGCAATGCCGGTGCAGAAACAAAACAGGCATGCATAGCCGATCATTGCCATGATCAGGCGTTGCTCGGTGTAGGTCCTGAAACTCCTGCGATAAGCGCCGCTGATTTCATCATTGTTGATGAAGCGGTATTCGGAGTAGCGCTTACCGGTCATCAACAACGCGCCGAAGAACCACCAGGCAAGGATGATTGAAAGCGGCGGCAGTGCGGTGACTTCCGCCGGAACCACTGCATACCAACCCAGCAGCAGGCGCAGGGGATTGTTGATTGATTCCGATATCACGTCCAGGAAGGCCTTATCCTTCAGGCGTATGGGTGGTATGTTGTAGAGCAGCGCGAAGAGCATCAGCAGTGCCAGTGAAACGAAGTAGAGACGGTTATCAAACAGCACCCATGCCATTGCAAAGCCACTCACCAGCAACCCGGCCATGACAGCCCATAGGATGGGCACCCGGACCTTGCCCGCGGGAATGCCCCGCATTTTCTTGGCCGGGTGCAGCGCATCGAAAGGCGCATCAAGTATCTCGTTGAGGATGTAATAGGACGAGGCAACCAGGCAGGCAGGAACCAGTGAGAGCAATGCTTCGAGCATGAACCCGGGCGGCAACTCGAGTTCGTAATACAGTACCAGGGCAACAACGTGACCAAAGAGGATAAATATATTCTTCAGCCAGTGGTCGATGCGACAAATCTTGATATATTCAATCAAAATGGTATCCGCCTAAGCGGAGGGCGGTTATTCAGATTGATAACCCAAGGTCAGGCAGTGAACAAAGGCTTTGTAGGGGCTTCTTCCTCTGCTGATCGCGCCGGGAATCAGGATATCCATGTCCTTTCCACCCCTTTCGTTGAAGGCTTCGTGGAGTGGTGTATTGGTTCCCGTGTTGTCCCCGTAGTTCAACGGATAGAACAAGGCTTTCCTAAAGCTTAGATGCAGGTTCGATTCCTGCCGGGGATACCAGCCTGCGTTTTTATGCGAATCCTTCACTTTGGCGATATCCACTTCTGGCGCTTGCAACTTGACCGGGATTTTTATTACCCCAAGCGCATCCTCGGCACGGCCAACCTTGCGCTTCGCCGCAGACACCGGTTCCCGCCCCGCCTTGCGTGGGATGTAATGGCCGGTATTGCGGCGGAGGAGGCAGACTTGGTGCTTTTTTCCGGCGACATGACCACCATGTCCCTTGAAGGTGAGTTTCGGGATGCAGCCCGGGCCTTTGTTCCTTTATACGAGAAGTGGGGAGAGCGACTGGTCGTCATTGCCGGTAACCATGATCGCTATTCACCGAGAAGCGTGCGCCTGCAGTATTTCGAGAAGCATTTTCCCCGGGCGGCTTTACCGGAGGGGCGGAGGGTTTTCTCCCGGCAGGCTGGAGAGCATGTTTCTGTTGTCGGGTTTGATGCGTCACGTCCTTTCATGGTGCGTTCCAACGGCCTGCTTGATGAAAACCTTGAGCGGGAATTAAACAGCGAACTTGAGGCGGCCGGCGGCTGCGGCAGGAAGGTTCTGTTAATGGGGCATTTTCCTTATTCTTATCCTGGGGGATCTCCGGGCAAATGGCATCACAGGCTCTTGCGTGAGGAAGTCCTGGCCAGGGTGATTGCCCGGCATCAGCCGGTAGCCTACCTGCACGGCCACAAGCATGTGCGCTGGTGCCTGCGCGATACGCGGACGCCGCGGACGCTCTGCCTGAATTGCGGTCCCGCCGGGATGTCCTCAAGTTCCCCGGATAGTCACGCGGGGTGGTTGACCTTCAACTTGTCGGAAGATGGTTCCCTTACCGGGCTTGAAAAGGTGAGCATGGCACCCGGTGGTGACCTGCTGCGCGAGGCCTTGAGGATTCCGCCCGCCCTTCCCGGCTAGACATCGCAGACCTTTGCGGCGTGCCGCAGCGCCTTGATGGGATCTTCCCAGGTGGGCAGGAATTCCTGGGCGACATAGCCCTCGTATCCGGTCTCCAGGATGGCGCGCATGACAGGCGGATAGTTGATTTCCTGGGAATCGTCAAGTTCACCGCGCCCGGGGCAGCCTGCGGTATGATAATGACCGATGATGTCCTTGTATTGCCTGATGCGGCGAATGACATCGCCGTTCATTACCTGCACGTGGTAGACATCAAAGAGCAGCTTGAAGCTGGCTGAGCCAACCCTGTTGACCAGTTCTGCGCAGAAGTCCACGTCGTCGCCGAAGTAACCGGGATGTCCCTTCATCGGGTGGCTGTCGTCGCGGGAGTTGAGGTGCTCGACTACCAGGGTGATGCCTTTCTTTTCAGCCAGGGGCATTACCTTCTTCCATGTTTCCACACAGAGTGCCGCTGCCTTGTCCCGGTCCATGCCGTCATATTGCATCCCGGTGAAGGTGATGACATTTTTGGTTCCGATTTCCGCTGCCAGCTCGATGCCCTTGGTGAGGCCATTGATTACCGTCTCGGTGTTATTTGGGTTGCAGGGGCCGTTTTTAAACCCGTGCCCGCCGCCGACCAGTGAGATTTTCAGTCCGATATCGCGCACGGCGGGGTAATCATCCCTGCTGATTCCCTCGATGGCGACAAGGCCGATTTCCTTGCAGTGTTTGGCAAGGGTCCTTGCCGGCATGGGCTTGAAGCACCAGCCCATGATGGACTGCTTGATGCGCCCGTTTTTGACCTTGAAGGGCGGTTCCTCCCGGGGATCGGGTTTCTTGATGTCGGCACGGGTGTAACCGGTGGCGGCAGCGGATACGGCGGCACCTGCGATGAGCTTGCGACGGGAAAAGACAGGTATTCTGGACATGGGCAACAGTGTGGGTGTGGAGTTGTGCTTTGTAAATTGCAGAAGAATCTTCCGGTGTGCTTTTTTTGGGCCGCACGTATAGCTGTGACCTAGATAACGCTGTCCAGGGCGGTGAGCAGGCGCTCCACGTTTTCCGGGCGGGCGGTATGCCCCATCAGGCCAATGCGCCAGATTTTTCCCGCCAGCGGCCCGAGCCCGGCGCCAATCTCGATAGCGTGTTCGCTGAGCAGGGCAGTTCGCACCGCGGCTTCGTCCACGCCCTGCGGGATTTTCACCGCATTAAGCATAGGCAGGCGGGCGCAGGGGGTGACCAGCATCGCCAGTCCCCGATCCTCAAGGCCGTCCACCAGTTGCTGGTGGGCTTTAAGGTGGCGTGCAAAGACCGCCTCCGTGCCTTCATTGATAATTTCGCGTAAGGCCGCGTAGAGGGCGTAATTCATGTTAATTGGTGCGGTGTGATGATAGGCACGCTTGCCGCCACTGCCGCTTGATTCACCGGTCCAGTATCCGCAGATGAGGTTGAGGTCGAGATACCAGTTAGGCACCTTGGTTTTCCGGTTCTGCAGTTTCTCTGCTGCGCGGGGTGAGAAGCTCACCGGGGAGAGGCCCGGTGGACAGGACAGGCATTTCTGTGTGCCGCTGTAGAAGGCATCCACTCCCCATGCATCGATCTCGACGGGGATGCCGCCGAAGCCGGTCACTGAATCGACAAGGTATAGGGCACCGTTTTCACGGACCAGTTCACCGATTTGTTGCACGGGGTTAAGGACCCCGGTGGATGTCTCGGCATGCACCACGCCGATCAGGTCATATTTTTTTTCTCCAAGCCGCGCAGCAACCTGTTGTGTGTCTACCGGGCGTCCCCAGTTAAAGTCCATGCTGTCCACCTCGGCACCGAGACGGCCTGCAACCTCGGCCATGCGTGTGCCAAACACACCGTTACTTAAGATAAGCACCCGGTCACCCTGCTCGATCAGGTTAACGAAGCAGGTTTCCATGCCGGCGGATCCTGTGCCGCTGATCGGCAGGGTCAGCGTATTTCCGGTATTGAGCAGTGACCTGAGGTCGTCCTGGACGGCATCCATCAAGCCGATGAATACCGGGTCAAGGTGGCCGATTGTCGGTTTGGCAATTGCCTGGTAAACGGCAGGGGCAACCATTGAGGGGCCCGGCCCCATGAGCAGGGTTGCGCGAAGAGTATTAAGCAGGTCAGGCATGGTTTGGAATAACCGGAAACCCGGCTATTTAATGAACAGGCCAAGCAGCAGGATGATCGCGAAACTGACAAATGAGATCGCGGTTGAGACCAGCGTCCAGGTCTTCAGGGTCTGTTTCTCAGTCATGCCCATGTAGCGGGAGATCATCCAGAAACCGGAGTCATTGACATGCGAGAATCCTGTCGCTCCCGACGCGATGGCGCAGGCAACCAGGGCCAGGACGGGTTGGGACACCCCCTCGGCAAAGCTGGTCATGAGTCCGGCCGCGGTGAGCATGGCGACGGTGGCGGATCCCTGGGCAATGCGCACCAGGGTGGCGAAGATGTAGGCGAGGACCAGCAGGGGAATGCCGCTGTCAGCGAATATCTCCTTCAGTGCGTCGGCGATGCCGGTAGCGATTAGCACACCCTTGAAAACTCCCCCTGCCCCGGTGATCAGGATGATGATACCCGCCGGGCCGAGGGCCCTGGTTGAGAGCTCAACGAGTTGCTCGCGGGTCGCACCGCGGCGTGTGCCAAGGAAAAAGATGGCCATCAGTGTCGAGATCATCAGTGAAATCACCGGATGCCCTAGGAAGTGGATGACCTGCTGCCATGTGGGAAGATCGTTGAGTAAGCGGGTGACTTCAGCGCCGCGTTCGGCCTTGCTCAGGCCCGCGTCCATGCCTGAAGTGGCGATTTGTTCAACAATGGTCCCGCAGAGGATGAGGGCGATCGGCAGGGCGATGAGCCCGAAGATGAGGCCAAAGTGCGGCAGGTTGAGCTCTTGCTTCGTTTCTTCCCCGGCGAGTTGCTTTGGGGTAGGGACATTAACAAGGGTTGCTATCTTGGAACAGAGCCAGGGACCGCAGATGATTGCCGTTGGCAGGCCGACGATCACCCCGAACATGATCACGTAGCCGAGGTTTACCCCAAGGAAATAGGCAACTGCCACCGGGCCCGGGGTCGGCGGCACAAATGCGTGCGTGACCGCCATGCCGGCGACCAGCGGCAGTCCGAAAATGAGCAGCGGTTTTTTGGTGTCGCGTGCCAGCGCGTAAAGCAGGGGGGCCAGGATCACCAGTGCGACATCAAGGAAGACCGGGATTGAGATGATGAAGCCGGTCAAGAGCATTGCCCAGGGCGCGCGTTCCTGGCCAAATTTACGGACCATGGTATTGGCAAGGGCCTGGGTGCCGCCGGAATGCTCGAGCATTGCCCCGAAGATGGCGCCGATGCCGATGATCGTGGCGATAAACCCGAGGGCTCCTCCCATGCTGTCGACAATTGTTTTTCCTATTCCTATGAGCCTTACGGCATCCGGGTTAATGAACGTGGCTCCCACTGAAACAAGGACGGACACAATCAACAGCGAAAGGAAAGCCTGGATCTTTGCCTTCAGGATCAGGATGAGCAGGAAGCCGATGCCAAAGACCAGCAGGGCGATGAGTCCCGTGACGGGAACGGTGGCTTCAGTCGTGGCCTGTGCGAGCAGAGAGAACATGAATATTGCAATAAGTGGAGGTTTGCCAAAGAGCGGCCGCCCGTTACAATGCGTCCGCAATGCTTTGTATCTATAGAAGCGCGTCCGGCTATACAATCGAAAAGGGCGATTGTTTTGCACTGTTGGCGGATTTTCGCTTTGACGAGCTGTTTACCTGTTCGGATCCGGTTGATTACGCGGAATGCCAATTCAAGGAAGGTGAGAAATCCGTGCGTCCGGCAGGGCCTTTGCTGGCACCGATGGGCAGCCAGGAGGTGTGGGCCGCGGGTGTGACTTATTTCCGCAGCCGGGATGCCCGCATGGAGGAAAGCGAGTCTTCCGGCGGCGACCGGTTCTACGACATGGTCTACGAGGCTGAGCGCCCGGAACTTTTCTTCAAGGCCACCCCGACCCGCTGCCGGGGGCATCTCGACAAGGTCTGTATCCGCAGTGATTCCACCTGGGATGTTCCCGAGCCTGAATTGACCCTGGCAATCAGTGCTGGTGGCAAGGTCTTTGGCTACACCATCGGCAATGACATGAGCTCACGCTCGATCGAGGGGGAGAACCCCCTCTACCTGCCACAGGCCAAGGTGTATCGCGGTTCCTGCGCACTTGGTCCCTGCCTGGTGGTTGGTGAATTACCGAGAGCTGAGGCCAAAATAGCCATTGAGATCCAGCGGGGAGCTGAGCTGGTCTTTTCAGGAGAGACTGAGGTGGCCCAGATCAAGCGCAGCTTTGATGAACTGGCGCAATTTCTTTTCCGTGACAATGAGTTCCCGCACGGGGCACTGTTAATGACCGGCACCGGGGTTGTCCCGGATTCAGGGTTTACCCTGGCAAGAGGTGACATCATCAGGATTGGCATCGACGGTGCCGGCGAACTGGAGAACCAAGTAGAGTAGAATTTATGAAAGGCACACAACTCATCGGCAACAACGAATCCGCGCAGGGCGAGGATATCTTCAAGGCGGTTAATCCCCTGGATGGCGAGACACTGGAACCGGCATTCCATGAGGCGAGCCCCGCGGAGATTGATGCCGCATTTGAACTGGCTGGCGGAGCCGCTAAATTCATGGCCGAATCCACTGGCAAGGATCGTAGCCGCCTGTTGAATGCCATTGCTGATTGCCTGGAGGAGGATGGTGAGGTGATCAAGGAGAGGGTTGGGCTTGAGACCGGTTATCCGCAGGCACGCCTTGACGGGGAACTTGGCAGGACCGTCATGCAGTTGCGCGTCTTTGGCACGGTTGCCGAGGATGGCAACTGGGTTGCTGCACGCATTGATACCGCCCTTCCTGATCGAGAGCCCCTGCCCAAGCCTGACCTGCGACGCATGCTGGTGGCGGTTGGCCCGGTGGTGATTTTCGGGGCAAGCAATTTTCCCCTGGCGATCTCAGTGGCGGGCGGGGATCCCGCCTCAGCCCTAGCGGCAGGTTGCCCGGTCGTGACCAAGGGGCACCCCTCACACCCCGGTGCCTCCGAACTGGTTGCCCGTGCCGTGCTGCACGGGGTAAAGAAGGCGGGCTTTCCAGAGGGAACCTTCTCGATGTTGCAGGGTTCGGGTAATGATACCGGGCGCTTGTTGGTTGAACACCCGGCGGCACGTGCCGTGGCGTTTACCGGCTCGCTGCGCGGCGGGCGTGCATTGTTTGACATTGCCGCCGCCCGGCCCAACCCGATTCCGGTTTATGCCGAGATGGGCAGCGTGAATCCGCAGTTTGTCCTGCCGGGTAAGATCAATGCCGACCCTGCGGCGTTTGCTGATGGACTGTTTGCTTCCGTCACCATGGGCAACGGCCAGTTCTGCACTTGCCCGTCCCTGGTGTTTGTCACTGAGGGTGATGGCGTGCAGGCAATGATTGAACATTACATGGAATTGGTTGCCGAGTCGGCAGGCGCGCCGTTGCTTAATGCGGGTATTGCCGCAGCCTTTGAGTCAGGAATCGGGCGCTGGCAGGGTGTGCAGGGCGTTGAACTCCTTGCCAGCGGTTCCCTTGAGGCTGCAGAGATCGGGGCGGCACCCGTGATGGCCAGGATCTCCCTTGAGGATTTCAAGGACAACAAGGAGCTGTTGATGGAGGAAATATTCGGTCCCTCGGTATTGCTTGTTGTGTGCCCGGATGAGGAAAGTTATGTCGCGGCAGCCGGTCTTTTTGAGGGGCAGCTTGGAAGCTCAATTCATGGTAATGAGGAGGAACTCGCTGAAGCCGGCGCGCTGTTGTCGGCATTATCCGGGTTCTCCGGCAGGGTTTGCGTGAATAGTTTTCCGACCGGTATTGAGGTCTGTGATTCCGTGCATCATGGCGGCCCCTACCCGGCCACTACCGATGCGCAGCACACCAGCATCGGCACCGCCGGCATCGCGCGCTGGGGCAGGCCGGTCAGCTACCAGAATATTCCGCAGGGATTGCTCCCCGAGGCCCTTCAGGATGTCAACCCCCTTGGTCTCCTGCGGTTGGTGAATGGAGAATGGACACGGGATTCTGCAGGTTAAGCGCAGGGTTTTCCGGCCGGTCATAATGGCAATGGTGCGTGAGGTAAATCACGGTTGCCATAGCAGTGGATTTTATGGTTTTATTCTCCTGCATGAATCCATGATGGAGACACCGGATCTTCTCCGCAGGCATGAACTCGGCATGATTATCACCGACTCAGTGCACGAAAAAGAGGTCTTTATGTAGGATTTTCAGGGTCCAGGGAATTTCTTACTTGATGGCTTTCATCTTTTCCCCGCCTCATGTAGAAGAGTAAGCGATGACTCCTTTCCTACTCTTGGCCCTCGGCATGGGGATCGTTCTCGGTTCAGTCATATGGCTTAAGCTGCATCCTTTCCTTGCCCTTTCCACTGCGGCGATCGTGATTGCCTTCTCAACCCCGCAGGGATCGCTGGTCAGTTATGCCGAGAACCACACCACATCGGAGCTGGAGCGGGGCAAGATGAGCACGGCGGGAGCCGAGGTTTTCAAGGAGGATTTCGCCAAGCTCTCATCGATGAAAAGGGTGGTTAAGCAATTCGGCAACGGTTGTGCCAAGGTTGGCCTGATCATTGCCTTTGCCGCCCTCATCGGCAGGTTCCTCCTGGAGTCCGGTGCGGCGGCAAAGATTGTCTTGGTGATGCTGTCTTTTTTTGGAGAAAAGCGTGCCGGGTTGGCATTTTTGATTTCCGGGTTCCTGCTGGCGATCCCTGTTTTTTTTGACACGGTCTTTTACCTGCTCATCCCGATTGCCATCGCCATGGCCCACAGGACGAAAGGCAATTATCTCTTTTACGTGCTCTGTATCGTGGCCGGGGGAACAATGGCGCACTCACTGGTTCCGCCGACACCGGGGCCCCTCCTAGTGGCGGAGGAAATCGGGGTGGAAATCGGGGCGATGATGCTCGGGGGACTGGCCGTTGGCCTGTTTACCATTACTTTCGGCTACCTCTATGCACGCTGGGCATCCGGTAAATTTGATCTCAAACCTCCGCCGATGGTAGCAGGGGTGTCAATGGATGAGGACAATTTACCTTCCGCCATGGTGTCTTTTTTGCCGGTGCTTTTACCGGTGGTTCTGGTCGCCGGGGGGACATTACACGCCATTATTAAACCGGATAACCTGGAGTTTCTGAAGGTCCTCGGGGAGAAGAATCTGGCACTCGGGATTGCCGCCCTGGTGGCATTTATCATTTTAGCCAAGCGGTGTTCCGGGGACAAGGAGAGGCTGCGAAAGGTTTCATCAGAAGCCCTTTCCTCGGGAGCGGTCATTGTCCTGATCACGGCTGCGGGAGCAGCCTTTGGCGGGGTTTTGAAGCAGACTGACATTGCCAGCGCGATTGGCACCCTGCAGGGCAGTGCTACCCTTGCCTTACCGGTCTGTTTTTTGATTACCGCCCTGGTCCGCACCGCCCAGGGATCAGCGACCGTCGCGATGATCACTGCGGCTCCCGTAGCCGCGGCGTTTGCAGCTTCCCCGGGCCTGGGATTTCACCCGGTTTACCTGGCGCTTGCCGTTGGGTGCGGGTCGAAGCCCATTCCCTGGATGAACGACTCGGGATTCTGGGTAGTGACCCGGATGTCCGGGCTGAAGGAATCCCAGACACTGCGTACCGTGACCCCAATGATGTCGCTGATGGGTGTTACCGGCCTCATTGTGGTGGTTGTTGCCTCATGGGTGTTGCCTTTATCCTGAGAGGTATTGCCTTTATCCTTTATTTACTGTGATTGACCGCGCTTGCCTGAGTGGCAATTATTAACCCCGATGTCCCGCCAAGATCCGACCCACCTCCGTTCATACCGCTGGTATGGTCCTGACAGCCTGCGTGCCTTCGGTCATCGTTCACGGGCAAGGCAATCCGGGCTCGGGGACAGTGATTTTGCCGGCAAGCCGGTGGTTGGTATCCTGAATACCTGGACGGATCTTAATTCCTGCCACCTGCATTTCAAGACAACCGTGGAGGCGATCAAGCGCGGTGTGCTGCAGGAGGGAGGCCTGCCGATGGAGATCCCGGTGATGTCCTGCGGGGAGACGCTGACCAAGCCAACCTCCATGCTGTATCGAAATTTTTTGGCGATGGAGGCAGAGGAGATGATCCGCGCCAATCCTGTGGACGCGGCGGTGCTGCTGGGAGGATGTGACAAGTCGACTCCCGCGTTGCTCATGGGGGCAATCTCTGCCGGGGTGCCTGCAATCTATGTTCCATCCGGGCCGATGATCAAGGGTAACTGGAACGGGCAAGTGTTGGGATCGGGAGCAGATGTCTGGAAATACTGGGATGAGCGTCGTGCCGGAAACCTCAGTGAAGAAGAATGGCGCGAGATTGAGGGAGGAATTGCGCGTTCACCGGGGCATTGCATGACCATGGGCACGGCGGCCACAATGACAGCACTGGCCGAGACCATGGGGTTTTCAATTCCCGGTTCTTCCTCGGTGCCGGCAATGGATGCCAATCATGCGCGCCTGGCAGCCGAGGCGGGCCGGCAGGCCGTCAGGAATGCCTGGGAAGGGCCCCGACCCGGTGAGTTGGCGACGCGCAAGGCGTTTGAAAATGCAGTGGTCGTTGATATGGCACTTGGCGGGTCCACCAATGCTATCGTGCACCTGTTGGCGATGGCGGGTCGGGCAGGGATTAATTTTAACCTTGATGATTTTGATGTGATCTCACGGAAAACACCCCTGCTGGCGGACCTGCGCCCTTCAGGGCGATTCCTGATGGATGATTTTTATGGTGCCGGAGGATTGTGTGCGTTGCTGAACCGGATGGGCAACCTGCTTCACCTTGATGTGCCGACGGTCAACGGCATGACCCTCGGTGAGAATATTACAGGCTCACGGGTATTCAACGATGAGGTGATCCGTAATTGTGACAATCCCCTTGCCGATGATGGCGGCACTGCTGTATTACGTGGCAACCTTGCTCCCGACGGGGCGGTCATCAAACATTCCGCCGCGACTCCGGAGCTGCTGCAGCATACCGGACCTGCTGTTGTCTTTGAAGATTACAACGATCTTGCCGCGAGAATTGATGACCCTGAACTGGAGGTGAGTGCCGATTCCGTGCTGGTGCTCAGAAATGCCGGCCCGGTGGGTGCCCCCGGAATGCCGGAGTGGGGAATGCTGCCGATCCCGAAAAAATTACTGGAACAGGGGGTGCGGGACATGGTGAGGATTTCCGATGCGCGTATGTCCGGCACCAGCTACGGGACCTGCGTATTGCATATTGCCCCGGAGTCAGCTGCCGGCGGGACACTGGCTGCTGTGCAGGATGGTGACCTGATTACCCTGGATGTTTCCGGGCGCCGGCTTGAGCTGGATGTTCCCGAGGATGAAATCAAACGGAGGTTGGCTGCAAGCGATGAGCGCACGATTGCTTATGCCAGGGGATATACAAAACTTTACACTGAACACGTGACCCAGGCCGACCGCGGGTGTGACTTTGATTTCCTTGAGGGCGACGAGCCCACTCCCGAGCCCGAGATCCACTAGCTTGGGCTTCCTTGCGGGATTTTTTTACTTTAAAATGAGGGTAATAAAGGGCACTGGTGAAGCATGAATATATCGATCCTTTATTGAGGAATGTGAAACTACAAGCCCCAGGCCGTCAGTTTGGCGGACGAAATCAAGGAGGGGTTTGAAGGAGCAAGCGTTGAAATTGTAGAGGGCAGTGGCGGTGTCTTTGAGGTCACTGTTGAAGGGACACTCGTTTACTCGAAGAAAGAGACCGGGCGTTTCCCCGACAAAGGTGAGGTTGTCAGCTCAATGAAAGGTTAACCCGCCTGCTTTCAGGCGGTAGCCCCTTTGTTTTTTATTTTGGATGCAAGTGGCTTGCGAGGATAACAAGGACGACCCGATTGATTATCAGATTACCCCTGAGATAGATCTGCACACTTTTCGTCCTGGTGAGGTAAGCTCATTGTTGAGGGAATATTTCCTGGAGTGCAGAAAGAGGGAGATCCTTGAGGTGCGCGTCATTCATGGCAAGGGCACGGGAACCCTGCGTGAAGGAGTGCACCGGCTTCTCGACCAGATGACGCAGGAAGTTCTCAGTTACAGGTTGGGAGACCAGGCAAGCGGGGGATGGGGAGCAACCTTGGTCACCCTGCGACATCCGGGGTCAGTCCAACAGGATGCGATGGATTAATCGCCCAGTTCCTTTAATGCAGCTGTGAGGGTCCTGTATAATTGACTGTCCCGTGCGGCGGAGGGCAGCAG
Organism: Verrucomicrobiales bacterium; assembly: GCA_029940475.1. Lineage (GTDB taxonomy): Bacteria > Verrucomicrobiota > Verrucomicrobiia > Verrucomicrobiales > DEV007 > CACIUL01. Next base: position 41,997 of record JAPYUT010000020.1, on the reverse strand, counting down.
GTCGCTGAGCTTGTCCTTGAAGAAAACAATTTTCCTATCCGCAATGATGCGCACCGCTGCGATTCGGACATTCTCTGAAGGCTCACCCAGTGCCCGGGTGAGCATCTCTTGATTTAGCTGCTCCTTCCATCGGCTTGCTGTCAGCATGGCGATCCTTGCGTTCTCGGAAAGAGCATTCCATTGCAGTGCTTGAGCCTTCCCTGCCCTCGTCATTTTCCATAGAGCCGTAGCGAGCGCAAAGCGATCGCCGTCGATTGCCTTTAAGGACTGGGCATCGGGTGTTTTCCGGTTTCCTTCCTCAAGCAGTGCCCCGGCGAGTCCCGGCTTCGGTGTTTGTTCATTCACGGCAGTGAGCTTCCAGAGCCGGCCCTTGCCATGCAGTTGATAACTCGCATCCACCCAGTCAGTGAAGTAGACCGACCCGTCTTCAGCATGGGCAAAATCGACCGGGCGAAAGTCCGGGCCTCCCTTGATGATTACCTTCATCGTCGCGGTATAATTGGAGCCATCCTGGCGAAGGGCGTATTCCTCAATTCGGCCATTTGCCCAGCTGGTGACCCATAGTTGTTCCCCGTGGGTAATGACAGAGCAGGCGGCTTCCCCGGTGCCACAGATCATTGGCAGTGTGCCGGGAAGATCGCCGTTCCAGGCCTGCAATGGATGTATTCCTGAGCGACCGTAGCGGTATTGATACCCGTAGTCCCCGCCGGGAACAATCCTCAGGAGCCGGTTGTGAGGACGTGCGTCCGGGTCGTTGTCCACGCAAAACATGCGCCCCTCAGGGGTGAGGCATATCCCGAAGGGATTCCAGAAACCCGTTGCGATGCGGACCAGTAATCCTGTACGGAGGTCATAACTGTAGATATTTCCTCCCTCGCCGCCACCCTTCATGCTGGTAATTTCTTTTGCCCCGGTTTGGCTGATAATCCCGTAAGGCTTCCCCAGATTTTCCCCGAGGCCGAAGTACAGCTTTGAGTGGTCTGAAGTTAAGGCAAGCCCGCAGAGCCCGTTGTGCGGATACTTGCCCGGGGTCTTGAGCGTGACCAGGGTTTCCCTGCTGTCCGCCTTGCCGTCTTTATTTTCATCCTTGAGCCTGAATACCTCGGAACGGGTGGCGACGTAAAAGGTATCGCTGCCGCCAGGTGTGATGGACATCGTGTGTGTCCCTCCCTCGAAGTAGATTTCCCTGCTGTCCGCCTTGCCGTCACCATCCGTATCACTAAATGCAAGAATGCGGTCTTCCTTGGGGCCAATGTAACCGTCAGGCCTGAAGTGGGTATGAGACTCGATGACCAGAACCCTGCCTTTTCCGTCGATCGCGCAGCCTATCGGGGTGGATAAATCCGGGCTTTCCGCGAACAGGGTCAACTTGTACCTGTCGTCGAGAAGCTCCGGTTCAGCAGGGGCAACGCTCAGTGGAACAAGACAGGCAGCGAGTAATAGATGGCCTTTAATTATGTTCACTGCGCTTAGGTTAGGGAGAAGGTTCTTGTTCAAGGTCTATCTTTCCCTGCTTGACTGACGGGATTGTGACGATAAGGGGCAGCCTTTTGGAACCTGACTGAATAGTTGGAAATATCCTGCTTTGGTTCCGGGAAATCAGTACTGATGAACTGTGCGCCACTGGCAAGGGCCCTGTCCCGGCGGCGGGTGTCATTCATGCGTGCCTCGCGGGTATCAGAATCAGCTCGTGTGCGAACCATGAACCCCGCCCGGACAAGCCTCTGGATCCGTGCGAAATCGCCAATCGGATCGTTGAGCTTAAACCAAGCCGCAGCCGGGTCATTTTCCCCGACACTGGCAAACAACAGTCTCCCCTCCAGTGACGGATTTCCCTTGAGGTAGAGATCACGGATTTTCCCGGAGTTGTCGAGGCCGAACATCACCTTGCCCCGCGATGCCTCAAGGGTCGGCCAACCTTTTTCCCGTACTGCCTGCCTGAGGGTTTGTGTTTTTCCCCGGACTGAATCCGGGGTGATGATCTTGTTTGTCTTGAAGACAGTTAATATTTCCGTTTCGACTGCCTCGAGTGTCTTGCGAGTGAAGGAGATCGGCTTCTTGGCAAAAGGAACAGGGCTGTTCTCCTTCATCTCCAGGAGAATAAACAATGGTGGATGGCTTGGGTTGCTTAGGGACCATGCCTTGATTTCCTTCAAGGCTGAGATCAAGGAGGGGGTTGTGGACAGGTAATCAACGCTGGGCTCATGAAGTATCTTGAATCCAGGTATCGTCAACGCCTTCCGGAAGTTTTCCGGTTGTGCAGTGCTTAGCCCGAGGAGGCCGAGAGCTCCCTTTTTTAACAGATGACCGCCTTTTGGATCTGCGAACAGGTCCAGCTCAAAGTGACGTATACCGAGATCCTCGAGTTGGTCGGTCAAGGACCGGTGCGTGTAGTCGAGGGTATCCTCCCAGTTCCTGTTTATTCTACCGAGTTTCCGGAGCGCTGATTTCGGCAGCGCGACGTGGTATGAATTGTGCGTGCCGATGAACTGCAGCTGGTTAAGGCGAAGTTCCCCGGTCTCCTCGGAATAAACTGATGCAACTGCTGCCCTTAGAAGCAGAATAAACAGCAATCCAGGTGCAAGGGAGCCCATGACTTGCGGCATATTCCCTGGATTCCCCTAGAGTTTCTTGATCGTGATATTGCGATAGGCTACCGCGGATCCATGGTCCTGGAAGCCAATGTGCCCCTCGCGCTTGAACTCCTTCAGTGCGGTCTTGAACTTGTTCTTGGATCCGTCGGGGTTTTTGCCGGGGGTCTTCCACTTGTCCAGGTCCATTTCACTGATGGTTTCACCGTTGAGCTTGACACTGATCATGTTGTCCTTGGCGGTGATCTCCATCTTGTTCCAGCCATTGGTGGCATTGTTCTTCTTGGGGGCAACCAGGTCATAGATTGCCCCTACTGAATGCTTGTTTGGACCACCGGGCTTGTTGACCTGTATCTCAATGCCGGTTTGCACGGGGTTTTTCGGGTTATCTGTGCGGAAGAAGACTCCACTGTTGCCACTGGTCTTGAATTCCAGCGAGAGGACGAAGTCGCCAAAGCGTTCCTTGCTCCAGATGTCACCACTCTTGCGCTTTCCCTGGAGAGTACCATCCACCACCACCCAATTGGAGGCATTGCCGTCGCGGTTTTGCCACCCGGTGAGGTCTTTGCCGTTAAACAGTGCTTTTGTATTGTCCTGTCCGCAGGCCAATGCGCAAAGCGCGAAGGAGATCAGTAGAATGGTTCTGGTTTTCATGGTTTGAGATTTACTTGCGATCTTTAATCAATCCCCATCCTGTTGTCGAGCATGGGTTTACCCGGTGCTATTGAAGTGCCATAACCTGCCGGATCACCGATGGCACGCTCTTCATTGCGCGCGGTGAGTGTTGTGGGTTAATGATATGCCCTAGGCGAATAGTTCACTGACCGCGGCAGCCTTCACCAGTTCCCTCGGTTGGTTGAGGTGGTTGTAGACTATGGTCTCAGGATCAATGCCGAAGGCATGGTAGATCGTGGCCAGCAACTCTCCGGGATGCACAGGATTTTCCACAGGTGCGGACCCGGTCTTGTCGGACTTGCCGTGGACATAGCCCCTCTTGATTCCCCCGCCGGCAACAAGCCCGGTATAACAGTAGGGCCAGTGGTCACGACCGTCTGCACTGTTTCCGTTACCTGAGGTGCTGACGCCTTTTTGCGGGCTGCGGCCGAATTCGCCGATAGCCACAACCATTGTATCTTCAAGCATTCCGCGTTCATCGAGATCGGAGATGAGCCCGGAGAGTGCCTTATCGAGCATCGGTCCGGACTGGTTTTTCATGCGCTTGGTTAAATCCTTATGGTGATCCCATGAGTGGTTATCGGAGTTGGCTACCTTCGGCCAGATAACCTCGACAACCCTGGTTCCGGCCTCAACCAGACGACGTGCCAAAAGGCAGCTGTCACCAAAGGAAGTATTGCCGTAACTTTCACGAATCTTCATGGGTTCCCTCTCGAGGGCGAATGCATCGCGTGCCTTGCCGGAGATAATCAGGTTGAGCGCCTGGTCGTAATATTCATTCAGCTTGTAATCCTTAACGGCATTTTCCACCTTGCTCATTTTCTTTGCAATGGTGCTGCGCAAGGATGCGCGGCGTTTAAGCCGGGCGGAAAATACATCAGGGCGCAACTGCAGATCATCAATCTTAATGCGCGTCATCTTTTTCATGTCCATGTCGCCTCCGCTTGGATAGAGGGTATAGGGATCATAAGCCTTGCCGAGAAAGCCTGCAGTGCCGCCTTTACCCACCACGTTGGATTCCTGCAGTGGCCGTGGCATCATGACGAAGGGCAACATCGGTTCGGTTTGCGGTTTAAGCCTGATCAGGTTTGAGCCGAAGTTTGGGAAGTCCTTCGGTGAGGGCGGCTCGAGTTGCCCGGAGGGCGAGACTTTGTCGGTAGTGTAGCCGGTCATCATCTGGTAGATGGCGGCGGTGTGGTTAAACAGTCCGTTCGGCTCGTAACTCATCGAACGAATCATCGTGAACTTGTCATTTATCTTGGCAAGTTCGGGAAGGATTTCAGTAAAATGAATGCCCGGGATCTTGGTGGGAATGGTATTGAATGCGGAGCGCACGTTATCGGGCACATCCTTCTTTGGATCCCACAGGTCGAGGTGGCTGGGACCACCCTGCAGGTAGAGCATGATAATGGACTTGGCCTTGCCGCCACTGAGGGATGAACTTGCCTTTGCCTTGAGCTCGAGCATTGAACCGAGGCTTAACCCGAGTATTCCCGAGCCACCAACCCGCAGGAAGTCACGCCGTGAGGGCGCGAGATTTTTATCACAGAGGTCTTTACCGGGATCGCCTAGAATTCGAAACATTGCTGATTTTTATCGGTTTTGATTTAGGTCATCCCAAGATAAGGGTGCAGTGGGAGGGTGTAAATAGCTGATTTGCAGTGTTGAAGGCTGATAATGCCGTGGTTTTCAAAAGCTTGTCGTGATCGTAACCTTTTCGTAACCTTTTTTCATTACTTATGGTAATGGATATGAGGATGCGATTTCGAGTTCGAGTTCCAGCTTTACTGTTAGTTTCTCTTGTGTTCCAGGCCGTTGCCGCAGGGCAGGGTAGTGAGCGCAGGCGTGGAGGAGGCGAGAATATGCCCAAGGTTGGCAGCTTGATCCCTGAGATCAGCGTTTTTGATGAGCGGGGTGAGAGTTTCCCGCTGCGAGAGAAACTCAAGGGTCGACATGCGGTGATCGTGTTTGGCTGCCTGACCTGACCCCCCTTCCTGCGCAATGTTTCCGGTCTGGAGGCGATCTATCATGACTACAAGGAGAAGAGTGAGGAAGTGGCTTTTTACTATGTCTATAAATCTCTTGCCCATCCGGAACGTGACCGGCTCGTGCAACCCGTTACCATTGAGGAGCGGCTGGCGCATGTAGCCGCCGCCCGCAGGCAACTCGACACGCGAATCCCATGGTTGGCAGACACGATGTCTAACGACCTTAAGCATGCCCTCGGTGACCGTCCGAATTCAGAATTCATCATTTCCCCGCAAGGAAAATTTCTTGTTGCCCGCAGTTGGAGTGATCCTGAAATGCTGAGGGCGGACCTGGAGAAGTTCGCGGGTAAAACAAAGACTGTTACCAGTCCCTCTGAGCTTGACCGCAAACCGCAAACCGCACCCACAAGCAGGATTGCCAGCGGTATTGTGCCAAGGGTGGAGAAACCCGAGGGTGTTACGGCAGTGATTGCCCGGCCGGTAATGAAAAAGGATGAGAAGGGCGGGAAGCAGGAAATTTTTTATGCCAAGCTGCGTGCCGAGGCAGATCGGGGTTTACTCACTGAAGGCAAGGGCAAGTTACACATCGGTTTTCACCTGGATCCTGTCCATACCGTGCACTGGAACAACCTGGCTGATCCCCTGCGCTTTGAGATCAAGGCTCCGAAGGGTGTCAAGCTGAGCATGAGTAAAGGCGTTGCTCCGAAAGTTGAAGCTCCCTCGGACATTGATCCGCGTGAGTTTCTGCTGGAGGTCGATTCCGAAAACGGGGGAATTGATCAACCACTGGAACTTGAGGTCTATTATTACGCCTGTGATGATGATGAGGGCTGGTGCCGGGCAGTGAGTCATCAATACAGGATTGAACTCAGGCGTGACCGGGATGCCGGCAGCGTGCGTTCTGCCGGTGCTAAAGGAGGTTTTGACCGGCGACAGCGGCCCGGTGGCCGGGGTGGATTTGCACAGCGGAGCAAGCCTGACGCGGAGCAGTTGTTTGCTCGAATGGATGCCGACAGGGACGGCGTAATCTCCCGGGGTGAGGCACGCGGACCGATGATCGAGCGCTTCAAACTGATGGATACCGACGGCAATGGTGCTGTAAGCAGGGAGGAGATGGACAAACATCTCGGACGCGCGGGTAACTCCCGTGACCGTCCGCGCCCTCCAGCGTCAAACCGGAAGTAATGGGAATCGACCTCCTGCGGGTCTGTTTCTCCCCGGGAAGAAGGGCTTAACGGTTAAAGAGGAATGCGGGGGTGTTGATGATTGCCCAGGCGATATCCTGTGCGCCGGTGAGTCGTTTCTGGTTGTTCTGCTGTTCGCTCAAGGCAATGTCTTTGCGCAATTGTGCCAAGGTGGAATCGACCGGGAGCGGACTCTCAGCAACTGCAATCCTGGTTTCAAGATCGGTGAGTTTTGGATCACGTTCCCGCGCTTTCCCGGCGTCAGCCACTGCCTGCACAAGATTTTTCAGGTCAGAATTATTCTCACGGTAATACTTGGTGAGTTCGGCCTTGTCCTGTTCCGTCCGGGCGCCTTCCGCCTTGGCAAGGATCCCGGTGATGTTTCCCGGCAGACCGGAGTTGATCGGCTTCGGGGAATTGGTGATTGAGATACGGAAACGGCCGATGCTCCACCTGTTGCCCTTGTATTGCTGGTCGAGGTCAAAGCGCAGCAGGCGCCGGTCGTTATTTTCAGGCAATCCCTTCACTTCAAAGGTAGCGGTGTGGGGTTTTCCCATTTGTGGCGCGATGCCCCAGCCGTTGTTACTGTCCCCACGGTTACCATCAATTGCGCTCGCCACCGGGTAGTTAACTTGGCTGAAGTCAGCCCTGGCGTTTTCCAGAGCGAATTTTTGCAACTTGGGAGAATCGGCTCGGCGCAACCTGAGGGCATCAATGAAGAGATCGGATTTGTTGTCCACCGGGTCGAGCCTGATTGATGTCAGCTCAGCATCAGTTTCAAAATAGAAGCGGTAATTCTCCCAGCCTTTCTTGCCACGGGCCAAGGTGATCCGAGTCGAGCGCGTCTCGCTGATTGCGCCGTCCTTCTTGGTGGTCCAGAAGAGCTGAGCGTGTGCTTTGCCCTCACCGGGGAACTCGGCCTTCATGTCGAGCATGAAACTGCCGGCAGCGGCAGCGACATCCGCCGTCAGGGATGGATCATTACCCTTGCTGACGAGTTTCAGGCTACCGTTTTCCACATTCAAGTCGGCCTGGCTTGCGCGGCCCCATCCCTGGGCATCGCCAGGTTTGTCAAAGGTCCAGATTTTCACTGCTTTCCAGTCTTCGTTGGCGGGAGTCGGCGTGCTGAATACCTCAAACTCGGTGAGCACAAAGTTGCCATCGTTATCAGCGCGCCCGGGGCCCTTCTTTGGCAGGCGGTCGTCGGGAAGCGCTTCAATGCGAATACCTGTAATGTTTTTCATCTCGGTAGTACCGAAAACATTGTATTTGCCCCGGGCGCTCTTGCCGGAAGCATAAATTGAACTGTCATTCTCAAGCTCCAGCCGTGAACCGCTGGTGGCGTTGAAGGCAATCGGCGTAATCACCTGCCAGGAGGAATCATCACTGCTGGCCTTTGACCATGCGGCTATTTTCCCGGGAAGAGAGCCTTCAAATTCCTTGAGTTTCTTCTCGGCGGCAGTGATGCGGGCAGCCTGCTCCCTGTCCAGTTTGGCTTCGCGTTCGGCGACGCCGGCCTGGTATTGTTTCAGGGCATCCTTGGCGGCGGCGATTCCCGCCTGCCGCTCGGCCTCGGCTTTTTCCATTTCAACTTTCAGCTCCGCTTCACGGGTTGCCAGCGATGCAATCAGGGCCTGGTGCTCAGTTTCGATATTATCAATCAGCGACACGCTGGAGGTGAGTTCATCATCAGTGGCGGGTCGCGAGAGGAGGCGCAGGAAGATCTCGTTCACCAGCTTACGGTTGTCATCAGTGCCCTTGACGAGTTTTGGAAGGATGTTGTTCTGGTCACTGATCGCATTGCCAACTGTTGGGCCGGAAACCAGCGCCATGATCGGGCCGAGTTGCAGCCCGCTGTTGCGCTCACATTCGCAGGCGCTTTCACGAACCGGGCGGCCGGCGGTGTCGAGAAAACCGTCGGGGAGCTTGATCCCGACATCCGGGAGTTCCGCTGCGCGGGTGCCGGCAGGGACGCCGGGCAGTTTTTGCTGAGCTCCAAGGGTGGTATAAATGGTGTCGTACAGCACCTCGGCCGGCAGGCGGCGTGCCTTGGCGTGGGAGAAGTTGATGGTGTCGTCATGGTTCCACTTATTGGTCGCAATTGAGAGCTGATAGGTGCGTGACTTGCAAATCAAGCGCAGCATGTGCTGTACGTTGAACCCGCTATCGATGAATTCCTGGCCTAGGTAGTTGAGTAATTCCGGGTTGCTCGGCGGGTTGCCTGCACGGATATCATCGAGAGGTTCTATGATTCCTGTGCCAAGCATGTAGCCCCAGAGACGGTTGACGTAACTTGAGGAAAAATACTGGTTGTCCGGGGAGGTGATCCATCCTGCCAGCGATTCACGCCGGGTTTTATTATCCCCAAGCTTAAATTGCACAGGATAGGGGAAAGACGGCGCTGCGACTTGGCCGGTGCGCTCGTGTTTGACTTCCCCGTCATTCTTGTCGGAGATCATTTCATATAGAGGCTTTGCCCCCTCAACTGCCGTGCCGCCTATTTTTTTCTTTCCCGATGCCGGGTCCTGCTTGCGTTCCACCTGCGCGAAGTAGGCTGCGAGCTGATAATACTGATCCTGTGTCCAGCGTTCAAAAGGATGATCGTGGCATTTGTTACAGTTGAAACGGGTTGCCAGGAAAAGATGCGTCGTGTTCTCCATCAGGGTTTCCGGTGTACGCAGGATTTTGAAATAGGCGGCGGCGGGGTTGGTTTTGTTGGATCCTGTGGCGGTGATGATTTGCTGAACAAACTCGTTGTAAGGGGTGTTGGCCTTGACCTTGCCGCGAATCCAGTCACGCAGGCCAAGGGCTCCCTCTGTCCCCAGGAACTTACGGTTTACCTGCATAAGGTCGGCCCACTTGTTGGTCCACTGGCTAATGTATTCCTCGGAACCGATCAGCTTGTCGATAAGTGCCTCACGCTTCTTGCGCTGTGGTTGCTGATCCCCGACAAATTCCAGGACGGACTGTGCTGAGGGCGGGAGTCCGGTGATATCGAGGTAAGCCCGGCGAATGAACTCATAGTCGTCACAGAGACCGGAGGGCAGGATCTTCATTCGTTGCCATTTTGCGGCGACCAATTCATCAATGCGGTTGTTGGTCGGTGGCGCCTGCCAGGTGAAGCCCTCACGATCGCCCATGACGGTGACCGTGGTTGCGGCATAGTTGCCCTCAAAGCGGACAAGGATTGGAGCTTCTCCTCTGCGTAATGTCGTAATCAGTGCCGGCTTGCCCTTTTCAGGTTCCGCCACTTCAGCGTTTCCGCTTGCCACGAAAGCCTCCCGCGTTACATCACGAACAAGCCCGTCGGCATAAGTTGCGATGACACGCATCTGTTGCCGGGTTCCGATAGTCTGCACGACCGGGTTCGTCGGGGAAACCTCGATCTTTGTGACGCGTGAGGTGGAGGGTTCAAATTTAACCCCGCCTGCAATCCATGCGCGCAGGATCTGGTAGTAGTTGGAGTCCAGCTTGGTAACCTGGGCACCTTCGTGAGGCACCGCGCCTGTCGCCTTGAGCAGCATCAGGCTTGAATCGGGGGCGGCAACGTTAACACGGCGGGCGCCGAGGTCATCAGTCAGTGCCCGGATGTCATATATTGGATCATAGCCGCGCAAGGAAAGCTTGAAGCCGTTTTTACCGTCCTTGGCTCCATGGCAGGTTCCCGCGTTGCAGCCGAGACGGGAAATCACGGGCATTACATCGCGGATGTAATCGGCCTGAATGTCGTCCCCGATTCCCGAGACAGTGACAGGGATTGAGATACTCTTGTCCTTGAGGTTGATTACAACGGTTGCCTTGCCGTTTTTGGCACCTTCAACGATGCCAAGATCGGTCACGGTCACGGAGTCACCCTTCACGGTGATGTCAGCAAGCCGGGTGACATCAATGGAATTGCCGGTTGTAAGCTTGGCGGTGGCAATGAGTTGGCTGTATGCGACGGGAGAATCCAGATGAATCTTTGGAGGCGAGACCGAGAGTGATTCTACCTGTAGTATCACGGGTGTTTCCTGCGCTGTCACGGCGGTCAAGAACGTGGCAACCAAGATCGCTGCGCTGGAAAATATGAGTTTCATTGCTGCTTGGGAAGAGTAGGGGGATAGGTTTGCGGGAGCAAGGTGCGATTTTCAATTACCAGTTGACCGTTCTCAACGCTTTAACCTGGAATATCCGTATCAAGGAGTGGTTTCTTGGGCTGTTGGCGGCAGATTACCATGACTTTACCGCGATGCTGCCGTTCAAGCAGAGGTTCAGGGTTTCAGCGCTACCGGGATGAAATCAGCGACCTGATTGCCATTTGCTGTGCCGTAGATTCTAATGTGTCCATCGGATCCTGCCGCCGCGAGACGGGCTCCGTTGGGGGTAAAGGCCATGGCGTAGATGCCTGAGTTTATTAAATCTATTTTAGCCAAGGTCTTAATCCCGTTGTTGAAGTAATCACTGAGTTTCTTGCGTTCCCCGTCGTTACGGTTCTGGACAGGTTTTTTAATGATCCCGTCAATGTCTCCGGGGACCTTGTATTCGGGATTGATGCCGTAGATGTGCACCGCTCCTTTGCCGTCAAGGCTGCTGCCCGCGGCAATCAGTTTACCGTCCAGGCTCCAGTCGACTGCGAATATACGCCCTTTCAGTGGCGGAAGGTTCCAGAGTTGGTTGGAATCATCCCCTATCTCGCGTTTTTTGACCCGTTGCATGCGGTAGATTTTAGGGATGCCATCAGCCCCGCCAAAAAGGACTTCGTCGCGTGACGGGTGCCGGGTCACCGAGAGGATTCCTCCCTTGAGTGCTTTTGGCGTTATTGAGGTGATGTTGTCGATAAAGCGCTGCTCATCAACTTTTGTCAGCTTTGCGCTCATGTCGCGACCCACCGAGACCAGGTAGTCACCCTTGGTCGAGAAGACGGTGTCGATTGGCCAGTCGTTGTGGCTTCCCATGAACAGCACCTGCTTGCCGGTCTCCGCGTTGATGGCCCGCACTGTATTGTCAGTGCACCCGAAAGCCACCATCTTGCCGTCCGGCGACCAACTGCCGCCGAACACGGTATCGAAGGTGACCGGCACCGACAGGATCAGATTGTGTTTTTCAACATCCCAGATCTGTACTTCTCCCATGCGTGCGGGTAAGCCGCCGGTGACAGCAAGTTTTTTCCCGTCAGGCGAGAAGGCAATGGACTCGATTCTCTCTGAGAGTCCCACAAGGCGTGCCACCATTCCTGACCCATCAGCCTTGTAAAGAATGACTTCATGGAAACCGGGGATCGCCAGCAGAGTCCCGTCCGGTGAATAGTCCAGTGAGGTGATTACCGGAGGCAGGATGTATTCAGGGGGATTTTCTGCCGAGTAACGCTCCTTGGCGCCCTCCGGCGTATCATCCTTGGCGCCCTCGGAAATCCATCGTTTTACCAGGGCAATTTCAGTTTCGTGGAGCGGATCCTTTTTCTTTGGCATCTCCGCTTTGCCGTCAACCGGGGTGATCAGTTCCAAGAGGTAGCTTTCAGCTGGTTTGCCGGCGACAATTGCCGGATCATCGCTCTCGCCGCCGGCAAGGAGCTTGGCGAAATCGGTCATGATGTATTTCCCCTTGGCCTTGGACGGTTGGTGGCAACCCTGGCAGTTGGCCTGGAAAACCGGACGGACGTCCTTGTAATAGCTGACCTGGGAATTGGTCTTTTCCGGGGCACAGTGACCGGCCTGCAGGGCAAAATGGGAAAAAGCCGTTATCGCGATCAAAAATTTCATCAGGGTATGCTAGTTGATTTAGGATTTCGGTTCAAGCTCCGGGTAATGGTGCCACCGGCTTCGCGCAATAAAGGGATGGACAACAACCGTCAGCAGGATAATTGCTGACCCGAGGTAGAACATGGGGCTCAGTTGTTGATGTTCCTTGAAAAAAATGGCGGCCAGGGTAATGCCGTAAACCGGTTCAAGGTTATAAGCCAGGTGGATCGTGAAAACAGTCAATCGCTTCATTAATTCAATATACTGGGCATATGCGTATACGGTACAAAAGGAGGCGAGTAGAAGAAGCCATCCGGCATCTGCCAGGGAGGGCATGAGGTTGGGCAGGTTGCCGCGCGTTAAAGTGACTATTGCAATTGCCACTATGCCAAACAGGGTGGCACCAGTCATCTGGTGAAGGGCAATCACATAATGATGATGATTTTTGGAAAAGCGGCTGTTGAAGATCGAGAAGATGGTGGCAACGCCTGCTGATGCCACGGCAACCAGCAGACCCTTCATGTATTGGAAATCACTACCGGCAATGATTGTGATGGCACCGATCATCACGATACCTATTGCGACATTGTAGGCATGAAAACGCCGCTCCTTAATGAGCAGAGGTTCCAGGAAGGCGGTCCAGAGCGTGGCTGTTGCCATGCCGATCATGCATACTGAAACATTCGCTATTTCAACGGCGAGAAAGAACAGTGTCCAGTGTAGTCCAAGCAGAAGACCATTGGCTATAAGGAGTATTTTCACCTTGGCACCGCTGGCACCGGGTATTCTCAGGCCAACGACGAGGATCGCCAGCATCAGGCCGGCTGCGCCAACCCGGTAAGTGACAATGACCAGGCTCTCAAGATTGATTAATCGACCGAGGATGGCGGTGAATCCCCAGAGGATGACAACAAAATGGAGCTTTACGTAGTCGCGCGGCACGCAGGCTTGGTGTTAACAACCGTGACGGATCCCGGGGTGCTGCTATTTACCTGCAAGTAACCGGGACGGGTCGCGGGCAGCTCTTTACCTGTGACTTCCACAGTAACTTGGGATTGGCGATTTTTTTCAGGGAGGCGCCGATTTTTTACGTCCATCCGTGGGTATCGCGAACCTTAATCATGGTGTCGAGGATGGTGTTCCAGGTTGCTCCTGTTTCAAGCATTGCATTGGGGAACATGCAACCGTCCCAGCAGATGTGTTTGATGCCGCGTTCAGGCGCATCTTTCAGCCAATAGCCTGCAGCCTTGACGATGTCGAGTTTTCCGTTCGGGTCATCAGCAGGGCAGTGCTTGCCGGTTTTATCGTGAGTTCCTGCGCCGTGAACTGTGCCGTCATTTTGCGCGACATGGAAGTCGATCGTCCATGGGCGGAGTTTATCCGTCATCTGTTCATATGCTGACCAGAATTCCTCTTCACCGTAGCCTTCCTGCACCAGAGCGTGTTCCGGGGCGTTGTAACCGAGGGTATAAAGGTAGGTGTGTGCGAGGTCAGCCTGGAAACCGAGTGACTCAGGCATACCAACGCCCTCCAGCACGTCCAGCATATCTTTCCAGCTGTGCATGCCGGCCCAGCAGATCTCACCCTCAGCGGCGAGGCGTTCGCCATGATCGGCGGCAATCCTGGCGGCTTCCCTGAAGGTGTCCACGATTTGAGAGGTATTGGCGACTGTGTCCTCACGCCATTTTTCCACGCCGAATTCCGCGGAGTCGATGCGAATGACACCATACTTGCGCGCGCCGTGTTCATTAAAAACCTTCGCAATCCGACAGGCCATCCTCACGGCATCCAGAAATTTACCGCGCTGCTTTGCGTCACCCATGGCGGAGTCACCGACAGTACCCGGCCAGACCGGTGCAACCAGTGAGCCGATATCAAACCCGTGACCGGCGATGAGATCAGCAATCTCCTTGAGTTCATCGTCACTGGCTTCGGGATTGGTGTGCGGCAAAAAGAGAAAATAGTCGATGCCATCGAACTTGGTTCCTGCCACTTCTGCGGCGGAGGTCAGTTCCAGCATGCGCTCAAGGCTTATGGGCGGTTCCTGGCCATCTTCGTCGCCTTTGCCGACAAGGCCGGGCCACATTGCGTTATGGAGTTTTGGTACTGGGTTGCTCATGGTGTGAATGGGAATTGTTTTCGGTTGCTATGAATTGACAATTCTGATGGAAGTCGCGGCACAGGGCAAGGGTGTTATTGCATGAAGTATCCCCGAATACCCAACCTGGCTTCCCGGGCACTATTGCTTAATAGTGTGCAATTTGTCCCTTTGCCCGGATATTGATGTGTCATCCGGGGGTTTTGTCCCAGGGTCATGGATGCCCGCAAGCCCCTGCTCGACAGCACCAATTCATCGTTATGCATTTAAACAGTAAACTGCTATTCGAAAAACATGCGGTTCATCATTTCAAAGAAAGCCAAAGTGTCCTAGAAATCGGCCCAACAGGATATCCATCATATTATTCTGAGCTGGTAAATATACCACCGTTGAAATGGCATACATTAGACATCGGCGAAAAGTATATTGGGCAAGGCCATGTCAACCCCTTACACATTGTAAGTGAGGAAGAGTATAATTACCCGATTGAAGACAATACATTTGATATAGTTCTTTCCGGTCAAGTAATGGAACACATCAAGAATATTTGGCGGTGGGTTGATGAACTAAAAAGAATCACTAAGAAAAAAGGAATCATCATAATAATCAGCCCAATAAGCTGGTCCTATCATGAAGCTCCTGTTGATTGTTGGAGGATATACCCAGAAGGGATGAAGGCTTTAATGCAGGAAAAAGGGCTTAAGATTATTGAATGTTTATTTGGATCACTTGAAAAAGACTTTTTCCATAGCAAGGCCAAAACTGAGCCAGGAAATTCCATCTTAAACCTAGAAGGAAAAATGTCCCTGCCATGGAAACTTATTGAAGTAAGTCATTACATGCCGCTGCTTAATAAATTTTGCAGAAGGATTCCCGTTTCTTTCGATAATATATGTGTCTGCCAAAAATAAGATGCTCACAAATGATATAGCACATGGCTGCAGGTGATCACTTGAAAGTGAAGTGCAAGCCCGACACTTTTATTGATTGCCTTTGGCTGCTATCCCCAGGGTTTCCTGCAGGCTGGAGAGGAGTTTTGCGAGGGTATCCTTGTCAATGAGCTTGTCGCCATTTGAATCGACAATATAGATGGTGTCAATGGCAGCTCCACGCGTGGTGGTAATGCGTGCATTGGCAACTTCCAGATCAAGTTTTCCAATGGTTGAGAAGATATTGTGCAGTAGCCCAAGGCGATCGATTGCCTGGACCTCGAGCAGGGTGTAATCCTTGTTGGCATCGTTGTTTAGATAAACTCGTTGCGGGAATTGGTCAGTCAGATCCTGCCAGTCGTAGAGGTCGTCATCTGCCTTGTCGATAAGCTCGGCGTAGCCGGTTTTCTCGCCCCGTAATCCCGCCCGCAAAAGATTCTCGATATTTTTCTGCTGGTGCTGTGAGGTGACAGGCTCAAAATTCGTTGTGCAGATGCGGAAGATATCAAAAACCACGCCGTCCTCGCGTACGATAATCTCCGCAGACAGGATATTCACTTTGTGTGAAGCCAGGGCACCGGCGATATTGGCCAATAGCTTATGCCTGTCATGCCAGATGACAGTGAATTCACTGCACCCCTGCTCAGCAATCTCGCGCCAATACAGTATCGGTTCCGGGTTAACCTCGGCAAATGCCCAGTTCTTAAAGTAATTAATGAGCAACTCAATGTGGCTGATGATGTGTATGCTTTCGCGACGCATGAAATAGCGTGCCGGCATTTCCTGAAAGTGGGCAACAACGGTGCTGGCATGACTTTCAGGCATTGCCTCGAGCACTTCTTTCAGGAGTGTTTTCTGGGCAGTGCTTCGTCTTTTGGCGAATGCGGCGGCGTCCTCCAGGTATTCCCTGGTTTCGTGGTAGAGGATGCGCAGTGGGGTTTCCTTGGTTTCCGTCCAGCTTTCCTCGTTGGTGCCGCGCGAATCGGCATAGGTCAGCAACATCAGGTGATCGAGTTGCCGCTTGGAGCCAATAATTTGCGCGAAGCTGGCGATAGTTTGCGGGTCATCGATATCCTTACTGCTTGCAGTCCGCCACAATTCAAGGTGTGAATCGACGAGGAACAGCAATAATCGCCGGCGTTTGATCTTTAGTGAGAAACGCCGGGCGATTCCCTGCGCGAGGACGGTGCTTTCATCATCGTGATGCGCGCGATTCTTGGCGCGTCCGGAATCGTGCAGGAGGATAGCCAGGTAAATCACGTAAGGATCGTCCAGTTCGTTGAAGATATTTCTGTAAATCTCGCGCCTTCGATCCTCGGAACCGGACAGGGCATCCAGTTCCTCGATAACGCGCAGGGTGTGCTCGTCAGCGGGATAACGGTGAAAGAACTCGTGTTGAACAAGATTGGTGAGCGCACCAAACTCGGGAATGTAGCGACCGAGCACACCGGCGCGATGCATTTGGCGCAAGGCTCTACCTACGTCGCCCTTGCGTGAGAGGATAGCCTCGAAAGTATCTCGATTCGAGTCGCGATAACGAAATCTCCGGTCAATAAGGTTCCAACTGCGCTGGATCAGCGAGAATAAGGGGGGAGCAAGGCGCAGATGCCTGAGCTGCGCGTGCTGAAAGATCCGCATGAGCCGGTCGGGATCTTCCTTGAATACAGTTTTTGATTCATAATAGATACGGTTGTTCTTCGCTATAAAGCCGTCAAAGTGTTCAATCCTGAACTTGCGGCGGGCTAGGAAACCAATAACCGGTGACTTAATGTCTTTTTCCCGCTCCTCGAGATAGAAGCGGTCCCCGAGTTCAGCTGCGCGCTGGAACAGGTTGCCAGTATGGGTGTAATAGTCACGCATGAAGGCCTCAATCTTGCGCAATAGATCGCGTTGCGGGTAGCCGAGGTTCTTCGCCACATCACCCTGCAGCCGCAGAGTCAAAATATCGGTCGAGCGCTTCTGGATGTAGTGCATTTCCGTGCGTATGCGCAGGAGGAAATCGTAAGCCTTGCGCATCTCGCGGTAGGCGGTGGTTGTCAGCAGTTTTAACTCAACGAGTTCACTCAGTTTTATCGTGCCACAGCGGACATAGCTTAGCCAGATGAGGTTGTGGTAGTCCCTGAGTCCGCCGCAGCCCTCTTTAATGTGCGGTTCCTGCAGCAGGGGGGTGCCGCTGTACTTTAAATGTCGCATCCTGATATCCTCAAGACGGGTCTTCAGGTAATTGCGCTTGTAGCCGCTGATACAGTTTTTTTGGAAGGCTTTAAGCATTTGTGCGTAAAGCTTCTCGTCACCAAACAGAAGGCGGGATTCTATAATTGAGGATTTTGTCCGATCGTCGCTATTGGCTTCCTTTATCGTTTCCTTGATGGAGCGCACTGAATGACCAACCTTGAAGCCGCAATCATAGAGCATGTAGAGCATGTCCTCGATCATTTGGGAGGCCACCGGAGGCAAGCCTGCCGCACCGCGCGGATGGAGAAACAGCAGGTCGATGTCACTGCAGGGATTGAGACGTCCCCTGCCGAATCCCCCGATGGCGACCAGCGTGACCCCGGGTGAGCCTCCGGCGGCGGCATCGACGGCATCCAGGTAGAGATGATGGAGGAGAATGTCCAGTAGCCCGGACCGGCGTTTGGATACCCGCATACCGCTGCCACCGCTGCGGTGATAGAGCTTGATCCGGTGTTCCTCGGTTTTTAGAAACCTTCGGTACAGCTCCAGTTTCTCCTTGCGGTTTAATGGTAAGGTCTTTTCCCGTGCGAGCCGCTGCTTGGCATGCGCATTGAGACTTTGGAGCTGGGATATGGCCATTGGGAAGTGCCAGCTATACCATTATTCACCAGCCAGTGAGAAGTGATCTTCTGCCGGGCTTGTTCCGGGTTTTGCGATAACGGCCGGGCGGTTTGCAGCCAGGTGCCAAAGAGCATGGAAGGTTTCCTCCGGATCGGTGCTGATAGCCTCAGCGATATTCTCTGCCGTCATGGATTGACCCTGGCGTGACTGCAGGTGGGTTTCAACCCTGTTTAGTAGTTGCAGGAATTGCTCGGCGGCAGCCTTTCCTGCCTCAACGCCGGGTTGATGGTAGGCGTTGATGTTGATGAGCCCGGCATAAAACGAGACAGCGCGTTCATAAAGGGCAACCAGGCTGCCGAGATAATAGGCATCAAGGCATGGGATTGAAATGGTGATTGATTTTCTGCCGGAGTCGAAGAGTGCGCGTCGCGTGCCCCGCAAAAAGCCTTCAAGGTAATCTCCCGTTGTGGTCCCGGGTTCGACTTCGATACCTGCAGTTGCCCGTGTCTTCCGGATTTCAATGAAGGTCGCGAAGAAGTTCTCGGGACCATCACGCAGTTGCTGGACATAGGCGTGCTGGTCGGTTGATCCCTTGTTGCCGAAGACAGTGATTCCCTGATGAACCTGTTGGGCATCACGGTCGAGTTCTTTGCCAAGAGACTCCATTACCAGTTGCTGAAGGTAACCGGAGAGTAACCGGAGTCGATCTTTGTAGGGCAGGATCACCATTGCCTTGGTGCCCCTGCCTTCGCCGGCATGATGCCATGCGATGGCCAGCAGCATTGAGGCATTGTCCCGCATGTTTGATTCCCGTGTTTTTGCATCGGTTGCAGCAGCTCCTGCAATGAACTGGTCGATGTTAATTCCTGATAATGCCATGGGGACAAGGCCGACAACACTGGTGATTGAGGTACGTCCTCCAACCCAGTCCTCCATCGCAAAGCGGCCTATCCAGTTGTTTTCTTCAGCAAATTTATCGAGCTTGCTGTTTGGTGCCGTTATAGCTACCGCATGTTTGCCGAAATCGAGTCCTGCGGTTTCGTAAGCCGCTTTTGCCTCCAGCATGCCATTGCGGGTTTCCTTGGTGCCACCGGATTTCGAGATTACAAGGGCAAGGGTTCGATCAAGTTCTCCATCAAGGGCGGCAAGTTCACGGTCGATGCCATCGGGATCGGTATTGTCAAAGTAGCGGACAGACATCGGGGCATCCGGTCCAGTGAGAGCATCAATGGCAAGTTGCGGGCCAAGGGCACTGCCGCCGATGCCGATTAACAGGAGATGGCAGAATGTCTTGTTCCCCGGTGCGAGAATTTCACCTTTATGGACACCGGAAGCGAAGGCCTTTATTTCAGCGATAGTTCGCTTAATTTCCGGGCCCAGTCCTTCAGGTGCCAGAGCAGGGGTGCGCAGCCAGTAGTGGCCGACCATGCGACCTTCATCGGTGTTGACTATTTCCCCAGCTTCAATACGCCGCATTTCGTCCATTGCGCGCTTGATGATTTCGGCATTTTCGTCGGCGTAGCCGGCAGGTATAGCCATACGGCTTAAGTCCAGCCAGATATCAGGATCTGAATAGCGCAGCAGGTTCCTGGAGAATTCCTGCCAGGTTGGGTTGTTGGACATCAGGGATCAGTTTGGCTCACCCGGGTGGCGGTGCAAATGGAAACCGGCATTTGAGATCACTGTTACTGTTTAGCAATGTTACTGGTTGAGTCTGGTTTGGGGAACGAAAGTATGGATATTCTGTGGCAGCCCTTGCCGGGCCATCAGAGCATTTCATCCAGCGCTGCTCCGCCCCGGAGATGTGCGGTGTCACCCCAGGTGCGCAGTTGCCAGTCATTTTCAGCATGCCTCTCCAGAACATTAAGTGCGGTATTTTGGATGTGAAAGCGGCGTCTGGCGGAAAGATCAATACCCATGCAGGATTTCATGGCCATGGATATCACGCCGCCGTGGGTGACACATAAAATGGATCCGCCGTCATGGCGCTGCGCGAGTTCATTGAGAATATTACCGGTGCGGGTGTAGACATCCCGCCAACTTTCGCCGCCCTCGGGGCGATAATCAGGATCGCCGGATATGTGTTGTTTGTGGTCCTCGGGCATCTGCTCGGCAATCTCGGCATATGTCAGGCCTTCCAGTAATCCCAGTGCACGCTCGCGAAGGCGCGACTCTTCTTTTATTATGATTTCCCGGCTGATTTCCCGGCAGATTTTCTGGACACTTTGCACGGCACGTCCCAGGTCTGAAGTATAGACGGCATCAAAGCGGGTTCCCTCGCCGGCAAGCCGCTTCCCGAGAAGTTGTGCCTGGCATTCCCCTGCCGGGGTCAGGGGACTGTCCATATGTCCCTGATGGAGACCGCTGAGGTTCCATTCAGTTTCACCGTGGCGAATGATAAAGAGGGTGGTCATGTGAGCGGACGATAATCGACCGTGTGGTGCTTCCGGTCAAAGTGTTGTTGCGCAGGGGGCATGAACCCGGCAACATTGGGATGTTGCCGGATATTTCTCGGGACATAGAATGACTCTCGAAACCCTAGGATGGTCTGATTATTTCAGCCAAATTTTTTCCAGTGAGTATGCTGATAAGGGGCTGATGGCTGCCCGTGTCTCGCGCAACAGCAAGCAGATCTACCACGTGCTCTGTGAGGAGGGATCATTCGTGGCGCGGGTGTCCGGGAACTTTCGCCACCGGGCGCGGTTATCCTCGGATTACCCGGTAGTTGGGGATTGGGTGGCGATCAGGTTGAAGCCTGATGGCCTGGAGGCTGAGATTCGTGAACTACTGCCCCGGCAAACGGTATTTTCCCGACAGGCGGTAAGCGCTTCGGGAACTGAGTCAAAGTCTTCCGAGCAGGTAATTGCCGCCAATGTTGACATGGCATTTCTGGTTGCATCCCTTGATGGAGGCCGCGGGTTTAGCTTACGGCGTCTTGAGCGTTACCTGACGCTGACGCGTAATAGTGGTGCACAACCTGTGGTGGTCCTGAACAAGGCAGATCTCAGCGAGGCTGCCGACCGTGCTGCTGATGAGGCCCGGAAAATTGCAGCCGGTGCCCCGGTGCATACGGTAAGTGCCCTTGAGAAAGGCGGAGTGGAGCCGTTACGGCAATACGTGAGGGAAGCAATGACACTGGTTTTACTGGGGCCTTCGGGATCCGGTAAATCGACAATTATCAACAGCATCGCCGGGGCTGATCTGATGCGCACCAGCGAAGTGAGGAAAACCGATGCGCGCGGGCGGCATACCACGACATGGAGTGAAATGACAGTGATAGAGAGTGGCGGTATATTGATAGATACCCCGGGTTTGCGTGATGTGCAGCTTTGGTCAGGTGACACGGCAGTGGACGAGACCTTTGCGGAATTGCGGGAGCTGGCCAGGAAGTGTCGTTTCCGCGATTGTAAACATTCAGGTGAACCTGGATGCGCAGTTGCTGCCGCCATTGAGTCAGGGGAAGTTGAGGAGGAACGCCTGGTAAGCTTCAAGAAGCAGAAGGAGGAAATCGCCGGGGCCCTTAGGCGTCGTGACCATGGCGAGAAACTTAAACATGTGCAACCGCCGCGCCCACGGAGGAAGAAGAAGTAAGGGGTGCCCGGGCAACTATCAGGGCAGGGCGGATGGCAGGAAGGGAAGTTGCCTGCTGCCAGCCGTATCTTTGTGTGTTGTAGCAATTAATTTGTATGCATTGCTGGCAGTTGATCCGGCTTTACGCTATTACTTCCGGCAATGAATACTGAGATCCGCAACAAACTGGGGGAAAAAATTGATTACAGCTTCCATGACGGGGGAAGTGAAAGCCTTGTTGTGATCGGGCATGGCGTTACCGGCGATAAGGATCGACCGCTGGTGGTGGCCCTGGCTGAAGGGTTGAATTCAGCCGGAGTGTCGACGTTGCGTTTTTCCTTTTCCGGAAACGGGGATTCTCAGGGCGATTTCCGTGACGCAACGATTACCAAGGAGCTTGCTGACCTTGGCGCGGTGCTGGATGCGCTTGGGGACGGGATAAAACGCATCTTTTATGCCGGGCACAGCATGGGGGGGGCTGTGGGGGTGCTCCGGGCGGCTTCGGATCAGCGGGTTAAGGCTTTGATTTCCCTGGCTGGCATGGTCAATACCAGGAAGTTTGCCGAGACTGAGTTCGGGGACGTGACGCCCGGAGAGGGAAATATGTGGGATGATGAGGATTGCCCGCTTTCACAGGCCTATATGGACGACCTGCGGGGGATTGACACCCTCATTAAAAAGGGCAGTGAGGTTGCAGTGCCATGGCTGCTTGTCCATGGTACAGAAGATGATGTGGTCTTAATTGAGGATACACATGGTATCTTTGAGGAAGCTGCCGGTAATAAGCAGAAGCTGATTATTGATGGGGCTGACCATGTGTTCAGTAATCCTGAGCATATGCGTGATATGGTTGAGGGGGTGACTGCCTGGGTGCAGGATAAGGTGGCGGCTCAATAACGGCAGGGGGAGCGCCGGCACTGTGTTTTTTTCGCCGACGGATGCGGAATCTGCGTGACCCTATCTGCGAGGGGCGTATGATTGCAATAAGGCGCTATTTTTCCGGAAGCTGATGATATTTCCGGCGGCGTTTTTGCATTCATGAATCGGGGAATTTCCATTGCTCTCTTGGCAGTCCTTTTCTACGGGATCCTGCTCTCGGCGGCGGTTGTGTCATCCCGTTCGCGTATTGAGGCAGATCTCACGCAGCGTGCCGCAGATGCCTTGAAGGGGATAGATAACCTGCCTCATGGTGTAAATTTGAGTGTGGATGGACGTGATGCACTCGTTGAGGGTGAAATTCATGATCATGGGCAAGGGCAGCATGTTTTAAAGGCCTTGCGTGCAGTAAAAGGGGTGCGGGATGTTGCAAGCAGGTTTTCCGTGAAATCACCGGAACATTCACGCCTTGTGATCGCTCAGGTCGATGACGGCTGGATGATTGACGGGCAGGTGGCGCAGAGGCAGGTGGTTGCCGGGCTGGAGGAGGCGTTACGCGGGGCCTTAAAACCAGGGAAGAAACTGCAGAGCCGGATGAGGGTTGAAGCGCATACCCGGCCATCAGCATGGCAGGAGCCGCTGGGCAAGTGGTTCGGGAAATATCTCGCAATGGTTGCAGGGAACTGGCGCCTCGAGATACTTGAGAACGAGCTGCATGTTTTCGGGGAAGTATTTAATAAGAAGACGCAGGAACATGTCCTTGCCAACGCGCGGTCTCATTTCTCAGGCAGCGGATTGGAGATCATTGACGAGATGACTGTCATCAGGGCACCCGATCCTCCGGAACTAACCATCACGCAGGGCGAGGACGGGGACTTTATGATAACAGGTAAAGTGCGTGAGTTGGCATTCAAGGAGCGTCTTGTGGAACTTATCCGCGGCGGCAGCGGTGGAGAGAGTGTCAGTGAACAGTTGAGCATTGGTGAGCATATCAGCCCGGCCTCATGGGAGATGCCGTTCATGCGCCTGCTGCCGGCACTGATCACTGAGGTTGAGCAATTACATCTACATGTTTCAGGACCTGTCCCCGTCTCAATTAACGATATTTTTATTAATCCTTCTGATTCTCTTAGCGTATTGACGATGTCCGGGACAGTGCACGGTAACGAAAAGAAGCAGGCTATTGATGAACTTGCGGCACAGGTTTTCAGTGGAATTACCATCGAGGTTGATAATCAGCTGAGCATTTTCGTTGCGCCCGATCCGGCCAGTTTTGTGATTTCGCGCGGGGAGGATGGTGTGTTGCGCCTTGGGGGCTTGTTGCCCAACGAGCAACTTGCCGATCGTTTGCTGGCTGCCGCGAGCAATGTGCTGGAAACAGACCAGTCTCCTCCCCTTAATGAGATTAAAACCGGGGAGAATGTCAGTGAAGCTCCCTGGGTGGATGCCATGGTGAGCCTTATCAAGCCTTTCATCCACAATGTGCAATGGGGAGCACTTTCCGTCCATGAGGATACCGGGCAGGATCATGCGTTGGTGGCCATGGAGGCTGAAATTACCGATCCTGCCAGCGGTGATGTGCTGCAGGCATTGGTGAAAAATGTCTTTCCAACTTCTGATGAGGCTGTTGACCCTGAGGAGCAACGGCGATACAAGCGGGTTATTGCCTTGAGCCTGGCCAAGCCGCCCGGGCCAAGTGATGAGGATATCGCGGCCTTGGAGAAGGCTGCAACCGAGACGGTTATCTATTTTGAGAGCACCAGTTTCAAGGTCAAGCCGGAGCAACAGGCGAAATTATCCGCCTTGGCAGAGGGCTTTGCCAAGGTCCCCGGTGCCAGTCTTGCCCTGCTGGGATACACTGACCCTTACGGTGACTCTTCTTACAACCGGGAACTTAGCGGCAAGCGGTGCAAGGCGGTGCGCGATGCGCTGGTTGAGCTTGGTATTGAGTTCCTGTTACTGGAGATTGAGCAAAAGGGCGAAACCACAAAGAGCAAGGATGGCCGCGTCTATGAGAGCGGTCGCCGCGTGGAGTTTGAACTGCGTTGAGCATTGGCACTGATGGCTGAGGAGGGACGCGACACGGTTTGGCGTAATTCGCGCTTCGTGCGCCTCTATGCGGCGCACGCCGCGAGCCTGGTTGGCAGTGGCATCGGGACGGGGGCGATTGCCCTGCTGGCTGAGAAACTCCGTCCGGGATCCGGTGCGCAGGTACTCGGCATTACCCTGACCATCCGTATCGCGATCTTTGTATTTCTGTCACCACTTGCCGGTCAGCTTGCCGATCGCATCGGCAGGCGCAGACAGATGGTATTAGCCGATCTGCTGCGCATGGTGGCGATGTCCTGCATGTTCTTTGTGTCGGCCGAGTGGCAGCTTTATTTGTTGGCATTTGTCCTGCACCTCGGCTCGGCATTCTTTACCCCCATCTATAAATCGGTGATTCCCGGGGTGGTTGGGGAGCGACTTTATCCCCGTGCGGTTGCCTACGGCACCCTGGCCTATAATTTGTCCGATATTCTCGGCATGACGATCGGGGCGGTGTTGATCTGGATGATAGGCTTCAATTGGTGCTTTACGATTGATGCCGCCACTTTCCTGTTCAGTGCATTGTTGATTTTCGGGGTGTCTTTCCCGAGTGACCAGCGTGCACAGCGCCGCAAGGGGGCGCGCCTGCTCTTCGGGGTCGGCAGGATGCTGGGTGCTATTGGCCTCAGGCGTTCACTGATGCTTTCCCTGCAGGTGAGTGTCGTTGGCGGCCTGGCAATCGTGACCACTGCCGGTTATGTCAAGAATGAGCTTGGCAAGCCGGAATACTACTATCCGCTGGCGATGGCCGCGATGGGTATCGGTTCAATGCTTGCGGCACTGCATTTCAGCCGTTGCGGGGAATCCGGAAAGAGGTGCTGGGGGCGGGTTGTCCTGCCTCTTTTCTTTGTCACCCTGGTTACGGTTGCATTAATTCCCTGCTATCCGGTGCTGGTGATTGCCTGGATGGTTTCAGGTGCCGGCCAGGGGGTGTTCAGCGTGATTTCAAATACGTTGTTGGCGGCCAACAGTGAGGAGTCAGAGCGACCGCACATTTATGCCGCGCAGTTTGCCCTCAGTCATGCCGGCTGGGGCATCAGTTATCCGCTCTGTGGTTTTTTGGCCGGACAGCTGGGCTTTGCGGCGGCATCCTGGACCTGTGCCGGGTTACTGCTATTGACGCTGTTGCCGATGCTCAAGAGGGGTTCTACCTGACGTCGAGACAGGCAGCTTGCTCCGTGCTGCGGATGTAAATCCTGCCACCGCTTAGGATCGGGGCCGACCAGCATTTGCCGGTTATCGTGTTGTCCATGCGCGAGAGTTCCTGATAGCTCTCCGGTGTCGCCTTGACCAGGGTTACCTGTCCGGCATCACCGAGGCAGACCAGGGTATCACCTGCCAGGCATACTCCACCGGGCCCGTAGCCATGCTTTTCCCATTTTACCTTGCCAGTGGCCAGTTCAATACACTTGAGTGGTCCCTTGGCGTATTCCTTGAAGCCGAACATGCCATAAAGGTGACCGTCCTTGACCAGTGGCGTGCTCCAGTGATTGGTGACCGGCTTGTTGCCTTCGCTGAACCATAACTGGGTCGTGGAGTTGTCCCTGGCGATGCTGATTGCAGTGGAGCCGACACCGTAACCGGCCGCGAAATAGACGGTATTGCCCTCGGCAACGGCTGATGCTGCCGTGGATACCTTGTAGGGGAACTTGTGAAACCAGAGTTGTGAACCGTCCTTCGGGTTCACCGAGACCATGCCTTTTTGGCAGAAGAAAAGAACCTGCCGCTGGTTGTTGATGGTTGTGGCGACCGGGGTGGCGTGTGTCATCGTGTAGTTACCGGATTTCCACTGGATTGAACCGTTTTTCTTGTCGAAGGCGAGGAAGCTCTGGCCGGGACCACCACCCTGGACAATAACGAGCTTGTCCTCGATTAGAGGAGCTGAGGCGTTCTCCCACCTGATGTTCTTGCCACCGTGTTCCTTGCCCACTTCCACTGCCCAGACTTCCGATCCATCCGTAGCTGAGATACACACAAGCCTGATGTCACTGGTGTAGCAGTAGACATGGCCATCGGAGTAGGAAGGTGTTGAGCGGGGGCCGTCCCCGCCCTTGTTGTTGGGGGCACCGGCATTTCCCCCGCCATTGTCAATCCTCCACATATCAAGGTTGGCTTTCCATTTCGTGGTGCCCTCTTCTGCATCGAAGGCGATACAGACCTCGCTCGGGATGCCGTCAATTTCCTCCTGGATTACCGTGTAGGCGTTGCCATCGGCGACAATGAATGAACTGAAACCGGTTGGGGTATTCGCTTTCCAGAGTTGTTTTGGAGCGGTTGATTTCCAGTCCTGGTTGGTGATCTTCTCGCCGGTCGTCCGGTTTGAGTTTGCACCGTGATACTGCGGCCATTGTTCGGCATTTGCCGAGGTGGCCAGGATTGCTGCAAGAATCGTAATTACTCGGGTATTCATGATTGGATAAACTTTTAGGGTTCCTGAGATTGCGCCAAGGCTGTATCTAATACCGCATTTTTTCAGGTAGGTTCATGTCAATGCTCGCAAAAAGCGGGTGATATGTCTACTTTGGAGCATGCGGATTATTCCTACACTTTTTATTCTTTTTATCGTAACCAGCAGTCGCGGCGCGAACGATGAGGCGGCAGCCTTCGCCGAGGATCGGCCAAACATCATCTTTTTCCTCACCGATGATCAGCGTAATGATTTTCTTGGTTGCACCGGCCACCCATTGGTCAAGACACCGCATATTGACAAGTTGGCGACACAGGGAGTGTTGTTTGAGAATGCCTTCGTCACCACTTCCATCTGTGCTGCCAGCCGGGCAAGCCTCCTGACCGGGCTGTACGAGCGCACCCACCGATATACCTTCAAGACACCGCCACTCGCGAAGGTTCATACCGAGGTCAGTTATCCCGCTTTGTTGAAGAAGGATGGTTATCGCACCGGTTTCATTGGCAAGTTTGGCGTCGGTGTCCGCAAGGGGGCCAAGGATTCCATGTTTGATGTGTTTATACCGCTTCGCCGCAGTCCCTACTTTCACAAGCAGCCCGATGGCAGTTTGCGTCATGAAACAGAAGTCGCGGCAGACAAGGCGATCGGTTTTCTGCGGGGTGCAAAGCAAGCTTCAGTGCCTTTCTGCCTGAGTGTGAGTTTTAACGCATCCCATGCCGAGGACGGTGACAAGAAGAATCATTTTCCTTACCCGAAGGCAGTAGCCGGCCTTTATAAGGGCGTCAAGATGCCGCCTCCGAGGCTTGCTGATCCGGCAGTTTTTGAGGCGCATCCGGAATTTCTCAAGAAGTCAATTAATCGTGAGCGCTATTTTTGGCGGTGGGATACAGAGGAGAAATACCAGCACAATATGCGCAATTATCTGCGGATGATCAGCGGCATTGATGGCGCCATTGGCCGGGTTCTTGATGAGCTCAAGAAGCTTGATATGGCCAACAATACCGTGGTGATCTACATGGCGGATAACGGATATTATGCGGCATCGCGGGGATTTGCCGGCAAGTGGTCGCACTACGAGGAGTCGCAGAGGGTACCTTTAATCGTTTTTGATCCGCGGTTGGGAAATGCCAGGCGTGGTCGTCGCGAGAAGCAGGTTGTGCTCAATGTTGATATTGCGCCGACCATTGTCAGCCTGGCCGATGGGCGTATTCCCGGCGGATATCAGGGTCGTGACCTGAGTGGGGCCATCAATGCAGTGGCCGGGGGGGCAGGAAGAAGTGATTTCTTCTGCGAGCATCGAATGGATCATTCCACGATTCCAAAGTGGGAGGGCGTACGTGGCGAACGCTTTAAATACGCGCGTTATTTTGAACAGGATCCACCGTTTGAATTCCTGCATGACCTCGAGAATGACCCGATGGAGCTTAAAAATCTGGCAAAGGATGCAAATTATCGCGCTCAGCTTGATCGTCTACGCAGCCGTTGTGATGAACTCAGCGCCAAATACAATCAGCAGGCCAAGGACGATTCCCGTAGGGCTTTGCAAAAGGCGCAGTTTGGCATACTCGCACAGGATCAGCACGGAGGCGCTGAGGAAGCAATTAGCGAGGCACTGGCGCTCGATCCGGAAAGTGCTGATGCGCGGTTGGCGCGTGCGGATTTACATGAAAAGGCGGGTCGTTTTGGCAAGGCGCTGACGGATCTTGATGTCTTGGTGGAAAAACTTCCCGGGATTGATCAACTTCGGCAGCGACGTGGGGTAACTCGATTTTTCCATGGCGACATGAAAGGGGCGATTTCTGACTTTAACGTATACCTGCAGCGTAATCCTGCCCGGGCGCCACATCACTGGCAGCGCGGGCTCGCTTATTACTATGCCGGCGAGTTTGAGAAGGGAATCAAGCAGTTCGAAATCCATCAGGATGTCAATTCCAATGATGTTGAGAATGCGGTCTGGCACTTTCTTTGTGTGAACAGGATCAGGGGACTTGCGGAGGCGCGTAAGGGCCTGATAGACATCAAGGGCGATGCGCGAGTGCCGATGGCACAGGTGCAAAAACTTTTTGCCGGGAAACTCGAACCGGATGACGTGATTGCTGCCGCTGAGGCAGGGGATCCTGATGCCGATGAATTACGCAACAGGCTTTGTTACGCCCATCTCTATCTGGGTCTGTGGTTTGAAGCCAAGGGGGACATCAAGCAATCACGCAGTCATATCCACAAATCAGCTATCGATTACTCGATGCCACATTACATGGGTGAAGTAGCCCGCGTGCATCTGCGGGCACGCAAAAAGTAACACACGTGAGGCGGGTAAGGAAAATGGGTTGCGACTGATAACGCGGTGAATTAATATGATCGCCCTGCCTGAACCAGGCAGGAAACCTTTTGCAGGAAAGGGGTGTTAGCTCAGTTGGTAGAGCGCTTCAATGGCATTGAAGAGGTCAGCGGTTCGATTCCGCTACACTCCACTTCCTCATTATCAGCTTCTTGGCGGGGCACAAGTGTCCCGCTTAAAGCTAAAGCCCTGCCAAGCACCTGGAAAAGTGCCGCGTGCGCTCAGGTGCGCCATGGCAACAATCAAGCCATAACACTTCCGCCAGATCGCTGCGACATGTGTACAAGCCACACCTAAGTGGTTTCCACTTCGCTAAACAAGCTGACAGATCCGCCGTTTGGGGTGGCGGATGCCGGGAAGTCAGGCTGGCTTGACGCTTTCAGCACACGGTCCTTTCGGACCTTCACCTCGTGTGAATTCTACTGCTTGACCCTCGCGCAGATCTTCAAAGTTGGCATCTTCCACTGCTGACCGGTGGAAAAAAAGATCTTTCCTTTCATCGGCAATAAATCCAAAGCCTTTGTCGGAGATAATTTTTTTAATCGTTCCCTGTTCCATTGTAATGTCGTTATTCTTGAATAAATAGGTGGGTCGCAATTATTTACGGATCCCATCCGATTGGGAATTACACCCTAAATGCCGTGTGTGCACCTAATTCTTTGTCTTTAGCGAAGGAAAATGACAGTTTTTGAGGGTGAAAACTCTCTAAAATTGGTATTTACGGGGTGGATCCGCTTTTTTAGGGGATATTATTCTATCGTCAGGATCGGATAATTTAGCCGGATGTGGAAGTGTTGTGCCCGATTAGCCGGCACAGATCAGGCTATAATATCGTTTACCACATGACCGTGGACATCGGTGAGGCGGAAGCGGCGGCCCTGGAATTTGTAGGTCAGCCGTTCGTGATCAATTCCCGTCAACTGCAGCCAGGTTGCCTGCAAGTCGTGAACATGAACCGGATTTTCAGTTGCACTGAATGCCAGATCGTCGCTTGCCCCGTAGGTAATCCCAGGTTTTACCCCCCCACCTGCCATCCAGACAGTGAAGGCGTAAGGGTGGTGGTCACGTCCCCATTTCTTGCGGTCATTGAAATTACCCTGAAGGAAAGGGGTACGTCCGAACTCACCACCCCAGATGACCAGGGTGTCCTCCAGGAGTCCGCGTTGCTCGAGGTCGCGCACCAGGGCGGCACTGGGTTGATCGGTGTCCTTGCACTGGGTGTAGAGTTCGGTGGTCAGGCTTCCATGTTGGTCCCAACCGGCGTGCATGACCTGCACGGTGCGTGTTCCCCGCTCGACAAGTCGACGAGCCATCAGGCAGTTGTAGGCGAATGTTCCCGGCTCGTGAACCTGTGGCCCATACATGTCGAGGGTTGATTTCGCTTCGCCGGAAAAATCCGTGAGTTCCGGGACGCTGGCCTGCATCTTGAATGCCATCTCATATTGTGCGATGCGGGTGCTGATCTCCGGGTCTCCATATTCACGCAGTTTATGTTCATTGATCTCGGCAATGCCGTCCAGCCAGTCACGGCGCATTTCGCGGCTCATTCCCCGGGGATTTCTTGCATACAGCACCGGGTCTTTACTGCCCCGGAAGCGCACACCCTGATGTTTGGAAGGAAGGAAGCCGCTGCCCCAGTAGAAATCGTAGAATATCTGGCCGCAGGTAGTTCCCTTGCTGACCGAAGTCATAACCACAAAGCGCGGTAATTCCTCGGTCTCGGCTCCAAGGCCGTAAGCCAGCCATGCACCGAGAGTTGGTCGCCCTGGGATTTGTCCACCGCTGAGCAGGAAACTGATTGCCGGGGCATGATTCACCGCGTCGGTGTGCATGGATTTTATAAAGCACAGTTTATCGGCAATTTTTGCCGTGTAGGGCAGGAAGTCACTCACCCATGCACCGGATTGACCGCGTTGATGAAATGGTTCAACCGGGGACAGCATCAGTTTGCCGTTGGCTTTCCCGGTCATGGTGCTGAAGCGTTTGCTGCCGATATAGGAATCAGGCACCGGCTTGCCGTGCATTTCCATGATTTTCGGCTTGTAGTCGAAAAGGTCGACATGTGTTGGTGCCCCGTTCTGGAACAGATAGATGATATTTTTCGCCTTTGGCTTGAAATGCGGCAGGCCGGGCAGTCCCCCGAGGGGTGAGGATGCGGGCTGCGTTGCCAGTCCGTCATGGTTGAGCAGGCCGGCCAGTGCCACTGTGCCAATTCCTGTAGCTGAACGCCCAAAGAGCTCCCGCCGGGTAAGGTCAAGATGGTTTTTCAGGAGCGGGTTCATGAATTTGTATGGCGGAAATACTGTTTATTTGGTGACCGTTTCATCCAGGTTGAGGACCGCAAGCGTGAGGGCAGTCCAGGAGGCATGTTCGACCGGGTCCAGGGATGCGTCACGGGCATGTGCCCCGATGCTGATGAAGGATTCTGCCGCCTTGGGATCCGTTGCATAGGATTTCCTTGATTTGGTGAGCCTGGAGAAGAGGATTTCTCTTTCGTGTTCGTTTGGCGGGCGTGAAAGGAGGCGCTTAAAGATAAATTCAAGTCGTGCGATATCATTAGCAGGATATTTCTTCATGACAGTTTCGGCGATGATCCGGGAAGCCTCGACGAACGTGACATCGTTGAGGAGATAGAGGGCGTGCAGCGGGGTGTTGGTGCGGAATGGCTTGACACTGCAGGTCTGCCGGCCGGCGTTGTCAAAGAATGCAGGGGGGGCAATGATACGCCTCCAGAAGGTGTAGAGGCTGCGGCGGTAGAGTTTGGCACCGCTATCACGGCGGTACCTTTTCTTGCCAAAGGAGGCCTCTTCCCAGATGCCGTCAGGTTGGTAAGTGTTGACCGGATTACCGCCGATTTCACGTACCAGTAAACCGCTGGCGGCAAGCGCGTGATCACGTAGCATCCAGGAAGGCATACGGAATCGCGGACCACGTGAAAGCAGGCGGTTGTCCGGGTCGTGTTGGTAATTGGTGTCGTTGTCGGCAAGGCGAGTGGCTTTGGCTGACTGCTTGTATGTTGCGCTGGTGACTATCAGGCGCATCAGTGCCTTGACATTCCAATCACCCTCGCGAAATGAAATAGCGAGATAATCAAGGAGTTCCTGTTGTGCGGGCGTTTCGCCCTGGCTCCCGAAATCTTCCGACGTCTTTACGAGCCCGACACCAAAGAGCTGTTGCCAGAACCGGTTTACCGTTACGCGGGCGGTGAGCGGGTTCTTGTCAGACATCAGCCAGCGCGCCATTCCAAGGCGATTCTCCGGGAGGTTGCCGTTAATCGGGGGAAGAATTGCCGGTGTTCCCATGCTGACTTCTTCACCACGGTCACTGTAGAGGCCCTTGTTGAGGATGTATGTCTTACGCTTGTTGGAAATGTCCTCCATGATCATTACCCTGGGGGCTGAATCATTGATTTTTTTACGGCGTGCTTCCAGGGTCTTGCGCTTCTTGTTGAGGCCAATAATGACGGTATCGTTATTTTCTTTTCCGATAGACAGTGGGGCATCACGATCCGCGCTGACGGACAGGCGGAAATGTCCCAGGTTATGGCTGATGTGGGGAGAATCGTGGCGGAGAACAAAAGTCAGCACGCTTCCCTTGCCGGCTGCCACCGGCTGCTTTAAACGGAATACGGCCTGGTGTTCACGGTCGACGATCCTGCCTTCGTGAACGGCCCACCCGATTTTAGGGTTACCATCGTAAGAGGTGCTGATTTTTAGCCTTCCCTGTTCAAAACTGGCTTCAGAACTTTCTATTACCAGTGGCACCGGTTTGCCTTTACCGGGTTGCAGCAGCGATATTTCAAAGCCGGTGAGGACAAAATTAGCACTGTCAGAGCGTGCCAGTCCTCCACCTGTCATGGTCGGGTGCATCAGCGCTTCAAGGCGGATGGCTGAGATGTGATCTATATCTGTTTTTGCCTCAAGGGTGTAGGTATCATTTTTTGGGTTATTACCGCTGGCCAGGATAGAGAGACCTGGCTGGAGGGTGAGCTTCTGGGTGAGGGCCTTTATCCTGTGCGGGTTGACCGGGTGCCACGGTGTGTCAGGCGCATTGCTCTCCGCCTTGTTTGCCAGTTGCTCCCTCCTTGTTGCAATTTCACTGTCAATATCCGCAATTTCCCGTGTGATCTGCTCCAGTTCCTGTCGTTGTGGCTTTGCTGGAGCCGGCAGGTTAGGCGCTTGTTTGGCGTCGCCACCACCGCCGTTGACAGGCGTTTGGTTGAAGTAGGCGCTGAACTGGTAATACTCGCGCTGGGTCAGGGGATCAAACTTGTGGTCATGGCACCGGCAACAGTTAAACGTCAGCCCGAGCCAGAGGGTTCCCACGGTTTCGGTCATATCCATGACGTAATCGACACGGTTTTCTTCTGCAATTCGCCCGCCCTCGCCGTTAATGGGATGATTGCGCAGAAATCCCGTGGCAAGTTTTTGATCGAAGGTGGCCCGGGGCAGAAGATCGCCCGCCAGTTGCCAGATTGTGAACTGGTCGAAGGGTAGGTTCTCGTTGAATGCATCCACTACCCAGTCCCGCCAGGGCCACATGGTCCTCTCGTTGTCGCCCTGGTAGCCATTTGTATCCGCATAGCGTGCGGCATCAAGCCAGTCCCAGGCCATGCGCTCACCGTAGGCCTGCGTAGCCAAGAGGCGGTCAACCACCTTGAGGTAGGCGTGGGGTGAAACGTCGGCGAGAAAGGCGGAAACTTCTTCAGGCCGTGGTGCAAGTCCGGTGAGATCCAGCGTGACCCTCCGGATCAAGGTAACACGATCGGCTTCGGGTGAGGGTGAGAACGCGGAAGCTTTCAGGCTTTTGACGACAAGTTCGTCAATGGGATGTTTTCCCGTGGGGGTTCCGGTCTTTACCGGCATGCTCAGTGACCAGTGGCGGCGATACTCCGCTCCGGAGGTGATCCATTGCCTCAGTAGTTTTTTTTGCCTGTCATCAAGAGTTAATTTTGCCTTCGGAGGTGGCATTATTTCCTCCGGGTCATCCGCGAAAACCCGTGTAATTAACTCACTTTCCTCCGGGGTTCCCGGGACGATGGCGATGACCCCCTTTCGTTCACCGGTGGCTCCCTCGAAAGTGTCAAGTCGCAGTCCGGCCTTGCGTTTGTCCGCGTCAGGACCGTGGCAAAAGTAGCAGTTTTCCGAGAGAATCGGTTTTATATCTCGATTGAAATCCAATTCCGCTGCACACAAGCTGATTGTGGCGAGAAGAGCACTAATGATCTGGGGGAACAGGCGAGGAAGCATCAAGGAATCAACTTACTTGCCGAAGTGTAGGCCTTTTCCGGTCAAGTTGTCACTTAATTCCGTCGCCTTGCTCAGGATGAATTTTTACTGATCTTTGGTGTCATTGCAATTGATGGTTATCCAAAAAGAAGACCGGCAGGAAACCCCACGTTCCTGCCGGTCTGTAACCAGGAGTGGCATGATCCGATCTTCCTGACTACGGATCATCACTCCCGCTGTTGGAGAATCTGGACAGATTTTGTTCTTTGCCTGCTGGATCTTGGGGTGGAAGGGGGTTTATACTGCCTGTTATTGGCTGCATTCCCACAGTTCCATGCAGGAGAGCAAAGGCTAGCCGGGAATGCTTTGGTGCCTGGTCTGCATTTTAATGGTGCGATGCATTCTGTGATAATGGCATGTTTGCTCTTCACATGGCACATTGAGGCTGCGTAATGAAAGGATCCTATCGTATTGGTGGAGCTTTCGGCATTGGTATTTTTGTGCACTGGAGTTTTCCCTTATTACTGTTTTATGTGCTGTTCAGTTCCCTGGGCTCCGGTTTGGTATTGGCACTTAACGCGGTGGTCTTTGTCTTGGCGATCTTTGGCTGTGTATTGCTGCATGAGCTCGGCCACAGCCTGGCTGCCCGGCGGTATGGGATTGGCACCCATGATATCACGCTGTTGCCGATTGGCGGAGTGGCGCGGCTGATGCGTTTACCTGATGAGCCGAGACAGGAGCTGGTTATTGCCATTGCCGGCCCCGCAGTCAATCTGGTTATTGCCGCTGTCCTTTCCCTTGTTGTATTCATACTGGGTAATCCGGTACCAACGGGATTGGCTGAGTTGTCGTCGGACACGGCTATCCTGTATGGTTTAATTTCAGCTAATCTGATCCTGATCGCATTTAACATGATACCGGCTTTTCCCATGGATGGCGGTCGCGTTTTGCGTGCCCTGTTGGCAATGAAGATGGGCATGCTGCCGGCAACCGAGATTGCTGCTGGCTTCGGGAAGATAATGGCGATCCTGATGTTTTGCGGGGCGTTTTTCCTGAGCCCGCTATTATTCATCACGGCTGTATTTATCTATGTTGCTGGAGAAGCCGAATTGCAATCGATGCGCCGGAATGTTGCCGGGAGAGCAGATTTCATGGATACAGTAATGAGGCGCCTGAGCGGTGCCTTTGCAGTGCGTGACGGCTTTGTTTATGACAAGGCACCACGGAAGGTGCGGGGCAGGATTATTGAACCGAAGGATTGATTAATCCGAGATGTACAAACGGAGAAACCCGGTTGTTCCCTCTGCGGCGGTGATCGGCTCCGGGTAGCGGAAGACGGAGGTGATTGAACCGTCGGGATTGACAGTTTCTTCGCCGTGCATTGTTGCGTTATTCGACCATGTAATGAGGTCTTTGCTGTCCTGACTGCTGAAAACCGCAGTTCGCTGCCCTTCTGCGCGTGTAAATTCCAGACAAAGGAAATCCTGTCCTGCAATGTGTGTCACGATTATCCTGGGTAGAGCAATTCCGTTGTCAGCACTGCGTGGCGGTGTGCCGAGGGCAAATTCGGCAAAATTACTCAGGCCATCACCGTCGATATCTGCGCCGCTGCCGGAGACGAGGGGATCATTGAGCTCCGCCGTTGTGAAACGGGTTGACTGCCAGCTCGCGAAACTCAGTGTTCCTCCAGGGTCGCCGCCGATGGAACTTGAAGCCCGCCAGTTTTCACCGTCGTCGTGTGATGCGGAGGGGTCGATGATTTGAATTGAGTTGCCGTCCATGTTACTGAGGTCCGGCCATGGTGAGGAGGTGGAGTAGGAGTAATCCTGTATTACCTCGCCGTTTGATCCGATTAGTCGCAGATGTTCTCCGCCATTGTTGAGGCGGCCGATATACTGGCCGGCAATTAATGCGTCGTGATGGCTGCCGTTGCGGAAACGAAAGGCATTAATATCGGAGACGGCGATGATGTATGATCCGGGGGAGAGTGCGCGGATCAGTGAGGTCGAGAAATCAAAATTAATTCCATCGGTGAAGCGCACGTCGTGCAGGTCGATGGCCTTTGAGCCAATATTCTTCAACTGAATAAACTCGAACTGGTCACCATCGGTGAACCCGGCATTTAATTCTTCAGTGTCAGCACCTGCCGGGTTGTAAAGCATCTCCACAACCGAGAGGCTCGCGCTGCTTGCCGGGATTGTGTCGACAGTGAAATCAGCTTCACTCAAGGCACTCCACTGGCCGTTGTGATAGCTGCGTGCCATGATGGTGACCGGGGTATTTACAATGAAAGGGGTGCTCTCAGGATTGCTGCGGATGGCGTTGAGTTGAATGTCCATTACCATGTCGCTGCTGCCGACGCTGACATTGTGCATTTCCACGGCAATGACGTTTGTGCCGTTTACCAATACTGAAGCGTCAATGGGATAACTGTCGTAATCGCCTTCATTGCCGTCACTGGAGTCATTGCCTGTGGCATTAGCAAACAAGGCACCCAAGGGCAGGTTTGAGTCCCTGAATACCTCCGAACCGTTGATATATACCGCAGCCCCGGCATCTGACATGATGTTGAGATCAAGCTCGAAGTGTGCCGTGGCCTCATCGATTGCGAAGGTTTTCCGGAAGTAAGCGGTCAACTGGCGGGGGCGCGGATTGATCTGAGTGGCTATTGTAATGCGTGTCGAGGGGTTGGTTGCGGTATTGTTTATTCCGCCAAATCCAAGGGGTCCCGGCCCGCTTTTCCAG
The DNA here is from genome assembly GCA_029940475.1 of Verrucomicrobiales bacterium. Taxonomy (GTDB): domain Bacteria; phylum Verrucomicrobiota; class Verrucomicrobiia; order Verrucomicrobiales; family DEV007; genus CACIUL01. Next base: position 4,767 of record JAPYUT010000020.1, on the reverse strand, counting down.
CTGCTGTCATTATAGGGGATTGCTCTCCAGAGGTTCCCGAGGTCGCCGTCATTATCACTGTATTTCCACTCGGAGCCCGCGGCGATCAGTTCAACGCTTAACTTGGATCCGCTTTGGGAAATGGCATCCGGGTTCGGGGATCCTCCCGGTAATCTGGGATCGGTACCGTCACTGGTATAGTAGATGAGGCCGGATTCGTTGGTAATGTTCAGGGGATAGTCCCTTGGCACGGATCCACCGGGTTGGCTGAATTCCGGGGCAGGCAGATCCGGCCACAGGTTGTTGTCGCGAAACTCTTCCCTGTTTGGCCCGAACAGGTAGTTTCTTCTACCGGAGGCTGTACTGGTCCATGCGCTGATCTTGGATGTGTTTACGCTTTCACTGTTCATGAAACTGAGCAGATCACTGAATTCATCCTTGAGCTCGTCGGCGAGGGACTTGAGGTGGGAATTCTCGAAATCCCGGTCGTCCAGGACCCCGTCGTTGAAGAGATGTTTATTGATCCTGTCAGCGAAAAGCAGGCGGAAGTCCTCCCAGCGGTTGAGCCCGCGCCAGAGATCACGCAGTTCTCCACTGCCGCTGGCAATGAAGGAATTTATCATTTCCTGGGATACCGGACGGTTGCCACGGTTGTTCATGCCACCTTCAGCGTCCCAGATATAGAGGCGGTAACGGCCTGCCGGCGAGCGTTCTTTGGCCGCTACCCAGTTGTTATGTGGCCAATCCCAGGTGGCCATGTAGATATTGAGAAGATAGTAGTCGGCAATGTTAACCACATCGGCGACCTCAAGCACGCGGTGCCAGTTTGCCACGGAATTGGCCGCGTTTAGCCGTGCTATCATGTCGTTCCAGGCGGCCATATCACCTTCAGCAACGTTGCTGGCGCCACCCTGCAGGGCGAGGGTATCCCATTGCATTCCCGGGGCACTGCCGTGGATTGAGCTGAACCAGGGTGAGCGCAGGCGCTCGACCATGTTATAGAAACCCTTGAGTTCAGCATTTACGTAGAGCGAATTGATGACCCCGGTGCTGGCAGCCTGTCCCATGTCCCGGCTGATGCGACGCACCAGTTCATCGATGATGAAGGGGTTTTTAATGTCATTCTTGCCGGCGCGGACACGAAAGCGCTGGAAGGTGTCTACCGGGGCATTTTCCCCATTGAGCGGCAGCTGCACGTCGGGATTCCCGTATTGATCACGGAAATAAAGGTTAAATGAGGGTTTCTCAACACCGCTTGCCGGCCAGGGACTGGATCCAAGCTGGTTTAATCGCATTCGCGGCCTTGAGTATGACGAGGCGGCAGCGCGCACTCCGCAGTCGCTGCGAAAACCGGAAGAACCGTCAGGGAAATAAAATTCGGCATGAATTTCCCGTTCATAACAGCGTCCCCTGTTAATGACATTGTTGTAGTCGGCGGAACCGGTGGGTTGCCACCTATTGCTTACATAGCGTCCGCCGTTAATAGCCAGCGCCCCGAAGGGATCATAGAGCGAGCGCGGCAGGTCAGCGGTGAATATCAGGGCAGGAGAGTTAACGAGCCGGGAATCCTGGTTGATGAGGTAGCTGTTGGTTTTGGTGTTTGATGGTATCAAACCGGTCATAAAACTGCGTGCGCGGATAGTGTGTCCTTTCTTATTGGAGACTGGGTTGAGGGTGAGCGCTTGCGTGTATGCAGTGCCGTTGATGCCAGTGGGTTCTGTGCCATTTGTTGTGTAGCGGATGGTGGCACCCGGGGTTTCAGTGGTGAGTGTCACGGTGAGGGAAGAGGGGTAGAAACCTCCCTTATTGTCAAAGTCGGGTGCATCCGCCTTCCCCGTGAAAATGTTTCCGGAGTTTGCCTTGCCGGGAGTGGGAGTGTCATAAAAAACATAGTTTCCCCCAAATGAATCAAGGCCGTAACTGTAGTAATCCTGCTGCTTTGGATACTTTGAGCTGAGGATGCTTTGCGGGGCACCCGTGTCATCAAATAGCCCGAGGAATTCACCGTCGCCAGCGAGCTTGAAGTTGGTGTGCAGGTAATGCGCTCCGGCTATCGGGGTGGGCGGATTATCAGCGAGAACGATCAAGTAGCCGCCTGCGGGGATCAGGGTTTCATCAGGGAAACTCCACATTCCGGGATTGGAGTCCTCGTCGCTTAATGACCAGTTACCAAGGTCAACAGTGCCAGCACCGTTATTATATAATTCGATCCAGTCGGATATTTCGTTGTCGAATACCGGGTTGCCGAGGATTGCCGGGTCATAAATGTCGGAGGTCGGTTCCATAAGGCCCGGGAAGTAACTGACCCGGGACCCCAGCGGCACGAGGATGGTATCTGTTGCATTGGATTCGTCGATGAGCAGGGACATGTCCAGGCGCAGGCTGCCTGCCGGATCCTGGTTGGCAACCTGGATGGCCAGGGTGTTGTCTCCTGGCGATAGCAGGGCTGACGTGGTGCCGAGGTTGAAGTCGGAGGTAGAGGTTCCAATGCTGCTGCCACGGTAGGCGAGCTGGTCAAAATAGATGTGTGCCTTGTCTGCACCGGTATTTGCCCGTGCAACCTCGATGCCGTTTACCCAGGCAATGAATCCATCATTGTAGTTGATACGCAGAATGAGGGGTCTTGAGGATGAAGCCTTGTTGACGGGGACGTTGAAGTCCTTGCGGACATACAAAGAGGGGGAGATTCCACGCAGGGTGTTTCCCAGGTTGGTATTGATGCTGCCGAGGTCATAACCAATGGGAGTATTACCACTCAGCCACAATGCATCTTTGAAATCCGCATCTCTCCAGGCCGGGGAGGATCCGACAAAAGGCTGGCCGTTACCATCCCAGCGCAACAGCCGATCACTACCCCGGGCGGAGATTTCATTAATAATAATGTCCGCCTGCAGCAAGCTGCCGCAGAAAAGCCATGGGACAATAAAGATGGAAAGAATGTATTTCACCATTGCATTTACTCGTTGGCGCGAGTGAATCCGTCACTAGCCCGCCGGTGTGCGTGTGATTCGGTAAGCGCGCTCTGGGCTTTGAGTGGTGGTGGTATCAGTGTAGCCGGTTTCCGTCTCCACGGGTTCTTCAATGAGTGAATTGGGAAGGTCGGATTGCCAGGTGAGCAGATCGTTGGAGTATTCGACCTGATAGCGGAACCCGGGCCGGGATTTCCACTGAAGAGTGATGTCGCCGCCGGCAGTCTGAGTGATGGAATTGATCTTAAAGTTTTCTTCGGGGATGGTGAGTTTTGAGGTGTCGGCATATACTGTCCAGTCATCAAAGAGCATCCAGTTGTTGCCCCAGTTGTTGCCTGAACCGCGTTGCCAGCTGATTGCGGTTCCCCCCAGGTCAAGATCTTCCCCGTTCTTGACCGTGAATGGCTGGTCGCGGAAAATCTGGAATCCGTCCAGGTCGACACTCCAGGTATTGTTGGCGAAATCTATCTCGGCAACCAGTAACTGGACCTCGTTACGGATAAATTCCTCCCCGGTATCATGAGTTTCGATGCCATCATCACGCCAGAGTCCAAATCCTGCCTCGGTATTGTTGTAATTAAGGGAAGCCAGTGGCGTGCCGCTGGAGTTCAAGAACGTGATAAAGAAACTGTTCCGCTGAGGATTATTATTGTTGTCCGAATCATTTAATCCGATTGCAGCCACCAGGCGGATAATTGGTTCACCCGAGGCGACCGGATCGTGGAGGATGGGGCGCAGGACGATGGCGGAATTTGTGTTTCCTCCCGGGGAAGCGTAGCCGATAAAAGCGCTTTGGCCGAGACCCGGGACGGCTTCGGCATCTATACCGTGGGAACCGCGCCCCTTTGGACTTCCATTCCAGTTGTCATAGCCGACGAGGTTGTCATTTCCGGGGACGGCATCCTCAAAGTCGGTAAAATAAATTTCCCGCTGCGCTGCATTGGATGCGACTAATGCAAGGGCGAAAAAGGGCGCGAGTGCGACAGGCACCTTGAATGGTTTCATGGGTTTAAAGAGAGGGGGTAAGGGGGTTTTAAAGACTTGCAAACATTAGCACGGTTCAGGTGCATTTGCGATAAGAAGAAAGGAAGAAAGGCGACCCATATGGGTCGCCTTTCTTCTTATCGCATGATTCTGCAGGGGGTGTAAGTGCCCGAAATACTCGTGGATTGGCCTTATTCTTCGCCTTCAGGGGGTCCCGGAGGTTGGGGGCAATGGTGGCGTTTGTGGCGCAGGTGGAAAGTGAATTCATCGGCACTCACACTGCCGTCCTCATCTTCGTCGAGCCGGTTGAATATTTTTCCAACAGCTTCAGGACGTCGTTCGGCAAGGCGCGCTATTGCACCAATTGCGGAGAACTCCTCCAGGCTCAGTGCGCCATCATTATCAGTATCGACCTCGGCAAATCGCTCGTTGCGGCGTTCTTCAATCTTGGCGCGCAACGCCTCACGGGCTGCCTCACGTTCCTCATCGGAAATTTCGCCGTCACCATTAGCATCCCATGCCTCACGTCGCTCGCGGGCACGGTCTCTGCGGTCATCTCCTGCGGCCTGACGTTCCTCCTCGTCAAGGACCCCGTTGCCATCTAGGTCAAAATTGGCCAGGAAATCAGGGAGGTTACCGTTACCGAACACTTTGTCCCCACCAGGCATTTCAGGCCTGTCGCCGTCGTCACCATTATCCGGACGCTCGGGGCGCTCAGGCTTGTCGCCGTTGTCGCCATTATCCGGACGCTCGGGGCGCTCAGGCTTGTCGCCGTTGTCGCCATTATCCGGACGCTCGGGGCGCTCAGGCTTGTCGCCGTTGTCGCCATTATCCG
>JAPYUT010000083.1:11242-12762 GCA_029940475.1 Verrucomicrobiales bacterium | reverse complement strand
TTGTTGCTTTAATCATGTACCGACAATGATAACTCCCCGGGAAATAAAGTCGAGTACCGCAATCGCGAATTCAGCACTTGCGGAGATGTATTTGCCAAGGTCCTGACAGCCTGTAACATCGCAAAGACATAAACAATGCGCTTTCAAACTATATCAGCTATCTCATTGCTCATGCTGATGTTTGCGTCCATCGGACAGTCAGCTGATAGCGCGACTGCATTCAATATCAACTGCCCTGTTGAACCCGGGAAAAAAGCACATGAAAAATATCAGCTCGAGCATCTCGGCAAACGAATCATATTCTGCTGCGAGGAATGCGTTGCTGAATTCAAGCGTTCACCGCAAACCTATCTGGCCTCAATCCCTGATAATTTCCCCGAATACGCAAAGCGTCCAGATACATCGCGCATCCAGACGTTCTTTGACAGCGCATGGAACACTGCAGCGAAAGCCGCCGGTTTAACTATCGGAACACTTGTTTTACTACTGCTGCTCTGCCTCAGGTACACTTCATCAAGGTTCGCTCCCCACCGCCAATTTACCAGAATCTCTCAAGCTCTCACCAGCAGGAAGTCCATTGCCGGCTGGCTGGCTGTGCTGTGTGGCGGAGAAGCGATTTCCGCCCACCTGGCACACCGCAATACGCGTGCCGAAATAAGTGATTCAGAATTTGAACATGCCATTCACTACACAACTTTCAGTGAATACGGTGACCCCCCCCTGCCTTCACGTCCACCTCTCCCTCCGCGCGTGAAAGGACTCTTTTACCGCGGCAATGATGAGCGCAGTCCGGATCTATTCAACGGCGGACGCTACCGCACAGCGACATTTGAACTCGACCTCTGCTCTTCAGATGGCCGTAGCATTTCCCATGGTGACCAGGTGAATTTTGAAAACATCTTTGTCCGAGTGCGGTTTCGTCGCGCTGCCGGCACCCCGGATTATTTCTGGATGCCCAAGCGCATGTCCCTCATTTATGCCACACGCAATCCCGGCAAGTTTCACTGGCGTCATGGCCCGGTTGCGGATTTGGTTAAAATTACGGAAATAACGCCCATGCAGGAGTGGATGTTCCGGTATCCCGTTGCAGCCTTCATCAAGGATCAAGGTGACAGCCCTGTAACGGGAACCTTTTACCTGTGTGAAAAACGCTTTAATGATTCCGAATCCCTTATAGGCGGACGATTCCATTGCGCTTTCAGCTTCCGCCTGCAAAAGCATGACAATCAACTGGCACAATCATCCGACTTATGGATGGGGGCACTCTACCGGAAGCGATCTCTACGTATCTGGGAAATTCCTGAATCTGAATGGCTCAGCCATGAACCCATTCCTGAAATCCTGGAGGGAAAATCAAGCAGTGACCCCGTATTACTCGGCATCCGGGATTACGAGGAGAATAAAAACTAGGTGTTTCCGCGGTAAGGACACTTCAGTTTGAAGTGCTTTCTTGCGATTAAAGCAGCTCCCGCTTAGTGATTAGGCAATGGCATCCTACGAAGATGAAAATGTGCTGGTTG
>JAPYUT010000083.1:0-11142 GCA_029940475.1 Verrucomicrobiales bacterium | reverse complement strand
CTCCCGCTTAGTGATTAGGCAATGGCATCCTACGAAGATGAAAATGTGCTGGTTGTCTCCCGCAGTCTCTTTGAAGAACTCGGGACATTCCAAGGACTTTCAGCTCAGGTTGACCACTACCTGCCTGCCTTTCTTGACCCGGCAAACAACTTTTTCCTGCCCCGCGAAAAAGCAGAGGATGACCCTTCCCACAAGCAAATCATTCCTTACGCCATCTTCCGGCACCGTAACCGTATTTTACGTTATATCCGTGGAAAGAAATCCGGCGAACAACGCCTTGCCAGCAAGGCGTCCATTGGAATTGGCGGACATATTAACCAGCACGACGCCTCTGAAGCATCCCTGCAACGCACCACCTACATGACAGGCGTTGAGCGTGAGATCAGTGAGGAGTTGGTCATCTCCGGCAATTACACCCAGCGGGTAGTGGCATTGATCAATGATGATTGCAACCCGGTCGGACAAGTTCACCTCGGCGTGATTCACCTCTTCGATCTGGAAACTGATACCATATCCCCCGGTGAAGCCAATATCCAGGATCTCGCATTCCTGAGCCGGGACGAGTTACTCAATGAGCACCAGCGTCTGGAAACCTGGTCACAAATCTGTATCGACAACCTCGATTTCATCCTGCAGCTACCTCCCTCAGCTGCACATTGAGCGGCCTCTCGCTCTTAAGTTAAACTGACGCTGAATACAAAGCGCACTAGGGCCGACGCGCGATCTTCGTGACGCCTCACGCCAACTCCGAGTATCCTCTCAAACATCTGCTCCTCCATACGCAGGAGGATTGGATATCTCGTCGCCATATCGCCAAAGGGTGTGTGATACTCAATAATTCTACAAGCAACTCCCGTTGATTCATCACCCTCTTCACAGTGCGATAGATATCCTTCACTATCACGTATTTTGCCAAGTGACGTCGCAAGCTCAATCAAGGCTTCACCCTTTAACTTATTTAGATAAAACTTCGTTCGCGCCTGAAAATATCCAAACAGAAGCTTTTCTGCTGCCGCCTCTCCCTGCATCTTGCTTACGGAATCAAGAAGGCCAAGCGCAAAGTCATTGCCCATCTGGGGAAAAAACAGATCCGCCTTGTGAGTAAGTCGGTAAGCCTTCTCCGGCCGGCCCACTTTCTTAGGGCGCCGCCAGGTATCAACATACCCGCGTTTCTCCAGTTCAACACAGTGCTGTTTGATTCCCATGTAACTCATTCCTAATGCCTTAGAGAGCTCAGCCACCGACATGCCGGTGGATCGCTTCAGGTGAATGATAATCTCAAACCACTGAGGCTTGGCGATGTCACGTAGGATTTTCAAAAACATGACTTAGATCACTGAATACATGGAGCTTACAAATATCACCACCAACTAGGCGGGAGCTACAACTTTGTCAACAAAGCTGAATAATTTTTAGCCTTTGATTTTCGATGGGCGTGGTATTTGACATGGTTTGCTGGGCTTCTAGCTTTCACGCTCCGGCAATACCTTATGCATATTTCAGCTCCCAGCCCTGATGCAGGCTTTATATCCTACACCCCCGGATATTGGCCGGGTCATGACAATACCCAGTGGGACAGCTATCGCTGGCAACTGAAAAACCGAGTCACCACCCTCACTGACCTAGAAAAACACCTGAACCTTTGCGATGAGGAACGCAGCGGGGTGCTTCTCTCTGGAAGCAAGTTGGCAATGGCCATTACTCCACATTTTTTCAATCTCATCGATCCTGATAATCCCGACTGCCCGATCCGCCGTCAGGTAATCCCCCGTATCGAGGAAACCCTCGATACTCCGGGTGAAATGCTTGACCCGTGTGGCGAGGACAGTCATATGCCGGTGCCTGGACTGGTGCATCGTTATCCCGACCGCGTATTATTCCTGATCACAGACCGATGCGCCGCATATTGTCGCTACTGCACGCGCAGCAGGGTTGTAAGTGGTGCCGGAGAGCAGGAACTGGACATCGATTTTGAGGAGGCCTTTTCCTACCTCGAACGCACACACTCCGTTCGCGACGTACTCCTCTCTGGTGGCGATCCGCTATTACTCTCAGATGCCAGGTTGGAAAATATTTTATCGCGTCTGCGGAAAATTCCCCATATTGAGTTCATTCGAATTGGCAGCCGTATACCGATTTTTCTGCCACAGCGCATCACCCCTGAGCTGTGCACAATGCTCAGCAAATACCACCCCTTGTGGATGAGTATTCACGCCAACCATCCCCGTGAAATTACCACGGAAGTCCGCGAGGCTCTCGAGCGTCTTGCCAACTGCGGCATTCCGATGGGAAACCAGAGCGTATTGTTACGGGGTATTAACGACAATGCGGAAACCATGCGAACCCTTCTCCACAAGCTGCTTATTTGCAGGGTCCGCCCCTATTACCTTTACCAGTGTGACTTGATTAAAGGCTCATCCCACCTGCGAACATCTCTCTCCAAAGGGCTTGAAATAATTGAAAGTCTTCGCGGACACACCACTGGTTATGCCATCCCGCAACTGGTGATCGACGCACCCGGCGGTGGAGGCAAAGTCCCCATTGGTCCTGAATATGTTGTCAAAAGGGACGAAACCCAAATAGTGATCCGTAACTATGAGGGAAAAAAATTTGTCTACCCCGAGCCATCTGCATTGCTTAATCCCTCTGCCCTGTTGGGCGATTAATACAGAAAGTCATGGCGGGAATTGTCATTAAACCGCGCGCGCGGATTTTTCACGGCCACGAATGGGTCTACGCCAGTGAAATCAAGAAGAGCTTTGGCGACCCCAAGCCCGGAGACGTCATTTCACTTAAGGACTATAAGGATCGGCCACTTGGCAGCGCTATCTATAACCCGCATTCACAAATTGTTGCACGTCGCTTTTCAAGGAGAAAACAGGAACTGGACACTGATTTTTTTGCCCGGCGAATCCAGCGAGCACTTGAGTGGCGGCAAAGCATTGGCAATATTTCGACAGACCTCTGCCGCATCCTGTGGAGTGAGAGTGACGGCCTGCCGGGAGTGGTAATTGATCGCTACGGCAATCACGTTGTGCTGCAGACCCTTACCCTCGCCATGGATCAGCGCGTTGACTCTATCGCCGCAGCAATTCAGCAGACACTCTCACCGGAAGGCATCGTGCTACGCAATGACAACCCCGTGCGCAAAGCCGAGGGACTAAGCCCTGAGATTCGCGTCATTACCGGAACCGATCCGGAGCCCCGTAGATTTATTCTCGGAAACATTTCGCTTGGGGTTGACCTCATCGGGGGACAAAAGACAGGCCTCTACCTCGACCAACTGGACAATTATCCACTTATAGCCGAATACGCGAAGGGCCGCCGGGTTCTCGATTGCTTCACCAACCAGGGCGGATTTGCTCTTCACGCCGCCGCCGGAAACGCCGCGTCGGTAATTGGAGTGGACAGCAGTCATGCCGCCCTCGCCACCGCGCAAGCCAATGCCAATGAATCCGGATTAAGCAATGTCACATGGCTTGAAGCCAACGTGTTCGACAATCTTAAGGAGCGTCAATCCCAAGCCGAGCAATTCGGCCTCATCATCCTGGACCCACCCTCATTCACCCGCAACAAGCGCTCACTCAACGATGCCATCCGCGGATACAAGGAAATTCACCTGCGCGCCCTGAAAATGATCGAACCGGGAGGCGTTCTTGTCACATTCACCTGCTCGCACCACGTCAGTCGGAGAGCCTTTCTGGAAATGATCCGCGATGCCGCCGTCGATGCGAAACGCACCCTGCGCCAAGTAGATACCTACCACCAGCGAGCTGACCATCCGATCAACCCTTCTATTCCCGAGACTGAATATCTTCACGGTTTGGCCTTTGAAGTCATTCCCGCTTGGTAAAGTCTAATATTCTAAGAAATTTAAAATATTAATATACATTAAGTAAAAAATTTGTTAACATAAAGCTCCGTTACTAATTGAAGATGAACAGAGCTGCAAATTTTCCACCTTCCGGTAATCCAGATATCCTCGCATTTGAAAACGACGCCACCAGTCGTCAACCCACCCTCAGCTTTAGTGAAAGCACATTGCTTCCCGGTTGCGATGAATTTGATCAGCAAGTTGCCAACGCACAGGCACAGATTGAAGACTTACGCCAACGCCAAGAGGAGATTCAAAGCCAAAAAGACGAACTTGAACAGCTTCGGGAGAAACAATCCCAATTTCAATGTAATCGCGCTGAAATCCTTGAAAATCTGCAGCACGCCCTTGATGTCCTTGAACGCGATCACTTTGACGCAGAGCAACGGATGGAGCATTATTCACGCGCTAGGGAAAGCTTCTCCCAGCACCTGTCAATAATCTCCGCGCTGCGTCTTGAGGACTGGTCTCGTGACCAGTTACACAGTGAACTCGATCATGCGGCAACCGCCATTGATGAAGCTCGCGAAGAATATCAACGAACACTTAGTCACCTTGAACGGTTAACATCGGAAACCCAGGAAATTTCGGAGTTTGCTGCAACTTCCTCCATATCCCGTGGCGAAACTCAACAAGGCAACCCGACACAACCCCGGCGCAATTTCTTCTATTGGCTACGAAGCGGCTTTGCTTTCACCCTGCCTATTATGATCTTTGGGATTTTCTCCATGATTATCATGTTTTTCTTCAGCTGAACCAGAGTCCACTTTATTGTGCCATCTTCATTTACAAACACATCGCGTGACCAACAAAGCTCACAGTCCGGGAATGCGGCACGCGCTGTCCTTGAACTTGCCGACGAGAACGAGGCAATTACCCGCCGTATTCGCGAAATTGAGGATTTTATCTCCTCGGCACCTACGCGCACAACAAAGGACCACCATGAAAGCCTGCAAACCATCCCCCCTCCAGAAGAGCATCAACAGCCACTCTACCTGCATCCTGTCGCCGGCCTGCTGAACGACCGGCCGCTCAGCCGCAGACAAGCAGCAGTCCAGCTTGCGAATCGACGCAAAAATATGTTTATTTTCATAGCTTCTGCCGCTCTATTCACGCTTTTTGCCTGCTGGCTCTCCCAGTCACTCTAATCGATTTAAATCGTTCGCGTTTTACCGCTTGCTGGCTACCCGTATTTCCTGCGATGGCTGAGGAAAAAATTGACGTTAACTACGTAGCCCATCTTGCACGCCTAGAACTCAGTGCGGATGAAGTGGCGCTTTTTTCAAGGCAACTTGATGACATCCTCGGATATGTCCGGCAACTTGAACAACTCGACGTGGAAAATATTGAACCCATGGCTCACGCCACACCGGTGTACGATGTCATGCGCGAGGATCATGCCCGTCTCAGTTCGGGAACCGAATCCGCCCTTGCCAATGCCCCGGAGCGCAACTCTGATCAATTCAGGGTGACACGCGTTGTTGACTCATGAGTGATTCCGCCGCCCACCTGTCAATCACTGAACTGCAGCGCGATTACCGCAGCGGCAAACGCACACCGGTTGAAGCACTCACTGATGTCATAGAAGCCATTGAGAAAAAAGATCCTGGCGTTGGCGCATACCTCTCACTGGAATCCGGGATTGCCCTTCGCGATGCGGAGAATGCTGACGTCACCCTGCCGCTTGGAGGGATTCCAATCGCAGTAAAAGACCTGATCAACGTCAAGGGGCAGGACTGCTCGTGCGCATCGAAATTCCTGCAGTCCGCCTACACCTCCACCTACGATGCCACAGTAATATCCCGCCTGCGAAAAGCCGGGGCTATTCCTCTCGGGCGAACCAACATGGATGAATTCGCCATGGGTTCCTCCACGGAAAATTCGGGTATCAAATTAGCACGTAACCCTTGGGATGCGGACCGTATTCCCGGAGGAAGCAGTGGGGGTTCCGCCATCGCTGTCGCAAACGACACCGCGATCGCCGCTCTCGGTTCGGATACCGGTGGATCAATACGTCAACCTGCATCGTTCTGCGGAAGCGTGGGACTCAAGCCCACCTACGGGCGTGTCTCAAGGTTTGGGTTGGTAGCCTTTGCATCTTCCCTTGACCAAATCGGGCCAATGACAAAGACCAGTGAGGATGCTGCACTCCTGCTCTCGATAATGTCCGGATCTGATCCGCTCGATTCCACTTCCCTAAGTGACGCGGTTCCCGATTATCTCAATGAGTTGAATGGCGAAATCAAGGGGTTACGCATTGGCCTGCCAGTTGAATACTTTACCCATGGTATCGACCCGGGTGTACGACAGTGCGTAGAGGATGCCGTTAGTCACCTGGAGAAACTTGGTGCAGAAGTCATCGAGGTGTCACTGCCTCACACTGAGTATGCCATCGCCACATATTACATTATCGCGACTGCAGAGGCGTCCGCAAACCTGGCCCGCTTTGATGGCGTGCGTTATGGTAACCGTGCGCCTGATCCTAACGACATTATTGATCATTACCGCCGGACTCGCGCTGCAGGTTTTGGAGACGAGGTGAAAAGGCGCATTATCCTCGGCACCTACGTGCTCAGCTCAGGTTACAACGATGCCTATTACGTGCGCGCACAAAAAGTCCGCACCCTTATCCGTCAGGATTTCACTGCTGCTTTTGAACAAGCGGATGTGCTTGTTTCACCAACCGCACCGACCCCGGCATTCAAGATAGGTGAAAAATCCGGCGACCCGCTGCAAATGTATCTCGCCGATATATTCACCATCGCGGCCAACCTTGCCGGAATATGCGGGGCCAGCACCCCCTGTGGCCTTGTCGAGAGTGATTCCGGCACACAACTACCCGTAGGCCTTCAGGTTCTTGGGCCACCCCTTGGTGAAGGCACTGTCCTCAAAGTGACTGACGCGTTTGAGAAAACCACCAATTGGCACCGCCGCCCCTGCTAGCCGCTGAGGTAGGGTTCCGGTGTCTCAAACGCGCCCTTAATCAGGTTAATTTGCTCCTTCTTCCCATTATTCAGGATTAACTCAACAACATCAAATCGGTAATTAAGACAAACATCGTCACTATCAAGCAGGCGCAACCACTCCATCGCACCGCGGGTGATGAGGAAGCGCTTGTCCATGTTCACTGCATCAACGGGTCGCCCATAGCGCTCACTGGTTCGGCTCTTGACTTCAATAAAGGCAAGAACGTCCCCATCACGCGCCACAATATCAACCTCTCCCCCATCTGTTGCTCGGAAGTTACGGTAAAGGATTTTCCATCCCCGCGCCCGCAGGTAACGCACCGCTAAGTTCTCTCCAAGCAGACCAATTTCCTGCTTTGATAAAGGCTGGCCGTCACGGGTGAGCTTAACCGGCGCATTGCGCAACCGGAGCAAACGACTGACGATGAATCTCGCAAGGCCCATAATTCTTCAAAGACTCGAGATGAAACTTTGTCCCATACCCCTTGTGTCGCTCGAATCCGTATTGCGGGTATATTTTCGCATACTCCAGCATAATCCGGTCCCTATCAACTTTTGCAAGGATACTCGCGGCTGCAATTGACATACTCTTGAGATCTCCCTTCACGATCGCGCGAAACGGATAAGGGAACCCGGTGACAGGAAGACCATCTATCAGTGTCATTGATGGAACTACTCCAAGTGACTGCGCGGCAAGCGCCATTGCACGATGCGTGGCCTTGAGAATATTTATGCTGTCAATATCTTCTGGTTCAACACGAGCCAAGCCCCAGACGACCCCTGAGCCTTCAGCGGTAATAAGTGCATGGAGTTTTTCCCTCCGTGCAGGGCTTAACTTCTTCGAATCATTCAGGCCATCCGCCTCGAATCCTTCTGGAAGAATCACGGCAGCGGCCACCACCGGGCCTGCCAATGGACCACGCCCCGCCTCATCAATCCCTGCAACCGGGTGAAAACCCTCAGATTGAAGCTGATTTTCAATTGCAAAATCAGGCATTAGCGGGACAGATTGATGCCCTTGAGCGACAATTGCAACAACGCTCACCTGCAGGATTATTTCCTTAGACTACATGATCAGGCTTCTTTCCCTCCTAACTCTGCCCCTGTATCTTATTGATCAGGTGACAAAGGCTGTCGTAGTGAGATCATTCTTACACCATGAGCAATCCGAGGTAATCCCAGGCTTTTTCAACCTCGTAAGGGTGCATAATACCGGGATTGCCTTCGGTCAGTTTAACGAGGGATCCTCAGCCAACATTATTTTTACTTTCATTGCTGTTTGCGCACTAGTTGCAATTCTCATTTTCTGGCGGAGGGGGCACTTTCCCGGTAAGCTCAACGGCACAGCCGTCGCCCTTTTGCTTTCCGGAATTCTAGGCAACCTCACCGATCGCCTTTGGCACGGCTACGTCGTCGATTTCCTCGACTTCCATATTGGTCAACACCACTGGCCTTCTTTCAACGTCGCTGACTCATGCATCTGTATTGCCGCAGGATTGCTCTTGATCGCAGCATTCCGCAATCAAGGTGATGATGACAACAAGCAGGAAGAATCGGCGACTTGATCATATATTCGATTAATTACGCGCTGTAACACAACATTTATTGCCAGTGTCAACCGCCACAGAAAAATCCGACCTGAGGCGCAAGGTTATTCCCAGGCTGCTGGCGATGGAGAAACCCGTACACGCACACGCGAGCCGGGAGATATGCCGGCGACTCGCGCCCCTTGCCACAAGCGGTCAGCGGGTGCTTGCCTTCTGGCCGCTGCCTTCAGAGCCTAACATCTCCCCCCTGCTTGAAGACTGGTTGGGCAACGGCATTATCGTCTGTTTGCCACTGATCAAGGGCCACACCCTTGAAGCACTTACTGTCAATAATTTCCAGCAGCTACTGGACTCAACACTTGGAGTCAGCACGCCTGACCCGGAGTGCTGCGAGGTAGTTGCCCCGGGAAGTCTTGACCTTGTCCTTGTGCCTGGACTGGCATTCTCGCAATGCGGAGACCGTCTCGGTCGAGGCGGCGGTTATTACGACCGGTTTCTCGGCCGGTTGCCTCCTTCAACTCCAAAAGTCGCACTGGCTTTTGACCTTCAGGTCTACCCCTCGATACCAACTGAAGCGCACGATTTACCTGTCGGGTCAATCCTCACCGAGTCGATGCGACATCATTAACAGGAATTCAAACCCACTTCGGGACACTGAGCTCAAAGCGCGGGATCTTTGCAAACACGGCTCGCCCGGCTTCAGTCGCGCCGAAGAATGCCCCGTCAGCAGTGCAGTCAGATCCGATCACGTGGTAGCTGTTGTAACTGAAATCTGCGCCGACATCCAATTTCGGAAACTGGCCGACAACTCCGTCACCCTCGACAATGGTCACCTCCCCGCTTGCTTGGGTCAGAACCCACTTGCGCCCGCGTATTGTCACTGCCTCATCGGAGTTGTTGGTGATCGTCACAAAATACACGAAGGGATGAGGCCGGTCAGTCGGTGCCTCAAGGTCGGGCATATAAATCACGTCATCGATATTGACGGCAAGTCCAGTGAGCTCTTCGATCTCCAATTTACAAATCCTTTCTTTAAGTCCAGCATAGGCTCAACTGCATCAACAATGGAAGTGACAATTGCGTCAAAATGAAAACCATCACCTCCCACCCACCGCCAATCGCCTTGACCATCGCCGGATCGGATCCGTCTGGGGGTGCGGGCATCCAGTCTGACCTCATGACCTTTGCCTCACTTGGAATTCATGGTCTCAGTGCGATCAGTTGCACCACTGCCCAGGTTCCTGGTAGTGTTATTGACATCAATCCGGTGAGCCCGGATCACCTTACTGCGCAGATTGACCTGTTGCTCGACACTTACCCGGTGGCGGCCATCAAGACCGGTATGCTGTTCAAGGCCTCACTGCTGAAAACGGTACTCGCCTGTCTTGAGCGAAACGACTGTCCTGCCCCGCTCATTGTCGACCCGGTAATGAATGCCAGCAGTGGTGATGCCCTTCTTGAGGAAAGTGCCATTGATTTCTTTAGGGATTCATTTCTTGCACGCGCCTCACTGTTTACGCCGAATATCGACGAGGCATCCATTCTCCTTGATGGCATCGATGTTACTGCCGCCAACCTCGATCAATGCGCAGTGGATCTTTATTCACGCTACACTGTCCCTGTGCTGCTCAAGGGAGGACACCTGGACACAGCAGATGCCATCGACGTTCTCGTCACTGAAAAAGGCTTACAGCATTTTAGAGCCCCCTTTGTGAAAGGTGTCGCCCCACACGGAACAGGGTGCGCATATTCAGCAGCCATCACAGCCTGCATCGCCAACGGCTATTCGCTTGAGCAATCCGTTTCCAGGGCAAAGCAATACATCACGGCAGCAATTGCAAACTGCCAACACTGGGAAGACGGGCGACAGACCCTCAATCACCAAGTCGCCCCCGGGTTGACGCCGGATTGCGACACGCAGTCTTGATAAAGATCAATTACCGGAGGTAGTTTAATAGCAGGCAATACAGGCTTTTAATCGGCAATGGGGCTATAGCTCAGTTGGCAGAGCGTCTCGTTCGCAATGAGGAGGTCAGCGGTTCGATTTCGCTTAGCTTCACCATTGTCACTTAGAAAGTTACGCCGATCTAATATAAAGGTGAATAAACCTGCTGACTCTCCTATATGGGTGATTATCGTCCGCCCGAATTCTCAGTAATTTACCATATATTGATCATGCAAACCGGCTGCTTGAAAAATGAACATCCTAAAGCCCGGACACGCACAGCATGTAGTAGATCATCTTTCCGGTTTTAAATGATTCCCGCAATCGGCTAAAATCTCCGTTTGCAAATATATTGCGCGCAAACCGATGTGGAAATATTATTTATCCTGTGTCAGCGTATGATTATGCGTTCACTCCCACGGAAAATAATCCTCAATTCAGTGAGGTTGGGATTGTGGTCCCTCAGCCTGGCATACGCCTCGGCCATTATCATTCGCGACGACCTTGAAGATTCCGAATATGTTGTCGCTGATTTCGATTACCCGGCCCTGGTCGACCTTATTGAACGCGGCGACTGCATCGGCACGCTTGTCCACGAGTCATACCTGCTGACTGTCGCCCACTGTGCTGCTGACCTGGATCCCGGCGACTCTTTAAATGTCAACGGAACTGAATACTCCGTCGCCGAAATCATCCCCCACCCGCAGTGGAACAAGAGACGTGATGAATATGACATTGCACTGGTGCGCTTCTCGCAACCCGTCAAAGGAGTTACTCCCCTGCCAATCTACCGGGGAGGTGACGAGACCG
>JAPYUT010000082.1 GCA_029940475.1 Verrucomicrobiales bacterium | reverse complement strand
GTCCTGTCATTTCGTCCCGGTATCCGTAATTGCCGTATTCCATGACGAAGTTCACGCGGCAGGAGCTGGATCCATTGTCGTTGTCCGACTGCCACATGGAGCCGAAGGAATCGACCGTCACCTCCCAGTTGTTGCGGAAGTTGTAGCCGAGCACCTCGACCTGGCTGCCATCCATCTCGCAGCGAATGACCATGCCTTCCTGATAGGGCTTGCGGCTGTTGTCTACGGGGTTGCCGAAAACGTCCTTCACCAGGGTGCCGTCCGCACGCCACAGCCCGGCGTTGAAGTTGCCGAAGTTAAAGTAAAGCCGCCCGTCAGGCCCGAACATTACCGCGTGAACTGCGTGGTCATGCTGGCCATGGACCGGGTTCAAGACCTTGCCCCTGAATAACAACTTCTTTACGTCCGCCTTGTCGTCGCCGTCGCTGTCGGTGAGCAAGAGGATCCTGTCCGGGGCTGAGACAATCGCCTGGTTGCCCAGCACGCAGACACCGTGTACGCCGTCGATGTCGGGATCCTGGTAAAATACCGTGGTCTTGTCGGCCCGGCCATCTCCGTTACCATCCTCCAGGATCAATATACGGTCGCCCTCCTTGCGGGTTTTCTTGCGGTAGTTGACCGCCTCGCCCACCCAGACACGCCCGCGATCATCGACGTCGATGCTGGCGGGATTGGACAACTGGTCCTGAGTCGCAAACGGTGCGACTGCCAAACCCTCGGCCACGATAAGCTCACCGTTGGCAGACTCCGCCAAGGCACAAGCCAACGCGGTACAGAACAGGAATATTTTGGGCATCTTCAATTTTTCATCTCCCCGGCTCGCATCACTTTTCCCGTGTGGCGAGTTGCGGAAATTTCTTCAGGATTGGCTGGGGGATGGTATTGGGCCAGCCCTGGTTGGCCTGCGGCGGCCCGGGAGTGGTGCGCCCTTCGCCAATAGCCCTTGCCAGGGCATTAACGAGTGTCCTCACCCTGTCGGGGTATTTAGTGTGCAGGTTTTCGGTTTCCTTGGGATCGTTGTCAAGGTCGTAGAGCTGCAGCATTGGCCGTTTTTGCTTGGTGGCGACGGATTCACGCGGGGAACTCCAGCCGCCGGACCCGCGGCACAGGAGCAGTTTCCACTTGCCCATGCGAACGGCAAAATGGCCACTGATGGAATGATGAATGACCAACTCATGCAGGGCTTCGTCCACTTTTTTCCCGGTGAGGACGGGCAACAGGCTGACGCTGTCCTCGGCGGCGGTGGCGGGGAGCTTGGTATCAATGAGCTCGGCGCATGTCGCCATGATATCGGCAAGGGAGATTGTCTGTTCACTGCGTGTGTCTCCCCTGATGCGGCCGGGCCAGCGTACGATGAACGGCACACGGTGGCCGCCCTCGTATGCGTCGGCCTTCCAGCCGCGCCAGTTTTCATTCAGGTGCACGTTGGCGGCATTCAGTTGCGCGAAGTTGGCCTTGGGTGAGGTGCCGTTGTCGCAGGTGAAAATGATCATGGTATTATCGGCCTGCCCGGTGTCCTTCAGTGCCTTGAGGATTTCACCGACAGCCCAGTCAGTCTCCACTAGAAAATCCGCGTATGGACTGATTCCGGTGATGCCCTTGAACTTACCGCCCGGCGCGATGGGTGTGTGCGGCGAGGGCATGGGGAAATATAAAAAAAACGGCTGTTCCTTGTCCTTGCGACCGCGCACGTACTCGGCGCAACGGCGACCGTACTCGAGCAACACGGCGGTGAGGTCCCAGCGCGGGTCAACGGGTCCGTTGCCCAGGGCACCGCCTTTCAGTTTGAGGACGGGTGGAGTGAGTATCCGATCATTCTCGCGCCATGCGAAGGGTGGCCAGTTGGGCACGTCGTCACCGTAGTAGTAGTCGAAGCCGTGGTCAATCGGGCCACCCTTGATGGCCTTGGTGAAGTCGATCTCGGCCAGTTTTTCGGTGAATCCACCGTCCTTGCCGGGCCAATTCCAGCCGAGGTGCCACTTGCCGATCATGCAGGTGGCATAGCCCTTCTCACGGAACATCTCCGGCAGGGTGAGGCGGGCATCGGCAATCAGCGGGCGTTCCCACTGCCCGACGATGCCGCGCTTGAGGCGGCTGCGCCAGTTGTAACGCCCGGTGAGCACACTGTAGCGTGTGGGTGAGCAGACGCCGGAGGTGGAATGGGCGTCGATGAATGACATTCCCTCGCTGGCTAATTGGTCGATGGCAGGCGTCTTCAATCCTAGCTTGGGGTTGAATGCGGACACCGAGTCAATGCCCATGTCATCACCCAGGATCAGGATGACGTTGGGTTTACCTGGCAAGGCGGCAGCATCGGCAACAAGCAGGGCGGAAGCCAGCAGAGATGCGAGTGGCATCGCAATGTTCAAGCAATAATAGGATTGAGTTTCTTTCATTATTCAGAACTTTCCAAGGTCTTCAAGGTAGACAGGTATTTAATAAGGTCACGCAATTCGGGGCGCGTCAGGCTGGCGGTGAGTTGCGGCGGCATGACGGTGCCGCCCTTGCTGCGCTGCTTGATGTCGCCGGCCTGCAGGGTGGCGATCTTGCCGGTGGTAAGGTCGCGGATACGCAGCACGGTTTTATCCTCACTGTGCGCGAAGCCGCTCAATACACGGCCATCCTTTGTGACCACCGTGGTAGCCTGGTAACCTTCCTTGATTTGCCGTTCAGGCCAAAGTACTGATTCAATAATGATATCCACCGGAAGGCCCGCCGCCAATGCCGTGAGGTTTGGCCCCTTGAGTGCCGTGACAGTCCCCCGGATGCCATCCACCGCATGGCATGCCGTGCAACTGATGATCGGCAACTGGAATATTTTCCTGCCGTTTGTTGCATCGCCTTCGGCCAGTGCATCCTTGGCAAGGGCGGCCACATAGTCAGGGCTGTAAGCCGGGGTAGTTCCCTTAAGGCCGATGATATCATTAAGTGCCCCAGCGAGCCTTGGTTCATTGCGCCCGGTGCTGTTGAGCCAGCGGCGCATGATCTTGGCGGTGTCTGCCGGGATTGTGTGCGCGGCCAGTGCGCCTGCCAGTTCATCAGCACCCCTGCTGCGCTGCAGCAGTGCTGCCAGCAATAGATCAAGCTCTTTTACCTCAACTTTTGTCAAGAGGGCCGCGGTCAATGCCGCCGCCCGTGTGACATCGCGCTTGGCCAGGCTTGCCATTGCCGCAGCGCGAATGGTGGGGGGGGTGTCCAGTGTCGTTAATGGCACCAGTATTTTAATGAGGGCCGGATCATTCATTGGGCCGAGTGCCTCAGTGGCTGCCAGGCGCAGCGGTAAGCTTTCGGTGCGATCAGTCGCCATGGTACTGATCGCTGCGCCGTGTTCATTCAATGCCCACAAGCCACTAAGCCGGATAGCTTGCAGGCGGATGGCGTTGTCCTGGCTCCCCAGGGCCGGGCCAATCAACTGGGCAGCGTTGGCGGGCGCCTGCAGGTTGCGTTCGCGTGCTGAGTCGGCCAAAGCCCTTAACACTTCTGGCTTGTCGGCACCGTTTTTCAGTGTCATCCCGGCATCTGTGGAGTTTCCGATACCTGCCAGCAGGGCAAGTAATGTCGTGACCTCCCCGGGTTCCAGGTTCTCCTCCGCAATTTTTTGGCGTATGACACCGGCTACTTCATTGCCACCGATGGTGCCCACCACGCGCACCAGGTGTGAGGAGTGGTTGAATTGCAGTTTTCCGGACAGTAGTGCCGGTTTCCAGTGCGTTGCAAGTGCATGCACAGCTTGAGTAAAAGCGAAATCAATAAAGCGATCTTTTGGGCCGTCGGCTGCCTGGGCGGCAATCACAATTGAGCCGGCCTCGCGAATGTCGCTGGCGGCGACGATTGCCTCGAGGCGGACCCGGGGGTGCTCATCGACGGCGCTTTTCCTTAAAAGAGCCAGTGGATCTTTCAGCCGGTGATGCCAGCGTGCGACGACGCGCGTGGCATAGGCGCGGGCGCGGTGGTCCTTCGCTGTCAGCAGGCGTTCCAGCAGTGCGCGATTCACCACCTCGTGGGACTCAAATACCCCGATGGCCTCGAAGAGTTTGTGCTCGAGTTGGGGATCGGTTGGCTTCAGTCCCTCAATCCACTTTCCGATGGCGGCAATGGCCTCGGGTTTCGGCAGGTCCATGAGGCGAAGCTTGGCAAGCTGGCGTGTCCGACGCAGCGGTTGGGCGAGTTGTTTGCAAAGTTGTGTGCTATTCATTTCAGCCAGCATGGGTGACTGAAGCAGCGTGCGCCCCTTGGCACTGATGCGCCAGATGCGGCCATGATCCCTGTCGCGGTTGGGATGCCGCAGTGAGGCCTGGTAATGACCAATGATCGGGTTGAACCAGTCGGCGACATACAGGGCGCCATCTGGACCGATATTCAGGTCAACCGGGCGGAAAGCATTGTGTGATGAGGTGAGCAGCGGCGCGAGTGTCTGCAGTTTATGTCCCGCTCCATCTGTTGCGGGGCGCAGGCGGGCAATGTTGCGCGCGAAATATCCGGCAATCAAAAAATCTCCCTGCAGATCTTCTGGAAGGTGTGGTGAGTCGACAATGTTTATTACCATTGACTTGATCTTCGTTGCGCCAATTTGCATCGCTCCACCCCAGTAGCCGCCGGTAATGTGGTCGGTATGCACCATGCTTGGCAGCAACTCACTGATTCCGCCGCCGTTGCTCTTGATAAAGGGTTCACCCCAGTCGCCAAATGCATAGCCCCACGGGTTGCCGCCGCCCGAGGTTCGCCGGTAACTGTGCAACTGGCGGCGCAGTGGCCGCAGGCGCCATGAACCGTGCTCGTCGAGCCGGCGGATGCCCCACGGTGTCTCCACGCGTGAGAAACAGTGGAGTCCCTGGCAGAAGAGCAGTTCACCCCCGGGCGTCCAGGCGAAGGAGTTGATGTTCTGGTGCGTGTCGCCGGTACCGAAGCCGGTAAAGATCACTTCGCGTTTGTCCGCTTTGCCATCACCAGTGGTGTCTTTGACATGGATCAGGTCGCGACCGTTTCCAATATACGCTCCGCCGTGTCCCAGTGCGAACCCGGTAGGCATGTTCAGCCCGTCGGCGAAGGTGGAGACTTTATCCGCCCTGCCGTCACTGTCGGTGTCTTCAAGGATGACCAGTTTATCCTCCGGCTTGATACCCGGCTGCAACTGTGGATATGCCCAGGTGCACAACACCCAGAGCCGATCGCGTGCGTCCCAGCGAAAACAGACCGGGTTGGCAATGCCCATGCTTTCATCAGCAAAGAGGTTGACCTGCAGGCGCTCGTCCAGGGAGAAGGATGCCAGCTGTGCCTTCACCGAGTCGTCTTTCTCCGGTGGGGAGACAGAGAGGGGATTCTGCCCGTGGGTGGAAATGCTTGTTGCCAGAAGAGCCGCCAATAAATACCCAAGCCGTATTATTGAATTCAATCGGCGATCATGGTTACGCATTGCGATTGTTTGATTCTAGTGACGTGCCAAAGGATGAACAGACAATTTTACCGGCTATTTTCCAAGCCGGGGGAATGCGGTGAGGAGTCTTTTATTGAAGGTGTTGGGGAGACCTTCATTGCTCTGCTTTGGACCGGTATTTGTTCGGCCATTGCGGATGGCAGCAGCCAGTTCACCAATGAGTTCCTTAACGAGTTCCGGTTTTTGATTACTCAGGTTTTTTTTCTCGGCGGGATCATCGCTCAGGTTATAGAGCTGGATGAGGGGCAGTTTCTTGTTCTTGAATGCTGCAGCGGGTCTTGGTGCACTCCATCCCCCTGACCCGGGGCACAGGGCTAGCTTCCAGGGGCCGCGGCGGATGGCAAAGGAGCCGTTGATGGAATGATGGATGGTCAAGGGACGGGTAGGTTTACCGGCGCCCTTGCCGACGAGGGCAGTGAGAAAAGAGAATGAATCCACGCCTGCGGCGGCGGGTAATTTGGCATGCGGGCCAAGAATATCAGCCATGGTGGCAAAGAGATCCGTGGTGCAGATGGTCTGGCTTGAAGAGGAACCGGCCTTCACTTTGCCGGGCCAGCGGAGGAGGAAGGGAGTGCGGTGGCCACCCTCATAAATATCGGCCTTGTGGCCACGCCAATCGCCATTGGGCTTGTGGCCCTTCTTGATCAGATCGGGTATCTTAGCCTGTGGCGAACAACCATTGTCGGCAGTAAAGATCACAATGGTATCATTAGTAAGCTTTTGCTTATCCAGTTCCGCAAGCACTTCTCCGACAACCCAGTCGGTTTCCATCAAGAAATCTCCATAGATACTCAAGCCCGACTCACCCTGCCACTTCCTGGAGGGAACAATGGGCGTGTGTGGACTGGTTAGAGGCAGATAAAGGAAGAAGGGTTTGTCGCTTTTGGACCGCGCGGCAATGTAAGCGCGGCTTTCGCGCGCAAAATCAGTAAGACAGTTTATCGCCTCGAAACCCTCAGCCGCCGGGCCGGGCCGGTGGAAGGCCTTGGTGGTATTGGCCCATGCCGTGGGCTTGTCGTTCTTTAAATAAAGGTAGGGGAACATGTCGAGGGAGGCAGGGATGATGAAGGATTCATCAAAGCCGATCGCCAGCGGCCCGCCGTCGACTTTCTTTGCGTAATCAATCTGCCAGCCATCGCCCTTGGCCGCGCCGGTCTTGGGGCTGCGCTTTTCGCCATTGGGCAACATTTTCCAACCAAGGCCAAGGTGCCATTTACCGACCACGGCGGTGAAATAACCGTGCTGTCGCAGAAAGCCGGGCACTGTAAGCCGATCCGGCTCAATCAGAGGCTCAGACATTCCCCAGAGAACGCCTTTTTTCAGAGTGCTGCGCCAGTTATAACGACCGGTAAGGATGCCATAACGGGTAGGTGTGCAGACTGAAGAAGTGGTATGTGAATCCGTGAAACGCATTCCCTCACGCGCCAAGCGGTCGCAGTGCGGTGTAGAGGCCTTGCCACCGGCGTGGGAGAGGTCGCCATAACCCAGGTCATCAGCGAGGATGTAAATCACGTTGGGTTTGTCTGCCGCCGGGACAGATGCCGTGAGCCACAGGATTGAGAAGGTGATGGTGTAAAGAAATCTAAAGGGCATGACTAGGTCTTACATGAAAGAAAATGTGCAGGCAATAGCAAAGGATATACCCCATGGAGTGCCTGGTACTATTCATACGTGTTCGCATGGGGATTGCCAACCTCCAGCCACGGGATTAGAGTTTTATCATGCGTTTCTTTATAGCCATAGCTTCACTGTTGTTCTGTAATTCCCTGCATGCGGCGCAACGTCCGAACATCATTATCATATTGACTGATGACATGGGGTTTTCCGATCTCGGTTGTTTTGGTGGTGAGATTGAAACACCCAACCTCGATGCCCTTGCTGCGGGCGGGCTCCGGTTTACCGAGTTCTATAACACTGCGCGTTGCTGGCCGACACGCGCTACACTGCTGAGCGGCCGCTACAGCAACAATCTCAGGGGTTCACAGGTCACGGTTGCCGAGGTACTCAGGCCCGCCGGTTACCAGACTGGGATGGTGGGCAAGTGGCACCTTGGCATGAATCCGAAAAAAGACGGCCCGATTCAGCGTGGATTTGATGATTTTTACGGGACGATGACAGGCGCCGGTTCGTTCTGGGATCCCTATACGCTGGCACGTAATACCGAGTTCACAGAACCGGAAGGCAAAGACTACTACTATACGGACAAGATCGGGGCCGAGGCAGTCAGGCAGATCGAGAAATTTTCCGGGTCGAAGAAACCGTTTTTTCAATACGTTGCCTTCACCGCTGCACATTGGCCGATGCATGCTCCCGAGGAATCAATCCAGAAATACCTCAAGATATACCGGGGCGGCTGGGAAAAACTTCGCCAGGACCGTTATGCCCGAATGCTTGAGATGGGCATTATCGACAGGGAGCGATGGCCGCTTCCCGAGAGGGAGCAGCGTGTGCAGGACTGGGAAAGCATCGATCACAAGGAGTGGCGTATCCGCAACATGGCAATTTATGCGGCAATGATCGACCACATGGATCAGGCCGTTGGCAGGATCACCGCAGCCCTCAAGCGAACCAAGCAGCTTGAGAACACTTTAATCATCTATTGCCACGATAACGGAGCCTGCCCCGAGCACCTTGGTGGAAACGGCTGGAACACCGCCAACAACATCCTGGCCAAGGCCAAGAAGGAGGGCAAGAAGGTGGCGGTAGGTGACAGGTATGACGTGCCGATGGGGGGACCGCTCACCTATGGCAGTGTCGGTCATAACTGGGCAAGCGCACAGAACACGCCGATGCGCCGTTACAAGATGAATGTGCACAATGGCGGTGCGTGCACTCCAGCCATTGCGCACTGGCCGGCGGGTTTGAAGAGCAAGCCGGGATCCATTACGCTGCAGCGGGGGCATGTGGTCGACATGATGGCCACCTGCATTGAACTGGCTGGGGCCAAGTATCCCGCGCAATTTAACGGCAGTGCTATTGACCCGCATGAGAGCATTTCACTGGTGCCAATCATTAAAGGCGGATCCAATGACCGAAACCACGCCTATATTTTCAATCATTCCGGCACACACGCAATCGTGAAGGGTGATTACAAGATTGTGCGTGAGGGGAAAGGTCCCTGGGCGCTTTATGACATTGCAAAGAACCGGACCGAGACGAATAACCTGGCCGACAAGCAGCCCGGGCAGGTAACGAAGCTGGCTGCCATATGGGAGGATCGTTGGGGCAGGGGCGCCAAGAAATAGCTGCGCTGGCTCTAGCCGGCATGGGTGTTGCTGCGGGTTTACCTGACGTGTGCCGGCCAGTGTCCCCTGAATATGGATTACCGGGCAAGATGATGAGAGGATAGCATCAGTATCAATATGGGAAGTGAGGACAGGTTCAGTTTATTTGCCACCCTATCCAGTATCATTGTTGCCTTGGCTATAGTGCTGTATGCCTGGCTGGATCCTACAGGGTTCCAGGGGCATCTGGCAAAGGATGGCCGGGGCAGCGGGATCATTGAACACCTCACGGTGATCGTGTTGATTCCCGGCATCCTGTCCGGAATCCGGACTTTCCTCCTGCGGGGACAGTTTCCGCACCGGTTGACAGGTTACTGGGTGCTGGCCTGGACGGCGGCCTGCATTTATTTCGCCGGGGAGGAGGCCAGCTGGGGACAGTGGTAATTTAACTGGGAAACCCCGGAATTTGTCAGGTCAATCAATGACCAGGGCGAGACGAACCTGCATAACACGACTTCCTGGCTGGATCAGAAACCACGCAACCTGGTTGAACTTTTCATACTTGTGGCGGTTTTTGCCGCCCCCCTGCTGCGCGTGACTGGCTGCGCAAAGAGGTTTAAGGAAAGTAAATTTTTCTCCTTTGTAACGACATGGATCCTGGCACCAAGGTGTCTGCTTACTGCGGGATTGTTGTATGTGATGGTGAAGGCAGCCGGTTTTTTCCAAGGGAAAATTTTTAATTCAATCGGCAACAGTGAGCTGAAGGAATGCATCATTGCCTGGTTTTTGACCCTGTACTTAATCTCCTGCCATGTTCGTTTACCTGGATCAGGGGCTGGCAGGACAAGGGGATAATGTAAAGATGATCGGTTTGCCGTGAGAAGAGTTATTGCTGTGATGACGTATTCAATACTGCGGATTCTTTCCTGTGTTATTCCGGTGGCAATGTTGCCTGTTGCTTTCCCGCCGACTTGTTGAGGCAGGTGTCCCGGTGGTACAGGCCTTGTGCTCAGCCGGCGACCTGGCGGGTGGAGGAGGTGACAACTGGGATACACACCGCGGGCATTTTCCGAAGATGAAAGATCGCCTGTTGCCGGTGTTTGACCGTTCTGTTTCAGCTTTACTCACAGACCTTGACCAGCGCGGTCTTCTTGATGAGACCCTGGTGGTTTTCCTCACTGATTTTGGACGCACGCCAAAGATCAACAAGAATGGCGGGCGTGATCATCACCCGGGAGTTTACTCTGTGGCACTTGCCGGAGGAGGAATCCGAGGTGGACAGGCTTATGGTTCCAGTGATTCACGTGGGGCTGAACCGGGATCTGACCCCTGCTCGCCGGCTGATTTCCATGCCACCATCTATACCGCAATGGGCGTTGATCATCGTACCGAGTTGCACGATCAACTGGGGCGGCCCCTGCGGATCTGTGACGGTGAGCCCCTGCCGTTGTTCTGAGCGCATTACCGGCGATTAATTGGTCCATTCATTTCCCGGGCTCAAGGGCGAGAGGAAAACCTTCCCTGATGATCACAGTTCGGGTTAGTCTCTCAATTCACACCTTAGCCATGAGAATATTGATCTTTACTGCCCTTGTTTTTTCCATCGTTGCCGATGTTCGTGCAGAATCCGCCAAGTGGCCGTTGTTTGCCTTCCAGAACGGGGTCCACTTCAAGACGGTCGAGGAGCGTGTCAGGGTGTTGAAGGAGCTGGGTTATGACGGCATTGGCTCGGCGAACCCAAGTGCCGGCGAGGAATTGCAGCGAAGACTGAAGGTATACGACGATGCCAAGCTCAAGCTTTTCAGCTTTTATGTGGGCGGCAAGCTGGGTGCCCGTGGGCACACATACAATCCGGTGATTACCGAGATGATCACCGGCCTCAAGGGGCGGGATACCGTCATTGAGCTTTATGTCCAGGGCAGCAGGAACAACAACACTGATGAGCAGGCGGTTGCCTTTGTCAGGGAGATCGCGGATCAGGCCAGGCAATCAGGCCTCAAGGTCGTTCTCTATCCGCATGCCGGTTTCTATATAGACAGGATTGGCGATGCCGTCAGGGTCGCCAAAAAGTGCAAGCGGGAGAACGTTGGGGTGATGTTCAACCTTTGCCATTTCCTGCATGTCGAGCCAAAGAGTGATCTCAAGGCCGCACTGGAGAATGCCAAGCCCTTACTGTGGCGGGCCAGCATCAGTGGCGCGGAAGCCGGTGGTCGTTCATGGGGTCAGCTCATCCAGACGCTGGATCGTGGCAGCTTTGACCAGGCAAGTGTGCTTGAACTTCTGCGTGGAGTGGGCTTTGACGGCGTGATCGGCCTGCAGTGCTACGCGGTCGGTGGTGATTCCCGCGACAACCTCAAACGATCAATGCAAGCGTGGAGGAAATTACATGCCAGGTAGGCTGCCTTCTGTTGTTGCCTCGCGATTTTTGTAGAGAATATGTATAAATTGAATCTGAAATGTATTATTGCGGTTGTTGTTTCGTTGGCGACAGCGCATGCCGATGAGCCGGGCAAGGTGGTCAAGGATATCGAGTTTGCCGTGGTTGATGGCCATAGCCTCAAGCTTGATTTATATCAGCCGCCAAACCCGGAAGGATCCGGCCTTCTTGTCTGGATTCACGGTGGCGGCTGGCGCAAGGGCAGCAAGGAGAAGTGCTTGTTGAGATGGCTTCCGAAGCATGGCTATACAGTGGCGAGTATCTCCTATCGCCTGAGTAATATCGCAAAGTTCCCCGCCCAGTTGCATGACTGCAAGGCTGCGGTGCGCTGGCTGCGCGCCAACGCTCCGAAATTCGGCTACAGAACCGGGAAAATTGCCGTGGCTGGTGCCAGTGCAGGCGGTCACCTGAGCGCGCTTATGGCCACCACAGCGGAGAATCCTGAGCTGGAGGGCAAGGTGGGAGGTAACCTTGACCAGTCTTCAAGGATACAGGCAGCTGTGGATTATTACGGCGCGACGGACTTTATCCTGCGCAGTAAAACCCAGCCCTCAAGGGCGAATGAGAAAGGCTCGGTGGTCTTTGACCTGCTCGGCGGGGGGGCTCATGAAAAGACGGCCCTGGCGAAACAGGCCTCCGCTGTTTATCACGTGAGCCGGGATGATGCCCCGTTGCTTATTTTCCATGGCAACAAGGACAACACGGTTCTTCTCGATCAGTCGCAGGCAATCGTGAAGGCCTACCAGAAGTCGGGTTCACGGGTGCAAATATATGTCATCGGGGGTGCGGGTCATGGCGGCGATCTGTTCTATAAGGGAGTGAATGCCCAACGTTTGCTCACATTCCTCGGGACCTCACTAAAGGCAGCTCAATAGCTTAAGTTTAAGGACGCCGAAACACAGTGGTCCACCAAAACATATTATCACAAAAAACAAATCAATGATAGCTCTGCTTAAAACGTTAACGCTGTGCCTGTTGATCCTGGGCTTTCCCGGTGTCGCCCGGATTGTCGAAGCCGCCGACTACACGCCGGGAAAATTCCACAACTACACGCACGCTTCCGGTGCGGTTGCCAAGGATGACTACCAGTATTCGGTCTACGTGCCGAAAGATTACAATCCTGAGAAATCCTATCCACTGGTGGTTTACCTGCACGGTGGAGGCAAGGGGCGGCATCATCCTGACCAGGGTAAGCGGAACATGGTGGCTGGGAGATTGTTTGACAATAAGCGGGTCACTGATGCCGGCTACAGTCGGAATGTCCCGGGTTACTCCGGTTATATTCTCGTCTCACCGGTGAAGCCGATTGCCAAGTGGAATGCGGCGGTCTTCAAGCGGCTTCTTGCGCACGTCAAAGGCAAAGTGAGTGTCGATGAGAACCGGGTTTACGTCACCGGTTTCAGCATGGGCGGCCAGGGCACCTGGATCGTTGCCTGTGGCAATGACGGCTCCTACAAAATCGCCGCGATGATGCCACTGGGCGCGTGGGGTTGCAGGCAGGTCAAACGAGGCACTACTCCTCAAACCTGCAAAACCCTCAAAACCGCAGTCTGGAACCTGCATTGTCCGCAAGATCCGGTTTCCAAGATTTCCGAGCAGTTACCCTTGTTTCAATCGCATCTCGATCTCGGCGGCTACGGCCGCTTTACCATGATTCCCGGTCGGGGCCACATCAGTCGCCCGCGCGGCAATGATCACGCGTTTTTCAGCATGCGAATGGCCTGGATGCTCTCCCAAACCTATGGCACCCCTTTTAATTACGTTCTTAAAGTGAATGATGGCAAGATCGTGAAGGTGGCCAGCGGCAAGCGGCCCTTCAC
>JAPYUT010000081.1 GCA_029940475.1 Verrucomicrobiales bacterium | reverse complement strand
ACCAAGGCTCAATTAAAACAATGGCTCCCGAAAAAGAACGCTCCTCATTTCCGCGTGGATAAGCAATGAGGTTCTGCCTGACATTCCCCTGCATTTTCCTGGTGGTGGGCATGGTATGCAGCGGGTTTGAGAAGGATTCCCCTGAAGCAACCGGAAACAAAATATCCGTGCTCATCGTCGATGGGCGCAACAATCATAACTGGCAAATTACCACCGACGCGCTGCGGGCCACCCTTGAGGCAAGCGGACGGTTCACTGTCACTGTCAGCTCGGCTCCGGAATCAACATCACCCCGTGCGCTGCGGGCCCCGAAATCCGATGAGGTGGCGCTGCTTGCCGCCTTTGAAGAGAATGTCCGGGTCCACCGGGAGCAGACACAGTTTGCCAGGCAAAAAACCGGTGAGAGGTGGCAGGACTGGCAACCTGACTTTGCTGCCCATGATGTCGTTATACTCAATTACAACGGACAGGGATGGCCTGAGTCAGTAAAGGAGGAATTTGTCGAATACGTAAAGGACGGGGGAGGCGTTTTCCTGGTTCACGCCGCCAACAATGCGTTCCGTGACTGGCAGGAGTTCAACGACATCATCGGCATGGGTTGGCGCCGGGGAGACCAGGGCAAGGCATTGAAGGTGGACGCGAAAACCGGACGGACCTTTGTCGACGCCGGCAACGCGAACAACTCCGCCCATGGCTCCAAGCACCCTTTCCGGGTTACGGTTCGCCAGCCGGAGCATCCGGTGATGAAGGGGTTGCCTCCAATGTGGATGCACGGGAAGGACGAGTTGTATCACGACATGCGCGGGCCGGCCAACAATCTCACGGTCCTCTCCTCGGCGTGGTCCGACCCGAAGCAGCGGGGCACCGGCAAGGATGAGCCCATGATCTGGGAGGTCACCTATGGCAAGGGGCGGGCAATCGTCACCTCAATGGGGCATTGTTATTTTAACGAGAAGTTCTGGGATGCGCTGCATTGCGTGGGCTTCCAGGCAATCGTGGCCCGCAGTTGTGAATACCTGGCTACCGGCAGGGTGTCGCTCCCGGTCCCGGAGCAATTTCCGGGCCCGGATCAACCGGTCATCCTCACGCCGAGCAAGGTAACATGGGAAAAGGCCACGGATACCATTTCCAGGACGGCTGTTTCCGCCCGGGTCAAGAAGGAGAAGGATCCCTATTGCCTGCTCTCTCCCGGGGAGGAAAAAGCGACCTTTTCCATTGCCCCGGGATATGTGGCGGAGTTGGTGGCCAGCGAGCCGGATGTTGAGGAACCTGTCCTGACCGTATTTGATGGCAACGGCGTGATGTATGTCGCGGAGATGCGCAGCTACATGCAGGACGTCGAGGGAACCGGAACCAAGACGCTGCGCAATGGCAGAATCAAGCGCCTTGAGGATACCAACGGTGATGGGCGCATGGACAGGGTCACGGTCTTTGTCGATAACTTAAACCTGCCCCGCATGATCCTGCCCCTGGATGAGCGCATCGCGGTTCGCGAGACGGACACGATGGATATTTTTTCCTATCGCGACACCACCGGGGACGGCGTTGCTGACGAGAAGAAGCTCCTCTATAAGCGCGGTTCATACGGTCGCGGCAACAAACAGTCCGTCGAGCACCAGGACTCGGGGCTGATCTGGAACCTGGATAACCACATTTATATCTCCTACAATATTGAACGCTATCGCTTCACCGATGGAAACTGGCAGGCGGAGAAGCAGCGTGGTCACTGGACCCAGTGGGGCCTGACCCATAATGAAACCGGTGATCTTTATTGGGCGCAGAATTCCGACCCGCTGACATCGCCCTACCTGCATCCGCGATATTGGGGAACCGTGCAGCGCCTGGCCGGCAAGGAGGTCTACGGGACAGCTATCGACATGGGCAAGCCCTACGCCCCGGGGTTCATGCAGGTGAAAAGCCTTTGCCTGTTAAACGACAGGGGTGGTTCGGCTGCGCAGGTTCGCTCCTTCACCTCCGCCTGCGGCCAGTCCATTTTCCAGGGGCACAAATTGCCCTATTCTGATTACGGTCGCCACTTCATCTGCGATCCCACCATTCATGTCGTGCGCCGGGCAAACGTGAGCAAGAAAAGTGGCCTCGATTATCTCGAGAAGACCGAGCCGGGTGAAGCGGAATTCTTGCGTTCAAGCGACATCAACTCGCGCTTCGTCAACACGGCAACCGGTCCCGACGGTTGTCTTTATGTGACCGACATGTATCGCGGAATCATCCAGGACGCTGCTTGGCTTTCTCCCGGTCCGCGCAAGGCAATTCTTGAGAACGGCCTCGACAAGAACGTTCGCCATGGCCGCATATGGCGCATTCGCCATGCCGACCACAAGCCCGATAAATCTCCCCGAATGCTCAAGGAGAGCACGGTCGAGTTGCTTCGCCACCTGGGTCACGACAACGGCTGGTGGCGGATGACTGCGCAGAAACTCATTATCCTGCGCAAGGATCGGCAGGCTGTTGTCCCGCTTCTCCGTGGCATGGCCCGATTCAGCCAGAACCCGCTCGCCCGCCTGCATTCCTTGTGGACCCTTGAAGGCCTGGATGCCCTCGACCGGGAATACGTCGCCTGCTTGTATCAGGACCGGGATCCACGGGTCAGGCGTGCCGGCATCCAGGTTGCCGAGCGCTGGATCCAGGAGGAAGAAACCATCAAGGGCTTGAGCGTTTTTTCCCGGGAGAGAGATCAAGAGGTCGCCCAGCAACTCGTCCTTACCCTGGGCATGACTGAGGGCAGGGCACGAGTCCCTGCGGAGAGCCTGATCCAGGAGCTTGCGGGCAGGCACCTGGCAAACCGCGGCCTGATATTAGCCACCGGCGTTTCCCTGTGGGGCAGGAAGGAGTTGCCCCTGGTGCAGGAGTTGCTCGAGGGAAAGAAACACAAGGCGGAGATTACCGCGTCCTGGAAAGCCGCCCTTACCAACTGGAACCGTGGAATAGAATTTCCCAGGGACATGAATCCCGACCATCGGCGACTGGTGCGTGACGGGGAGGTGATCTACTATCAATCCTGCGTTGCCTGCCACGGTAGCGATGGCAGGGGGATAAAGGTAGCGGGGTCTGAAGTTTCCCTGGCGCCTTCGCTGGCTGATTCGCCGCGCGTTCACGGTGAGCCCGGGCATCTCGTGCCGATTCTCCTGCACGGCATCAGTGGACCACTGGACGGCAAAACCTACCAGGCAGGGTTCATGGCCCCGGGTGCGGCACTGGGCCTGACCCGGGAACGCGAGGTTGCCCGCGTTCTCAGCTATATCCGCTATGCCTGGGACAAAAAGGCAGGCCCGGTGACCGAGGCACAGGTCAAGGGTATCAAGCAAGCCACTGCAAAGCGAAAAATACCTTGGACGCAACCGGAACTGGAGGCTCAATTGCCCTGATGCCTGTAAACCCATTGAAAGTAAATTTACCAATTTCCCTCGCCATCTCCTTACTTCTGTCTCTGGCTTCATCGGCGGATGAGCGACCCAACCTGATCCTCATGATGGCCGATGACCTCGGTTACCGTGACCTTGCCTGCTACGGCAGTGAGAAACACAAGACCCCGGTCCTCGATAACCTGGCCGGCGACGGAATCCGGCTGACTAGCTTTTACGCGGGTGCCACGGTCTGCACCCCGTCGAGAATGGCCTTGCTCACCGGGGCCTATCCGCCGCGTCTCGGATGGAGCGGGGGAGTGGTTGGATACGGTATCAAGACGGTCAACGGGCTCGCTCCCGGGGCACTCACCATGGGCGAGGTGTTCAAGGCTGCCGGCTATGCGACAGCGCTGATCGGCAAGTGGCACCTGGGCGACTCGCCTGAGCTTCAGCCCATGAGGCAGGGATTTGATCTTGCCTACTACATCAACAAGAGCAATAACCAGACCAAGCAGCTTTGGCGTGGAGAAAAACTGGAGGCTGATCCCTTCAACAACAGCAGGCTCAGCGAGCAGTTTGCCGATGAGGCGGTGAAGTTTATCAAGGCCAACCGGGAACGCCCTTTCTTTCTTTACCTGCCTTTCACCGCACCGCATTTCCCGGCCCAGGCCCATCCGGACTGGAAGGGAAAGTCCGCCAATGGCGCCTACGGTGACGTGGTGGAGGAACTGGACGCGAGGGTCGGCGAGATCCTGGAAAGCCTGAAGGCTTTGGATCTTGAGAAGAAGACCATCGTTGTTTTCCTGTCCGACAACGGCCCGGAGCCGGGACAGAAAAAATGGGCCAGTGCGCTTCCCTATCGCGGACTGAAGTGGAGCTCCATGGAGGGGGGGACCCGCGTGCCCTGCATCCTCCGCTGGCCCGGGGTGATTCCCGCAGGCGAGCAAAGTGACAAGCTTGCCACTGCCATAGACCTGCTTCCCACCCTGGCTCACGCCTGCGGCATTGAGCTCAAGGAGACTACCAAGGGAACCCCGAAAATTGACGGGCTCAACCTCTGGGAAACCTTCACCGGCAAGTCCACTTCCCATCCGAGGAAGGACTTGATTTACTGGCAGGGGTGGGCAGTGCCCCAGGCGATCCGGGTCGGCGACTGGAAGCTCTACTTTGACCATGTCAAGGAAGTGTCCGGCTCGGGAAAGGGCCCGGTGCTCATTGATCTATCAAAGGACCCTGCCGAGGAGAAGGACCTAAGTGCTGAGCATCCCGATAAGGTAAAGGAAATGCTGGCTCTTGCCAGGACAAGACTCAAGGACATTGAAGAAAACGGGATCGACCTCGGTGGACCGCCGGTCACCAAGAAAGCGGTGCGCAAGGGCAGTCGGTGGTTGAAGTGAGGATGGTTCCTGTCGGGTAGGTAATTAGGTGGATCGGGCGGACCATGCGTTGGCTTGTACGCTGTGGGATGGTGGTGTTAGGGGCATTGCGTGAAAAAGACATTTCTTTTTCTTGCCGCCTTGTTGATTTTCTTAGTGCCCCTGACTCGCCAAACAACGGGTGCCAATGCGATTGGATCTGACAATTGTCGATTTCTCCCGTATAACATGATAGTTCCATCGATTAACCAGCCATGAATCAAATGATGAAATTATCTTTTCTCTGGCTGGCGATGACTCTGCTTAGTATTTTTCCCGTATCTGCCGCCACGCCCGTGCCGCGTGAGATACCGGCTCCTGCGGAAAGCAATATTGACTTTGCTGCTGATATCAAGCCGATCCTTGAACGCAGCTGTACCAAGTGCCATGCCAACGGCAAGCGCAAAGGCGGGTTCAGCATCGACCACCTCCACTCATTTATAGGTGGTGGGGATAGCGGACCGGCGGTGATTGAGGGAAAGAGTGCGGAAAGCCTCCTTATCAAATTGGTGCTCAGCAATGATCCGGACGAGCGCATGCCCTCCAAGGGTGACCGACTGACGCTGGCAGATATTGCTGTCCTGCGGGCTTGGATTGACCAAGGCCTCAAGTGGGAGAAGGGATTCACCTTCGCGAAGTTTCGCAATGCGCCGGTGGCACCGAGGAAGGTTGAGCTTCCGCCTGGAGCGGAAACCAACCCGGTGGATCGCCTGTTGGCACCATACTACAGGAAACATAAGGTTGATCCCGCTGTTTCTGCAAGCGATCGGATATTCGTGCGGCGTGTCTTTCTGGACACGATTGGGCTGCTTCCAAGCCCGGCTGAGCTTGCAGCTTTCCGGGATGATGAACGTCCGGATAAGCACGTTCATCTTGTCGGCGGGTTGCTCAACGATAAGCAGAACTACTCTGCGCATTGGATCACCTTCTGGAGTGATTGCTTCCGTAACAGCTACACGCGTCAATATCACGGCGGGGGTGGGAAGAGGATCACGGACTGGTTAAAGAAATCACTGGAGGAAAACAAACCCTACGACCGGTTTGTGCGTGAATTGATTAACCCGGTGGGCGGCTCTGATGGCTTCATCAAGGGCGTGGCATGGCGCGGCACTGTGAATGCATCCCAGGTCGTTGAGATGCAGGCTGCACAAAATGTCGCCCAGGTCTTTCTCGGGCTTAATATTAAATGCGCTTCTTGTCACGATTCGTTCATCAACGACTGGACCCTTAAGCAGACTTATGCCCTGGCATCGATTTTCTCGGAAGGGCCTATGGACGTGCATCGTTGCAACAAGCCTATCGGGGAAAAGGCTACGCCGGCATTCCTTTATCCGGAGATTGGCAATATCGATCCCGCCGCTCCCCGTAACCAACGTGTGAAGCAGTTGTCCGAGATTATCACTTCCCCGAAGAACGGGCGACTCGCCCGCACGGTGGTCAATCGCTTATGGGCGATCTTTTTCGGCCGGGGCTTGGTCGAGCCGGTCGATGAGATGGATAACCCGACTTGGAACCAGGACCTGCTTGATTGGCTGGCCGTTGATTTCGTCGATCACGGATACAATTTGAAGCATACCATGAAACTTCTCCTCACCTCCAAGGCCTACCACAGGCCATCGGTAGCCCTCGACGAGGATGACGGGGATTATATCTTCGAAGGTCCTGTGGTGCGGCGCCTGTCTGCCGAGCAATTTCTCGATGGGCTTGATCAGGTCATTGTCGCTGCGAGTGGAGATGCTTCAAACAGGAAGACCGGCCGTACAAGGGCCGGCCTTCGCAATCTCGATCGTCTCATGCGCACCCTGGGACGGCCGAAGCGCGATGTAGTGGTCACGCGACGTGAGTCAACTGCGACCACCGCGCAGTTGATCGAGTTGTCCAATGGCAAGCCTCTGGCTGACCTGATGGTTCGCGGGGGCAAGGCCTGGGGCGGGGCGGGGCACGGCTCCGGGGCGATTGTTGATGCACTGTTTGCCAACGCGATCAGCCGGGCACCGTCCGAGCAGGAAATGAAATCCGCACGGCAGGCTGTTGGGGAGCCGGCTAATGCACAGGGTATCGAGGACCTCCTTTGGATGCTGTCCTTGCATCCAGAATTCCAGTTAATTCACTAACCATAATCAAAGAGTGGATCATCATTATGAAGACTAATACCAACCGTCGTGATTTCATATCTTCCGCCTCGGCTGCAACGCTCGGGGCGCTGGCTGCCGGGTATCCTTCCGCCTCAGCAGCTGTCAAAGCCAAGGCACAGTCGCTTAACTCCACTGCCGATACCGTGATCGTGCTGTGGATGGCGGGCGGGATGGCCAGCACCGACACCTTTGACCCAAAGCGTTATGTTCCTTACGAAAAGGGTCTCGATCCGAAGCGGGTTCTTTCTACTTTCCCGGCCATTGATACTGCAGTCGATGGCTTGAAATTCACTGAAGGACTGGAGAAGACCGCTGCCGTGATGGATCGCGGCACCCTGATCAAGACCTACCGCGCCGCGGACCTCGGTTTTATCCTGCACAGTCGCCATCAATATCACTGGCATACCGCTTACGAGCCGCCGCTCACGGTAGCTGCACCACACATCGGCTCGTGGATCTCCCGTAGCCTTGGGCCGCTCAATCCGGACCTGCCCGCCTTCATCGACATTGGCCAGACTTTCGACAGCGGTGAGAAAGAATCCCTAAAGGCTTTTCATACCGCGGGTTTCCTTGGCAGTGAGTTTGCGCCATTCTTTCTTGTTGAGCCCGATCAGGCTGTCGAGGCGGTGAAGCCTCCCGGGGGAATGAGTGACGCGCGGTTTGCCAGACGCTACCAGGCTTATAAGAAGTTGCTTGCTGATAGCCCGATCCAGCGACACGGCTCAGAATATCAACGGCAGTCCCTGTTGAGGTCGATCGACAATGCACACCGGCTTCTATCCAGTGCCAAGGCGCGCAAGGCTTTCGACCTTAGCCTGGAACCCAAGGAGAGCTATGAGACCTATAAAGTGGGTGGTCGCTTTGGCTTGGGCTGTCTTTTGGCCCGTCGCCTCACCGAAGCCGGAGCGCGTTTCATTGAAGTCACCCACGGCTACTATCCTTTCAAATACTGGGACACTCATGACAACGGTCACACCAGGATGAAGGAGCTCAAGGCTATGATCGACGCCCCGATTGCCCAGCTTGTCCTCGACCTTGAAGAGCGCAAGTTGCTTGACCGTACCCTGATTGTGGTCGCCAGCGAATTCAGCCGGGACATGATGATGGAGGGTAAACCTGAGAAGAGGGTAAAGGACCAGGTGAACGTGCCGCCCAAGATCGACGGCCTTCAGCATTACGGCATGCATCGTCACTTTACCGGGGCAGGCAGCGTCCTGCTCTTTGGCGGCGGCGTGAAGAAGGGCTTTGTCTACGGCGAGACTGCCGATGAGCGTCCCTGTACCACGGTTAAGGACCCGGTCACCACTGAGCAGTTGCATGCCAGCATTTACCGTGCCTTGGGGATTTCCCATGACCATCATTACAATGTCGAGCAGCGGCCCTTCTATGTGACTCCCGACGGCACTGCTGAACCGGTGATGGATTTGTTCGGGTAGGACCAAGATTCCCTTAATCACGCGAGCTGCACCCGATGGGGAGTGAGCCCACTGCCGCTTAAGGGAGTAGTCGGAATCCACTGTGCAGTGCAGGGTGTGCTTGTGCGCTGTGGGGTGGTGGTGTTAGGGTT
This sequence comes from Verrucomicrobiales bacterium, assembly GCA_029940475.1. Classification (GTDB taxonomy): domain Bacteria; phylum Verrucomicrobiota; class Verrucomicrobiia; order Verrucomicrobiales; family DEV007; genus CACIUL01. Next base: position 4,556 of record JAPYUT010000081.1, on the reverse strand, counting down.
GTGGGGATGAAGCAGTTTTTTTGGTTCCTTGTATTTTGCTTTGTGCTTGGCGGGGTCTCGGAAGGGCAATGGCAAAGGGAAAAAGGCAACTTGCTGGCGAATTTCAACAATATGTACAATCCCTGTGTTGTTGAGACGGGTGATGATTACCGGTACAGGATGTGGTTCTTTGGCTGGGCTGCGAATCACTCAAACAAGAACATCCCGGGCAGTGACGCGATCTTCCATGCGCGATCAAGGGATCTCCAGTCCTGGGAAGTATACAGCAAGGGAAATGCTTGGGATACGACCATGGATCCCAGGAAATGGACTCCCGTTCTTCACGCCAGTGATCGCTGGTACGAAGCATGGCACGTGGGTGACCCGTCGGTGGTAGTGAGAGATGGCCATTACCACATGGCCTATAGCGCAACATCGGAACCCTTCAGCGAAAGGTCGGGATATCCCGCTGCCATGGTGCAGTGCGTGATGGCGGCAACCTCCAGTGACGGCATCCACTGGAAGAAGTCGAAGCGCCCCTTGTTGATTCGCCGCAAAGATATCGCCGACCCGAAGCCGGAACCTGGCAGGATAGGAGATTTCCACCGGCCCTCGTTGCATCGTGAGGAGGGCATGTGGCGGCTCTGGTTTGACTACTGGCTTCCGGGCAAAGGTGTGTGCATGGGATACGCCGAGAACAAGGGGAATTTCATGACCGGCGGCGGCTTCAAGATCACACACGACTTACACAACCCTGTCATCGAGGACTGGCCCAATCCGGAGGTCATTCGGATTGGCAAGAAATACCACTGCTTCTCGGATCCTCCCGGATATCCTGTCAGGCAGGGCGAATCACCTTGGAAGAGTCGACAACTGCGGGAGGCTGTTTCCGTTGACGGTGTGTCGTGGAACAAGCTGGACTTCATTCCTCCGGATCGTGATGCCGACGCGTGTCACGTTCCCCAGGCACTTGTTACCAGGATTGATGACAGGCAATGGCTGTACCTGTTCTATGCCACCCAGGTCGGTTACCGGAAACAAGACGGTAAATACCACTACCAGTATGACCGTATACGTGCGATGCGACGAAGCATTGACAACCCTGAACAGCGAGTTGAAGACGATGCGGTAAAACACGATCCTTAACCCGGTCGCTGGGTGAAGTAAGATGCTTCTCGTGCAGCGCCCCACCCGGAGTGCTTGTGCGCTGTGGGGTGGTGGTGTTAGGGTTACGGTTCATGAAATTGAGTAAGGTCTGCAACACGCTGCACAACACCATTCCCGAAATCTAAACCAGCAATGCGGCGCACCCTGACATTCCTCTATGCCCTGCTGTTGGCCTGTATTGGCCCTGCCGACAGCCTGCGAGGTGGCCGGCATTGAGCCGGTCAAGGGCATTGACGGCATCAGTTACCTGCCGGAGCTGCTGGGACAGGGCAAGGCGAATGCTTCTACTCGATCTGGGACATTCGCGTCGGCAAGTGGAAGCTGCACCGGCGTGGCAAGGACCGCTTTGCCCTCTTTGACCTTGAGCAGGACATTGCCGAGAAGAATGACCTTGCCGATCAAATGCCGGAAGTGGTCAAGCGCTGCAGCGTTTATTTCGAGAAGGCCAAGGAGAAGTAGGTTTTTTTTCGCCAACGGGCGCGCTGCCTTACTTGAGCACCTTCAACCAGATGTCCTTGAACTGGACAATCATCCCCGGGTCGTGCAATTGCAGCTGGATCATGCCCTTGTGCAGGCGCTTTGAGTCCGGCAGGTGCTCGGTGAACTCCGCGGACGGCTTGCCGTTGATGAAGAACTTGAAGTTGTTGCCCTTCATGATGACATGCATCTGGTTCCATCCGCCCTTGTTGATGTCCTCCGCCTTTACCGCACCCTCAATCTTTGTGACAGTCGGCTTGTCGTCCTTGTCGATGACGAGCCTGTCGCCGCGGAAGCATGCGTGCTCCCGGCGTCCCGGGGTATGGAAGTCCCAGGCTCCGAGGACCTGCCCGCCGATGCCGACGTGGCCGATATCGGCATGGTAGGCCTGGAACTTGCGCCTTCCTGTCTCGTCCTTGCGTGCGCGGAGATTGATCCCGCTGTTGCCCTTGCCCGGGAAACGATAACTGATCTTAATCTCGAAGTCGGCAAGCCCGTGGTTCTCATAGACCAGGTAACCACGGCCCTTGTCGCCCTCACCGACGATGATGCCGTCCTTGACCGACCATGCTTTGGTTTTCCCCTTTGGAGTCTCCTCCCAGCCCTTGAGTGACTCGCCGTCAAAGATCTTGACGAAGCCCTTGTGGTGATCCGCCGCGGCCCGGTCGGTTACCATGCAGGAAGAGAATACAATGAGGGCAAGGGAGAATGCGATCGTGAAAACTCTTGGCAGTTTCATATTGTTGCCTATAGAACGAACTTTTGGTTACGGAGTCAAAACTTTAAGCATCAATGATGCCGGCATGGATCTAGAGAGTGCCCGGAATGATCGACTGATATTGTGACTGCCACCCAGTTACGACAGTAAGGAGGCTTGTCGTGTGGGGTGATGGTGTCAAAGCAGGCGTAATGCACGGTGCCACTGATGAGATTGGCCTTACGGCGGTGGGGGATACAAGTGTAACGGAAGGGATCAATAGCTCACCAGTGTGTTTGAAGCGTGACTGGTAAAGGAGATTATTGTCTGATAATAATATATCAGGGATAACCTGTTGAGCTAATCATGCAGTTGTCTCTATACTGCCCGCCCTTAAAGAGGATGAGTTTTAAAACGCAAATTATTTTAATCCTGGCGGGATTACTTTCTACCATACCGCTGCAGGCAGAGGCCCAGTGGCAACCTGTCAAGGGGACGCTCATGACCCGCTGGGCGAAGGAGGTTGATCCGGACAACGTGCATCCCGAATATCCGCGGCCGCAGATGGTGCGGGAGGGTTGGATGAACCTCAACGGGCTCTGGCAGTATGCCATTGTTTCCAGGGATGCAGCCAAGCCCAGGATGGATGGGCAGATCCTGGTGCCCTTCCCGGTGGAGTCTGCCTTGTCAGGTGTGGGCAAAACCGTGGGCCAGGAGAATAAGCTGTGGTATCGCCGGGTATTTTCCCTGCCGGAGAACTGGGACGGGAAACGGGTGCTGCTTAATTTCGGAGCTGTCGACTGGGAGACTGTGGTATGGATCAATGGCCAAGAGATCGGTCGGCACAGCGGTGGCTATGATCCATTTTCCTTCGATATCACCAAAGCCATCAAGGGGAATATCAAGGAACAGGAGATTGTTGTCTCGGTGTGGGACCCGGCCGATGAAGGCACGCAACCGCGCGGTAAGCAGGTCAAGAAGCCTCACGGTATCTGGTATACGCCGGTGACCGGCATCTGGCAGACGGTTTGGCTGGAGGCAGTTGCGCAAAGTTACATCAAGTCCCTGACGATCGTCCCCGATATCGATTCCGGGGAAGTGATGGTGACCGGCAACGTGTCGGGTGCGCAATCAGGGCTCAAGATTGGCGTTCATGTTCAGGATAACGGCAAGAGCATCGCGCAAGCCAGTGGTCAGCAGAACCAGCCGATCCGTCTGAAGCTGCCGGATGTAAAACATTGGTCGCCGGGCAATCCGCACCTTTATGATTTACGGGTCAGCTATGGCGGGGACTCGGTCTCCGGTTACTTCGGCATGCGCAAGATTTCCCTCGGCAGGGACCTCAATGGCATCACGCGGATTTTCCTCAACAATAAACCGTTCTTCATGTATGGGCCACTGGACCAGGGATGGTGGCCTGATGGCCTTTATGCCGCGCCATCGGATGAAGCGTTGCGTTATGACCTGGAGGTGACCAAGAAGTTGGGTTTCAACCTGGTGCGCAAGCACGTGAAGGTTGAGCCTTTGCGCTGGTATTATCATTGTGACCGGATGGGGCTCCTGGTGTGGCAGGACATGCCCAATGGCGGTAGTAATCCCCGCTGGCCTCTGGACGGTACCGAGATCAAACGCAGTGTGGAGGAGAGTGCGCAGTTCGGGCAGGAATGGACTGCGATTATTCGTTCACTATATAACCACCCGAGCATCGTAGCGTGGGTGCCTTTCAATGAGGCATGGGGACAATTCCGCACCGTGCACTGGACCAGGCACACCCGTAAACTTGATCCTTTGCGCCTGATTATCTCAGCCAGTGGCGGCAATGACTTCGGCAATGGCGACATTCACGACATCCACCAGTATCCAGGACCCAAGGCACCTCCGGCGGAATCAGCCCGCGCGGCAGTGTTGGGTGAATACGGCGGGTTGGGGCTGCCGCTCAAGGGGCATACCTGGCAGCAGGAAAAGAACTGGGGTTATCGAAGTTACGCGAATCGTCAGGATCTCCAGGCAGCTTACCTCAAGCTGCTCGATCCCCTCAGAGACATGGTTCGCTCTCATCTGGGCGCGGCTATCTATACCCAGACAACGGATGTGGAGGTGGAAGTCAATGGCCTCATGAGCTATGACCGCGAGGTCCTGAAGTTTGATGCGGAGAAACTGGCGAGTGCGCACGCGCGGCTTTACGCCCCGCTGCAGCTCTTGAGTGCCGCTGAAAGGTCACAGGCCTATACCATAG